>DASRFJ010000084.1:0-18935 GCA_035651595.1 Streptosporangiaceae bacterium | reverse complement strand
AACCGTCGGGTCCACGATGCTGGCCTCGCCGAGCTGCCGTGCGACGCCGGTGAACGAGGCCGTTCGCGCGCCGGCGAGCCCGTTGCCCACCGGGGCGGGCTCGGCGCCGCCGACGGTGAGCACCGCCTGGGACAGCACGCGGATGTCGGCGTGCAGCACACCCTGGGCGCCGTCGGCGCGGATCTGGCCACTCGGTTCGCTCAGCACGACGGTGGGCGCGCTCAGCACGGTCACGAGTTCGTGCAGCCACGGCTGATCAAGCGCTGACACTAGCCTCCCCAGGGGCTTGACAAAACCGCCACATCGCGGACATCCTAACATTAATTTTTAACGATCAAATAGCACGTTAAAATTTATCGATCAAATAGGATCGGGAGCGACATGGCGGACGGATCGCGGCGCGGCGCGGGGTCGGGGTCCAGCTCGGGCGAGAGGTCTAGGGCCGGGTCGGCGAAGGAGCGGCCCACGCTGGCTTCCGTGGCGCGCGCCGCGGCCGTGTCCCACCAGACGGTCTCGAACGTGATCAACGCGCCGCACCTGGTCCGGGAGCAGACCCGCAAGCGCGTCGAGGAGGTCATCGCCCAGACCGGCTACCGGCCGCTGAAGGCCGCGCAGATGCTGCGGACCCGGCGGTCGCACCTCATCGCGGTCATCATCCCGGCGCCCGGCGAGTGGCACGGCGAGCTGCACAACGCGTTCCTGCACGCGCTCACCCGGCAGGCGCAGAAGTCCGGCTACCGAATCCTGCTGTTCACCGCGACCGACGACAACGAGGAGATCGGCGCGTACGACCAGCTGCTCAGCGACTACACGCTCGACGCGTTCGTGCTGACCGGCACGCATTCCGGCGACCGCCGCACGTCGTGGCTGCGCCGCAAGCACGTGCCGTTCGTGACGTTCGGCCGGCCGTGGGGCAGCAACGTCAGCCATCCCTGGGTGGATGTGGACGGCGCCCACGGGGAACGCGTCGCCACCGAGCACCTGATCGCCGCGGGCCATCAACGGATCGCCTTCCTCGGCTGGCCGGAAGGCTCAGACGTCGGCGACGACCGCCAGGCCGGCTGGGCCAAGGCTTGCGAAAGCAACGGCCTGCCACCGCAGCCGCATTGCCGGATGGAGGACGAGCTGGCCCAAGGCCGCGCGGCTTGCGCGAACCTGCTCGACGGCCCGGAGCCACCGACCGCGTTCGTCTGCGTCAGCGACACGATCGCGCTCGGCGCGTGGACCGAGCTCACCTCGCGCGGTCTGGTGCCGGGCCGGGACGCCGCGGTGATCGGCTTCGACGACACGAGCGCCGCGGCGGCGGTCGGCCTCACCACCGTGGCCCAGCCGCTGGACGAGGTGGCCGCCGCGTGCCTGGCCGCACTCGGCAAGCTCCTCGCGCCGGGACGGCGCTCCTCCCCCTACGACCGCGTGCTCCTCGAGCCACGCCTCGTCGTGCGCGCTTCGGCCTGAACACTGCGAAAAGAGGTACAAATGAATAGAAAAGCCACCCTCACGGCGCTGACCGCGCTGGCGGCGGGACTGGTGACGCTGACCACCGCGTGCTCATCAAGCAACGGCTTCAGCTCCGGCAACAGCGCTACCCCGGCCAGTACCGCGAAGGCCAGCAAGACACAGCTGACGCTGATGTTCGGGTCGAGCGGCACCGCGGAGACCAACGCGGTCGAGGCGGCGGCGAAGGCGTTCACGAAGCAGAGCGGCATCCCGGTGCAGGTCATCCCCGCGTCCAACCTCACCCAGCAGGTGGCGCAGGGCTTCGCCGGCGGGCAGCCGCCGGACGTCTTCTACCTGGATCCGCTGACGTTCCAGAACTACGCCAAGGACGGCGTGCTCGACCCCTACCCGCCGAACCTCCCGTCCGCGAACGGCTTCTCCCCCGCGCTCCAGCAGGCGTTCACGTACAAGAGCACGTTCACCTGCGATCCGAAGGACGCCTCCACCCTCGCCCTCTACGTCAACACCGCGGACTGGACCCAAGCCGGCCTGGGTGCTCCGCCGGCCACCTGGAGCCAGCTCCAGGCCGACGCGAAGAAGCTCACCACCGGCGGCCGCGTCGGGCTGGTCATCGACCAGACCCACTCCGGCATGGACGAGTTCTTCTACCAGAACGGCGGCACCGTGACCAATGCGGCCGGGACTCAGGTCCAGATCGACAGTCCGCAGAACGTCCGGGCCCTCACGTTCCTGAAGTCGATGCTCACCCAGGGGGCCATGAAGTTGCCGTCGCAGCTTAACGCCGGGTTCAGCGGACAGGCGTTCGGAGAAAATAAGGCGGCCATGGACATCATCGGGAACTGGGAAAACGGCGAGATCCAAAGTGACTACCCGAATATCAAGTTCAAGGTCTACCCGCTGCCGGCCGGGCCGTCCGGCACGCATGCCACGCTGTCGTTCACGAACTGCTGGGGCGTGCCGAAGCAGTCGAGGAACCTTGCCGGGGCCATCGAATTCGTCAAGTTCCTCACCACGCCGCAGCAGGAGATGACGTTCGCCAAGGCGTTCGGGGTGATCCCGTCGCTGCAGTCCGCGCAGCAGCAGTACGTGCAGGCGTTCCCGCAGTACTCGACATTCGTGCAGGAGCTGCCCTACGCGCACCCGGACATCGCGATCGCCGGCGCCACGCAGGCCCTGAGCGCGTTCGACTCCGCGCTGGCGCAGTTGCCCAGCGCCAACCCTGCCACGATCCTGAAGACCGCGCAGCAGAACCTGCAGGCCGTCGTCGACCAGAACAAGTGAACCTCATCCTCAGCCAGCGGCGGCGGGAGACCGCCGCCGGCTGGCTGATGTCCGCGCCGGTCATCGTGCTGCTGGCGGTGTTCCTCGTCGCCCCGATCCTGATGGCGGCGTGGGTGAGCGTCAGCGACTGGACCGGCATCGGCAGCCCGTTCGCGTCCGGTGTGCACAGCACCGGGCCGGCCAACTACCGGGCGCTGCTGAGCACCCCGGGCCTGCCCCAGCAGCAGCTCGGCGAGAGCCTGCGGAACAACGTGTACTACGTGCTTCTTGTCGTCCCGGTGCAGACCGCGCTCGCGCTCGGGCTGGCGCTCGTGGTGAGCCGGCGGCGGCTGGCCGGGCGCGGGTTCTTCCGCACCGCGTACTACTTCCCGTCGATCACCAGCTCGGTCGCGGTCTCGATCCTGTTCCTGTATGTGTTCGGCAGCACGGGGGTGGTGAACGCTGTCCTGGGTGATCTCGGCCTGCACGGGCCGAACTGGTTCAACGACCCGAACGGCGTGATCCACCTGGTGCTGTCCGGGCTGGGCGTTGGTCATGCGCCGGGCGCGCTGGCGAACCACGGCTTCCTCGGCCTGTCCTGGTGGGAGTGGCTGGCCGGGCCGAGCGTCGCGATGATCGCGATCATGACGCTGGCCGTGTGGACGACCAGCGGCACGTTCATGCTGATCTTCCTGCCGGCCATTTACGCCATCCCCGCAGACCTGGACGAGGCCGCGACCATGGACGGCGCGAACTCCTGGCAGCGGTTCCGTTCCGTCACGTTGCCTCTGCTGCGGCCGGCGCTGTTCCTCGTGCTGACCCTGGGATTGATCAGCACGTGGCAGGTCTTCGACCAGATCTACCTGATGAGCCAGGGCAACCCCGCTGGCACGACGCTGACTCCGGCCTATCTGTCGTACCTCACGTCGTTCGGCAACCAGCAGTGGGGGCAGGGCGCGGCCATCGCGTTCATCCTGTTCGCGATCATCGTCGTGCTCACGATCGCCCAGCGGTTGGTTGTGTCGGACCGGCGGGGGGCCCAGTGAGCGAAGCCAGGGGCGCGCCGTTCGCGAAGCCAGGGGCGCGGCGATGCCTGGACTGACGAGCGAGGAGCGCCAGCGACGAGCGAGGAGGGAAGGCATCGCCTCCAAAGCGCCCCGCCCGCGAGCGAACAAAATAGCACTGTATGCGGTACTTGTCGTGTTCGCGGTGATCTACATCTACCCGTTCCTGCTGGATGTCGGCACCGCGTTCAAGACCGACGCCGACGCGACCGCCCACCCGCTGAGCCCGGTCCCGACGCACTGGGTGCTGCACGCGTTCTCCGAACTGGGCCAGCAGGACTTCGCGCGGTGGCTGACGAACTCGGTGATCGTGGTCGTGTTCGTCACGGGCGGCCGGGTGCTGTTCGACTCGATGGCCGGCTACGCCCTGGCCCGGCTGCGCTTCCGCGGCCGCGGCGCGGTGTTCTCCGCGATCATCGCGGTGATGGCGGTACCCGGCGTCGTGCTGCTGATCCCGACGTTCCTCATCCTCAAGCAGCTCAACATCTACAACACCTATCCGGGGATGATCCTCCCGCTGCTGACCGACGCGGCCGGGGTGTTCATCATGCGGCAGTTCTTCCTGTCCGTGCACCCGAGCATCGAGGAGGCCGCGCGGATCGACGGGGCCGGGATCTTCCGCACCTACTGGTCCGTGGTGCTGCCGATGGCGCGGCCGGCCTTGATCACGCTGATGATCTTGTCGTTCCAGGGCTCGTGGAACAACTTCTCCATGATCCTGGTCGCGCATCAGTCGCCGTCGCTGGACACGCTGACCACCGGCGTCGGGCGCCTGGTCAGCGGGCAGCTCGGCGCCGGGACGCAGTACCCGCTGCAGCTAGCCGCCGCGATGGCGATGACGGTTCCGGTGGCGATCGTGTTCTTCGTGTTCCAGAAGTACATCCTGCGTACCGGCGAGGGCGCCATTAAGGAGTAGCCGTGCGCGCCGGCGTTCTTCCGGCGTCGTGCCGCCCCAGATGCCGACGGGTTCCCCGGCCCGCAGCGCCCAGTCCAGGCACCGTGCCACCACCGGGCAGCGAGCGCAGACCACCTTGGCCGCCGCCACCTGCGGGGCCGATTCGCTCACGGGGAAGAACAACTCCGGATCGATGCCGGGCTCCCGGCAGGCACCGCGCTCGGCCCAGGCATCCATCAGCGGTCCGCCAGATCGAACAACGCGGCCAGCTGGTCGCCGCGAACGGCGTGGGCACGGTCCAGCACCAGCTCGCCGAGGACCCGGCCGAGAGCCGCTTCCACATGCGTCAGTTGCCCGGGACGGAGCACGGGCACGCGCCTGGCCAGCCTGCTGAGTTCGGCGGCCACCAGATCCTCGCACCGTCGGCGCAGCATGTCCCCGGTGCCTGGGCTTATGCCTGTGCTTGCGCTTGGGCTTCGACCTGTGCTTGGGCTCGGGCTTGGGCCGGTGCCGGTGCGCCGGGATGTCGTCACGAGAGCCACAATCCGCCTCCGGCGGTGGTTTCCGTCCCCCTCTACATAACGTAGTACTACAAAGCATCGTAAATCTAGCCCTGGACGACTTTTCGCGAGAGAGCTGAGGCTCCTGTGCTCACGCGCGCCCCAGGCCCGGCCCGCTCGCGGCCCCGCCCGGTTGCGGCCCGTCCCCGGTCGCGGTCGGCCAGGCTGCGGCGTCCAGCCCGCGCCCCATATCCGGATATTTAGTGTTACTTCGGGCGCGCCGCAGGGCGCGCCCCATCATTGCGGACACTGACCAAGAAGATTGACCCGAGCGGTCTCCTGACCAGCGCAAACAAAATCTTCTCGCGGATGCGACCACCCTCCGGGTGACGATGGCTTACCCCCCCAATCTGGGGGGGTAAGTGTCCGCAATCATTCCGGAGCGCCCCCGGGGACGGTATGACCGGCGATAGAGCAAGGCCATGCCATGACAAACCGGATATATCCGGTTTGCGCGGGCGGCGGGCGCGCGGAGGGTGCGGCGGGCGCACGCGGCGAGCGGCGGGCGTACGTGGGGTGCGGCGCGGGCGGCGGGCGGGCGGAGGGTGCGGCGCGGGCGGCGGGCGAGAGGGTCAGTTGATGTCGAACTCGTTGCCTTCGGGATCCTTCATCCCCATCGCGTAGTGATCGAGGCCCTCGGCGGTTAGCGGTCCGGTGATCGTGGCACCGAGATCGGCCAGGCGCTTGGCTTCGGCGTCGACTCGCTGGATGCGCGTGGCCAGCGGAACCGAACGGTCGGTCGTGCTGGTGCCGCCGCTGGCGTGGACGTCGAGATGGAGACGGTTCTTGACCACTTTGGCGTCCGGCAGCGCGTGGAACCAGATGCGGGGGCCCGCACCGCGGGGATCGACGATGCTGTCCGTGCCGGTTCCCAGCTCGTCGTCGGGAAGCCCGACCTCACGCCGCCAGTCGTCCCAGGTAGCGAAGCCGGCCGGGGGCGGTTCGAGCACGTAGCCCAGGGCCTCCGCCCAGAAGCGGGCGAGTAGCTCGGGGTCCTTGCAGTCGATGACGAGCTGGAATCGGGGAGGCATCGCGCTCCTATCGGCTCAGCGGTGGCCCGGGCGCTCTCAAGCATGCCACGAGGGGGCGCGGGTTCAGGCCACCAGCAGCCGAAGGCCAAGCTCTGCCTCCTCCAGCGCGACGAGGTCGCGGTTGCGTTCGGCCCACCGGCCCGAGGCAAGGTCATCGCGGAGGCTGCGCATGGCCCGCTGCTCGGCCGACGGTCCGATCCTGGGCCACACCGACATTCCGCGACGGACCTGGTCGTCCAGGTACGCCGCGGGCCGGCGCCAGTAGGCCTCGAAGAAGCCGTCAACGCAGTCCCACGGGATCGGCACCGGCTCAGCGCGGGCACCGATCGCGCCGGTCAGCTCCGTCAGCGAAGGCCGCCCGGCGAGCAGGTCCGCGACCTCAGGCAGGTAGTCGCGAGTGAGCCAGAACCGGTGACGCCATCCGATGTCGATCGTGAATACCACCACGCGACGAGCCACGCGCCGCATCTCGCGCAGTCCCGCGATCGGGTCCTGCCAGTGATGCAGGGTGCTGAATGCCATCGCGGCATCGAAGGACTGGTCCTCGAACGGAAGGCTCTCCGCGGTGGCGATCACGCACGGCGCCGCGCCCGCCGGACGCTGCGCCCGCATGACCGCCGACGGTTCCACCGCGGTGACCTCGCGGTCGGGGGGCTCGTAAGAACCGGTGCCAGCCCCGACATTCACCACCGTCCGCGCGTCGCCGAGCGCGGCCCAGACCCGTGACGCGATCCGCGGCTCGGTGCGCCGCGTCACCGTGTAGGTGGTTCCGATCGTGTCGTACAACTGCGCGCTGGACACCCTCGCTGCCTCCTGGGGTCAGCCGGACTACGGCGAACCGTCGGTCCGATATATCGAGTTGATACATCGACACGATACGCGCTGCGAGGGGATTTCTCCATAGCCGCGCCACGCTGACAAACGCCGTCCGCGGGCCGATGATGATCTGCATGGCTGCGGTGACCGTGCTGCGAGCGGGGTGGCTGTTCGACGGGACCGGCTCTGCTTTGGCACCCGACCCGGCGGTGATGATCGATGGCGCGGGGATCGTCGCCGTCACGTCCGGCCGCGAGGCGCCCGACGGCGCCAGCATCGTGGACTATGCGGGGGCGACACTGCTTCCCGGGCTGATTGACACTCATGTCCACCTGGCGTTCGACGCGACGCACGATCCGGTCGGCGCGCTCAGCGTGCGTTCGGACGCGGAGGTCATCGAGTCGATGACCCGGGCCGCGCGGGACGCGCTGCGCGGCGGGGTCACCACCGTCCGGGACCTCGGCGATCGCGACTACCTGTCGCTGGGACTGCGCGGCCAGCCTGGCCTGCCGACGATCATCGCGTCCGGGCCGCCGATCACGACGCCGCGCGGGCACTGCTTCTTCCTCGGCGGCGGTGTCGAGCCGACCGCGGATGCCGTCCGGTCCGCGGTGCGCGAGCATGCCGAACGCGGGGTGGACGTCATCAAGGTCATGGCCAGCGGGGGGACGATGACCCCAGGGACAGACCGGCACGCACCCCAGTTCCCGGTAGAAGTACTGCGTGCGGTCACCGAGGAGGCGCACCGGCTGGGGCTCGCGGTGACGATGCACGCGCACGCCACCGGCGCGATCGCGGACACGGTGGCGGCGGGCACGGACGGGATCGAGCACGTGACGTTCTGGACCGAGGACGGGATCGAGGCACCCGAGGACCTGATCCGGTTGATCGCTGACCGGCGGATCGTCGCCGGGCTCACCATGGGCATCGGCTCGGATCCCCCGTTCACATTGTTCGCGGCCAATCCCGAGGTCGCCGCTCGCATGCCAGGCATCGTCGCGGCCACACGACGGCTGTACCAGGCCGGTGCGATCGCGGCGTTCGCCAGTGATGCCGGCATCTCGACCGCCAAACCGCACGACGCTGTCCGGCGTGCTCCGGCCGCGCTGCGCGCGCTCGGCGCCAGCCAGGCGGAAGCGCTGCGCGCCGTCACTTCCGGCAACGCCGCGGCGTGCGGGCTGAGCGACCGGAAGGGGCGCATCGCGCCAGGGTTCGACGCGGACATCCTCGTGGTGGACGGCGACCCGATAGCGGACCCCGAAGCGCTGCACCGCATCCGCGCTGTCTACGCGCGCGGCGTTCCAATCGCACTATTACCGCAAATTTGGGTCCTCCGGGGCGCAATGGTCCGGTGTTACGCTCCGCTCGAAGCTCGGCACGCTGTGGTGCTGGGACATGCCCAGCCGGTGACCGGCTCGCAGGGAGCGTGGGCAATGAAGGTCAGACGAGTGATCGCCATCCCGATAGCCGTGCTGCTGGCCGGCGCCACCGCGGCGGCGGCTAACCTCGGCGCCGTGGCGCCCGCAGCGGCGGCGGCGAGCCCGCCCCAGCACGCGGCGGTCAACTGCGAATACAGCGCCTTGTGCGCTGAGGTGGCTAATTCTTCGGAGGTCTTCGGATCGGAGTACGTCGGTCACGACGAGCCGTCCGCGCTCTTCTACTCCAATGTCCCGGGTTCGGGCAATCACATGACGTACTCGCTGCGGCTTCCGCGCGATCCCTCCCCGGTCAACCCGAATACGCCCGGCAAGTCTTACGAGTTCCAGCTTGACGGCTCGATCTGGTTCGGCATGGCCTTGTGTGCCACGCAGTCCTATCCGGAGCAGGTGTCCACGTGCACGCCGGACAGCGACAGCAACATCGTCGACCCGGCGGTCTCGCCCAAGCATCCGGGCACCGCGTTCCTGGAACTCCAGCTGTACCCGCCGGGATGGGTTCCGTGGCCGACCTGGCAGGTCGCGACCGGCGCAAGCGGCTGCGACCCGACCAGGTGGTGTGCCGCGATGAACATCTTCAGCCTGGCCGAAGACCCGGTGGCCGGGACCACACTGAACTCCACGTGCGTGGCCAAGGTCGGCAGCATCGAGTACTTCAACTTCGCGTTCCTCACCAAGGACGGCCACCCCACGGCCCCGGCCAACCCGGTGGATTCCACGACCGCCACGTTCACGCCGGACCTGAACCGGGACCTGCTGATGAACTCCGGCGACAACCTGAGCGTTTCGCTGGGTGACACGCCGAACGGGCTGCGCGCCGTCATCCGCGACCACACGACCGGCCAGACGGGATCCATGACCGCGAGCGCGGCCAACGGGTTCGGCCAGGTTCAGTACGACCCGACCGGCACCAGCTGCGTCAACCTTCCGTACAACTTCCACCCGATGTACTCGACCTCGTCGGAGCAGACCCGGGTCATCTGGTCAGCGCACTCCTACAACATCTCCTTCACCAGCGAGATCGGGCACTTCGAGAACTGCGAGGGCCCCAACCCCATCCCGGCTACCCCGTTCGGGCTCGACCCCAGCGGCAACCCCGTTACCTGCCCCGCGGGCAACACCGAAGGATTCGGCAGCAACGCCTCGCCGACCGACAGTGACGACGATTTCTGCTTCCCGGGTACCGAGGCGATGCGCATCCATATCAACGGCTGTACCGATACCAACACCGGCTTCGACAGCCTCAGTTACCAGCCCGTCTGGCCGGACGGCAATACGCTCTTGCACCCGCAGACGGTCTTGTTCTCCAGCCCGCGCACCGGACCAGGTGACCGGGTCAACTACTCCCGTGTCGCCCTCGAAGCGAACCTGCCGAGAATCGAACCCGGCTGCAACCGCACCACGGGAGCGGGCTGCACCCTGATCCCGACGACCGACAAGGGCACGCCGGCCGCCTTCTATCCGTTCTTCAGCGCGTTCCAGAACAGCGACCATAACCCGCTGGACGATGTCGGCTGCAGGTGGGGATTCGGCAACGTCCTGCCGGGCGCAACGACGAACTTCGGCCGCAACGCGCAGTACGGATCGCTGCTGAGCCTTAGCTACCTCGTCTTCGGCGGCGGCGGGACGAGCCACCAATTGATCAACAACTTCCGCCAGATCCTCAACAACCCGTGCCCCGCGGGAGGGGATCAGGACCAGCAGTTATCCGCTACGGCGTCTGGCGCCTGGCATCAGCACGCTCAAGTTGTGCCCTTTCGGGCACAACTTGAGCGGCAGGCTCATAGGCCTCGGTTGCTGGCGGCGGCCCAGCGCCCGGTGCTGACCAGCCCGAGCAGCGCGATGCCGACGCCGAGGCCGAGTGTCAGCCACCACACGCCGTGCGCCGCGCCGGTGAACGCGGCCCCGCCGGGTGCCAGCGCCGCACCCACGATCGTGCCGGAAACCGCGACGCCGAGCGTGGTGCCGGTCTGCCGGCCGGTCGAGGCGAGCGACGCGGCCACCCCGGCCATCGAGCGGGGCATGCCGGCGACGGCGGTGTTGGTGATCGGCGGGTTGACCATGCCAAGAAATACTCCGAACGGCAGGTAGCTCCCGAGCACGACAGGCAGCGGCGTGTCCGGTCCGAGCCAGAGCGACACAGCGCCGCCCAGCGCCAGTGCGACGCCGGAGATGACCAGCGGCACGCGAGGACCGCGGGTCGCGACCAGACGGCCGGTGCGCGGGGACAAGACCACGACCAGCACGCCGACCGGGAGAAGACACAGCCCGGCCGTGAGCGCCGGAAAGGCGCGGACGTTCTGAAGATATTGGGTCGTCACGAACAGGAACGCGCCGAACGCGCACAAGGCCATCAGCGCCATGACGATCGCGCCGCTGAACGGCACGCTGCGGAACAAGCGCAGCTCGAGCAGCGGATCGGCGCGGCGCGGTTCGTACCGCAGGATGCCCAGCGCGCCAAGTACCGCGACCGCGAGCAGGCCGAGGATTACCGGCGAGGTCCAGCCAAGCGGCCTGGACTCGATGATCGCGTAGACGACGCTGCCCAGCACCAGGATCATCAGCAGCTGGCCCACCGGGTCGAACCGGCGCGCCCGCGGCGCGCGGGACTCCGGCACGAACAGCGCGGTGCACACGATCGCCGCGGCGAGGATCGGCACGTTCACATAGAAGATGGCGCGCCAGCCAAGGCCGTCGACCAGGGCACCGCCGAGGATCGGGCCGAGCGCCAGCGCCAGGCCGGACACGGAGCCGAACACGCCGATCGCCTTCGCCCGCTCGGCCGGCTCGGGGAACGTGTTGGCGACGATCGCCATCGCTACCGGGTTCAGCATCGTGCCGCCGGCGGCCTGGAGCACGCGCGCCGCGATCAGCCAGCCGATGCCCGGCGCCAGGCCGCACAGCAGCGAGCCGATCCCGAAGGCGGCAAGGCCGATCTGGAAGACGCGCCGCCGTCCCACCCGGTCGGCGGTCGACCCGGCCAGCACCAGGAAGCTGGCCAGCACCAGCGTGTACGCGTCGACCGTCCACTGCAGGCCCGACTCCGAGGCGTGCAGGGCATGATGGATCGCGGGCAGCGCGACGTTGACGATCGAGATGTCCATCACCACGACGAGGATGCTCGCGCAGCAGATCGCGAGCACAAGGAACCGGCGGCGGGGGCTTAGCTCGGGCATGCTTCCATGCCACCAGGCCCGCGCGGAAACCGGAAAGACCAGCTAGGTCGGGGGTTATACCCTGAAGGTATGACCGCAGAGATCGAGGTACGCGAGCTCCGCTACTTCCAGGCGGTGGCCGAGGAACTCAGTTTCTCCGCCGCCGCGCGCCGGCTCGGGATCGCGCAGCCGCCGCTGTCCCGGGCGATCAGCCAGCTGGAACGGCGCCTTGACGTCCGGCTGTTCAACCGCGATCATCACGGCGTCGAGCTGACCTCGGCGGGGCGGTCCCTGCTGGCGGATGCGCGGATCGTGCTCGACGCGGTGAGCGCGGCCGCGAGCCGCGCCAGGCAGGCGGCGCGCACGCAACCCAGACTGGTGATCACCGCCAAACCGGGCCCGGCGTCCGCCCTGCTCCAGCGGCTGATCGACGCCTACAAGGCCGCCGCCGACCCGCGGCACGAACTGGCGGAGGTCGAGGCCCTGGTCAGCGGGTACGGCGAGCAAGCAGAAATGGTCCGCACCGGCCGGGCCGACATGGCGCTGATCGGCCCGCCACACGGACGCCCCGGCCTGGCCGAGGAGCCGCTGGTGTCCGAGCCGCGGGTCGCCGCGCTGCCGGCCGGGCACGCGCTCGCGATGCGTGACCCGCTGCACTGCGGCGACCTGGTCGGCTATCCCATGCCGCACCGGGCCAACGCGCCCTACGAATCGCGCGTCTACTGGAGCGGCCGGGACCGTACCGGCGGCGACCCCGTGCTGCCGGACGGCCCGGTCGTGTACGACACCTCGCAGCTGCTGGAGGTCGTCGCCCTCGGCCAGGCGATCGCCCTGCTGCCCGAATCACTGGCGGCGCACAACCAGCGGCCCGACATTGTCTACCGGCCCGTGGCCGACGCCAGCCCGTACACGATCGCGCTCATCTGGCCGGCCCAGGCTCGCGGGCGGCACCTCGCCGAGTTCGTCCGTGCCGCGACGGACTGCGCGACGAGCCAGCAAACGGGCCAGCACACCGGCTAGGTGCCGCACGCGGTGCCGTTCACCGCGAAGCTGGCGGGGGAAGCGTTGCTGTTCTTGTACGTCCCGGTGAAGCCGATCGTGACCGATCCGGATGGCGCGATCGTCGAGTTGTAGGACTCGGCGGTCGCGGTGACCTGCTCGCCGGACTGCGCGACGCTCGCGTTCCAGAGCGAGGAGATCTGCTGGTCGCCGGGGAAGGTCCAGGTGAGCGTCCATGGATTGATCGGGCCGGTGCCCGTGTTCGTCAGCACCACCTGCGCCTGGAACCCGCCGCTCCACGAGTTGACCAGCGAGTAGACGGCCGAGCAGGCGAGCGGCCCCGGCGGAGAAGACGGCGTGGGAGTCGGGGTCGGGGTGGGAGTCGGCGTAGGCGTAGGTGTGGGGGTGGGCGTTGGGGTAGGCGTGGGTCCGACGGCAGGCCCGCCGGTGTAGAACGTGGCCGGCGCGGCGAATCCCGATGTCCTGCCCTGAGCGTCCACGGCCTCGACCACGTACGCGTACGCCGTCCCGGCGGTCAATCCGGACAGCGTGTACGTGGCCGCGGTGGTCGTGGCCACCAGCCCGGCGGACGGCGCCAGCTCATAGACGCGGTAACCGGCGACCGCCGCGGACCCCGCGACCGACGGCGACCAGGTCAGCGTCGTGCCGCCCGAGGAAAGGGTGGGCGTGCCCGGCTCGGACGGCGGCAGCGCGTAGCCGGCCGCCGTGAGCGCTGTGCTCGAAGACGTGATGAACTGCGCGATGTTCGACGCCGCGGAGGCATAGCCCTGGCTGTCCACGGCCGTCACGTAGTACCCGTACGGCGAGGTGCGGCTGGCTTGCAGCCCGGTCAGCGCGTACGACGTCGAGGTCGTCGTGCCCACCAGCGTTCCCGCGGAGGTGTACACGTCGTACCCGGCGATCGGGTTGCTGCCGGCCTTGGCCGCGGTCCACGACAGCGTGGCACCCGTCGGCGTAATCGAGCCGGCTGTCAGCGAAGCCGGTGCGGAAGGTCCAGCGGAAGACGACGGCGGCGCACCCCAGACCAGCGTGTTCCCCGAGTACAGGGTGATGTCACTGACCGTCGCGGGGGTCGCCCCGCTGGTGCCCGGAATCCCCTGGAACGACCAGTCTTCGGCGGGGTTGTGCGCCGAAGGGAACGTGATCCGGAACTGCACCTGCGCCTGGAAGTCGTCGTTGGTGTAGTCGGCCTCGCCGACCGGTTCGACGTCGAGGTTGGCGCACGATACCTGGATGTAGTACGTAGCGCCGGAGTACTGGAACGGCCCGGTCGGCGCCTCGCACTGGGTGTACGGCGAGGACAGCGAGATCTGGCTGGCGGTCTCCCCCGGGTCAAGCGTGAAGTAGTAGCGGAAGCTCGCGTCCGGCATCTGCCTGGCCGGCCAGGCGGACTGGTTGTTCACCAGTGCCTTGATCTCGATGAAGTTCGACCCGGAGTTGTTGATCGCTGCCTGCATGTAGATCTGCGGCCCGTCCGGCGTCTCCGGCGCCGGGAATTTGGCGACCGGCGTGCCGCCATACTGGGCGGTCAGCGCCGCGAGGTCGCCGGAGAACAGCGCGTTGTAGTCGAGCGCGCCCTCGGTCTCCTGGTAGTTGGCCCGCTGGTCGCTGTACTGGTCGTTGGCCGAGTCAGGGCCGCCGACCAGCAGCCCGTAGTCCAGATGGCGGGTCTGCGCCGGCGTGGTCAGGTTGTCGGACCACGTGTCGTGCGCGCCCGAGCTGTGCGGAAACTGCGACCACGCGGTGCTCTTGCCGCCGTTGGTGAACCCGACCTCGTAGCTGATGTTGTTCGGGTTCTGGCCCAGCATGTAGTTGATCTGCTGGACGGCGAAGTTGTGGTACGTGGTGGCCCGCGTCGCGTCCAGGCTGTTCGCGGTCAGGTAGTTGCTGAACTCAAGCGCGAGATACGCGGCGTTCGCCGCGTACCGCAGCGACCCCCAGTTGTTCAGGAAGGCTTCGCCGCCGGGCGAGTAGGACACCGTCGTTCCGTTGAACCCGGTGGTCCACCAGTCCAGGTTGTCCTCGGCGTCGGTGAGGTACTGCTGCTGGCCGGTGAGCTGGGCCATCCAGATGTAGTCGGCGAAGCTGTCGTCGTCCCAGTTCACCGTCCAGTTGTACTCGTGCAGCGTGGACTGCGAGGCCAGCGGCATGTTCGCGAAGTCGGCCGTTGCCTTGGTCAGCCAGCTTGCCGTGCCGGTGGCCTTGTAGAGCCAGATCTCGGCGGCGACGAGCTGGGTCCAGTAGCCGCTGAAGCTGTTGTAGAAGCCCTGCGCGGACGTGATGCAGGTCGCGTAGTCGCCGAGATGGGTGTCGGCGAACGTAAACAGCGATTCGGCCTGGGACAACAGCGCGGCGGAGTACTTCGGGTCCGCGGTCTTGAACACGATCGACGACGCGGCCAGCGCGGCCGACGCCTGCCCCACCAGGTCCGAGCCCGCGCACGCGGACGTCACCGCGGACGACGGCCGGACGGTCGGGTTGGTCTCGGCCGGTCCCCAGTACTGGTGGTCCGTCGACGGGTTGGCGACCTGCCCGTAGAACGTGTCCGGACCGGTCGCGGCGGCCACGATGTAGTCGTCGCCCCAGCGCAGGTTCTCCAGCGCGGTCTGCGTCTGGCCCGCGCCCGCGTAGCCCGCGGGGTAGTCGAGCAGGCTCCAGGCCAGCATGTTCATCGCCCACGCCTCGGGCAGCCCGAACTTCACCAGGTCCCCGGCATCGTGGTACCCGCCGGTCAGGTTCACGCCGTTGTCCGAGCCGTCCGACAGGTCCGAATCGCCGCGCCAGTCCACCTCGTTGTCCGGCGGCAACTGCCCGGACCGCTGCGCCTGATAGAAGAACATCGCATCCTGGAGCGCTTCGGCGTAGTCGAAGGCGCCGGTGGCGGACGGTGCTGCATGCGCCGGCCGCGGCACCGCCACCAGGCCGATCGCGGCGAGCGCCACCGTAAGCAGGAGTGCGCGCGTCTTCAAGCTGTGCATATCGCGGCACGCTAACCCCGGCCCCCGACCTCGCCAACCAATCCTGGCTATGAGCGGCGGAAACGCGACCCAAGGGATGAAACTTGCACCTGCTGACGCGGGTTAGATCCGGGTAGGCCATGCTGCTCTTGTGACCGCAGACGAATGCGAGACGCCGACGTCCCGGCGAGGGCTCGTGCTGGAAACCTGGTTCGTCCAGGCGGCGTTCCTGGCGTCGGGCGTGCTCGCCGCGATCGACGCGCTCGCCAGTCACCTGGGCGGCGCTGGATCCCTGAAACGCGTTCCGGTCATCGTGGCCGGAAACCAGGTGGCGAACCTGGTCGTCGCCACGATCACCTACGTCCAGGTCGCCGCCGTGGTCCCGCTGGCGTTGCTGCTGCTGAGCCGGACCGGGCAGAGCCCCGCTGTGCTCGGGCTGACGAATCCGCGCTGGCAGATCGACCTCCGGGCGGCGATCGGAATCGCCGCGGCCGGCTTCGTCACGGCGGTGGCGATGGCCGTCGTGCTCACCCCGGTCATCAGGACGGACAAGTCGCTGTTCGTCACCCCGGACGTCGGGCACCTGCCAGGGTACTACGTCCTGTACGGGATAGCGGCGTCAGCGACCACGGCGATCGCCGAGGAGACCCTGGTCAACGGGTACCTACTGGTCCGGCTGGAGCAACTCGGCTGGAATCCGCGCCGCGCGCTCGTGCTCAGCCTGGCGCTGCGCACCAGCTACCACGTCTATTACGGGCTCGGCTTCCTGCTGACGATTCCGTTCGGATACTTCGCCACCAGGTCATTCCAGAAGAACCGCCGCCTGATCCGGCCGATCGTCGCGCACTTCCTGTACGACGCCGTGCTGTTCACGCTCGCCGTTCTAGCCTCCTGACGGCGCCTAACCCTGCGCCTCGTCGAGCGCCGCGGCGACGCGCCGGTGCGCCGCCCAGATTTCCTCGGGCAGGTCGGCGAACTGCGCCAGGTGCTGCTCGCGGTACTGCATCTCCTGCTTCCACCGCTGCGTGTCGATCGTCAAGATGGCCTCGAGGTCATCGGTCGCGACCGAGCAGCCGTCGAGGTCGAGCTCGTCCTTCGCCGGAAGGATCCCGACCGGCGTCGGCACGCCACGGACCTCGCCCGCCTTGAGACGGAGCAGCCACAGCAGCGGCCGCAGGTTGTCGCGGTAGCCAGGCCACAGGTAGTGGCCGTCCTCGGGGTCGCGCTGGAACCAGTTGACATGGGCGAAGATCGGCTGGCTGGCGCCTTTGCCGATGACGTTCAGCCAGTGCGCCGCGTAAGCGCCTTCCGGGTAGGCCATGAACGGGCGCATCGACATCGGGTCGTAGCGGAGCTGGCCGTCCACGCCTTCGGCGGCGAACGTCGCCTCGGCACCGAGGGTCAGGCCGTCGTAGACCCCCTCGGCGAGATCGGTGATCGCGCGGATCAGCGGCTCGCGGTCGCGCGTGCGGCCGCCGAAGATGATCGCGTCGATCGGCACGCCCTTGGCTTCGTCGAAGTCCGGCGCGACGTTGGGCACGTTGGCGAGCGTGGTGGTGAACCGGCTGTTCGGATGTGCCCAGGGTTTGTCCTGCTGCTCCGGTGTCCGCTCGGAGATCAGCACGCCGGTCCAGTCGTACCAGCCGGTGACGTCGGCGGGCGGCTCCTTGGTGCGGCCTTCCCACCAGACCTCGTGCGTGCCGGGGTTGTAAGCGACGTTGGTGAAGATCGCGCCCGTACCCGGCGCGACGGAGTCCAGCGCGGTCGGGTTGGTCACCTCGTTGGTGTCCTTCGCGACGCCGAACACGCCGAACTCCGGGTTCATCGCGTAGATCTGACCGTCTTCTGGGTCGACGCGGAGCCAGGCGATGTCGTCGCCGTAGAAGTCGACCCGGTACCGGTCGCCGAGCGCGTCGGGCGCGAGCATCATCGCGAGGTTCGTCTTGCCCGAGGCGCTCGGGAAGCCGCCGCAGATGTGGTAGCGCTTGCCGGTCACGTTGTCGGAGATGCCGATGAGCATGAACTGCTCGGCGAGGAACTGGCCCGAGGCCCAGCCGTCGTATGCGGCCTGGCGCAGGCCGTGCGCGATCTTGCCGAGCAGCGCGTTACCGCCGTAGGACGACCCGAAGTGCAAGATGGTGCGCTCATCGGCGAACGTGACGAAGTACCGCTGGTCGTTCGGTGTGCCCTGTCCTAGATTTTCCAGGTCGCCGGTCACGTGCACGGCGCGGACGAAGCTGTCCGGATCCGCGAGGTTGTCGATGTACCGCACGCCCACGCGCGCCATGCGGATCATGTGCAGCGCGACCGTGCGGGTGTCGGTGAGTTCCACTCCCGCGGCGTACTTCTCGAGCGGCGAACCGGGCGGCGCCATCAGGTAGGGCACCACGTACATCGTCTTGCCAGCGGACGCGCCGCGCATCTTTTCCTCGAGCAGCGGGCGCATCTCCTGCGCCGGGCGCCAGTTGTTGTAGACACCCTTGTCCTTCGGGTCGCTGGTGGCGACGACCGTGCGCTCCTCCGAGCGAGCCGTGTCCTTGGCGTAGCTGCGCGAGTAGTACCGGCCCTCGCCGGCTGGCTCGAGCTCCCCTTCGGCCAGCGCCTCTTCGATCAGCCGCGCGTCGTCGGACGCGCTGACGACCTCGATCTTCGCGGCCCCGGTGACCCCAGCCCAGTACCTGACGTACTCACGGACATGAGGGTTCTTCAGGCCCGCATCGTCCAGTACCGCGTCCACATTGACCATCGGCCTGACCTTGCCTTCTTGAAGAGGTTTCCGCTCAACGTAATGAGCCGACCTTACCTTGTATGCGTACCCGCTCGATAAGCGGTATGACCGGTTCGTGCGCGCTACACGACGTCCCGGACCTGCGCGGACACGAGAATAGGCACCCGCGCGCTATGCGACGCGCGCTTTACGCACGAGACGTACATCACAATTTGCCTCGCCTGAATTGGCCGCCGCGAAATTGTTCAACCGGCGCGCAAATTCTGCGGCCCGCCGCGACGGCAGCAGCCTGTGCCTGGAGTGCACTGTGCGACTACCGGGATAGGAGCGCACCGGCGGTCCCGTCAGCAACGTGGACGATTTCCCCTTTGTGGAGGATCGACCCTCGTGAACAGGGGTCCCGTTACCACGATGGGGAAATCCACCACGTAAACCGTGGCCCATCGAGCCTGCCGCTGGCCCGCCGGGCGGCCAGCGAGGCGCGGACTGGGGTTGGCGGGCTGGGGTTGGCGGGCTGGGGTTGGCGGGCGGGGGTTGGCGGGCTGGGGTTGGCGC
>DASRFJ010000083.1:0-1039 GCA_035651595.1 Streptosporangiaceae bacterium | reverse complement strand
TGTAGCGTCCAGGGAGGTTGTTGACACGCTCCGCGGGTGAGCGGCCTCCCAGGGCGGTGTGGGTCCGGTGGTGGTTGTACAGGTGCAGCCAGGCCGGCAGCAACCGGACGCGCTGAGCGTTGCTGGTGTAGGGCCGCACGTAGGCCCATTCCTCCAGCAGCGTCCGGTTGAACCGCTCCACTTTGCCGTTGGTCTCGGGGTGGTGAGGGCGGATGAGGATGTGTCGGGCGCCGAGCTCGGCGAGAGCGGTGCGGAAGGCCCGCGAGTGGCGGTAGGCGAAGGCGTTGTCGGTCATCACCCGCTCGACGGAAATGCCGTAGCCGGCGAAGAACTGCCCGGCACGGAGCAGGAATGCCGCGCAGGTCGCGCCCTGCTCGTCGGCGAGGATCTCGCTGTAGGCCAGCCGGGAGTGGTCGTCGACGCAGGAGTGGATGTAGTCGTACCCGAGGCCGCGCTTCCAGCTCGGGCGAGCGGCGCGGCCGTGGACCCTGTGCCCACCGCCCGGTGGAATCCGGCCGAGCTTCTTGACGTCGACATGGACCAGTTCGCCCGGTCGCTCGCGCTCGTAGCGGCGCACCACGCGACCGGTGGGCCGGTCGAGCCAGTCGAGACGGTGCAACCCCTGCCGGCGCAGCACCGCATAGCACGTCGAACGCGGCAGGCCCAGTCGGGAGCTCAGCCGCTGAGGGCCGAGCTTGTGCCGGCGGCGCAGGCTGGCCACGCGCCGCTCCAGTCGCGCTGGCGTCCGCCATGGCGAGCGGTGCGGCCGGGAGCTGCGGTCGGCCAGGCCGGCGACCCCTTCGGCCTCGAAGCGCCGCACCCACTTGTACGCCGTGGCCCGGCTGACCCCTGACGCTTCGGCGGCGGTGACCACCGTCCAGCCGTGCACCACGACGCGGTCCACCAGCAGGTGCCGACCGAACTCGTTGAGACGCGCCTTAGCATGTGCCACGAGAGCCCTCCCCAGGTTGGGTCGTCAAGCAACCCGCACCTTCAGGAAGGGCTCTCGCTTATGTCAACAACGTCTGTGGGCGCTACA
>DASRFJ010000082.1:0-35286 GCA_035651595.1 Streptosporangiaceae bacterium | reverse complement strand
GCGCTGTCCAGGATGCGGGAGAAGGCGCGCAGGTAGCTGGGGTCGCCCTGCCGCGCGCGCAGCAGCCAGTACTCCGCTCCCCAGAACAGGTACCCCTCTATTGACCGGGGGTAGCCGGCCAGGCCGTTCTGCCAGCGCATGCACTGGCTGTACGTGCCGATCAGGTCCTCGGGGCGGCAGCTGTACATGACCCGGCCTGCCGGGCTGGGCGGCGTGGTGACCGCCTCCCAGGGTTCGGCCTGCCCTTCGGTGATCATGATCCGCTGGCCGGCCGCGGCGGCCCGGCGCAGCAGCCGCTGTAGCCGTCGCTGGCGCCGGCCGGTCCTGCTGCCGTCCAGGTAGACGGTCAGCGGCCCGGCGCCGGCCACCGCGTGCCGCGGGTAGAAGTCGATGCCGACGATGTCGGCCAGCCGTTCGGCTACCGCCAGCGAGTCGCCCTGGTCCCTGGTGCGCCACCACTGCTGCGCCCGGACCGGCGTCGAGGTCGGCAGGAAGCCGTTCATCAGGATCGACCGCGCCGGGTCGGCGGCGCGGACCGCCTCGACCTCGGCGCGGACGAACGCCTCGGCCAGCCGCCACGAATGCTCCATGCCGAGCGGGTCGACCGCTTCGTGCTCGACCTGCCACGCCACGATCGCGGCCCGGTCGCGGTACCGCGCCACGACGCGGGTGATGTGCTCGGTCGCCGCCCGCAGCAGCGCGGCATGGTCCTTCGGCGTCACCAGCGCGCCCTCGCGCAGCGGCTCGGGCAGGTGATGCCGGGGAACGAAGAACTCCGGGTAGCCGAAGGCCTTCACCGCGCCCACGCAGACGATGACCCGCTTGCCTGCCTGTTCCGCGGCATCGAGCTGGCGGTCGAGCTCGCCGGGCTGGAAGCTGCCGGCCTCTGGTTCCAGCCGGTTCCAGTACGCGCTGAGGCGGATCAGCTCGAACGGGTAGGCCAGCAGCGTGTCGAGGACCGCCGCCGGATCCAGCCCGAGTTCGGCCGCTTGCAGTGGCCGGAAGCTGATCCCGAGCGGCGTCGTGCCGCGGGGCTCGACCGGCTCCTGCCGCCAGCGTTCGGTCAGCCGGCGCGCGGGGCGCTTGACGCGCAGTTCGGTCACCATGCGCGGGCCATTTGCGGTGCGGGCTGGGCCAGCGCCGCGATCAGCTCGGCGGTGGCGCCCGTGGCCTCCGGCCTGCCCAGGCCGGCCGACGCCGCGCGCATCGCGTCCAGCGCGGCACGATCCGCGCGGAGCCGGCCGATTTCGGCCAGCAGCCGCCGGACGCCGCGCACCCGGCGGCCGGCACCCGCGGCGGTCACGAATTCGGTGTTGCCCCGTTCCTGCCCGGGCAGGTGCGAGGTCAGCAGCAGCGGCGCGCCGCAGCAGGCGGCCTCGGCGATCGTCCCAGGTCCGGCCTTGGTGACGACCAGATCGGCGCAGCGCAGCAAGCCGGCCATCTCGTGCGTGAACCCGTGCACGATCAGCCTGCCGCCGTACCGTGGTGCGAGCCGGGCAAGCCTGGACTTCAGTCGCTGGTTGCGGCCGCACACGGCCACCACGTCGACGTCGCCGAACCGCCGCAGGATCGCGACGGCACGCCTGCCGATCCCGCCGCAGCCCTCGCCGCCGCCGGTCAGCACGACGGTGAGCCGCTGCTCGCTCAGGCCAAGCGACCGGCGCAGGATCGCGCGTTCGCCCGGCCGCGGCGGGCCGCTCCAGAACTCCCTGGTCACCGGCGGCCTGGCGGGCGGCGCGATGACGAGGTCCACGTCGGCGGAGCGCCAGGCCGCGTGCACGCTGACCAGGTCGGTGACGACGGATACCACCGGCACCTCGTGCTGGGTCCGGTTCCGCGCCGAAATGGCCGCCATGCCGGTAAGCGGGTGGAAGGACACGATGGCCGCCGGCCGGTACGCCGCGACCGCGGCCGCGGCGGGTGCGCTGGCGAGCCGCAGCACGGTCCGCCACAGCAGCGCCATCGCTAGCGGCGAGTCGCACGCGTGGTACGCCGCGCCCCACAGCCACGGGGCGCGGCGGATCGTCGGCCCGTACAGGCCGACGACCCAGCGCAGCAAGCGCGCGGCGCCCGGGCCGCCCAGCGGATCGCAGAGCACCGGCGCGAACCGGCCCGGATACGCGCGGTCAAGGGCCTGGCTGACCGCCTTGGCCGCGTTCCGGTGACCGCCGCCGGTGTCGGCGATGAAGAAGAGCAGCGGTACTGGCGTCGTGTTTTCCGGCATACGTCCAGCGTCGTGGCCGGTCCGATCCCTGTCGTCATCCTGGCGGCCAAGGCCGGCTAGACCCCAGGCCGGCATCCCCGCCCGCCCGGTCCACGTCGACGCGGCCGCGTGGGGGGCAGGGGCGGGGCACACTGGAGGGATGGCACGGGTCATCGCTGGGGAGTCGCGGGGACGTCGGCTCGCCGTTCCGGCGGGCCGCGATACCCGGCCGACCAGCGACCGTGCCAGGGAGGGGCTGTTCGGCACGATTTCCTCGATCGCCGGGCCGCTGGACGGGCAGCGGGTCCTCGACCTGTATGCGGGCTCGGGCGCGGTCGGCCTGGAGGCCCTGTCCCGCGGGGCCGAGCACGTCACGCTCGTGGAGTCGGCCGCGCCGGCGCTGCGGGTGATCCGCGCCAACATAACCGCGCTCGGCATGCCAGGCGCCGAAGTCGCCGGCGATCGGGTGGAGCGGTTCCTCAGCCAGAAACCCGGTGCGCCGTACCACGTGGTGTTCGCCGATCCGCCGTACGCGACGCCGGACGAGCAGATCGCCGCCATGCTCACCGCGCTGGACGCGCATGGCTGGCTGGCGTCCGGGGCACTTGTCGTGGTGGAGCGCGCCACCAGGTCCGGGTCGCTCGACTGGCCGCAGGGCTACGTTCCCGTCCGGGCACGCAGGTACGGCGAGGCTACGTTCTGGTACGGTCTGGCCCGAGAGGGTCATTGAACGGGAGGTGGACCGCGTGCATCGCGTCGTCTGTCCGGGCTCGTTTGACCCGGTTACCAACGGCCACCTCGACATCATCGGCCGGGCGGCCGGGCTGTACGACGAGGTCATCGTCGCGGTGCTGATCAACGTCACCAAGCAGGGCCTGTTCACCGTGGACGAGCGGGTGGAGATGCTGACCGAGGCCACCGCGCGCTACGGCAACGTCCGGGTGGACCGGTTCCACGGCCTGCTCGTGGACTTCTGCGCCGCCAACGGGATCACCGCGGTGATCAAAGGCCTGCGGGCGGTCAGCGACTTCGAGTACGAGATGCAGATGGCCCAGATGAACTACCGGATGGCCAAAGTCGAGACGCTGTTCATGACCACTAACCCACTGTATTCGTTCTTGCGTTCGAGCTTGGTGAAAGAGATTGCGAAATATGGTGGGGACGTAAGCGGCCTGGTGCCCGACGCGGTGCTCGCCCGGCTCCGGGAGCGCCTGGCGCAGGAGTAGCGATCTCGCGCTGACCACGCCGAGTTGGGATTACGCCGTCGCCCCGGTATCCTTGGCGGTCGGTTCCGAAACACCACCGGTACACTGCCATGTCTAGCACTCGCACGACCTCATCCAGCCCGCGCGGCCCGCTCGTATTCGACCTGCGGTCACTGAGCCGCCAGGCCGGTTCGTCGCGCGTGGAGACCAGGATCGTGCCGGCGCCCGCCGATCTGCGGCTTGAGCTCGTCAGCGTGCCGGAAGGCAGCGATGTCGAGCTGAATCTGCGGTTCGCGGCGGTGACCGAGGGCGTGCTCGTGACCGGGTCGGCAACCGCGCCGGTGACGGGTGAGTGTGCCCGCTGCCTGGGGCCGGTGGCCAGCACGGTGTCGGTCAGCTTCATGGAGCTGTACCGGTACCACGAGGACCGGCCGCGGACTCGGCGTACCGAGCCCGCGGACGAGAAGAACGAGGACGACGACGAGGAGCGCTTCCTCGACGGCGACCTGCTGGACCTGGAGCCGGCGTTCCGGGACGCGGTGGTGCTCGCACTGCCGATGTCGCCGTTGTGCCGGGAAGACTGCCCGGGGCTGTGCGTCGAGTGCGGCGTGCCGCTCGCGGAGGCAGGACCCGGGCACAAGCACGAAGAGCTGACCGACCCGAGATGGGCCGGACTGACCAACCTGAAGACAGAGGAGGGCTGACGTGGCGGTTCCCAAGCGGAGGATGTCCCGCAGCAATACCCGCTCGCGCCGCTCGAACTGGAAGGCCACCGCGTCCGCGCTGGTGACCTGCCCGCAGTGCCACGAGCAGAAGCTGCCGCACGTGGCGTGCCCCACCTGCGGCACCTACCGGCGCCGCCAGGTCATCGAGCCGTCGATCTAGCGGACGCCAGAGCCGGTTTAGAGATTCGGACCAGCGGGGGATTATCAGCGAGTGCTGGGAGGAGGACGCGGTGGGCGTCATAAGCCAGTCACCCGGTGGCGGACTTAACGCCAGCGGGGACCCCGCTGAGCTGCTGCGCGTTCTCGGAGTGCTGATCGCCCCCGCGTCTCTTGAGCGAGCGCTCACGCACCGGTCTTACGCGTACGAGAACGGCAACTTGCCGACCAACGAGCGCCTGGAGTTCCTCGGCGACTCGGTGCTCGGCCTGGTCGTCACCGACACGCTGTACCGGGGTTACCCGAACCTGCCCGAGGGGCAGCTGGCGAAGCTCCGCGCTGCCGTCGTGCAGATGGGCGCGCTCGCGGACGTGGCCAGGGAGCTGAACCTGGGCTCGTTCGTCCACCTCGGCCGTGGCGAGGAGGGGACCGGCGGGCGGGACAAGGGCTCGATCCTCGCTGACACGCTCGAGGCCGTGATCGGCGCCGTCTACATCGACTGCGGACTGGACGAGGCGACCAGGCTGGTGCACCGGCTGTTCGACCCGGTGATCGCCCGCGCGGCCCGGCTCGGCGCCGGGCTCGACTGGAAGACCTCGCTCCAGGAACTCACCGCGGGGGAGACCCTCGGCGTGCCCGAATACCAGGTCCAGGAAAGCGGCCCCGACCACCAGAAGTCCTTCCGCGCCTGGGTCAGGGTCGGCGGCGAGATCATGGGCTCGGGCGAGGGCCGCACCAAGAAGGCCGCCGAGCAGCAGGCCGCCGAGGCCGCGTGGAACATGATCTCTGGTTCGCGGGCGCATCCTGGCAACTCCGCGGAAGGGTAAATGCCCGAGCTTCCTGAGGTCGAGACCGTGCGCCGCGGGCTCGACCAGCACATCACCGGGCGCGTCATCGGCACGGTTACCGTGCTGCATCCGCGCGCCATCCGTCGTCACCTGGCTGGTCCGCTGGACTTCGCCAGCGCGCTGGCGGGCCGCAAGATCGACCGGGTCAGCCGCCGCGGCAAGTACCTGTGGCTGGCGCTCGGCGACGACGCGCTGCTCGCCCACCTGGGCATGAGCGGTCAGCTGCTGATCGGCGACCCGGACCGTCCGCTCGGCCCGCACGTCCGGATCGTGTTCACGTTCGCGGACGGCGGCCCGGACCTGCGGTTCACCGATCAGCGGACGTTCGGCCACATGCTGGTGGCGCCCGGGGGCGCGACACTGCCCGCCCCGATCGCGCACATCGCACCCGATCCGTTCGAGCCGGAATTTGACGCCAAGCTGGTGGCAAAGCGGATCAAGACCCGGCACACCGGCGTGAAGCGCGCACTGCTGGATCAGTCGCTGATCAGCGGCATCGGCAACATCTACGCCGACGAGGCGCTGTGGCGCGCCAAGCTGCACGGCGCGCGGCCCACCGACGCACTGACCGGCCCGCAGGTCAGCCGGCTGCTCGACGCGGTGCGCGAGGTCATGGCGGAGGCGCTCGGCCTAGGCGGGACGAGCTTCGACAGCCTGTATGTGAATGTCAACGGCGAAAGCGGGTACTTCGACAGGTCGCTGGCGGTGTACGGCCGGGAAGGTCTGGAATGTCGCAGGTGCGGAGCCCAGGTCCGCCGCGAGCCGTTCATGAACCGCAGCTCGTACAGCTGCCCCCGGTGCCAGCCACGACCCCGATCGGGACATTGACGAGGGGGTCTGGGGGATGCCTCCCCAGTTTGACGAGGGGGTCTGGGGGATGCCTCTCCAGTTTGACGAGGGGGTCTGGGGGATGCCTCCCCCAGTTTAATAAGTGGCATATAAGCCCCATAAGCCCGTATAATTATGGAGGGGATGCCCGCCAACTTGACCAGGATACGACAGGGTGGGACCCTAGTACGTGTTGATTGCGCGCCACTGAGCGCGTGCCAAGTAAGTGCCCACTCTGGTCACTCAGCGTGGAGGACCTTAACACCATGGCGAAGGCTCTTTTCGGCCACGTCGGCGGTCCCGATCCCCGCATGATTTCCGAGATGCGCCGCCTCCAGCAGCGTGTTCGCGACCTGGAAGCCGAGCTAACGCGGCTCCAGGAACAGAACGACACGCTCGCCGCGGAGAACGCGCACGAGGACATGCTGGTCCGGGATCGCGAGCCAGCGCTCGCTTAACGAGCGCTCGGCGGGACGAGGCAACACCGCAAGAAAGACGAACTAGGGGCGGCGACCGCATCGGCGCCCCTACCTTCGTCGTGCCCAGTCCGCCCTTTCCCGTCCCTCCCGGCTTTGCCGGGATGCTGCTTGTCGTTGCGGTAGGGTGCGTGGAGCGGAAGGGAGGGGCTGTAGTTGTACCTGAAGAGCCTCACCCTGCGCGGATTCAAGTCGTTCGCGTCCGCCACCTCGCTCCGCCTCGAGCCCGGCATCACGTGTGTCGTCGGGCCGAACGGTTCGGGCAAATCCAACATCGTGGACGCCCTGTCCTGGGTGATGGGCGAGCAGGGCGCGAAGAGCCTGCGCGGCGGCAAGATGGAGGACGTCGTCTTCGCCGGCACCACGTCCCGGCCACCGCTCGGCCGGGCCGAGGTCACGCTGACCATTGACAACACCGACGGCGCGCTGCCCATCGACTACGCCGAGGTGACGATCAGCCGCCTCATGTTCCGGTCCGGGCAGAGCGAATACGCGATCAACGGCGACCACTGCCGGCTGCTCGACGTGCAGGAACTGCTCTCCGACTCCGGCCTCGGCCGCGAGATGCACGTGATCGTCGGCCAGGGCCAGCTCGACGACATCCTGCACGCCGGTCCCGAGGCACGCCGCGCGCTGATCGAGGAAGCCGCCGGGGTCCTCAAGCACCGCAAGCGCAAAGAGAAGGCGCTGCGCAAGCTGGAGGCGATGCAGGCCAACCTGACCCGGCTGGTCGACCTCACCGCCGAACTGAGCCGCCGTCTCAAACCGCTGGGCCGGCAGGCCGAGGTGGCCCGCAAGGCCGCGGTGATCCAGGCCGAGCTGCGCGACGCCCGGCTCCGCCTGCTCGCCGACGACTACGTGACGCTGGCCGAGAAACTCCGCAAGGACGAGGCCGACGAGGCCGAGGTCATCGCCAGGCGCGCCGCGCTCGAGTGGGAACTCGGCCACGCGAGAACCGCGGAGAGCGAGCTGGACCGGGCCGCCCAGGAGGCCCAGGCCGAGCTGACCCAGGCGCAGCAGACGTGGTTCGCGCTGTCGTCGGCCGCGGAACGGCTGCGCGGCACGCAGAACCTGGCCGCTCAGCGGCACGCGCTGCTGACCTCGCAGAACGACGAATCCCGCCCGGGCCGCGACCCGGACGAGCTGGACCGTCAGGCCGCCGAGCTGCGGGCTGAGGAAGAAGTACTGACCGAACGGCTGGCGCAGGGGCGCGACGTGCTGGCAAGCGCGGTCGCCGATCGGGTCGCTGCCGAGCGAGCTTTCGCCGAATCAGAGAGAGCGGCCGCGGAAGGTGCCCGCGCCCTCGCCGCCCGCGCGGACCGGGTGGCCCGGCTGCGCGAGCAGGTCGGCGCCGCGAACAGCCGCAGCGCCGCTGCTCAGGAGGAGCTGGACCGCCTCGACGCCGCCGCGGCGCAGGCACGCCGCAGAGCAGGACACGCACAGCAGGAGTACGCACAGGTCCAGGACCTGGACAGCGGCCGCGAAGAGGACCGCGCCGGCTTGGCCGCCGCGCACGAGCAGGCCGCCGACCGGCTCGCGGACCTCACCGAGCAGACCGCCGCACTCCGCGCCGCCGAACGCGAAGCGGTCGCCGAACGGGCGGCGCTGCGCGCCCGTGCCGAAACCCTGGCCGAGGCGGCCAGCCGCGGCGCCGACGCGACGAAGTCCCTGCTCGCTGGCAATTTCCCCGGCGTCCTCGGCCCCCTCACCGACCGGCTGCACGTGGCGGAGGGCCATGAGGCGGCGATAGCCGCCGCACTAGGTGCCGCCGCCGAAGCAGTCGCCGTCGAAAGCGTCGACGCCGCCGCAACCATCCTCACCACCCTCCGCACCACCAACGCGGGCCGCGCCACCCTCGCGATCACACCCCTCACCGGGTCAAATGCGCAATCGAGCCCGCTAGAGCGTGTCAATCCGCCGGCCGGCGTCTGGGCAGTCGACCTGGTGCGGGCGCCGGAGGGCGCGGCCGAGGCCGTCACGGAACTTCTGCACAACGTGGTCGTGGTGGCGGACCTGGACGAAGCACGCCAGGTCGTTCTGCGCAATGGATCTTTGAAGGTCGTGACGCGGGCCGGAGACGTGCTGGGCGCCCGCTGGGCGCACGGCGGTGGGGCCCGCGCGCAGAGCAGGCTGGAGCTGCGGGCGGCCGCGGACGAGGCGGCCGCGGGCCTGGCCGGCGCGGAGAAGGTGTGCGAGGAGGCGGCGGCCGAGCTGGGCGCGGCGGCGCAGGCGGAAAAGGCGGCCAAGGGCGCGGTCGCCGAGGCGCTGGCCCGGCTGCACGAGGCGGACGCGGCGGCGGCGGAGATCTCCGGACGGCTGGGCCGGCTGGCCGGCGCGGCGCGGGCCGCGCGCGACGAAGCCGACCGGCTGGAGCGCTCGATCGCGTCGGCGCGGAAGGCGGCCGAGGGCGGGCTCGCCAAGCTCACCGAGCTGCGCCGCGAGCTCACCGACGCCGAGGCCGAACTGGACGCCGACCAGGACGCGGCGCCCGAGCCCGAGGTCAGCCGCGAGGACCTGGCCGACCGGTGCACGGCGGCGCGGAACTCCGAGATGGAGGCAAGGCTGGAGGTGCGCACCGCCGAGGAGCGGCTGCGCGCGATCAGCGGCCGGGCGGACTCGCTGGCCGCGGCCGCGGAGGCGGAACGCCGGGCTCGCGAGCGGGCCAGGGAACGGCGCCTGCTGCGGGCGTCGCAGGCGGCCGTCGCGCATGCCGTCGCGCTCGGCGCGCAGTACGCGGTCGCGGTCGCCGAACGGTCCCTGGCCGTCGCCCAGACGGCGCGCACCGAGGCCGAGGCGGCCAACGCGGGCGGCGCCGGCGAGCTGAAGGCGGTCCGCGCGCGGGTCCGCGACCTGGCCGCCGACCTGGAGAAGGTCGTCAACACCGCGCACGGCACGGAGATAACCCGGGCCGAGCACCGGCTCCGGCTGGAGCAGCTCGCCGAGCACTCGCTGGAAGAGTTCGGGGTGTCGACGGAGGCGCTGGTCGCTGAGTACGGGCCTTCGGTGCCTGTGCCGGTGATCGGGGACGAGGACGCGCCGCCGATGATGTACGACCGGCCGTCGGCGGAGAAGCGGGCCGCGGACGCGGCTCGGCAGCTGGAACGCCTCGGTAAGGTCAACCCGCTGGCGCTGGAGGAGTACGCGGCGCTGAACGAGCGGCACCAGTTCCTCGCCGCGCAGCTCGACGACCTGCGCAAGACCCGGCGCGACCTGCTCCAGGTGGTCAAGGAGGTCGACGACCGGGTGCAGGAGGTGTTCGCGTCGGCGTACGCGGACACGGCGCGCGAGTTCGAGGCGCTGTTCTCCCGGCTGTTCCCCGGTGGTCAAGGCCGGCTTCTTCTGACGGAACCGGACGACATGCTGGCGACCGGCATCGAGATCGAGGCGCGGCCGCCCGGCAAGAAGGTCAAGCGGCTGTCGCTGCTGTCCGGCGGCGAACGCTCGCTGACCGCGATCGCCTACCTGTTCGCGATCTTCAAGGCCCGCCCGTCGCCGTTCTACGTGCTCGACGAGGTAGAGGCGGCGCTGGACGACACGAACCTCCAGCGCCTGCTGCTCGTCTTCGAGGAGCTGCGGGAGAGTTCGCAGCTCATCGTCATCACCCACCAGCGCCGCACGATGGAAGCCGCCGACGCCCTGTACGGCATCACGATGCGCGGCGACGGCGTCTCCACGGTAATCAGCCAGCGCACCGCCGAGCACCAACCCGCCTAGCCCGCTCCTGCCCCCGCCCCACCCGCGGCCCACGCCGGCACAAATCCGATATATCCGCATAATGTGGGGCGATCCGGGCGTGGGTGATCCGGCAGAGGCTTGATTAGCGTGGTGGTTTCGCCCTTTGTGGTAGTCCGACCCCCGGATGCGGGGGGTAATCCGGCACGATGGGGCGGACTTCCACGTTGTTGCCGGACGTTGTTGCCGGGCGGGTGCTCCGTCGCCGGGCGGAGGCTCCGTTGCCGGGACGGATGGGCATGCTCAGAGTCACGGCGGGCACAGTATGCACACCAGTCCCGGCCGTCTCTTCGCCTGCGATGACAGCGAGCGGGGGATCCCCCGCGGCGGCGAGCACTCCGGGCGGTCTGGGAGACTGGACGTGCTATGGAATATGTGATCTTGGGAATTGTGCTCGGCGTCCTGGCGATAGCCGGCGCGGGCTGGCTCTTCTTCGTCCGGCCGCGAGGCCGCCGCGGCCGGCGCGGCCGCCACGGCACCAGCGCGCCCACGCCGACAAGGCCGCCCTCGTCGGCGCAAGACCGGCCCGGCCGGGCGGAGACGGCCACCGACGAGCAAACGGCGCCACCACAAGCCACGGCGACCGCGACGATCGACATCGAGCGGCCGCCGCCGTCCGCGGGCCGGCTGGTAAGGCTTCGCGCGCGCCTCGCGCGGTCGCAGACCGGCCTGGGGTCCGCGCTGCTCAGCCTGCTGTCCCGCGACCGGCTTGACGACGAGACCTGGGACGAGATCGAGGAAGTCCTGATCACCGCCGACGTCGGCGTCGCCCCGTCCCGGGTGATGGTGGACGACCTGAAGACGAAGGTCAAGGTGCTCGGCACCCGCGGCGCCACTGAGGTGCGCGATCTGCTGCGCAACGAACTGCTCACCCAGCTCAATCCGGACATCGACCGCTCGCTGCGTACCGAACCGCACGGCGGCAACCCCGCGGTCGTGCTTATGGTCGGCGTGAACGGCACCGGCAAGACCACGACCTGCGGAAAGCTTGCCAGGAACCTGATCGGCGACGGTCACACGGTGCTGCTGGGCGCAGCGGACACGTTCCGCGCCGCCGCCGCCGACCAGCTCCAGACCTGGGGCCAGCGCGTCGGCGCGGAGACCGTTCGTGCCGATCGCGAGGGCGCCGACCCGGCCAGCGTCGCGTTCGAGGCGGTCACCAAGGGCATCGAGGACAAAGTGGACGCCGTGCTGGTCGACACGGCCGGCCGCCTGCACACCAAGACCGGTCTGATGGACGAGCTCGGCAAGGTCAAGCGGGTGATCGAAAAGCGCACCACCGTCGACGAGGTGCTGCTCGTGCTCGACGCCACCACCGGGCAGAACGGCCTGCGCCAGGCGCGGGTGTTCGCCGAGGTGGTGGACGTCACCGGGATCGTGCTCACCAAGCTGGACGGCACCGCCAAGGGCGGCATCGTGATCGCGGTGCAGCGCGAACTCGGCGTGCCGGTCAAGCTCGTCGGCCTCGGCGAGGGCCCGGACGACCTGGCGCCGTTCGATCCGGCCGCTTTCGTCGACGCGATACTTGGGTGAAACGGGGGGTTGAAGGGGGGTCGTCCCCCTAGGGCGAGGAGGGGTTAACGCGCCCGTAACGTCGCGAGGCGCCGGGCGTAACGACAACAACGCACGCTAGGCGACATGAGGCTTATCACGGCGGTCATCAAGCCCTTCAAGCTCAACGACGTCAAGGCCGCGCTTCAGGCGTTCGGCGTGCACGGCATGACCGTCACGGAGGCGAGCGGGTACGGCAGGCAGCGCGGCCACACCGAGGTGTACCGCGGCGCCGAGTACCAGGTCGATCTCGTGCCGAAGGTGCGCGTCGAGGTCCTCTGTGACGACGAGGACGCCGAAGACCTGATCGGCGTCGTGGTGAAGGCCGCGCAGAGCGGCCGCATCGGCGACGGCAAGGTCTGGTCGGTGCCGGTGGAGACCGTGGTACGGGTCCGCACCGGGGAGCGCGGCCCCGACGCCGTGTGAGCCGGTGACCGTCTCCTTCGGTGCGGACCGTACAAACCGGTCATTGCAGAACGACAAGTGGCTGGCCGGATTGCTCGGTGCCGAGCCTGGCGTGGCTCTCGTCGCGGTTGGCGGTTACGGCCGCAAAGAGCTGCTGCCGCGCAGCGACCTGGACGTGCTGCTGCTGCACGACGGGCGCGACGGCATCGCGGAGATCGCCGACCGGATCTGGTACCCGGTCTGGGATTCCGGCGCCGAACTCGATCACGCGGTGCGCACCGTGCCGCAGGCGCGGCGGGTGGCGCGTGGCGACCTGAAGGTCGCGCTCGGCCTGCTCAGCGCCCGGCACGTGGCGGGGAACCCGGATCTGACGGAAAGCCTTCGGGCCGGTGCGCTGACCGACTGGCGAGAGGCGGCGCCGACCCGGCTCGGCGAGCTTCAGGATGCCTGCGAGGAACGCGCCGCGACGAGCGGCGAGCTAGCCTTCCTGCTGGAGCCCGACCTGAAGGACGCCAGGGGCGGGCTGCGGGACGTGCACGCGATCCAGGCGGTCGCCGCCGCGTGGGTCGCCCCCGCCCCCGGGCCGAAAGTCAGGGCCGCCTACGAGCAGGTCATCGACGCGCGCCACGCGCTGCACGAGATCACCGGGCGCCGGCTCGACCGGCTGGTGCTCGAGGAGCAGGACGAGGTGGCGCGGACGCTCGGCCTGCTCGACGGGGACGTCCTGCTGCGAATGCTGGCTGGCGCCGCTCGCACGATCTCGTACGCGGTCGACCACACGTTCCGTCAGGCGGTCAGGGCCGCGGGCTCGCGGGGGGCCCGCCGGCGGAGCGGACGGCCCCGGGTCCGGATGCCGCTGGCCGACGGGGTGGTCGAGCACGACGGGGAGGTGACGCTGGCGCGGGCCGCGGATCCCGCCGCGGACCCGGTGCTGGTGCTGCGCGCCGCGGCCGCGGCCGCCCAGGCGGGGCTGCCGCTGGCGCCGCGCACGCTGGCCCGGCTGGCGGACTGCCCGCCGCTGCCCGTGCCGTGGCCGGCCGACGCCAGGGCCGCGCTGTTCGCGCTGCTCGGCGCCGGTCACGCGGCGGTGAGCGTGTGGGAGGCGCTGGACCAGGAGGGACTGATCACCGCGCTGATCCCGGACTGGGAGCGGGTCCGCAACCGGCCGCAGCGCAACCCGCTGCACCGCTTCACCGTGGACCGGCACCTGGTGGAGACGGCCGCCCACGCGGCCGCGCTGGCCAGGGAGGTGACCAGGCCTGACCTGCTGCTGGTCGCCGCGCTGCTACATGACATCGGCAAGGGGTGGCCGGGCGACCACAGCGTGTCCGGCGAGGTCGTGGCGCGCGACGTGTGCCGCCGGCTCGGGCTGGCGGAGGCGGACACGGACCTGGTGGCGGCCGCGGTCCGGCATCACCTGCTGCTGCCGGTGGCGGCCACCCAGCGCGACCTGGACGACCCCGCCACGGTCCGTCAGGTGGCCGAGGCGGTGGGCAGCAGGGCGCTGCTCGACCTGCTGCACGCGCTGGCGATCGCGGACGGGCTGGCGACCGGCTCGGCCGCGTGGAACGACTGGAAGGCGACGCTCGTCGCCGACCTGGTCCGCCGGGTCGGCTCGGTGCTGGCCGGGGAGCCGCCGCCTGGTCCCGCCCCGCTGCGGGCGGATCAGCTGGCACTGACGGAGGCCGGCGCCCCGCAGGTTCTGATCAGGGGTGCCGAGGTGACCGTGGTCGCGCCGGACCGGCCCGGCCTGCTGTGGCGGGTAGCGGGCGTGCTGGCCTCGCACCGGCTGGCGGTGCGGAGCGCGAACGCTACGTCGGCCGAAACGATGGCGGTAAGCGTGTTCGATGTGGCACCGGAGTTCGGCGAACTGCCGGATCAGACGCTGCTGGCCGCGGACCTGCGCCGGATGCTGGACGGCCGGCTGGACGTGGCAGGCCGGCTGGACCGGCGGGCAAGGGCCGCCGCGCCGCGCATCGTGACCGTTCCCCAGCCCAAGGTGTCGCTGATCGACGATGCTTCGGACACCGCGACCGTGGTGGAGGTGCGCGCGCACGATGCGCCAGGGCTGCTGTGGCGGGTCGGCCGCGCGCTGGGCGATTGCGGCCTGGACGTGCGCGCCGCGCGGGTGGAAACACTCGGCGCCGAAGTGGTCGACGTGTTCTACGTGACCGGCCCGGACGGGAAGCCACTGATCGACTCCGAGGCCAGGCGAGACATCGTTTCCGCTGTCCTGACCGCGCTGGGGACACAGGAACCACCTGTCGTTCGGTAGCCTGGGTTTTGTGTTTGAGTCCCTTTCTGACCGGCTGACGCAGGTCTTCTCGTCGCTGCGCGGTCGCGGGCGGCTGTCCCCGGCCGACATCGACGCGACCACGCGGGAGATCCGCATCGCGCTGCTCGAGGCGGACGTCGCGCTGCCCGTGGTGCGCCAGTTCATCGCGCGGGTCAAGGAGCGGGCGAGCGGCGAGGAGGTCTCCGGCGCGCTGAACCCGGCGCAGCAGGTCATCAAGATCGTCCACGAGGAGCTCATCGGCATCCTCGGCGGTGAGGAGCGGCGGCTGCGGTTCGCCAAGATCCCGCCGACCGTCGTCCTGCTGGCCGGCCTCCAGGGGTCCGGTAAGACGACGCTGGCCGGCAAGCTCGCGCTGTGGCTGAAGGAGCAGGGGAACACCCCGATGCTCGTCGCCGCCGACCTCCAGCGGCCGAACGCGGTGGAGCAGCTCGAGGTGCTCGGCGGCCGGGTGGGCGTGCCGGTGTACGCGCCGTCGCGCGGGAACGGCGTCGGCGATCCGGTCTCGGTGGCGCGGGACTCGATCGAGGAAGCGCGGCGCCGCCAGCACAACATGGTGATCATCGACACGGCCGGCCGTCTCGGCGTGGACGCGGAGATGATGGCCCAGGCCGCGGCGATCAGGGACGCGGTCCAGCCGGACGAGATCCTGTTCGTGGTTGACGCGATGATCGGCCAGGACGCGGTCGCGACCGCGCAGGCGTTCCTCGACGGCGTCGGCTACGACGGCGTGGTGCTCACCAAGCTGGACGGCGACGCCCGCGGTGGCGCGGCGCTGTCGATCGCGACGCTGACCGGCCGGCCGATCATGTTCGCGTCCTCGGGGGAGAAGCTCGAGGACTTCGATCTGTTCCATCCGGACCGGATGGCGTCCCGCATCCTCGACCTCGGTGACGTGCTCACGCTGATCGAGCAGGCGGAGAAGGCGTTCGACGCCGAGCAGACCGCGACGCTGGCCGGGCGCCTGGCGTCCGGGGAGGGGTTCACGCTCGAGGACTTCGTCGAGCAGCTGGCGATGGTGCGCAAGCTCGGGCCGATCGGCAACCTGCTTGGCATGCTGCCCGGCGCGGCGAAGAACCGGGACCTGCTCAACCAGGTCAACGACAAGGACCTGGACCGGGCCGAGGCGATCGTCCGGTCGATGACGCCCGACGAGCGGCGCAACCCCAAGATCATCAACGGGTCCCGGCGGCTGCGTATCGCGAACGGTTCCGGCGTGCAAGTCGGCGAGGTGTCGCAGCTGGTCAAGAACTTCTTCGAGGGCCAGAAGCAGATGAAGGCGATGTTCAGCGGCGGGATTCCGGGGATGCCCGGACTGCCGGGCGGCGCGGCGCGACGGGCCGCGAAGTCCGCCCGCAAGAAAGGCAAGAAGGGCGGCGGCCGCGCCACGTCTTCGTCCCGCGGCGGCGCGCGTCCCGCTCCCGCCGCTGGCGCCCCCGCTGGTGGCGCTCCCGCCGCTGGCGCCCCCGGGCAGGCGGCCCTGCCAGGCGGCGGCGGTCCGGCTGGGCTAGGCGGTCTGCCCGGCCTCGGCAACCTCCCGGACGGCTTCGACCTGTCCGAAGAGCTTGCCAAGCTCCCCAAGAATCCCCCCGGCAACGTCCCGGCCGCGTTCCGCGCCAAACCCAAGAAAAAGTAGCCCTTGCCACGGCTTGCGATACGCGCCGCGCGGGCGGCCGGACCGCAAGCCGAGAAGCCGGACATTGCCCTCATTTCGGGCGTGCCGCCAGGCGGCCTAGACTATTGCGGGCACTTACCCCCGGGATCTTGGCCTCGTCGGCTTATTCCGGGGCTGGCCGGGTTCGCTGGCCGCCCGGCGGGTCAGCGGTCGGCCTCGATAGGCGCGCCAGGCCCCAGTAACGTGGTGTTCTTTCCCTTCGTGGTAACGCGGCCCTCGCGCACGGGGGTCGATCCTCCACGAAGGGGAAATCGTCCACGTTGCTGACGGATCCGCCTGGTGTGCTCGTGTCCCGCCAGCCGCCGGTGCACTGCGCGGACGGGCCTCACTCGGGGCTCAGGGCGCGGACGGTTTCGATGGTGTCCGCCTCCGAGGCGGGTTTGTCGTCGCGATAGCGCAGGACGCGGGCGAACCGCAGCGCCAGGCCGCCCGGGTACCGCGGGCTCCGCTGCACGCCGTCGAACGCGATCTCCACGACCAGTTCCGGCCGCACGTACACGGTGTAGCTGTCCCGCCGGGTCTCCAGCTCCAGCAACCGCGCCGTCTGCCAGGTGAGCAGTTCGTCGGTCAGGCCCTTGAACGTCTTGCCCAGCATGACGAAACCGCCCGTGGCCGGGTCCCGCGCGCCGAGGTGCAGGTTAGACAGCCAGCCGCGGCGGCGGCCGTGTCCCCACTCGACAGCGAGCACGACCAGGTCGAGGGTGTGCCGCGGCTTGACCTTTATCCAGCCGGCGCCGCGCCGGCCGGCCGCGTACGGCGCGTTCAGCGACTTGACCACCACGCCCTCGTGCCCGCGCGCGACCGTGCCGGCGAAGAACTCCTCCGCGACAGCCACGTCCGCGGTGACCGAACGCGGCGTCAGCATCTCCTCGGGCACCACCCGCGCCAGCTCGGCATGCCTGGCCGAATACGGCAGGTCGATCAGATCTGTGCCGTCCAAGTGCAGCACGTCGAAGAAGAACGCGGTCAGCGGGACCACCGCCCCCGCTTGCACACCCTCGCTGGCGGCCCGCGACGCGGTGTCCTGGAACGCCATCGGCCGCCCGTCGGGCCGCAGGGCGATCAGCTCCCCGTCCAGCACCACGGTGCTCACCGGCAGCTTCCCCACCGCGGCCACCACCTCGGGCAGCCGCCCGGTGATGTCGTCGAGCGTCCTGGTGAACAGCCGCACCTCGCCGTCGAGCAGGTGCGCCTGGATCCGGATCCCGTCGAGCTTCCACTCCACCGCGGCCTCGCCAGCGGCGACCTTCGCGAACGCGTCCGCCACCGAAGGCGCGCTGGCGGCGAGCATCGGCCGGACCGGCTGCCCCACCTCCAGGCCGAACGCGGCCAGCGCGTCGGCCCCGCCGGCCAGCGCCGCGGCGGCCACCGGACCCAGCGAGCCGCGCAGCATGGAGGCCCGCCGAACCGCCGCCAACGGCACCGATGCGGCGCGGGCCACCGCGTCGGTCATCACGCCCTCCAGCGCGCCCTGCCGAAGCTCCCCGGAGATGAGCCGGACAAGGAACTCCTGCTCCGCGGCCGTCACCTGCGTGAACAGGGCAGCAACCAGTTCCTTTCGGGCGAGCGCCGAACCCTTGCCGGCGACCGCGCCGATCGCGGACAGCGCGGTGTCCACCTCGCTCAGGCTCAGCGAAGGGGCCGGAGCCGCAGGGAACCCGCCACGCAGCGTCGCCCAGCCCACGCCGATCTGCCGCTGCGGCAGCTCGCCGGACAGGTAGGCGACGGCGATCGGGACCTCCAGCGGCCCCGCCGTCCGCAGGGCCTGCGCCAGCACGTCGATCTTGGCCAGCCTGCCGCTGGTCCCAGCGACCTGGGCAGACACGGAAACGAGCGAGGCGAGCAGCATGCCCTTATTGTGCCCGGGACAGCAGCCTCACCCGTCCCCGGCGCGACTCCAGTGCCTCTGGCGTCCAAAGCCAGTAGCCGACCGGGAACAGCCGCACGTGCAGGTAGTCGTCCGCGAGCCCCCACAACCCGCGGCGGGCGACCAGCACGACCGCGATCGCGACGAGCCCGAGGATGATCAAGTACCACGCGTTGTACGAGGACAGCGTCTGCTGAAGCACCAGGTACACGGCGGTGCCTAGAATCGGCCCCTCGATCGTGCCGATCCCGCCGATCACGACGGCGAACGCCATCTCCGCGGTCCACTGCACGTTGAACACGGCGCTCGGCTGCACGATCAGCTGGCTGACCGCGAGCAGCGCGCCGGCCGCGCCGCACCCGATCCCGGCGATGACGAACACCAGCATCCGGGCGGATCCGACCCGGACCCCCGACGACCGCGCCGCCACCTCGTCGTCCCTGATCGCGGTCAGCACCAGCCCGAGCCGCCCGCGCAGCAGCAGGTACACGGTGGCCAGCGCGAGCACGGTCACCGCGAGCCCGATCCAGTAGGTGTCCGCCTCGAGGACTGCCGAGCCGAGGTTCGGCGTGTTCGGCAGCGACATGCCGGTCCCGCTGCCCAGCGACGGGAACTTCTCGATCACCAGCATCACGGTGGTCGCGAGCACCCAGGTCGCGATCGCGAAGTACCCGCTGCGCAGCCGCGACACCAGCCACCACAGCGGCACCGCGGCGACCCCGCAGAAGATCGCCGCGAGCGGCAGCGCGGTGAACATCGACAGGCTGTGGATGTTCAGGAACAGCACGGCGTACGCGCCGAGCCCGACGAACGCCTGCTGCCCCACCGACACAAGGCCCGCGTAGCCGGCCAGCAGGTTCCACATGCTCGCCAGCGTGAGCACGATGAAGCCCTGCACCATCAGGTTGAGGGTGCCCGAGTTGAACTGGTACGGGAACACCGCGAAGATCGCGACCACGACCAGCGCGCCGCCCCCGGTCCACGCGACGTTCCGCCGCGACCGCGTGACCTTGTAATTTAGTTCGCTCGCGGGCGGGGCGCCTCGAGGCATTGCCTTTCCCTCCTCGTTCGTCGCTGCGCTCCTCACTCGTCAGTCCAGGCAACGCCGCGCCCCTGGCTTCGCTCACGTTCTGGCTCCCCTCGCTACCAGGCCTTGCGGCCGGACCACCAGGACGGCGAGGAAAACGATGTACCCGGCGAGCAGCTGGTCAGACGCGCTGATCTGGGCGCCGATCTGCTGCGCGACGCCGAGCACGATGCCGCCGAGCAGCGTGCCCCACAGCGAGCCGAGCCCGCCGATGACCACCGCCGCGAACGCGTACAGCACGATCGTGTTGGTTCCGGTGGTGGGGGAGAACTGCGAGTACATGCCGTACGCGATGCCGCCCAGCGCCACCGTGCCGAACGCGATCGCCGCCGCGATGCCGAACACGTGCCGGTAATCGATGCCGGACAACTGGGCTGCTTCCCGGTCATCGGCCACCGCACGGATCATCCGGCCGTACTTCGATCTGCTGAGGAAATACTGAAGGCCGAGCAGAACGACGACGGCTACGCCGAAGATGAGCAACAGCAGGTAGGCGATCTGGAGTTGCGAGCTGATCTTGAACGAGCCGGTGATGATCGAGTTGCCCACGCCGAGCGAGTGGCTGCCCGCGTTGATGAACTGGAGCAGCCCGTTCTCGATGACCACGGACAGGCCGAACGTCACCAGCAGCGTGGTCAGGATGCTCCGGTTCAGCGCGGCCTGAAGTATCGTCCGCTGGAGCACGTACCCGAGGATCGCCATCAACGGCACGACGATGAGGAACGACAGCAGCACCGGCAGGTGCGTGACGGCGATGACGCCGACCGCGATGTACCCGCCGACCACCGCGAGGTCGCCGTGCGCGAGGTTGATGACCTTCATCACGCCGAACATCAGCGACAGCCCGCACGCGAACAGCGCGTACAGGCCGCCGATCAAGATGCCTTGGATGATGGCGCTGACCCAGGCCATAAAGCCTCCTGTGCCTTGCTCAGCCCGAAATAAGCGGCCTCGACCTGCTCCGCCGTCACATCCGCGGGCGTGCCCTGGAGCGTGGTGCGGCCCTCCAGCAGGCAGTGGATGTGGGACGCGACCTGGAGCGCCTGGCTCACGTCCTGCTCGACTAGTACCACGGTGAGGCCGGTCGCCAGGATCTGCGGCAGCATCGCGTAGATGCGCTGGACGACCACCGGCGCGAGGCCCAGCGACAGCTCGTCGAGCAGCAGGATGCGCGGGTTGGCGACCAGGGCGCGGCCGATCGCGACCGACTGCTGCTCGCCGCCGGACATCTGCTCGGTGCGCTGGCCGCGGCGGTCCCGCATCCAGGGGAACATCGCGTAGACGCGCTCGATCGTCCATTCGCCCTTGCGCGCGTAGCTGGCGCCGATCTGGAGGTTCTCCTCGAGCGTGAGGGACGGGAACAGCCGGCGTCCCTCGGGCACCATCACGATGCCGGACGCGGCACGGCGTTCCGGCCGCAGCCTGGTGACGTCCTTGCCGTCGAAGCGGATCGTGCCCTCGGTCGGGTGGTGCAGCCCGGCGATCGTGCGGAGCAACGTGGACTTGCCGGCGCCGTTGGCGCCGATCAGCGCGTAGACCTCGCCGGACAGCACGCGGAAGCTCACCCGGTCAAGCGCCCGGAGCTGGCCGTGGTGCACGGTCAGGTCGCCGACCTCGAGCAGCGCGGTGCCGTTCGCGGTCACGGGTCGCTCCGTTCGCCGTCTGTCGTGAGCGATCCGCCGCCCAGCGAGGCGGTGACCTCGGTGCCGAGGAAGACCTCGCGCACCGCCGGCGTGGCGAGCACCGCGGCGGGCTCGCCGTCGCCGACGAATTTGCCGCCGGACAGGCAGATCAGCCTGGTGACGAGCGCGGTGAGCGCGCGCACCACGTGCTCGATCCAGATCACCGTGACACCGTCGGCGTTGACCGCGCGGATGATCTCCACGAGCTCGGCGACCTCGGGATCGGTGAGGCCGCCGGCCACCTCGTCGAGCAGCAGCAGCTTCGGCTGTGACGCGAGCGCCCTGGCCACCTCGAGCCGCTTGCGCTGGAGCAGGCCGAGCCGGGCGGCAGCCAGGTTGGCCTGCCCGGTCATCCCGGTCCGCTCCAGTGCCGCAACCGCCGCCGCATAGCTGCCGCGGCGGCGCAGCCCGGCGCCCTGCTGCGCGGCGACGAGCACGTTCTCGAACACGGTCATGTCCGTGAACGGCCGAGGCACCTGGTAGGTGCGGCCGATGCCGAGCCGGCAGCGGGCCGCCGCGTCCATCCGGTTGATCACCCGGCCGTCGAAGGAGATCTCCCCGGCGTTGGGCGCCAGATCGCCGGAGATGAGGCCGAACAGGCTGGTCTTGCCAGCGCCGTTCGGCCCCACTATCCCGACCGCGTCGCCGGCGCCCACGGCGAACGACAGGTCTTCGGCGATGACCACCCGACCGAACCGTTTGGTCACGCCGCTCAGGTCAAGCAGCGACCCAGTCACTTATTCGTCGGCTCGAGGGCGCCGGTGGTCGGCACGTTCGGCATCAGCGTGTTGTCGACGACGAACATCGAGAAGCCGTACTTGCTCGTGCTGTCCTTCTTCCACTGCACGCCGACCGCCGGGGTGTCCACCACGCCGGGCGCCGGGTTCTTGCTGTTCGTCCAGTCCAGCTGGCCGGCCAGCGCGTTGATCTTCACCTTGAACATCGCGTCCGCTACCGCGGCCTTGTCGTGCGGGTCGTCCACCGCGCTCAGCGCCGCGTAGGCGACCTCGAAGAGGCTGTAGTTGGACAGCGACTGCACCCACGGCTCGCCGGTCGCGGCCGTGAACTCGTCCGCGATCTGCTTGCAGGTCTCGCCGGTGAGCGAGGACGTCCACGGCATGTTCGCCGTCCACCACGCGTCGGTGGCGACGTTCTCCACCAGCGGGCCGAGCGCACCCACGTCGGACGGGAACAGCAGCACCTTGGCGACGGTGGCGAGCTTGGGCTTGTAGCCCTGCTGCGACGCCTGCTTCCACATCGTGTTGAAGTCCGGCGGCAGCGGCACGTTGGTGAAGAAATCGCAGCTGTTCGACTTGAACGTGGAGATCATCGAGGAGTAGTTGCTGAGCCCGTCGTCGTAGGCCGGCGGGTCGATCAGCTTGTAGCCGGCGGCCCCGGCGAACACCGGCCAGGCGCCGCGGAACGCGTTGCCGTCCGAGTCGTTCGGGAACGTGCAGCCGACGGTCTTGTTGGTGCCGAACTGGCTGTGGATCTTGTTCCACATCGGGATGAACGTGTTGCACAGGTCGTTGACCCCGAGGAAGTACACCGTGGTCCATTTAGGCTTGAACGTGGACTTCCCGGGCGTGGGGTTGCCGCCCAGGTTCACGTACCAGGACTGCCACGGGACGTTGCCGCAGATCAGCGGCGTGCCCAGCTTCTCGGCGATGGTGGCGACCGGATTGACGGTTTCCGGGGTGGACGAGGTGAGCAAGAGATCGACGTTGTCCTTCAGAATCGCCTGGCTGGCGAGCTGGCCCGCGCGGGTCGGGTCGGACTGGGTGTCGTAGTCGTTGATCGTGATCTTGTAGGTCTTGCTGCCGATCTTGAACCCGTTCTTGTACTGCGGGGTGGTCTTGATCTTGCCCAGCAGCCAGGTGTCCGAGGTGCCGAATTCGGACAGCGGACCGGTGAGCGGGTGGATGAAACCCATCGTGATCGACCCGGTGCCGCCCCCGCCGCCGCTGCCGCTGCCGCTGGTCGAGTTGCCGTTGCCGGCACCCTTGATGCTGGAACTGCACGCGGCGAGCAGGCCGCCGCCACCGACCGCGGCCGCGCCGACGCCGGCCGCCCGCAGCACGCCGCGGCGACTGATGTTCGGAGTCTCTTCAGTCATTCGATCTCCTCTTGATGCCGAGAGGCTTCCATCATCCATCACCCAAAGCCACTAGGCGACCGCATATCGTGATATTGCCTCATAAGTTCTCGGGCCGGGCATCATGCCCGCAGCGGCGCACGTCAGGCGATTTCGTGCGCTCTGCGAACGAACGTACATATCTAGAACAGTAGGGCAACGCTAGGATGCCGGTTTGGCATAGTCAACGCACGTTATGTAACTGTTTCATCGGGTTAGCTGGGCCGGCCGTCGGCCGCCGGTGAGCGCCGTGATCACGCTGAGCAGATGGAGGCGCGGCCCGTCCGGCCACGACCTAACCGGGTGACGCCGCTCGGGGACGCCGCTCGGGGACGCTGCTCGGGACGCCGTGACAGTCGGGGCTGGAGTGGCCCATGTGCCTGGTGGGACGTGAGCGTGGCACTGGTCCCGGCATTAACGTGTCGGATTGCACCTTTGTGGTAGCGCAACCCTCCTTTACGAGGGTCTATCCACCACGAGGGTGTGATCCGACACGTTATCCGGGTCATCCGCTGGCGGACAGCCCGTGCGATAGCCTGCCGCCGGAAACGCACCCCGGAAGCGATGGTGCGGCCGCGCGCGGGATGGTCGCCCGCGACGATTACTGGTCTGGGGCCGTTCTCTGGCACAATGTGATGCTGACCGCCAGGTTGTGCGACGCCCTCTCCTCGTTCGCGCGGCCCGGCTCATCTGTGTGGTCCCGCTGGCTGATCCCCGGCCGGCGTTGGTCCGCCGCCTCGCATCTAGTTTCTGGGAGAAGACCACAGCCGTGGCTGTCAAGATCAAGTTGAAGCGCCTGGGCAAGATCCGGGAGCCGTATTACCGGATCGTCGTCGCCGACGCGCGCACCAAGCGCGACGGGCGTGCCATCGAGGAGATCGGCAAGTATCACCCCAAGGCCGAGCCGTCGTTCATCGAGGTGGACTCGGAGCGGGTTCAGCACTGGCTCAAGGTGGGCGCGCAGCCCACGGACCCAGTTCGCGCCATTCTCAAGATCACCGGTGACTGGCAGAAGTTCAACGGTGAGCCCGGCGCCGAGGGCACGCTCAGGACCGCCGAGCCCCGTGCGGACAAGAAAGAGGCCTTCGCGGCCGCGGCCAAGGAGAGCATGGCCGCCAAGGAGGCCAAGGAGAGCAAGTCCGGCAGCAGGTCCGCCAAGTCCGCCAAGGACAGCGCGGGCAAGGACACCGCCGCCAAGGACGGTGCCGCTAAGGACGCTGCCGCCAAGGACACCAGGTCGGCGCGCGGCAAGGCCGCTTCGAGCCAGTCCGGTCCCGCCAAGACCGCTGACGCCAAGACCGCTGACGCCGCGACCGCCGCGACCGCCGCGACCCCTGAGGGCGCTGAGGGCGCGACCGCCGAGGCCAAGACGGACACCGAGGCGCCGGAGGCGCCCGCCGCGGCGGCCGAGAGCACCGCGGACCCTAGCGCCGAGGCCGCTTCGGCCGAGGCCGCCGGCGCCGAGGAGGTCAAGGCCGCCGATGCCGAGTCGGGGAGTGGAGCCTGACGTGCTTGAGGAAGCCCTCGAGCACCTCGTCCGGGGAATCGTCCACTACCCGGACGACGTCCATGTGGCGAGCAGGTCACTGCGTCGCGGCAACGTCCTTGAGGTCCGGGTGCATCCCGATGACCTCGGCAAGGTCATCGGCAGGGGCGGGCGCACCGCCCGCGCACTCCGCACCGTGATCGGGGCGCTGGCGGGGAGCCGTTACGTTCGCATCGACCTGCTGGACGCGAACGAGGTCCGCTGACCCCATGCGGGTGATTGTCGGCCGCATCGGCCGCCCGCACGGGATCCGCGGCGAGGTCGTGGTGGGGGTCAGGACGGACGAGCCTGACCTCCGCTTCGCCACGGGTGCCCGGCTCGGTGCCGGGCGGGACAGCGACGGGACACCCGACGCCGAACTGACCGTCGCCGCGAAGCGCTGGCATTCGGGGCAGCTGCTGGTGGCGTTCGACGGGATCGCCGACCGGACCGCCGCCGCTGACCTGGGCGGCACCTGGCTCAGCGTGGATTCCGCCGTGCTGCCGCCGATCACGGACCCGGACGAGTTCCGCGACCACGAGCTGGTCGGCCTCTCGGTCCGTACCGTCGCCGGCGAACTGGTCGGCGTGGTGACCGACGTCCTGCACCATGGCCAGGATCTCCTGGTCATCAAAGCCGAAGGCGCGGACGAGCGACTCGTCCCGTTCGTGGCTCCGCTGGTGCCGGAGGTGGACGTGGCGGGTGGCGTGCTGGTCATCGACCCGCCGCCGGGCCTGCTCGATTCCGAAGAAGCACAGTAATGCGCGTCGACATCGTGACGATCTTCCCCGAATACTTCGGCGGGCCACTCGAGACGTCGCTGATCGGCAAGGCGGCGCAGCGCGGCGACATCGAATTCCACGTCCACGACCTGCGGACGTGGGCCTCCGACGTGCACCACACCGTCGACGACGTGCCGTTCGGCGGCGGTCCGGGGATGGTGATGAAGCCCGATGTCTGGGGGGCCGCGCTTGACGACGTGGTCGCGCTCGCCAGCCAGGACAAAGGCCAGGACCGGGACCAGGATCCGCCGCGGCTGATCGTCCCCACCCCCAGCGGGGTGCCGTTTACCCAGGCGATGGCGGCGAGCTATACGGTCGCGCCGCGGCTGATCTTCGCGTGCGGGCGCTACGAGGGCATCGACTCGCGCGTGGCCGACGAGATGCGCGCGCAGATGCCGGTGGACGAGGTGAGCGTCGGCGACTACGTGCTGGCCGGCGGCGAGGCCGCGGTGCTGGTCATGGTCGAGGCGGTCGGGCGGCTGCTGCCCGGGGTGCTGGGCAATGCCTGCTCGACGGGCGACGACTCGTTCGGCGGCGGCGGCGCGGGCGGCGCGATGAGCGGCCTGCTGGAAGGCCCGGTCTACACCCGGCCGCGGACCTGGCGCGGGCACGAGGTCCCCGAAGTGCTGCTTTCCGGCAACCACGCCGCGATCGCCCGCTGGCGGCGGGACATGGCGCTGCGCCGGACCGCCGCGAACCGGCCCGACCTCATCGGGGCACTCGAATTGGACGCCCGGGACCGTCAGGTGCTTGCCGCGGACGGCCTGTTTTCCGGTTAGCGGCAAAGATATGGCACACTGAAGGTCGCCGTCTTTTCGGGCATGCGGCCGGGATGATAAGTACCCCCTCTGCCCGGTACACGACCACCACCGAGGAACCGCAGTCATGCACACCGCGATCGCTGAAATCGAGCAGGCCCAGACCCGGTCTGACATCCCGGACTTCCGGCCCGGGGACACACTCAAGGTCCACGTCCGGGTCACCGAGGGCAACCGCTCGCGGATCCAGGTGTTCCAGGGCGTCGTCATCCGCCGCCAGGGCAGCGGGGCACGTGAGACGTTCACCGTCCGCAAGGTCAGCTACGGCGTCGGCGTCGAGCGGACCTTCCCGGTGCACAGCCCGTCGCTGGAGAAGATCGAGCCCGTGACCCGCGGCCGGGTCCGGCGGGCCAAGCTTTACTACCTCAGGGACCTGCGCGGCAAGGCGGCCCGCATCAAGGAGCGTCGCGAGCAGGCCGGCAGCTGAGGTGCCGGTTGGGCGGGATCAGCGTGATCCCTGGTCGGTGATTACTGGGGCCGGCCGCCGTCCGCAGGGTAAGCATGCGGCTGGCGCCAGGCCACGCCGAGACGATCCTGCCCAGCAGACCGAGGCTCCCGCCGCCACAGGGTCGGGCGCGGACGGGCCTCCCGAGTTCGCGCCCCGCCCGGACCGGTACGCGAGCCGGCCGCGCGAGTACGGCTTCCAGCCCGGCAGCTACCGGACCCCGGACGCCCCGACCCAGCAGTTCGGCGTCGGGGACCAGTTCGGCGCGGCCGACCGCGACGACCTGCTGGCCGAGTCCGCACTGGACCAGCCCGGTGAGCAGGACAAGAAGGCCCCCGGCGGCAAGCAGAACAGGCAGAAGAAGTTCTGGCGCGAACTGGCGGTCATCGTCATCGCGGCGACCGTTCTCACGCTCATCATCAAGGCGCTCGTCGTCCAGGTGTACCGGATTCCATCGGCGTCGATGGAGAACACCCTCATGGTCGGCGACCGGGTCCTGGTGAACAAGCTCGTCTATCACTTCCGCGGCGTCGACCGCGGCGACATCATCGTGTTCAGCGGCCAGGGCTCGTGGGGCCCGGACGCCCCGCCGCCGTCGAGCAATCCGGTGGTGCGGGTCGCCGACGACGCGCTCTCCGCCATCGGGCTGCATGACGAGCAGACCTATTACATCAAGCGGGTCATCGGCCTGCCCGGGGACCACGTTGCGTGCTGCGACGCGCAGGGCCGGGTCACGGTCAACGGGACGCCGCTCAGCGAGTCGTCCTACCTGAACCCGTACAAGAAGATCCCGGCGAGCTGGGCGCCGTTCCACGTCACCGTCCCTGCGGGGCACCTGTGGGTCATGGGGGACAACCGGTACGACTCCGACGACTCCCTCGACCACCAGATGCACGGTTTCCCCAGCGAGGGCACGATCCCGGCCAACGAGGTCGTGGGCCGGGCGTTCTTCATCATCTGGCCGCTGTCCCAGTTCACCGACCTTCCCATCCCGAACACGTTCCAGCAGGCCGCGCTGCATTCCGGCGCGGCGGGCGCGACCGTGCTCCAGGTCGGCGGCGCCACGCTCAACTTCGGCGGGAAGGCCCTCGGGGTGGTCGCGGCCGCGCCCGTGGCGGGAACGGCCACCGCGGCCGGGGTGGCCGGCGCGCCGCTGCTGCTCCTGCGCCAGCGCCGCAGGCGTTCTCGTTAGGCTGCATAGGCTGATGCCTGAGGGTTGACGAGGGGTAGGTCACGGATGGACGAGCCGGGTGGCGGCAGGCCTGGCACTGACCCGCACGCTGGTACGGACGACGACGTGAACCTGAACGGGGACGGTGCCGCGGACCGGCCTGCGGACGACGCGTCGGCGGCCGTCGGCGAGGAAACCGTGGCGGCCAGTGCCGAAGACACCGCGACGGCGGAAGACAAACCAAAGGCGCCCCCGCCGCCTCCTCGCCGACGGCGGCGGCGGTCGTTCTGGCGCGAGCTGCCGATCCTGATCGCGGTCGCGCTGCTGCTCGCGGTCCTGATCAAGACCTTTGCGCTCCAGGCGTTCTTCATCCCGTCGGGCTCGATGGAGAACACCCTCGAGATCAACGACCGCGTGCTGATCAACAAGCTGGTCTACGACTTCCGCGGCATTCACCGCGGCGACATCGTCGTGTTCGACGGCGACGGCTCCTGGTATCCCGGCTCTGTGCCGTCGAACTCCAACCCGTTCTCGGAGTTCTTCAGCAACCTGACCAGCATGTTCGGCTTCGGGGGCTCGGACGTCATCCTGGTGAAGCGGGTCATCGGGCTGCCCGGCGATCGCGTGGCGTGCTGCGACGCCCAGGGCCGGGTCACGGTCAACGGCGTGCCGCTCACCGAGCAGTCGTACCTGTTCCCGGGCGACGTGCCGTCGCTGGTCAGGTTCAACGTCGTGGTCCCCGCCAACCACCTGTGGGTGATGGGCGATCACCGCTCCGTGTCCGATGACTCCCGCGGCCACCTCGGCGACCCCGGTGGCGGGACGGTCCCGCAGAGCGCCGTGCTCGGCCGGGCCTTCATCATCATCTGGCCGCCGAGCAGATGGCGGATCCTGCCGATCCCGTCCACGTTCCAGCAGCCGGCGCTGGACAAGAAGGCAGCCGCGGGAGCCGAGCCAGACCTGCTCGACGCGCGGCTCCGCCCGGCCGGACCGGCGCTGCCCCTCGCGCTCGGATTCGCCGGCGCCGTCCCGGTTACCGTGCTCCAGCGCCGTGCCCGGGTGGTCTGGCGACGGCGCCGCGAAAGTCGCTGAACTGGCGTACCCTGCGAGTGTCATGGTCCGCCAATCTGAAGCGCAGGTGCTGCCGCGATACGCCGGTTTCACCCCACGGCGAGACGCCGGCCTGGGTGCCTACGAGGCCGTGCTGGCAAAGGCGGGTTTTACCCCGGTCGCCGGCATCGACGAGGCGGGTCGCGGGGCCTGCGCCGGGCCGCTTGTCGTGGCGGCCGTCGTCCTTGAGCTCGCCAGCATCAAGCGGATGCCCGGCCTCGCCGACTCCAAGTTGCTCTCCCCGCAGGCCAGGGAGGACGCCTACGCCCAGGTACTGGCCCGGGCGCTGGACTGGCACGTGGTCGTCTACAGCTCCACCCAGGTCGACAGCAGCGGGCTGCACGTGTGCAACGTCGACGGCATGCGGCGCGCGTTCGCCGGGTTGCGCTGCAAGCCCGGATACGTGCTCACCGACGGCTTCCCGGTGCGCGGCCTCGGCGCGCCCGGCCTGGCGGTGTGGAAGGGGGACCGGGTGACCGCCTCCGTCGCGGCCGCCTCCGTGGTGGCAAAGGTCACCAGGGACCGGATGATGGTGGACCTGCACGAGCGTTATCCCAAGTACGGTTTCGACCGTCATAAGGGGTATTCAACAGATGAGCACGTACGTGCGCTGGACGAGCACGGCCCCTGCCCGGAGCACCGGCGATCCTTCGTCAACGTGCGACGGGTCAACCCCCCGGGGGTGGTCTGGGCGGATGAGAGGAGAATGGACTCATGAGCGCGGAGGACCTTGAGAAGTATGAGGCCGAGATGGAGCTGCAGCTCTATCGGGAGTACCGCGACGTAGTCGGGCTGTTCACGCATGTGGTCGAGACCGAACGCAGGTTCTATCTGACCAACGACGTCGAGCTCAACGTGCGGACGAGCGATAACGGCGAGGTCTACTTCGAGGTCACCATGCGGGACGCGTGGGTCTGGGACATGTACCGCCCTGCCCGTTTTGTCAAGAACGTGCGGGTCGTCACGTTCAAGGACGTTAACATCGAGGAACTGGCCAAGGCCGACCTTGAGTTGCCGGAGGACAAACCAGGCTTCGGCCATTGACATCTGGGGGGCACATGCTCGGGCTGCCAGCGGGCGTAACCGCCTGCCTGTTCGACATGGACGGGGTCGTCACGCAGACGGCTACCTTGCACGCCGCGGCCTGGAAGGAGATGTTCGACGAGTTCCTGAACCAGCGCGGGCTACCCCAGTTCACCCAGGACGATTACGACGAATACGTCGACGGCAAGCCGCGGCTGGACGGGACCAGGTCGTTCCTGGAGTCGCGCGGGATCGACCTGCCCGAGGGCGCGCCGGGCGATCCGCCGGGCGCGCCGACCATCTGGGGGCTCAGCAATCGCAAGAACGATCTCGTCCTCGAGCGGATAGCGCGCGGTGGCGTTGAGGTTTATGCGGGAACTGTGGGATACATACGTTCCGCTAAAAAAGATCTAAATGTCCGAACGGCAATAGTTTCCTCAAGTGCCAATACGAAGCAAGTTCTGGACGGTGTCGGCCTGAGTGACCTGTTCGACGTGCGGATCGACGGGGTCGTCGCGACCGAGCGCGGGCTGGCGGGCAAGCCGGCGCCGGACACGTTCCTGGCCGCGGCGGCGGACCTGGGCGTGTCCCCGGCCCAGGCCGCGGTGTACGAGGACGCGCTGGCCGGGGTCGCCGCGGGCCGCGCCGGGAAGTTCGCGCTGGTCGTCGGCCTTGACCGGGTGGGTCAAGCGGACGCGCTGCGCGCGCACGGCGCGGACATCGTGGTGCGGGATCTCGCCGAGCTGATGGACCAGCCATGATCCGGCAGCGAGCCTACGGACCGGATCCGTGGCAGCTTCGCGAGACCGAACTCGACCTCGCCGTGCTCTCCCAGAGCGAATCGATATTCGCACTATCCAATGGGCACATCGGGCTGCGGGGCAACCTCGACGAGGGCGATCCGCACGGGCTGCCGGGCACGTACCTGAACTCGGTGTACGAGGTCCGGCCGCTGCCCTACGCCGAGGCCGGGTACGGGTTCCCCGACGACGGCCAGACGGTCATCAACGTGACCAACGGCAAGATCATCCGGCTGCTGGTCAACGACGAGCCGCTGGACATCAGGTACGGCTGCCTGCATTCGCACGAGCGGGTGCTGGACATGCGGGCGGGCACGCTGACCCGGCGGGTGGACTGGGAGTCGCCGGCCGGGGACCGGGTGCGGGTGACGTCGGTGCGGCTGGTGTCGCTGACCCAGCGGGCGATCGCGGCGATCAGCTACACGGTCGAGCCGGTCGACAAGCCGTTGCGTGTGGTGCTCCAGTCGGAGCTGGTCGCGAACGAGGAGCTGCCGCATTCCGGCGCCGACCCGCGGATGGCGGCGGTGCTGGACGCGCCGCTGGGCAGCGAGGAGCATCAGAGCTACGAGGGTGAGCGGTCGCGGTGCGTGATGGTGCATCGCACCCGTCGTTCGGGACTTCGGGTGGCGTCGGGGATGTCGCACGAGGTCTACGGGCCGGAACGGATGATCAAGCGCAACGAGTCCTACCCGGACCTTGGCCGCGCCACGGTCGCCGCCGAAGTCCCGGTGGGTTCTTCTGTGCGGCTGGTCAAGTACATCGGCTACGGCTGGTCCAGCCAGCGCTCCAAGCCGGCGCTGATCGACCAGGTCGTCGCCGCGCTGGCGGCGGCGCAGCTGACCGGCTGGGACGGGCTGCTGGCCGAACAGCGGGAGTACCTCGACGAGTTCTGGGACGGCGCCGACGTCGAGGTCGCCGGGGACCCGGAGATCCAGCAGGCGGTGCGGTTCGGGCTGTTCCACATCCTCCAGTCGGGGGCGCGCGCGGAGTTCCGGCCGATCGCGGCGAAGGGCCTGACCGGGACCGGATACGACGGGCACACGTTCTGGGACACCGAGATGTTCGTGCTGCCGGTGCTGACGTACACGTGGCCGTCCGCGGCGGCGTCCGCGCTGCGGTGGCGGCAGATGGTGCTACCCGAGGCGCGGCAGCGGGCCGCCGACCTGGGGCTGGCCGGAGCCGCGTTCCCGTGGCGGACGATCCGCGGGCAGGAGTGCTCCGGGTACTGGCCGGCCGGCACGGCGGCGTTCCACATCAACGCGGACATCGCGTACGCGGTCAGCCGGTATATCGACGCCACGCAGGACGCCGAGTTCGAGTCCATGGTCGGGCTCGAGCTGCTGGTGGAGACCGCGCGGCTGTGGCGGTCGCTCGGCCAGCACGACGCGGCCGGTAAGTTCCGGATCGACGGGGTGACCGGGCCGGACGAGTACAGCGCGGTCAAGGACAACAACATCTACACGAACCTGCTCGCCCAGCACAACATGCTGTGCGCGGCGGATCTGGCGGAAAAGCTGCCCGCCGAGGCCAGCTCGCTGGGGGTGTCGCGGGAGGAAGCGGCGTCGTGGCGGGACGCGGCCGCGGCGATGTACATCCCGTACGATTCCCGCCTGGGCGTGCACCCGCAGCACGAGGGGTTCACCGACTACGCGCGGTGGGATTTCGACGAGACGGCCGCGGACAAGTACCCGCTGCTGCTGCACTTCCCGTACTTCCAGCTGTACCGCAAGCAGGTCGTCAAGCAGGCCGACCTGGTGCTCGCGATGCAGGTGCGGCCGGATGCGTTCACGTTCGCGGAGAAGGTGCGCAACTTCGCGTACTACGAGCCGCTGACCGTACGGGACTCCTCGCTGTCCGCGTGCTCCCAGGCCGTAGTGGCGGCCGAAGTCGGTCAGCTCGATCTCGCCTACGACTACCTGGCCGAAGCGGCGTTCATGGACCTCGCGGATGTGGAGCACAACACCTCGGACGGCGTCCACATGGCGTCCCTCGCCGGGGCCTGGCTGGCGCTGGTGGGCGGCTTCGGCGGATTGCGGGCGCACTCGGATCCGCTCTCGTTCACCCCGCGGATCCCGCGCGGCATCTCCTCGCTGGCGTTCCGGCTGCGGTACCGCGGCCGCAAGCTCCGCGTCACCGTGACCGCGGCCGAAGCCCGGTACGAGCTGCTGGACGGAGAGCCCCTGCCGTTTCGGCACCACGGCGACACGTTCACGCTCGCCGCATCGGAGCCCGTGGTGCGGAAAATCCCGTCGCTCCAGGCCGGCCCCCGCCCCGCCCAACCCCCCGGCCGCGACCCCTACAAACGCTCCTTAGTCCCCCGGGGGCCCCTTTAGTCCCCCGGGGGCCCCTTTCCGCCAGCCCGCCAGCCCGCGCCCCCCCGCTCGGCCGGCACCGTGCCGCGGGGGGAGTGGCTAATGTTGCATAAGTGTCTGTAGAGCCGCAGGCGAACGGCTTCCGTGTCGAAAACGGTCCTGTGGCGGAAAGGGCTGCGCTCCACAACGACATGTGCTCGTGACGTGTCGCGTGGCCTAGCCGTGATCCGGCTGCCCGCGAGCCCGTATCGGAACATCTACCCTCATTCCGGGCGCGCCGATGGGCCCATCAGATTATTGCGGACACTTACCCCCCCGAATCGGGGGGGTAAGTGTCCGCAATAATTTCGAGCCGCCGTTGGATCTGCAGTCGGCACCGAACGTAGCGGACAAGGCGGTGCTGTGGGCGCCTAATGGCAAGCGCGAGCCGCCCCGAGTTCCGCCGTCCGCGCACGTTCCGCCGTCCCCCGCACGTTCCGGCGCACGCGTATGTTCCCGCTGCACGCGCGTGTTCCCGCTGCACGCGCGTGTTCCCGCTGCACGGGCGTGTTCCGGCGCACGCGCATGTTCCCGCCGTCCGCGCCCCCGATACCCGTCAGCGCGCTCGGAGGGCCCCCGGGGATTAAAGCACGGGGGTCTGACATTCTCGCGCGGTTGTCCACAGTCGACGGCGGATGCTTGGAGGTTATCCACAGGGCGGCCGGGTCCGGATGCGGGCTGTGCGGGTCGCGGACATCGTCGTCAACGGAGGTGATGGGCGATGGCTATGCGAGCCAAGGACATCCTCGGCAGAGACGGGGAGCAGGCCGCCGTGCGGTACCTGGAACAGACCGGTTACCGCATCCTCGACCGGAACTGGCGATGCGCCACGGGGGAGATCGACATCGTTGCGGTGGACCGCCAGGTGTTCGTGGTGTGCGAGGTGAAGACTCGGTCCGGAATACGGCATGGCACCCCGCTGGAAGCGGTGGGGCGCGCGAAGCTGCGGCGGCTGCGGCGGCTGGCGGTTGCGTGGCTGGACGCGCACGGGGTGCGGTTCGATCAGATCCGGATCGACATTGTCGGCCTGGTGTATGAGGGGACCGGCGGGTACACGATCGAGCACTTGCGGGGGGTGGGGTAGCGATGGCGCTGGCCCATACCTATTCGGTGGCGCTGACCGGGGTGGCCGGGCACGTGGTGGAGGTCGAGGCGGATATCGCGAACGGGCTGCCGGCGGTGACGCTGGTGGGCCTGCCGGATACGGCGTTGCGGGAGGCGCGGGACCGGATCCGTGCGGCGGTGGTGAACAGCGGCGAGAAGTGGCCGCAGCAGCGGATCACGATCGGCTTGTCCCCGGCGTCGCTGCCCAAGCGCGGTTCGTGGTTCGACCTGGCGATCGGGATCGGGATCTTGGCCGCGGCGGGTTCGGTGCCCCGCGACGCGGCCCGCAGCGTTATCTGCCTGGGTGAGCTGGGCCTGGACGGCCGGCTCCGCCCGGTCCGCGGCGTGCTCCCGGCCGTCGCGGCCGCGGCCCGGCAAGGGTTCGGCACGGTGCTGGTCGCGGCCGAGAACGCGGCCGAGGCGGCGCTGGTGCCCGGCGTTCAGGTGATCGCGGCGGGCAGCTTGACCGCGGCGGCGGACTGGCTGCGCGGCACCCCGGGCCTGCACCACGAGGTGGCCGCGGCGGCCGAGTTCGACCGCGCCGCCGCGGCCCGGCGCCGCCCCGCCCCCGACGGCGGCGCCCCTGACGGCGGCGGCCCGGACCTGGCCGACGTGCTCGGGCAGGTGACCGCCCGGATCGCCCTGGAGATCTGCGCGGCGGGCGGGCACCACCTCTCGCTGCTGGGCCCGCCGGGGGCGGGGAAAACGATGCTCGCCGAACGGCTCCCCACCATCCTCCCGCCCCTGGACAGCGCGGACGCGCTGGACGTGACCGCGGTCCACTCGATCGCCGGCGCCCTCGAGCCGGGTACGCCGCTGCTCACCGTGCCGCCGTTCGTCGCGCCGCACCACACCGCGTCCAAGGCCGCGATCGCCGGCGGCGGCAGCGGCGGGAACCTGCGGCCCGGCGCGGCATCGCTCGCGCACCGCGGCGTGCTGTTCCTGGACGAGGCACCCGAGTTCGGCCGGGACTGCCTGGACGCGCTGCGGCAGCCGCTGGAGGCCGGGGAGATCGTGCTGGCCCGGTCCGGGGTCACCGCCCGGTTCCCGGCCCGGTTCACCCTGGTGCTGGCCGCGAACCCGTGCCCGTGCGCGAAAGTCGCCGGCCCGGCCGAAGGCTGCTCCTGCAGCGCCATGACAAGGCGCCGCTACCTGGGGCGGATCTCCGGCCCCCTGCTGGACCGGGTCGACGTCAAGATCGAACTGCTCCCGGTCGGCCGCAAGGAACTGCTGAACGACGAAGGCTTCGCCGAACCCTCCGCCCTGGTCGCCAAGCGCGTGGCGGCCGCC
>DASRFJ010000081.1:0-8272 GCA_035651595.1 Streptosporangiaceae bacterium | reverse complement strand
CGGGAGCGGAGCGCCGCCCCGCCGTAGGCGATGTTGTTCGTGTCGCCGGCGGCGACCTTGCCGGAGTCCCAGAGGTCGGGATGGCCGAGCCGCGCCTCGGTGGACGCCACCCGGATCTGGTACGCGGTCTGGCGCGCGGCCGGCGAGCCGGCCCGCCCGTCCGCGACGAGCTCCCAGCTCAGCTTCGGTGTCGCATCGCCGAGTCCGATCGGATCGCGGAACGTGTCCGCACGGAGGACCGTCGCAGTCAGCGTCGTTCGGTCCGTTCCGCCGGAGGAGGTGCCGGCCATCGCCGGGGACACCGACCCGAGGGTCGCGCCGACGGCCACCACCAGCAGGCATCGCCAGCCACGCACAAGAATCCCACTCGCCATCGCGCATCTCTCTTTCTTCAGGTCAGCCGGCGACAATCCGGTGGCGGCCGGGTGAGAGCGGCCCGAAGTAGCGGTATCCCGTCAGGCCCGGGTAACCGGGGACGGTCACCGGCTCGGTGACGACGCCGTCGACGGTGCCGTGCGCCGCGGTCGACGGGACGCCGGCGTAGCCGTGGGTGCCGGGTGGCACGTCGACCGACAAGGTGACGCCCGCGTGCGCGGTCCAGTCGATGGTGACCGGACCGCGCGGAGTGGGTACCCGGCCCTTCGCCCAGGTGAGGTCGCCGGGCTGGGGTTCGACGAGGAACGTGCGGTAGCCGGGGGAGAGCGGGCGCCCGCCGAGCACGTACAGAGACAGCGCGGGGGTGGCGCCGCTGGCCCAGCCGTGGGCCAGGCTGGTGCCCGGGCCCAGCCCCGGCAGGCCGGTCTGGGCGACGTACTCCCAGCAGGCGCCGCTGTAATAGGGAGTGTTCTGCGGCAGCATGAGTCCCCAGACCTGGCGGATCAGGTCCAGCGCGCCCTGGGTGTGCCCGGCGGCGAGCCGGCCGAGGACCTCCCACCCGGTCTCGTACGGCGCGATGTTGCCGCCGGGCACCTGCGAGGAGTCCTCGCACGGGCCCTTCGGTCCGGCGAGGGCTTTGGTCAGGTTGGCGGCGAGCGTTGCGGTGTCGATCGTGGGGTCGAGCGCGGGCAGGCCGTACAGCAGGGCGTACCCGTTGCCGATCTCGTCGAAGACCGCTGGCCTGGTGACGGAGGCGCTGTACATGCCGGCGGACCGGTTGAACAGCAGCGTGTTGATGGTCTCGCCGTAGCCCGGTGCCGCCGCGGCGTACGCCGAAGCCGAGGCGGTGTCGCCGACCGCCGTTGCCATCTGCTCGGCCTGGTGCAGGGCGCCGTAGAAGTGGGCGTTGGTGGACATCTGGGTGGCCAGCGGGCCGACGCCGCTCATCAGCCCGTTCGCGCCGCGCTGGCCGGTCAGCCACGTCATGATGCCGCGGATCGCGGCCCAGTTCCGGGAAACCCACGCGGTGTCGCCGGAGAACAGCCAGTAGTTGTAGGCGTCGGTCACCTGCATCATGCCGTAGTCCTGCGTGCTGAGGCTCGGCGGCGGGCCGAACGTGCCGGTGACCGACAGGCCCTTTCCTTGCGCGGGCACCGCGATGGGGATGCCGCCGTTGGCGTTCTGGTACCGGAAGTACTGCTCGCAGGAACCGGTCAGGTACTGGTTGTCAAAGGTGCTGGCCAGCACGGTCAGCTCGCTGATGCCCATGTCGCCGCTCCACACCAGGCGGTCGCGCATGGCGCCGTCCATGATGGACGGGGTCACGTTCGTCCCGGCCAGGCACGCGTCGACGAACGCGTGCGTGCCCGAGCCGGTGAGCTTCTCGCTGAGCAGCACGGTGCCCGCCGCGCTGGTCACGGTCAGGCCGGTGGCGCGCGACAGCGCGCCCTGCGCGTTCGCGAAGCCAAACGAGCCGCTTGGTCGCATGCCGGCCACCGTGCCGCTGTACACCTGGGTGCCCTTGATCGTCACGGTCAGCGTGCCGCCCGCCACCGTGACGCTCACCGGGTACACGGTGTTGGCGGTGACCTGGAACGGCATCGGCACGACCGCGATGAGCGCCTGCGGCCCCTGGTTCATGATGTAGATGCGCAGCGTGTCTGGCTTGCTGACGGGCAGCGTGTCGTCGCCGGCGCACAGCACCATCATCGTGCCCGTGCTCATCGAGTCGCTGCGCACCAGCCAGCTCGCCTCGTTCGCCAGGATCTCGATACCGAAGGTCGCCGTGTAATCCGTCCAGCCGTCACCCGGGCGGTAGGCCGTGTACTCGCTGCCGTGCACGACCAGGCCTTTCGAGGTCGCCTCGTAGAGGGGCGGAATCGAGCCGACCGGCACCGAGCAGGTGTTGACGGTGTGCACGCCGATCTGCCAGATCTTGCCCAGGTCGGGGTCGCTGCACGTGAACGCGCCCGCCCGCGGGTCATCGGGCGTGTCCAGCCGGAAGCTCGGCACGAAGCCGACCCTGGTGAGCTGCACGGAGCCGGAGCCGAGCAGCGTGATGGCCTGGAACCGCTGGCCGGCCTGGAGCAGGTGACCCCGCACCGGGCCGGGGCCGGTCAGCTGGTAGTTCTCCACCCGGGAAAGCTGCGCGCCGCCCGGAACTCCGACGAAGGAGATCGTCCGCTGGCCAGCGTCGTTGTCCGTGCCGAAACCGTCGCCGCCCGGCAGCAGGTAGGGCAGCGACTCGGAGTAGATCGCCTGCAAGGTGACGTCCCCGGTAACCCTGGTGACCAGGAACTGCGGCTGGCCGCCGACGATCTCGCTGTAGTCGAGGACGACGAGCGGTGCCGTGCCGCTGCCCGCGGTCAGCGTCGCCATGCCGCCGTTGACAAGGGCGTGCGCGTTCTCGACGGCACCCTGGACGCTGGTCACCGCGGCTGGTGAGATGAAGGACCGGGTTTCGGCGGCCTGGCTGGCGTCCGCCTGCCCGGCGGTGACGGCGGCGTGTGCGGACCGCACGGGAATCGCGGACAGCGCCGCTGCCCCGCCGGCGACGCCTGCGGCGCCGATAAAACCCCGTCGCGACTGGCCGGTGTGCGACATAGATCTTCTCCTTGATTCTTCCGAACGACAGCGCCTGACGGCAATGTCAGCCCACGAACGTGCGCTCGATCCCGTGGGGACCGCCGGGCAGCGTGACGTGCCGCCCGTCGGGAAGCTGGACGAGGGCCGTGGCCTGGGGCGGCACCGCGACCGTCAGGGTGAGCAGATGGCCGGTTCGGGCCCAGCGGACGAAGATCCGTCCGTACGGTGTCGGTACCGCGCCCTCGGCCCACCGCAGGGTGCCGGGGTGCGGCGCCACGGTGAACGTCTGGTAGCCGGGGTTGACCGGCTGCACACCGAGGACGTAGCCGGTCATGATCGGGGTCGGGCCGGAGGCCCAGCCGTGTGCCAGGCTGGTCCGTGCCTCGGTCGCGGTGCCGTCGGGACCGATGTTCTCCCACATCGCTCCCGTGAAGAACGGGTTGTCCCGGTCGATCATCTGATCCCAGGTGAGGTGGATGAGCCGCTCGGCGTCGGCGGTGTCGCCGGCCAGGTAGTCGGCCTCGACCTCGTAGGCGGTGATGTACGGGCTGATGAGGTGCTGTACGTGCTGCCGGAGAAGGGTTCCGAGCCGTGCGGACCCCACAGGGTCTTGAGCGCGGTCAGGATGCCAGGCACCTTGCCGGCCGGCGCGATGCCGAGGATCACGGCCAGCGCGTTGGCGTCCTGGGCAAACGTCGTGTGGTCGGATTCGCTCAGGTAATACGTGCCGGTCGCGGGATTCAGCAGGTTGGCGTTGATCGCGTCCCTGACGTTGTCCGCGGTCTGGTCGTAGCCGGCGGCCTTCGCCGTGTCGCCGAGGCTGGTCTCGACGTAGGCGACGTCCCGGAGCGCCTGGTAGTACAGGTCGTTGAACGCGGCGACCACGCCGGTCTTCGCGCCGTCGTAGAAGTCCCAGTCGTACCCGCCGTTGGTGGTCGAGATGCGCGGGCCGGTGACGATGAGCCCGGTGCTGTCGGTCAGCGTGGCGTCGTACGAGAGCTGGCCTTCCAGCCAGGGCAGGATCTGCTGGGCGAACGTGGTGTCGCCGGTGTTCCGGTAGTAGGTGACCGCGGCGTCGAGGGTCCACGACGAGTAGGAGTTGCTGTACGGGCCGGTGCGGAACAGCGTGTCCGCGTTCAGGCCGGCGCCCTGCTTGCTGCTGGTGATGAGCGTGAGCAGGGACTGCTTCACGTAGTCGTCGCCGTTGGTGCCAAGGGTGTCGGCGATGCCCTGGCCTTCGATCTTGAGGTCGCCGGACCAGATCGCCCGGTCGCGCTTGGCGCCGTCGAGCACCGATGGCTGCGTGGCGCCGTTGACGCCGGCCGCCTGCATGTCGGTCTGCTCGGTGTACGCGCCGTCGTAGTACATCGTGTTGAACGCGTTCGAACTCGACAGGAAGTATCCCTGGTAGTCCGCCGCCGTCGCCAGGTAACCGTCGCCGAACTGGACCCCGGCCCCGGTGAGCACGAGCGTGCCCGGCGTGGTCAGCGTGATGGCCTCGAACCGGAAGCCGCCCATGAGGCCGCTGGTCACCGCGCCGGCGGCGGTGACCGGCACGGTCACCTGGCGGGGCTGGAACGCGGAGTCGCCGGTGACCGCGCCCGGCGTGCTGGTGACCGCCGCCCCGGCCGCGTGCGCATCGGCGAGCGGCGTCTTCAGCGTGAGCGTCGCGCCGGACACCGACACGATGTGGTCCGTCTCGGCGGGCGAGCCGACGGTCACGGTGTCACCGGCCGCGAACGTCAGCGGGGCTCGGGCGGTTCCCGGCTGCACCGAGATCGTCGTCGCCCCCGCGGCCGCCGCGGTCGCGAGCGTGCTCGACCCAGGGGTGCGCAGATAGCCCTTGGCCTCGGTGAACGAGAGGGACACGCTCGGCGCGGTGCCGGCCGACGACGCCACGTCGAGGTACGGCGTGCCCTCCACGTCCACGCCGTAGTCCAGCAGGACGGTGGCCGGACCGCTGGCCGCGGTCACGGTCAGCGTGGTGTCCCCGTGCCCGTCCGCGGTGAGGCCGTGGGCGTTCGCGACGGTGCCGGACAGGACGGCGGCCGACCTCGCCTTGACGTTGCTGCTCGCGGGCTGCTCGAGGTAGGCCTGCCAGCCGCCGCCGGAACCGGGTCGCGGCGCGGCGTGCGCCTGCGCGGCGTGCGCCTGCGTGGCGTGCGCCTGCGCGGCATGCGCCTGCGCGGCGTGCGCCTGCGCGGCGTGCGCCTGCGCGGCGGCCAGGCCGGCCACCAGCGCGGCCGCCGCGGTGAGCGGCAGTGCCAGCCTCACCCAGCCTCTTCGGTGCGTCACGGTAGACCCTCCTAGGGGTGCTCGATCTTCTGAGCTGAAACGTTTCAATCGATGGCCGGAAAGGTAGCCAGGTTTCGGTCGTCGGACCGGGGTTGCGGCCACCAGGGCTGGCGGTCTGTGTACCTAGCGCTCAGTCTGCGGACATAGCGCTAGCGGTTCAAGGGTTTCGCCCATGCCTGGCCGGAACCGGTCACGTCAGGTCGCACCGTAGATTCACCCGACGCCGCACCGCCCGCGCACCCGCCGCCCCGCCGGACGCGGACCCGCGCTCCGCCGCAGCCCGGCACCCCGCACCCGCTCACCCGCGCACCCGTGGGCCGACGGCCGACATGGCGATGGCGCCAGCGGGTTCGGGCACCCTGGTGCCGCTGGCGCCAACGGGGAGGGGGTCGATCGGTGCTGATGGCGCCATCGGCACGCTGCTGACGCCCTCGCGCGGCGACGTGCGGATGCGTACAGAGCACGCACCCGCGCGCATCGCGCGCGGAGGACGTGGGCGCGTACCAGGGCACGCACTCGCGCCTATTGCCGCGGACGAGGTGAGTGCGTACCAGGGCACGCGCGCCATCGTGCGGACGAGGTGGTGCGTACCAGAGCGCGCACCCGGGCGCATCGCGCGGGCAGGACGGGGTGCGTACCAGGGCACGCACTCGCGCCCTTCGTGCGGGGATGACGGGGGTGCGTACCAGGGCGCGCACTCGCGTCTACTGCGCGCGGACGAGGTGGGTGCGTACAAGGGCACGCACGCCCATCGCGCGCGGAGGAGGTGGTGGTGCGTACCGGGGCACGCACCGGCGCCCTTCGCGCGGGGACGACATGGTGCGTGTCAGGGCACGCACTCGCCCTTCGCGCACGGACGTCCGGGTGCATACCAGGGCGCGCACCCGCGCGCATCGCGCGGGTGGATGCGGGTGCGTAGCAGGGCGCGCGCCCGTGCGCGTCGCGCGGGGACGAGAGTGCGTACTACGGCGCGCACCCGTGCGCTTCGCGCGGGACGACGAGGGTGCGTACTGGGGCGCGCACCCGTGCGCTCCGTGTGAGGACGAGGGGGTGCGTACTGGGGCGCGCACTCGGGTGCGTCGCGGGAGGACGGGGGTGCGTGGCAGTGCACGCGCGCGGCGGGGAGGAGGGTGGGTGACGGGATGCGCGGGGGCTTGCGCGGGCGGGGTCGCGGGGGGGCCAACGACGTCACGGGCGCGGTCAGCGCCGGGTGGCGCGGCGGGCGGCGGCTTGCCAGCGGCGCTGGTCGCCGGCGGGTTCGTAGCGGATCGGTTGGTGGCTGGCGCGGATCAGCGCTCGCAGGCCGGTCAGGTCCGCTGGCGCGGCGCCGAGTGACCGGGCCTGGAGGAGGAGGTTCCCGATGGCGGCGGCTTCCACGGGTCCGGCCAGGACCGGCAGGCCCGTGGCGTCGGCGGTCAGCTGGCACAGCAGCGCGTTGCGCGCGCCGCCCCCGACGAGGTGCACGATCCGAACGTCGCGGTCCGCCAGCTCGCCGGCGTCACGGATGGCCTGGCGATGCGCAAGCGCCAGGCTGTCCAGGATGCACCGGGTGACCTCCGCCGGAGTGCGCGGCGGGACCTGACCCGTGTGGCGGCAGACGCTGGCTATCCGGGCCGGCATGTCGCCGGGTGGCAGGAACGCCGGATCGCTGGCGTCGACTACCGCACGCAGCGGTTCTTCCCTCGCCGCGGCGTCGAGCAGCCCGTCCAGGTCGGAGGTGGCCCAAGTACGCATGGATTCCTGGAGCAGCCACAGGCCCATCACGTTCCGCAGGTAACGGATCGTGCCGTCGGCGCCGGCCTCGTTGGTGAAGTTGGCCCGGCGGCTCGCCTCGGTGAGGACCGGCTGGCCGAGTTCCAGCCCGGCCAGCGACCAGGTGCCGCAGGAGATGAACGCGAAGCCGCTGGCTTCGGCCGGCACGCCGGCCACCGCGGCGGCGGTGTCGTGGGAGGCGGTCGCGACGACGGGCAGCGGGCGGCCGAGGCCTGCCTGGTCGGTTGCCTCGGGTAGCGTCTCGCCGATCAGCGTGCCGGGCGCGCGCAGCGGCGGGAACAGGTGGCGGGGGATACCCAGCTGTTCGGCCAGCGGCAGGTCCCACGACCGGGCGCGGACGTCGAGGAGCTGGGTGGTGGATGCGTTGGTGATCTCCGCGCCGGCCTGGCCGGTCAGCCAGTAGGCCAGCAGGTCGGGGATCAGCAGCATCGTGCGCGCGGCGCCCAGCTGGGCCGGGCTGGCCGCCACGAGCTGGTAGATCGTGTTGAACGGCTGCTGCTGGATTCCGGTCGCCGCGTAGAGTTCGGCCGCCGGGACCTTGCTCAGCACCTGCTCGGCTACCCCGTCGGTCCGTCGGTCACGGTAGTGCACGGGATCGCCGAGCAGCTTGCCGTCGGCGTCGAGCAGGCCGTAGTCCACTCCCCAGGAGTCGATGCCCGCGCTCGCCAGGTCGGACCGCAGTGCCGCCGATCGCAGTCCGGCCAGGATCTCGGCGTACAGGCGGGCGATGTCCCAGTGCAGGGTTCCGCCGACGGTCACCGGAGTGTTGGGAAACCGGCGCACCTCGTGTACGCGGAGGCCGCCCTGGCCCACCTCGCCGACCATCACGCGGCCGCTTGAGGCACCGAGATCGACCGCGGCCAGCGCCAGGTCTGTCATGTCGTCGCTGTCAGATCAGGCCTCGGTGCGCCGCCCAGGCGACCGCCGCGATCGGCGCCCCAACGCCGAGGCGGTCGCAGATCGCCCGGGTGCGCCGCCGGATCGTGCGCTCGGAGGTGCGCAGGCGCCGCGCCACTGTGTTGACTGGCATGCCTTGCGCGAGCAGGCGGAGCAGTTCGACCTCCTGATGGCTGAGTATTTCGTAAGCGGCGGTTTCTCTCATTGGCGTTCACCTTCATCGCAGGAAGGCGGCGGCTATCCCGGCGTCGACGGGGATGAGCAGGCCGGTGGTGAGCGGCAGGTCTGGTCCGCAGAGGGCGTATACGGCGGCGGCGGCGTGTTCGGGGAGGACTTCGCGGCCGAG
>DASRFJ010000080.1:0-7127 GCA_035651595.1 Streptosporangiaceae bacterium | reverse complement strand
CCGGTCTGGCCGGCCAGCAGGTCTCCTGCGTCGGTGAGCCGGCCGATCGCGGCTGGCTTGCCGGTGGCTTCGGCGAACCGGCAGGCCGCCTCCACCTTGGGCCCCATCGAGCCGGCCGGGAACGCGCGGGAGCGCATCCAGGCCGGAGTGGCCCGGCCGATCGGCCTGGCCCGTGGCGTGCCGTACTCGTCCTGGACCGCGGCGACGTCGGTGAGCAGCAGCAGCGCGTCGGCGCGCAGCGCGATGGCGAGCATCGCGGCGGCCAGGTCCTTGTCGATGACCGCCTCGACGCCGTGCAGCCGCCCGTCGCGGCCCGCGGTAACCGGGACACCGCCGCCGCCGGAGCAGATCACGATGGCCCCGGTGTCCAGCAGGGTCCTGACGGCCGGCAGGTCGAGCAGCTCGGCCGGCTCAGGGGACGGAACCACCCGGCGCCACCTGGTGCCGTCCCTGCGGACGTCCCAGCCCTGGGTCGCGGCGAGCACCCGGGCGTGCTGCTCGTCGTAGACCGGCCCGACGAACTTGTCCGGGTGCGCGAAGGCCCGGTCCTCGGCGCGCACCAGCGTCCGGCTGATCAGGCAGCTGACCTGGCGGCCGGGCAGCTGGTTCTGCAGCGCGAGCGCGAGCCAGTAGCCGATCATGCCCTGGGTCTGCGCGCCGAGCACGTCGAACGGATAAGGGCGGGTAAGCACCGGGTCCCGCGCGCTCTCCATGGCGAGCATGCCGACCTGCGGCCCGTTGCCGTGCGTGATCACCAGCTCGTGGTCGGCGGCGAGCGGCGCGAGCGCTGCCACCGCCTTGATCACGTGGCCCTCCTGGATCCGCGACTCCGGCGGCTCGCCGCGCTCGAGCAGCGCGTTGCCGCCGAGCGCGGCGACGATTTTCATAACAGTTCCTCCCCCGCGGTGGCCACCATCAGGGCCTTGATCGTGTGCAGCCGGTTCTCCGCCTGGTCGAACACGATGGAGGCCGAGGATTCGAAGACCTCCTCGGTAACCTCCAGAGCGTCCAGGCCGCGCTCGGCGTACAGTAGCCGGCCGATCTCGGTGTCCCGGTTGTGCAAGGCGGGCAGGCAGTGCATGAACTTCACCGCCGGGTTCCCGGCGGTTGCCATCAGGTCCGCGTTCACCTGGTATGGCAGCAGCAGGTTGACCCGCTCATTCCACTCCTCGTCCGGCTCTCCCATCGACAGCCAGACGTCGGTGTACAGGTAGTCGACGCCGGCCACCGCGGCCGGGATCTCCGGGGTCATCTCCAGCCGCGCACCCGAGCCTTCGGCCAGCTCCGCCGCCATGTCCCAGATCGTCTCCGGCGGCTGGAGCGGCACGGGCGCGCAGATCCGCACGTCCATACCGAGCAGGGCGCCGGTCACCAGCAGCGAGTTCGCCGTGTTGTTGCGGCCGTCGCCGATGTAGCAGTAGCTGATCTCGGTGAGCGGCTTGGGTGAGTGATCGCGCATGGTCAGTATGTCGGCGAGCATCTGGGTGGGATGCCACTGGTCGGTGAGCCCGTTCCACACCGGGACTCCGGCGTACCGGCCGAGGGTCTCCACGGCCAGCTGAGCCGACCCGCGGTACTCGATGCCGTCGAACATCCGGCCCAGCACGCGGGCGGTGTCCTTCATCGATTCCTTGCGGCCGAGCTGCGACTCCTCAGGGCCCAGGTAGGTGACGTGCGCGCCCTCGTCGTGGGCGGCGACCTCGAACGCCGACCGGGTCCGCGTCGAGGTCTTCTCGAAGATCAGCGCGATATTGCGCCCGGCCAGCCGAGCGCCGCGCTGACCGAGGTGCTTCTCCAGCCGCAGCTTCGCGGCCATGTCGATCAGGTAGCCGAACTCCTCGGCGGTGAGGTCAGTCTCCTTCAGGAGGCTGCGTCCATGCAGGTTCATGCTGGTTCCCTTTCTATCGGACACGTCATGCAGCGCGGCCCGCCGCGGCCGCGGCCCAGCTCGCTGCCCGCGATCGTGATGACCTCGATGCCGTGCTTGCGCAGCATCGTGTTCGTGGGCACGTTGCGCTCGTAGCCGACGATCACGCCGGGCGCGACGGCCAGGTAGTTCGTTCCGTCGTCCCACTGCTCGCGCTCGGCGGCCCGGACATCCTCGTGGGTGGCGAGCGTCCGCACCTTGTCCAGCCCGAGCAACTCGGCCACCACCTGCCACAGGTCGTGGTTACGGGAGATTCCGGCGGGGGTGAGCGTCCAGGACCGCAGGTGGTTACCGAGGTAGGGGTACAGCACGAAGGTGTCGCGGTCGACCATGCTCATGACCGTGTCCAGGTGCATGGTGGCGCGCGAGGCCGGCAGCTCCACCGCGACGACCGCGGTCGCCTGCCCGGCCTGGAACAGCGCCTGGGCGAGCAGTTCGACCGCCATCGGCTTGGTCCGCTCCCCCATGCCGATCAGCACCGCGCCGTTGCCCAGCACGTGCACGTCGCCGCCCTCGATGCTGGCCGGCAGATGCATCGCGTCGTCGTCGCCGTAGTAGCGGGCGAAATCCGCAGCGGCGAACATGGGGTGGAACCGGTAGATCGCCCGGCTGTGCAGCGACTCGCGCCGCCTGGCCGGCTTGGCCATCGGGTTGACCGACACGCCCCGGTAGATCCAGCAGGAGTTGTCCCGCTGGAACAGGTGGTTGGGCAGCGGCGGCAGCACGAAGTCGTCCGGGTGCAGCATGTCCCAGGTCAGGCTGTGTGGGCGGGCCGGGTGCAGGTCGGCCTTCAGCACGCCGCCGACGAGCAGCTCGGCCAGCGCCGGGCCGTCCAGGTCCTCGAACAGCTTGCGGACGGGTGCGACCAGCGGGGGGCCGAGGATCTCCGGCGTGCACACCCGGTCGAGCACGAAGGCCCGGCCCTCGGGCAGCTCCAGGGTTTCCCCCAGGAGCTGCCCGAAGTAGTGCACCGTGACACCGTTGTCGCGGAGCACCTCGGCGAACGCGTCGTGCTCCTCCTTGGCCCGCTTGGCCCACAGCACGTCGTCGAACAGCAGCTCGCCGACATTGCGCGGGGTCAGCCGGGTCAGCTCGAGGCCAGGACGGTGCACGATGACCTGCCGGAGCCGGCCGACCTCGGAGCCGATACCGAGGGTCATCGTGCCACCCCCGCGCCGCGCCGCGCACCGATGAACGCGTACAGGACCACGCCCGCCAGCACCAGGATCAGCGCCTGGTAGACCGACTGGTAACCGGCGGCGAACGTGACCCACATGGCGAACAGCACGCCCGCCGCGGCGACGGCCAGGTCCCTGGCCAGCTGCCAGCCTTGCACTGTCCGCCGCCCGGACACCAGGTAGGACAGCTGGGCGCAGGCCGAGAACAGGTACGGGATCGCGACCGTGACCACGGTCAGGTCCACCAGGTCGGTGAACACCGTCAGCCCGCTCTTGGTGGTGTAGCTCCACAGCATCAGCAGCGACGGCAGCAGCGCCGCGAGGACGATGCCGAACCAGGCGGTGCCCTTCCGGTCGGTCCAGCCGAACGGGCGCGGGAACAGCCCGTCGGCCGCCGCGGCGCGGGACATCTCGGCGGTGACCAGCGTCCAGCCGTTCAGCGCGCCGATCCCGGAGGTGACGGCCAGCGCGGCCACCAGCTTCCCGGCCCAGGCGCCGTGCGAGAAGATCGTGCCGAACGCGGTCACGAACGGCGCCGTGCTGCCGACCAGCTCGTGGTGCGGGACCAGGCCCATGACCGCCGCGGCCGTGGCCAGGTACAGGATCGCGCTGGCCGCGGTGCCCAGCAGCGACGCGCGGCCCACGTTCAACCGCGGGTTCGTCACCCGCTTGGCGGTGACCGCGGCGACCTCGACGCCGATGAAGGAGAACAGCGCCACGCCGGCCGCGATGCCGATCGCGCTGTACAGGCTGCCGCCGGAGGCGTTGAACGCACCGAAGTTGCCCTTCGACACGAAGAACCAGCCCACGACCCCGACAAAAAGCAGAGGCAAGAATTTCAGAACGACGGTGAGATTCTGGAACCAGGCCATCTGCTTGATCCCGCCCAGGTTGACGGCCGCCGGGATCCACAGCCCGGTCAGCGCGATCCCCCAGTTGCCGATGCCCGACGGCTTGATGCCGAACAGGGAGTCCACGTAGAAGACCCACGCCGAAACGATGGCGGCGTTGCCCGCCCAGGCCTGGATCCAGTAGCACCAGCCGGTCAGGTAACCGGCGAAGTCGCCGAACTCATGCCGCGCGTACGCGTACAGCCCGCCATCGGTGTACGGCACCCGCTTGGTCAGCTGGCCGAACAGCACGGCGAGCAGCATCGCGCCGACCGCGATCACGGCCAGCACGGCGAGCGAGCTGGTGCCCGCCCCGGCCAGCACGGCCGGCATGGCGAACACGCCGGTGCCGACGATGCTGCCGATCACCAGCCCGGTGGCCGAGGTCAGGCCCAGTGCGCGGGCCTTCAGCTCGCCGCGCCCAGGCGGCGGTTCATGCGCCGGGCCGCCGCGCGGCCGGACGCCAATATGGATGGACATCGGAGCCTCCTGTCTCAATTGCTCACTGCGGCTGAGCATGCTGATGTGACGGGAGGCGACGGCAGAGACCAACGTCCTTGATCATCGGACCGGACGGTCTTCCGCCTCGGTGGCGGCCCTCGCCAGGCGGATCCTGGTGGCGCGCAATCGGCGTGCCACCACCCGCAGCAGGCGACCGGTGAGCTCGTGGCCCAGCACGCGATCGGCGGCACAGCACGCGCGAACCGCGGGCCCGTCCAGCTCGATCGCCTGCACCGGGCCTGCGGTGACCGCCCCGGCCGACCACTGGTACGGCGGCAGCAGCCAGGACCAGCCGAGGATCTCGCCCATCACGATCGTGTCCACGACCAGCCGACCGTCTCCCGGGGCGTGCAGGTCCAGGTGAACCGACCCGGACTGGAGCAGCCAGCATCGGGTGGCGTTGCCGCCCGCCTCGAACAGCCGGTGGCCGGCCGGGAAGGTGACCGTCGACGCGGCAGGGATGAGCGCTGCCAGCTGTTCCGCCCGCATGCCACGCAGGAACGGATGCGCCGCCAGCGACGACACGGTGACCTCAATCATGCAGCCACGGTGAGCCGCCCCGGGAGGCCGCGCCAGGGGCCAAGGTCCCCTGCCACATGGGCCGATGGCCCGGTCCCGGGTGGCCGACGCCACTCGCTCACCAGCCGACCCTCGCCGAGGCTGGATCGTACGTGAGCGATGCGAGGCATCCGAGAAGGGGCGATCCCCATGACCGTGGCAGATAGCATGCAGGACCCCCGGTGGCCGTCGCCGCCGGATCCGGGTGACCTGAGCAAGCGGGTGGCACGGCGACGCGCAGAGCTGCGGCTGAGCACCGCCCAGCTCGCCGCCAGAAGCGGCATGAGCACGCGGTACCTGGAGTACCTGGAACGGTATCCGGCACGGCCGACTCCGGACGCGCTGCGTCATCTCGCCGCGGCGCTGCGGACCACCCCCGCGCAGCTGCTCGGCGGCGGCGCCGAGACACCGCCCGGGCAGGTCAGGCTGGATCGCGCGCCGGAGGTCACCAGGCTCAGCACGACCGAGTGCCGGCGGCTGATCGCGCCAGGGGGCATCGGCCGGATCGCGTTCTGCGGGTACTCCGGGCCGGCCATCCTCCCGGTCAACTTCGCGGTGCTGGCCGGCACGATCGTGATCAGGACCGCCGAGGGCAGCGCGGTCGAGGGGCACGCGGACTGCCGGGTGGCGTTCGAGGTCGACCACATCGACGACGCACTGTGCCAGGGCTGGAGCGTCCTGGTGCGCGGCGAAGCGCACCGGGTCAGGCACCCAGCCGAACTGGACCGGGTCCACCAGGACACGCACCTGTGGCCATGGCCCGGCGGCGACCGCGACGTCTACCTGCGGATCGTCCCCGACCACATCACCGGCCGCCGCATCGAGGTCCGATAGCTCGGCGGCGTGTCGCGTGGCCGGGCCAGGGTGATGACAGCCCGTGCTCGCGAATTGACATCTGACACATTTCGGGCGCGGCTCCGTAGCGGCCAGATATTGCGGAGTTACCCCCCGATCCGGACTCTGCTGGCTTATTCCGGGGTTTGCCCGGATCGCTGGCTGCCCAGCGGGTCAGCAGCCGGCTCGATAGGTTTCGATAGCGTGGTGGTTTCCCCCTTTGTGGTAGCGGGACCCCTGTTCACGAGGGCCGGTCTTCCACAAAGGGGAAATCTTCCACGTTGATGACGGGACTGCCCGTGCGCTCCTGTCCCGGTAGCCGCACACTGCACTCCAGGCACAGGCTGCGCGCACCCGGCCAGACCCACCGGCCGGCACGGGCCATGCGCGCGCAATTCGCCAACAGTCATCGATGCCAGTGGCGCTGCTCAGACCCGGGCGGCTAGGTCGGCCAGGCGGCTGGTGTAGCCCCACTCGTTGTCGTACCAGCCGAACACCTTGACCAGCGTGCTCGACGCCTGGGTCAGCGCCGAGTCGAACACGCAGGACGCCGGGTCGCCGATGATGTCCCTGGATACCACCGGGTCGGTGCAGTACCGCACTATGCCGGCCATCGGGCCGGACGCGGCGGCGGCGAACGCCTCGTTAACCTCGTCCGCGGTGGCCTCGCGAGCGAGCACGACGGTCAGGTCGGTGAGCGACCCGTCCTCGACCGGGACCCGGACCGCCACTCCGTCCAGCCGCCCGGCGACTGCCGGGATGACCTCGCCGGTGGCGCGGGCGGCGCCGGTGGTGGTCGGCACGATGCTGGCGGCCGCGGACCGGGCGCGACGCAGATCCTTGTGCGGGCCGTCGATCAGCATCTGGTCGCCGGTGTAGGCGTGCACCGTGGTCATGAAGCCGCGCTGCACGCCGAACCGGTCGTGCAGCACCTTGACCATGGGCGCGACGCAGTTGGTGGTGCAGGACGCGTTCGAGATCACGTCGTGCCGGTCCGGGTCGTAGTCGGCGTCGTTGACGCCGAGCACCAGTGTGACGTCGACGCCCTTACCGGGAGCCGAGATCAGCACCTTGCGCGCACCGCCCTTGAGGTGCACAGCCGCGGCGTCACGGGTGCGGAACTTGCCGGTGGACTCGACGACCACGTCCACGCCATACCAGCGCCAGTCGATCTGTGCCGGGTCACGCTCGGCCAGCACCGCGATCGGCACGCCGTCGATGATCAGCGAGTCGTCGGTG
>DASRFJ010000079.1:0-6135 GCA_035651595.1 Streptosporangiaceae bacterium | reverse complement strand
ACGCGATTCCGGTTTATCCGGTCTGGCGGAGCTGGCAGCGGGATGATGTCCGGGCTGTCATCGGGGGCCTCGCAGGCGCATGTCGTGTCCTTGGTGGCTGCGGCCGGCGCTATAGTGCTTGACGTACTCGGCCAGGAGCGCGCTCGGGCATCGGCCCCCGCATATACCCAGTCCGTGCCGCGCCCGTGCGAGATTGCCGTTCAGCTGGTTGGACATAGTGGGCAAAACGGACGGAATCCCCGGCCGGTCGCGGGGGCGGTTCAGAGCGCTGCGCTGCGGGCTATCAGGTGTTGTACCCGCACGTTCCCCGAAAATGGTCGCAGTTGCGCCTTCATGCTCCGCAGGGCCGCGGTTATCCGCCCCGACGACAGATGCGGGTACTCGTCGAGGAAGGCGTGCCACGTATGTGCCGCGCGCTCAAGTTGACCCGTCCTGAGCTGGAGCTCGGCCAGCCGGGCGGTGACGACCGCGCGGGAGCGCCGCTCTCCGGAGGGCCGCTCTCGCAACGACACCTGCAAGGCTGTGATAGCCCCCATGTGGTCCCGGAGGAGCGCCCTGACCGTGGCTTCCTGGTAAGCGAACGCGGCCGCGTCGTAGTCTCCCATCACTTCGGCGGCGTGGGCCGGCAGGTGCGGCTTGCGTCCGCCCCCGGAAGTGAGCTGACTCAACCGTCGCTCGGTGGCCGACAGCGCTGATATTGCGGCGGTCCGGTTGGCGCTGGCCGCCTCCGCGACGGCAAGCTGCCCTAAGAGGAACGCGTCCTGGGTTGAGCTCGCTGTTCGCTGGCCGGCGGCGGCTTCGGCGAGGTCCCGTGCGTTGCGGTAATGGCCGAGCGAGCGGGCCTGGACCGACATCGCACGCAGCGTAACGGCGTAGCCCACCGGATCGGCGGACTCCTTGGCGGTGTGCAGGGCGAAGCGGTAATAGCGCTGAGCGAGCGCGTGCTGTTCATCGTCGTAGCACATGAAGGCGCAGCGGTAGATCACCTTGGTGGCGGCCCGGAATAGCTGCACGCGCAGGGACGGGGGCGCCGGTGCACGCAGCAGCGGGGCCACGTCGTGAGCGAGGTAGGCGGCGGCGGTGGCGCGCGCGTACCCCCCGCCGAAGGCGTCATCGGTGTCGGTGAACAACCGCGCCATCTGCTCCAGTGACTCCACGTGCGGTGCCGACACCGCGGCGGGTGGCAGATCCGGCGCGGGCGGCACTCCTTCAGCCTGCGTCCAGGAAGGCACGTCGAGCAGAGCGAGGCTGTAGGCGCCGGACATCGCGGCGCCGCGGCGCTGCAACCGCAGCAGTTCGTCCAGCGCGGCCACCGCGTCGTGCGGGCCCGGCTGGTCATCGGCCCGGCTGCCGCGGATCAGCCCGGTGTCGGCGACCTGCACCTCCCGGGCCAGCACGCGGGAGAAGGCCTCGGCCACGATGGCCGGCGCGGGCGGCCGTGGACGGCGCCCTGCCAGCCAGAAGGACACTGTCTTGCGGTCGTAAGCGGGAGTCAGGCCTGTTTCTGCGGCCACGGCGTTGACCTGCCGCGCAAGTTCGGCGCCGCTCCATCCCGCCTCATCAAGCAGTGCCCGCAGCAAGTGATTGAGGGTCGGCGAATTCGCCACGACCGTTACTCCCGCCGTTCAGGTAGAAAGCATGCCTCCTGTCGAATTAGCAACAGAGCTATTTGGCCTCAACGACCCACCAGATGTCAATACAGCGGAGGCAAGCGTCATGAGCGGTGAGGATTGGACGATTCTTCCACCAGTGTCTTCGCGATGCGGAACAGGGCTCGCCGGTGCGGCAAAAGAAGGCGCAACCAGCCTCGATTGCTTGAAAGACATAGCCTGGTTGAAAACGAATAGCAGCGATCACGCACGCTGGGAACAACGATCCCTTCGACGTTAACAGGGCACCGCCATGATCGCACGGCCCCTGGTGCCGGTGCGGCCCGCCTTGATCACGGGTATCGGTAGTCGCCGAGACAGTCGAGCCTGGTGCGTGCCCGGCGGACGGTGCGCATTTGGAGGCCGCGGGGGCGCAGGGCGACGGCAAGTGCTGGCCGCACGCGGTGACCGGGGACGGGTTCCAGGTGCCAGCTGGCGCTGATGGTCGCGAGCGCCAGGGTCGCCTGGACGAGGCTGAACTGGTCGCCGATGCACTTGCGGGCCCCGGCGCCGAACGGGATGAACGCGTGGCGGGGTGGCTTGGCGGTATCCCACCGGTCAGGGTTGAAGCGGTCGGGCTCGGTGAACAGGTCGCTGCGGTGGTGGATGCTGTAGGGGCTGTAGAGGATGTTCGTGCCCGCGGGCAGGGTGTGCCGCCCGAGCCGGGTGTCCGCGGTGACGGTGCGGGTGAACATCCATCCCGGCGGGTACAGTCGCATCGTCTCGTCGAGCACCCGTCGGGTTATCTCGAGCCGCGGCAGGTGGCCGAAACAGGCTGGGGCACCGGCGAGCACGGCGTCTGCCTCGGCTTCGACCTGCTTGGCCACGTCGGGATGCTGGCCCAGCAGGTGCAGGGCCCACGCGAGGGCGCTGGCTGTGGCCTCGGAGCCGCCGAAGACGAACGTCACGAGGTTGTCGATGATCTCGGAGTCGGAGAGGGCCGCCGCGCTGCTGCCGGGGTCGTGCGCGGCGAGCATCGCGGACAGCAGGTCGCCATCGTCGCCGCGGCTGGCGCGGCGGCCGGCGATGGCCGCGCGCACCGCGGCGTGGAGCCTGGCGATCGCCCTGCGGTAACGGTGGTTGGCCGGGGTCGGCAGCCGGTCCAGCGGCGGCGGCGTCAGCATGCGGCGGAACGCGCCCCTGCCGACGGCGGCGACGTCCCGGACGGCTTGTTCGAGCGCGGGGCCGCGGAGCGAACCGGACAAGATTGTCAGTGCCAGTCCTCTGCCCGCGATGGCATCCATGTCGTCCAGCACGTCGATGACCTGGCCGTCTCGCCACCGGGCGGTGATCTTGGCCGTCTCGGCTGCAAGCACATCGGCATAGGCGGGGAAGCGGGCGCTGCTGAAGGCCGGCTGGAGCAGCCGCCGTTGCCGGCGGTGCTCCCGGTTCGGGCAGTTGGCCAGCCCGTCGTAGCCGATGATCTCACCCATGCGGTGGAAGAACGGGCCGCCCCTTGTCGAACGTCCTCTCGTCCAGCAGGGTCTGGCGGACCAGTTCAGGGTCGCAGACAACCACGGTCTTGACCGGCCCGAGCCGGATCTGGACCAGGTCGCCGTGCTCCGGCAGCGCCCCGAGGAATCCCAGGGGGTCACGAACCAGGGGGACTGCATGGCCGAGAAACGGCAGCGCGCCGGCCGCGACCGGGATCGAATTTCGCGTCTTCATCTGTTCTGGTCCCTGCCGCGGAAGTACGGCGGGCTAGCCGGGTCGGCCCAGGACTCCACCCGGTACCGGGCCGACTCGTAGTGGAACCAGTAGACCGACGAGATCCAGTTGCGCATGTTGAACAGGCAGCGCTCCACGCCGGCCCTGAGTTCCGCGTCCGCGCCCAGGTTATCCAGGAGCCGCCGGACACAGTATTCCTCCCGCCGGTAGTCGGTGACACGCTCAGCCACACGGATGGCGAGCTGCTCGGCGGCCTGCTGGACGGACAGACCCTCGTGCTCCGCCAGCACGATGCCGAGGTTGTGGAAGTCACCTGCAGCGATCTCCTTCGGCATCGAGTGCAGGTCGTTGTACCAGGCGGAGAACTCCTGCGACGCCAGCGCCGCTCGCTGATAGGGCCCGGACCAGTACACCCGGTCCGGCAGCTCGTACTCAGCGGCCAGCTCCAGGCAGTCGATCCACGACCACATGCCGAAGGTGAGCCTGCGCAGCGCGAGGTACTGCCCGACGGTGGGCACACGACCCGCGACGCGGTTGCGGTACTCCTGGTCGTAAGCGTCGATCGTGGCGTGAAAATGGCGGGCGAACCGCGCCGCCCACTGGCCGCTCAGCGCGCCGCGGAGACGGGCGGCACAGTCAGCGAAGGCCACCACCAGCGGCTCGGTGCCGCGCGGGCGCGCCCGCGGATCGGCCATCGCGCGGTGCAGGCCGTCACGCAGCCGCGCCCAGGCGGCATCCCGCCGCAGCCGGATATCGCGGTCGTGGCGGTCATCCCACACGAAGAACCACAGGCTGAAGTCGTTGATCGCCGTCAGCACCGGCAACGGCGCACCGACATAGTAGCCGCCGATCAGGTCCGTGTACCGCAGGTCGTCCAGGTACTGCTCGACGAGATCCGGCGGCATCACCGAGTGCCTGAGCGCCCACTCCCGCGTCAGCTCATGCGCGGCACGCTGATCGCCATGGCGATTGCGCGGGAAAGGCATCGCGACATGGGGAATGACTAGCCGCTCGCTGTCGGTCTGCAAGACTGCCATAACGCCGCGTCCCTTCTCGTAAGCCCGGAACGGCATCGCGTTCAGCAGGTGCCCGCCAGCCCCGGCCAGCCAACGCGATCGGGAATTCACCGGTGTCTCGCTTCAGCGGCATGTCTCGCTTTATCCGCGTGTCGTCCTCGGTGCTGATCGCGGGAGCCTCGCCCGCGGTTCGGTAAACGAGACAGATCACGGAGCGAGCATGCGCTGTTCGTCAGGTGCGGACGCGACGTCCGGTGCGTAGTCGGCGATCTGCGACTAGACAGGGCATGAGCTCAGTGACGCACAGTGCATCACCGGGTCGGGAAGCTTGAGGCAGCAGCTGAGACTGGCGGGCCGCAGCAGGCGATCGCGGGTCCGTGAGAGGGACACGGCGCGGACCCGGCGATCCAGTTCCTGCGGAGCCGTCACGCGTTCGCGGTGTGCCTGCAAATCGGCCGCCATCTGCGGTGGTGATTACTCACCGCATCTGGCTGCCGGGCTGGCTCCTCCGTCGCCTCTCCCCCGCGGATGCCCCGCTGGTCCGTCTCCGTCGCCCGGTTCTCCGCAATGGTCTAGACCTTCACGCACCTCCGTTTGCTCCGTGTTTGCTCGGATGTCTCGGAACGCGCCGGCACGGGCCGGTACAGGACGGCACTGAATCTCCCCCGTTGACTGCGTGTCTCCGCACGTCGCATTATGAAGCAGCAGCTAGCAGCGCTGGAAATACGAACAGAGCAGCGGACTCTTAATCCGCGGGTTCGGGGTTCGAGTCCCTGGCGGCGCACCCTTCCTGACCTGGCCTTTCGTCCGTTTGGGCGAGGGGCCGGTCTCGTTTTCGGCCTGGTGTGGGAACACATTGGGAACACCGGTTCGCGCGGCGCGCGGGACGAGCGCCGCGGCGGCTTCGGCTGCTTCGCGTTCGGTGTCCTCAAAGAGAGAGGTGTAGGTGTCCGCGGTGATCGAGATCTGCGAGTGCCCGAGCAGGTTCTGCACAGCCTTCAGATCCTTGGTCGCCCGGTAGGTCAGCGACGCGGCGCCGTGTCGGAGGTCGTGCAGGCGCACCGGCGGCACGCCCGCCTGCCGTACGAGGTATTCGAAGCGGCGGGTGATGTAGTCGGGGTGGATCGGTGTGCCGTCTTCGCGGGTGAACACGTACCCGGTCGGCACAGGCAGGTAGCCGAGCAGCTTGAGTTCGGCGGCTTGCCGGTCGCGCCAGTCGCGAAGCACTGCGACGGTCCCGTCGTCGAGCGGGATGAGCCGTTCCCCGGCGTGGGATTTGGGAGCTCCTTCCTCGGTCGCCCAGCCGAGTTGCACGACTTGGGTGGTGATGGCAAGTAGCCCGTTGTCGAGGTCGACCTCGGGCCAGTGCAGGCCGGCGGCTTCCCCGCGACGAAGTCCGCGGAACGCGATCAAGTGGTACAGCGGGTAGAGCCGGTCGGTGGCGGCGCCGTCGAGGAACGCACCGGTTTGCGCTGGCGTCCAGACCATGACGGGTGATGGCCGCCGACCGGTGGCCTGCCAGGCCTCGATGCGCCGGTCGGTCCACACGAGTGCCTTAGGCCGCGGGGCGGAGTTCAGGTCGACGTGCGCGCACGGGTTGGTCACGAGCTTGCCGCGCTTGACCGCGGCGTTGAGCGCGGAGCGCAACGTGCCGAAGATCCGTTGCTGGCTGGCGGGACCGACGTCCCGGCCGCGATCGGCGTTGGCGGCGACCGCGTCGAACATTGCCGCGATGTGTCGGGCACGCAACTTGTGCAGCGGGATGGTCCCGAGGTGCGGTGTCAGGTAGGTGTCGATGTGCG
>DASRFJ010000078.1:0-42128 GCA_035651595.1 Streptosporangiaceae bacterium | reverse complement strand
CCGAACTCGAAGCCGACATCCGCGCCTGGATCAACGAGTGGAACAAGGACCCCAGGCCGTTCGTATGGACCAAGAGCGCCGACGAGATCCTCGAGACCCTCGCTGCCTACTGCGAACGAATTATTGACTCAGAACACTAGGGATCTGTGGCGGCTGGCCGCCGAGATCCGGGACCGGGCGCCGGCCGAGGACCCGCGCGATGACGACCCGGACCGCGGGTTCGCGGACCGGTCGCTGCGGCTGGAGGTGACCCTGGACGGGGCGGGGACGCTGACCGGGGAACTGTCCCCGGAGTGCGCGGCGGCGGTCGGGTCGCTGCTGCGCCGGTTCGCCGCCAGGCGCGGCAAGGACGACACCCGGACGGCGCCGCAGCGGGACCATGACGCTTTGCTGGGGATGTGCCTGCGGCTGCTCGGCACGGACCTGTCCGCGCCCACCCCGGGCGGGACGCCGGTGCAGATGACCGTGACCACGTCGCTGGCGGACCTGTACGACCTGGACGACGGGTCCGCGATGCAGCAGATCTGGATCGACCGGGCCGCCGCCTGGTTCGCCGGGCAGCACGCCGCCGGCGCCGAGACCAACGGCGGCGACGGATCCGCATGGGTCAGCGGGGACGCCGCGCGGGGGCTGGCGTGCGATGCCACCCTGTTCCCGGTCGTGCTCGGCCACGTGGACACCCAGCACCTCGATGACCTCATCGCCCAGTGCGTCAAGATCCACCGCGCCCTCGCCGGCGACGAGTTCGTCCCGGACCGGGGCGCGCACCAGGCCCGGATCGCGGCGATGATGCGGGAGATCCTGGGGACGTGCGCGAAGATCCTGGGCGGCGAGCCCGGCCTGGCCGCGCACCTGCGGCGGAACCTGCTGGGGCACATGGGGCTCGGCGGCCGATCGCTGCCCTTGGACGTAGGCGACCGCGACGACATTCCCTGGCAGATCCGCCGTGCCGTCGCGCTCCGCGACGCCGGCCAGTGCCAGTGGCCCGGCGGGTGCGGCCAGCCCGCGCACGCGTCCCAGCCGCACCACCTGGTCCCCCGCGCTCTCCACGGACCCACCAGTCTCACTAACCTCAAGACGTTCTGCGTCTTCCACCACAACGTGGCCATCCACCGGTGGGGGTGGGCCATCAAGGTGCACGGCGACGGCACCACCACGGCCACCTCCCCGGACGGGACCGTAGTCCGGGGACCGCCGCCGCGGCCCGGGTGAGAATCGGCGGGACAAGCAGATCGGCACCGGACCACCGCGGGCCTCCACGCCACGCGGTGGCCCGGTGCTGCCTGTTTGGCGCCATTCGGCCCGGTGCGGGTGGATACTTGGCGCATGGGCGGGGATCGCACCGATTTCTTCATCAGCCACGCGGGCGCGGATCGCGCCTGGGCGGAGTGGGTCGCCTGGCAGTTAATAGATGCCGGGTACGCCGTCGAGCTTGACGTGTGGGACTGGGCGGCGGGCCGGAACTTCGTCACCGCGATGAACGACGCGCTGGCGAAGGCCGACCGGGTGCTCGCGCTGTTCTCCGCTGCGTACTTCGAGCGCGAGCGGTACACCACCGAGGAATGGTCGGCGTCCCTGGTGCACCTGCCGGGCGTGCCGCCCGAGCGGCTGGTGCCGGTGCGGATCGAGCACGTCCCGGCGGACAAGGTCCCGCCGCTGCTGCGGCCGCTCATGTCGTGCGATGTGTTCGGCGTCGGTGAAGACGCCGCGCGCCGCGCGCTGCTGGCGGCGGTGACTGGGCCGGGCCGCCCGACGCAGCCGCCAGACTTCCCCGAACGTCGCGGTGGCCTGTCCCGGCTGGGCGGGACCGGCCCGCGGCGGCCGGGGGCGATGCCGCGGGTGTGGAACGTGCCGGTCCGGAATCCCGGGTTCACCGGGCGGGACGGTCTGCTGGTCGCGGCGCGGGAGGCGCTCCTGTCGGGCGACCGGGCGGTGGTGCGGGCACTACACGGCATGGGCGGGGTCGGCAAGACCCAGCTGGCGATCGAGTACGCGCACCGGTTCGCCGGCGGCTACGACCTGGTGTGGTGGATCAACGCCGAGGAACCGTCGCTGCTCGCCACGCAGCTCGCGGCGCTGGCTGAGGAGCTTGACCGACCGGATGCCGCGGCGGTGCTGCGCGAGTTGCGGCAGCGGGACCGGTGGCTGCTGGTCTTCGACAACGCGACGGGACCGGGCGACATCGTGGACCTGCTGCCGGGCGGGGCCGGGCACGTGCTGATCACCTCACGGGCGCAGGACTGGGCCGAGGTGGCGGTGCCGGTCGAGGTGGACGTGCTGGCCCGGACCGAGTCGGTGGCGTTGCTGCACGACCGGGTCCCGGACCTCCAGGCCGTCGACGCCGTCCGGGTGGCGGCCGCGGTGGGCGACCTGCCGCTCGCGCTGGCCCAGGCGGCGGGGTACATAACCAGCACCGGCACGTCGGCCGCCGCGTACCTCGACCTGCTCGCCGCGCGGACCGCAGAGGTCATGGACCTGGGCCTGCCGATCGCCTATCCTCGGTCGCTGACCGCGGTCACCCAGCTCGCGTACGACCACCTGGCGGCCGACGACCCCGCCGCCGCCCAGGTAGTAACGGTGTGCGCGTTCCTCGCCCCCGAGCCGGTCCCGCTGGACTGGTTCCCGCCCGCCGCCGCGGTGCTGCCCGAGCCGCTCGCCGAGCGGGCGGCGGACCCGGTGACGTGGGGGCAGGTGACGGCCCGGATCCGGCGCCACGCGCTGGCCCGCGTGGACCGGCAGGGTCTCCTGATGCACCGGCTCACCCAGGCCATCGTCCGCGGCCACCTCGCCCCGGACGTGGCCGCCACCACGAAGTCCCTGGCCACCGCCGTGCTGGCCGCCAGCCACCCGGGCGACGAGGAGCTCCCGGCGACCTGGCCGGACTGGGCCCGGCTGCTGCCGCACCTGCTCGCCGTCGATCCAGACGCCAGCACGCCCGCGCTGGGCACGCTGACCTCCGACGCGGTCTGGTATCTGATCCGCCGCGGCGACGCGCGCAGCGGTCACGAACTGGCCAGCCGCCTGTACCAGCAGGGCCTGGACCGGGACGGCCCGGACGACCCGGCCACCCTCAGTGCCGCGAACACTCTCGCGGTTGTCTTTCGCGACCTGGGTGAGTACGGCAATGCGCGGGAGCTGAATGAGGACACGCTGGCCCGGAGTCGGCGGGTGCTGGGCGAGGACCACCCCGACACGCTGGGCTCCGCGAACAACCTCGCCAACAGCCTGCGCGGGCTGGGGGAGTACGGGGCGGCGCGGGAGCTGGATGAGGACACCCTGGCCCGGCGCCGACGGCTGCTGGGCGACGACCACCCCGACACGCAGCAGTCCGCCCGGAACCTCGCCGAGGACCTGCGCGCGCTCGGCGAGGCTACCCCTTGACCACCCCGGACATCAGGCCGCGGATGTAGAACCGCTGCAACCCGATATACAACAGCACGCACGGAATCATCGCGATCACCGCGCCGGCCTCCAGGTACCCGAAATTGACCTGCCCGACGCTCCCGTACTCCATGTTCAGCAACGCGAGCGGCAGCGTGAACAGGTTGTTCGAGGTGATGAACGTGAGCGCGCCGACGAACTCGGTCCAGGAGAACAAGAACGCGTACAGTACGGTCGTCGCGATGCCGGGCACCACCAGCGGCCGAAGCACCGACACGAGCGTCCGCACCGTCGACGCGCCGTCCACCGCGGCGGCCTCGGACAGCTCCCAGGGGATCTGGAGGAACGTGTTCCGCATCACGAACACGCCGAACGGCAGGTTGAACGTCGTATAGAACAACGCGAGCCCGAACAGGCTGTTGGTCAGCCCGAGCGAGTGCATCTCCAGGAACAGCGGGGTGAGCAGCGCCTGGAACGGCACCATGAGCGTGACCAGCACCAGCGTGAACACGATGCCGGAGCCGCGGAACTTGAAGCGGGCGAACCCGTACCCCGCCATCGTCGCCACGATCGCGGTCAGCACCGCCGTCCCGATTGCCACGAGCAAGCTGTTCAGCGCGTAATGCAAAATGTCGTTCGCGCTAATCAGTCCTGAGTAGTTCTTCGTGGTCAGATGTGAGAAATCCGAGTCAGACGGGGCCTGGGTCACCAGGTTGTTCGGCATGAACGACCGGAGCAGCGCCCACGCCAGCGGCAGCAGGAACAGGATGCTGGCGAGCGTGCCCGCCAGCACGAACAGGTACGTCCCGGCCCGGTCCCGGCGAGACCGGCGAGTGCGAGCGGGGGACAGCGCTACAGCGCTCATTTGCCGCGCCTCGGCTTCTCGTCGCGGAGCAGGAAGAACTGGGAGGCGCTGATGATGCCGACGACGATCACCAGCGCGATCGCGCCGGCCGTCGCGTACCCCAGGTGGTACTGCACGAAGGCCTCCTCGTAGATCCACATCACCACGGGCTGGGTGGACGTGCCGGGCCCGCCCTCGGTGAGGATGTAGAACTGGTTGAACGCCAGGAACGAGCCGATCACGGAGATGATCAGCGACAGCGCGATGTTGCGGCGCAGCAGCGGGAGGGTGATACGCCGTTCCTTCTGCCACCACGTGGCGCCGTCGACGTTCGCGGCCTCGTAAAGCTCCTGAGGGATCCCCTGCATGCCGGCCATCAGCAGCATCATCGTCAGGCCGGACGCGAACCAGATCACGAACACGCAGATGGCGGTCAGCGCCAGCCCGTAGTGGACGGTCCAGGCCGTATTGGCGTGGGCCAGGCCGAGCTTGCCCAGCAGGAAGTCCGCGGCGCCGGAGTCCGGCTGAAGCTCGAGCAGCAGCATGTACGACTCGGTGGCCAGGCCGACGATGAACGGCAGGAAGAACGCCGTGCGGAAGAACACCGACCCGCGCCGGTTGCTGCGGACTAGCACCGCCATCGCGTAGCCCACCAGGAATATCGGGCCGGTCACGATCGCCGTGTACAGCAGCGTGAACAGCACCGAGTGGATGAACACCGGGTCGTGGATCAGCTCGCTGTAGTTGCGGCCGCCGATGAAGTGCTCGGAGCCGATCAGCGGCCAGTTGGTGAGCGAGATGTAGACCGCGAAGCCGAGCGGGAACAGCACGAAGATGCCGACCAAGGCGAAGGCGGGCGAGACCAGGATCATCCCGGTCCGTGCCCGCCTAGCTCCCAGGGAGCGCCAACGTGAGCGGGGTGCGCCCGCCCCCGGGCCGGCCACGGCCCGGGGACGGGACAACAGGACGTTATGGCTCATATCAAGGAGAGGCCTGCTGGAGGAGACGTGTCAGCCCGGATTGTCCTTGTTGCAGCGCGGCGTTCATGTTGCCGTCGTACACCGCCGTCGTGAACATCTGGAACCACGGGCCGCTGGCCTGGTTGAACATCTGGTCATAGACCAGCGTCGGCGGCGCGTACCCCTTGGCGAGCGCCTTCAGGGCCACGGCGTCATACGGGTGTGCGGCCGAGAACGCCGGGGTCAGCACGTCGGTGCGGATCGGCGTCGCGCCCAGGTCCGGGAACTGCTCCTGCTGCTGGGTCTGGAGCACCCACTGGATGAACTCCCAGGCGCCCGACGGGTTCTTGGCCGCGGTCGGGATGACGAAGTCGTCGCCGCCGTCGAACGTGCTGTAGCCGCCGTTCGCGCCGGGCAGCGGCGCGTCCATGTACACGGTGCCCAGCTGGCTCGGCTTGATCAGGCCGAAACCCTGCCCGTAGCCGCCCGGCATGATGCCGATCTTGCCGGCCGCGAAGTCCTCGCCCCAGGTCGGGCCGTTGTCGGTCCTGTCGTTGTCCGGGGCCAGGTGCTGTGCCCAGATGTTCCGGTACAGCGTCAGCGCGTTGACCAGCGCGGTGTTGCCGGTGATGTTCGCGGTCTCGCTGCCGATGGCGCCGTTCATCAGGTGGCTGCCGTCGGCCCAGATGCCCGGCTGGACGGTGAAGCCAAGGCAGCCCTGGCAGTCACCGGCGAACGTGAACCCGTTGATGCCGTGGCCGAGCTTATTGATGGCCTGCGCGTCGGACAGGATCTGCGCGTACGTGGTCGGCGGGCTGTCCGGGTCCAGGCCGGCCTGCTTGAACAGCGACTTGTTGTACCAGAGCACGGACAGGTCGCCCCAGTACGGCACGCCGTACTGCTTGCCCTGGTACGCGGCCAGGCCCATGTGCCCAGGGGAGAGCGCGGCCTTGTACGGCAGCTTGTTGATCTCCGCGGTCAGGTCCATGAACGACCCGTTGCGGGAGAACGTGGGCACGTCGATGTCGTTCAGCCCGTCCACGTCCGGCGGGTCGCCGGCCCTGATCGAGGTCGCCAGCGACGTGACGTCGTCGTTGATGGACGTCAGCGTGAGCTTGACCTGCAGGTTCTTGTGGGATGCGTTGAACTCGCTGACCAGCTTCTGGGCCAGTGTCTTGGACACGGTGCGCGCCCAGAACGTGACCGTCCCGGTGGCGTTGGTGCCGAACGTGCTCGACTGCGCCGACGGCGCATTGGACGACCCTCCAGAGGAGGAGCACCCCGCGGCGGCGCTGCTGAGCAGCGCGATGGCCGCCGCCCCGGTAAGCACCCGTCTATTCAAGAGCTTCATTGACCGGCCTTCTCTCGATTTTCAGTTGCTCGGGATGCTGGGAACGACCCACTGGATGACGCCATATGAGGCCGGGCCGCTCAGCATCTCGATGCGAAGCTTGGTCGTGGTGACCGAGCCGAACGAAACGTGGTTGAACGTGTTGTCCGCTGCTTGGTAAGCACTGGGGGCCGGCACGTCGACGAAGGCCGAGCCGTTCCAGTACTGGATGGACCAGGAGGTCGGCAACCGCAGCCCACCGCCGTCATCGGCGAAGTAGACGTCGCTGCCGTTCGTGGTGACCGGGCTGGTCCAGTCCAGCTCGACCCACTGGGTGCCGGTCTGCGGCCAGCAACCCCAGTACGGGGTGAGGTTGTTGTCGTCGCTGGACTGGACCGGGTAGATGCCGTTGTTGATGGCGCTCACCGTGGTCCACGGTGAGGTGTAAGACGCCGACGCGGTGGCGGTCAGCGCGAGGTCGGTTGCTCCCGGGGGTAGCGGCAGCGGTTTCTGGACGTGCACCCACTGTTCGGCGGAGACGGTTCCTGAAGCGTTGTCTGGTGCGGTGTAGCTGGCTTGGATGACGAGTCCCTGGCCGCCGTTCCCGTCGGCCGGCGGCGTGACATTCCACGTCACGGTCTGCGCCTGGCCCGGTGCCAGGCTGGCGATGGCCGTCGGCGTGGTGGCCGCGACGGTCCACCCGGTCGGCGCGGGAAGGGATAGCTGAATATTTCCGATAGTAGTGTGACCAGAGTTAGTAATGGTGGTCGTGGCGGTGGTCTGCATGCCAGCCGTCAGCGAGGGCTGGCTGTGCTGGCCGGCGACGGTCGAGGCGACGCTGATCGTCAGCGTGGGCTTGGCCGAGTTACCGAGCTGGATGTTGACCGACCGGCCGTTCATCGTCACCGTGTGGGTGGCCGGGTCGTACCGGCCGCCGATGACGTTCCGTACGCCCTGGCTGGCGAACGCGGGCAGCTGTACCTGGACGTTCTGGGTCGGAACCTGCCCGGACAGGGTGACGTGCACCGTCCCGTCGAACAGGGTGTCCATGCGGACGCCGTAGGTGGCCCGGTGGCCGGTGTTGACGTCGTAGGAAGCGGTCAGGTTGTCCACCGCGATCGTCTGATTGCGGCCCAGCCACTGGTCGGGGACGCCGCGGCCGATGTACAGCACGGGCTGGCCGTCGCTAGTGCGGCCGAGCGCGGCGAGCGATTGGAGCAGGGTTTCGGTCTGGCCCGCCATCGGCCAGGCGTACGGCACCGCGCCGAACTCCGGTGCGGCGTGGCTGCCCTGCCACGGATTGTTCGGGTCGGGGGCTGAGCCGTTGGCCTCCCACCAGGCGTTCGGCCCGCCGGTGGTGGTGGCGATCTGCCAGGCGTAGCTGGTGATCGGCAGGTCACGATAGGCGTTGCCGTACAGCGCGGCCGCGCTGTAGCCCGTATTGAGCGCCACGCTGTACCCGTTGTAGGCCCCGAAGCTCGGGAACGGCACGCCGGTGCCATCGAGCCGCGCGAAGCCGAGCTGGTACAGGTTGTCGGTCTGGGTGGGGTCGCCGAGCACGCCGTTCAGGTCGCCGCCCTGGAGCAGGATGTCCCACTGGTTCTCGCCCCACAGTGCCTGGGACGCCCAGTTCGCGTCGTTCGGCGCGTCGCAGCGGTCGGTGGTGATCGGCGCGTTCACCTCACACGGCAGGAAGTTGAAGTTGTTAGCGCTCTCATTTGCGGCAAGCGCTTTGTTGACGGCGTTGAGCAGGCTCGTGTAGGCGGTTTGTGCCCATTGGGCCTCTGCTTGGTTGCCGATCTTGGTGGCGATGTACTTGTAGGCGGACAGGCCGGCCAGGGCGGTCTCGTCGTCGAACAGCCAGACGCCGCCGGAGTCGTTGTCGAAACTTGCCTGGAGGTACCCGGTGGTGGCGTCGAGCTGCGCCAGGTAGTCGGTGTGCATGAGCGTGTACAGGCTCGGGCCCCACTGGCTCGGGCCGTTCGCGTCATCGTGGAAGTACGTGTTGACGAACTGAGTGTCGTCGGTCGCCTGGAGGTAATCGGCCCAGGCCACGGGGGTGCGCCACGGGCCGTCCCAGTACCAGTTGGCGCCCTTCTCGTCGAAGTTCGACGCCTCGGAGATCCGGCCGTCGAGCAGCAGGTTCTGCGCGTCGGTGAAGTCGCCGAGCTCGAACCGGTTGCCGAGAATGCCGGGCAGGTCGTGGTTCAGCAGCCAGTCGTAGTTGTTCGCGCCGGAGAACGGGGCCGTCCCGGACTGGACGATGCGGGTGTAGACGAACGCCGCCTTGTAGGCGTTGTCCATCGCGGTGCCCGGGTCGGCGAGGTTGTTCGTGTTCGGCAACGCGGTGTTGGGGAGCGTGAGCCGTGGGATGACGTCGAGTCGCGCGTTCCAGAAGTTCGCCATCTGGCGGTAGGCGGTGTTGTAATCCGGGACTGTGCCGGCGGTCAGCGTTGGCAACGGCTTGCCGCTGCCGAACACGTCAACCGCGGCGACATAGTCGTCTTGTTCCTGGGCGCCTGGCGCCAGGGTGTCCGGCTGGCTGGCGAGCGTGAGGAGACCTTGGCCGGTCGCGCCCGGGTCCGCGGTCACCGTGCTCGTGCCTTGGTTGCGGGCGGTGACCCTGGTGTAGACAAGCTCGACCGGGCTGCCTTGGTAGCTGATCTTGTCCGCGAAGTCGGTGATGTTGACAGCCAGGTTGTCGCGGGTGAACGACGTGGTCATGGCCGGCAGGTAGCCGTCGGCCATGGTCCAGGTGACCGAACCGGCCGCGGGTTTGGCGCCCTGCGCGAGGCCGTACGTGTAGATCCCGAAGCTGTACATGGCGCCGCAGTACGTGGTGCCGCGCTGAACGTAGTGGTCAGGGACGCCCCGGGCGAAGTAGGAGCCGGACAGGTAGGCGAACGGCGCGTACCAGTTGCCCTCCCAGCCGATGACCGACTGGTTGGCGAACCCGAAGCCGTTCGGGTCACTCGGCACCGGGAAGTTCGTGCCGTAGTCCGCCGGGAGGCTGGTGTCGTGGCAAGCGTTGACCGGCAAGTTAGGCGGCGGCTGGAACGTAGGCGTAGTGGCCGGTGCTCCGGCCGCGGCGGACGTGGCCGCGCTGGCGGACGTGGCCGCGCTGGCGGACGTGGCCGCGCTTGCGGAAGTGGCCGCGGTGGCGGTCGCGCTGGCGGACGTGGCCGCGGTGGCGGCGGTCGCGGACGTCGCCGCCACGGCCGGCGCGGTCATGGTTAGCGCGGTTAGCGCGGTGACAGATGCCACCACGGTCGCGCCGCGCAGCGGGCCTCGTTTCGTGTGACGGATGGGCAGGATGAAGCGCATTTCCTTCACGTCGTCCTCGTTGTCCTCGGCGGGTAGGCATACGTCCCGCTGCCGGCGGACCTAGCCGGCGGCGGGCGGAACAGGCGCGAACAGGTTTGTGAGCCCAGTCCGGACTTGATTACGAACCGTGCCTGGGAGGTGTTAACTTGTCGTAAATCGCAGCAAGGAAATCCTTTGCCTCACCAAGCTAGAAACATGCGGCCCGCCCGTCAACCCCCAAGCTGTCCCTTTCGTCCCCGCCGGGCCGAAGTCCGCGGCCTGCGCCGAAGCCGCGTTCCCGCCGCATCGACGGCCTTAGCTGGCCGACGTGGCACCAGACCGCGTTGCGGGGCACCCGAAAACCGATACCTGTCCGTTACCAGCAGTGGCCACCCGGACGGCGGCGGCCCAACGCGGCTCCTCGATCCGCCCGTGCTCACGGCTCGCGGCGCCTAGTCCGGCTGCGACACCACAGCCCAAGCCGGTCCGCTGCCGCTGCCGCTGCCGCAGCCCATGCCACGTATCATGACATTTCACCCATTCCAGGCGCGCCGCCAGGTGTGCCAGATTTTGCGGACCGTTACCCCCCGAATCGGACCCGGTTGGCTTACTCCAAGGGCTGGCCCCGGTTCGCTGGTCGCCTGGCGGGTCAAGCGCCGGCGGACCGGTTCGGTGTGCCTCGATAGCGTGGTGATTTTGCCCTTCGTGGTAACGCGGCCCTCGGCTACGGGGGTCGATCCTCCACGAGGGGGTGAACGTCCACATTGCGGACGGGCCTGCCGGTGCGCTCGTATCCCGGCAGCCGCACACTGCACTCCAGCCACAGATTGCGCGCCCGGGGGCCGCGCCGCGGCGGCCGGCAGGCTGCCGCAACGGCCACGCGTAGTCGACTAGCCAACAGGGTCCGAATCGGTAGGGTAACGGTCCGCAATCATTTCGCGGCAGCGGCAGCGGCAGCGGCGGCAGCGGCGGCAGCGGCAGCGGCGGCAGCGGCAGCGGCCCGCAGCGGATCCGCCCGAGTTACCCGCCGGTGGACTCGCGCACGACCAGCTGGCACGGCACCGTGTGCACCCCGTGCGCCGGTTCGCCGCCAATCGCCGCCAGCAGGAGCTCGGCGGCCACCCGCCCGACGTCCTGGAGGCACATGTCGATGCTGGTCAGCGGCGGCAGCGCGCCGAGCGCCATCGGGCCCCAGTTGTCGAAGCCGACCAAGGCGACGTCATCCGGCACCCGCCGGCCGACGGCGCGCAGGGTGTCCGCGACGCCGCGCGCGATCTGATCGCTGCCGCAGAAGATCGCGTCCGGCCGGTCGGCGAGCAACTGGCCGGCCGCCTCCCGGCCCCAGTGCTCGGTCCACTCGCCGTACTTGGTCTCGCCGCACTGCTTGACGCCGGCCGAGGCGAGTGCCTCGGCCAGCCCCCGGGCCCGCAGCCGCGCCCCGAGGAAGCGTTCCGGTCCCGTGATGTGCGCGATCCGGGTGCGGCCGATGCGGAGCAGGTGCTCCCCGGCCATCCGCCCGCCGCCCTCGTCGTCGGGCAGCACCGCGGGGTCGTTACCGCTGGCCGGCTGCGTCATCGCGTAGACGACCGGGATGCCGGTCCCGGCTCGCACCGGCGGCCGCGGCTCGATTCGCCGGCCGGTGACGATCAGCCCGTCGACCCGCCGCGCGGCGAGCATCTCGACGTAGCGCCGCTCGCGTTCCGGGTCCTCCCGGGTGTCACACATGAAGACCGAGATCTGGCCGATGCCGAGCGCGTCCTCCGCGCCGAGCATCACCGGGATGCTGAACCGGCCGAAGCTGTCGGTGGTGATCAACCCGACGGTGAACGAACGCCCGGCGAGCAGCGCCTGGGCCAGGGTGTTCGGCGCGAAGCCAAGCCGCTGCGCGGCTTCGGCGACGCGTTCCCTGGTCTCCGGGCGGAGCTTGCCTTGCCCGTTGAGCGCCTTCGACGCGGTGCCGATGGACACTCCCGCCGCGGCGGCCACGTCCCTGATGGTCGCCCGCCTCATGGGTACCTCCTGGTGCGAGGGGCCGTGTGCCGAGGGCTGACTCGTGGCCGGCTGTTGACGTACCTCAGGCCGAGACTCTAGCCTACGGTGCAAGCTCAGGAAAACCTATTCCTCGACTTGGAGCGTGCACCCTGCCTACGCCTGACGAGTCATCGGTCCTGGATAGCGCTGCCTTCCGCCCCGCTATCAAGCCCGCCGGCCAAGCAAACGACGCCGGTCGCGCCCCCGCCGGTGTCCCCGCCGCCGGTCGTGCCACCATCGACCGCGCCATGCCCGGTCGCGTCATCGCCGGCCCGGCGGACCCCACCGGCGCGGCGCGCAGCGCGCAGCGCCCGCTGACCGCGCCAGGTGTCCGCCTCACCGCGGGTTTGCTGCACGACTGGCAGCGCCGCAACGCGACGGCAAGCATGCCGCTGGCGTTGCGGCAGCTCGACGTGGCCGGCAACCTCGACAACCTCCGCCTCGCCATCCGCGCGAAAACCGCTGACCCCCCGGTCCCGCCCGCCCAGGAAGTCCCGTCAGACGTCGCGACGGCAGACGGCGCCCCGGCAGCCGGCGACGGCCGGCGCCCGCGCCGGATGGGCCTCGGCCCGGTCGACCCCCTTCCTGGCCTGGCGTACCACGGCCCGGTCTTCATGGACTCCGACATCTACAAGACGCTCGAGGCGATCGGCTGGGAGCTGACCCACGGCGACCGCCCCGATTTCACCGAATTCGCCACCAGCGCCATCGACCTGCTGGAACAGACCCAGCAGCCGGACGGCTACCTCAACTCCTACGTCCAGGCCAGCGGCGAACCCCGGTACGCCAGGCTGGCCTGGAGCCACGAGATGTACTGCGCCGGTCACCTCATCCAGGCCGCAATCGCCCACCACCGCGGCACCGGCGACTCCCGGCTCCTCGACATCGCCACCCGCCTCGCCGACCACCTTGTCCGCGAGTTCGCCGCCAAGGACAAGGGCCTCGACGGCCACCCCATCATCGAAACCGCACTAGTCGAACTCTACCGCGAAACTGAATCTCAGAGCTACCTCAGTCTAGCACGCCAGTTCGTCGAACAGCGCGGTCACGGCCTAGCCGGCGATTCCGGCCTGGGCCGCCGCTACCTGCAAGATCACCTGCCGGTCCGCGAGGCCGACACCGAGGTGGGGCATGTCGTCCGCGCCCTCTACCTCGAGGCCGGGGTGACCGATGTCGCCACCGAGACCAATGACGACGAGCTGCTCGAGTCCTCGACCCGTCGCTGGGACGACATGGTCGCCACGAAAACGTACCTGACCGGCGGAAATGGCTCACGCCACGTCGACGAGGGCTTCGGCGACCGGTTCGAGCTGCCGCCCGACCGCGCCTATAACGAGACCTGCGCCGCGATCGCCAGCTTCCACTGGAGCTGGCGCCTGCTGCTGGCCACCGGGGACGCGAAGTACGCCGACCACATGGAGCGCGTGCTCTACAACGGTTTCGCCGGCGCGATCGCCAGCGAAGGCGATCGGTTCTTCTACGTGAACCCCCTCCAGCGCCGGGTGGATCACTTCGAGAAGGACGATCCCGGCCGCCGCCGCGTGTGGTTCAGCTGTGCGTGCTGTCCGCCCAACATCATGCGGCTCCTCGCGTCACTCGAGCACTACCTCGCCACGGCCGAAAGCGACACCCTCTACGTTCACCAGTACACCGGCGCGGAGCTGGCCGGCGCCGACCTCGACGTCGAGATGATCACGGATTATCCGTGGTCCGGCCAGGTCACGTTCCGCATCCTCGACGCGCCGCCGTCCGCGCGCGGGCTGGCGCTGCGCATCCCCGCCTGGAGCGCCAGCTCCAGCATCAAGATCAATCAATTCGCGGAACGAGCGGTGGTTCCTCAGGCAGGCTACGTGCTACTGCACCAGGAGTGGCGTCCTGGCGACGAGATCACCCTGCACCTGGACATGACCCCGCGGTGGATCTACCCGGACCGCCGCGTGGACGCGATGCGCGGCTGCGCCGCGATCGAGCGCGGCCCGCTGGTGTACTGCTTCGAGCAGGCCGACCAGCTGGTGCGCCTGGACGAGCTCGCCGTCCGGCCGGGCACCCGGCTGTCCGAACGCGAGGTCACCCTGGACGGCATCGGCCGGACAATCCAAGTCAGCATGGCGGCCCGCCACGCCCCGCCGGCCCCGGAACAGACCATGCCGCGCGTCTCCGCGGTGGCGATCCCGTATTTCCACTGGGACAACCGCGGCCCAGGCGCCATGCGCGTCTGGATCCCCAGCGCCTGACCGCAGACCCGGAGCGCGCACCACCGTGCCGCCCCAACCGGCAACCAAGATGATTCAAGCGAGCTGGCGTTCCTTCTGCTGCTGCATGAGTTCCTCGATGGCGGTGGGCAGGGTTGTCTCGAAGTCGATCAGCTTGGCCCAGGTGGGGGTCACCACGACCCGGACCATGCCGTCGTAGAGAGATCGCACGCCGGCCTCCCACTCGGCGCGCTGCTCGGGCGTCATCTCGTAGGTGCCGTTCCACTGGAAGTACTCCGCTGGGATGCCGTCGACGGCGTCCAGCTCGGCCTGGCCGCGGATCAGCAGGACCTTCGGCGGGTGCGACTCGGTGTCGATGGTCAGGGCGACCGCGGGGTTGCGGCGCAGGGCCGGCAGCTTCCGCGCGTTCTTCGCGGTGCACATGACAATCTGCGAGCCGTTCCAGACGAACCCGATCGGGATCGACCGGGGGGCGCCGTCGAGCCCGATGAAGGCCAGCCGGGTCAGGTCACGGGCCAGGAGTTCCTGGCTGAGCGGCTGGTTCAGAACCTCGTCGATAGCGCTCTGGTGCATGGGTCGGTCTCCTCCTCGGATCGACGTGACGACTCCAACAAGTTGAGGGAACCCTCATGTTCGTCCGCAACCTTACATCAACATGAGGATGTCCTCAAGTTAGCTATGCTAGGGATTGTGTCGAGTCAATCCCGGCCCCTCCGCCGTGACGCACAGCGCAACCGCGCACTGCTCGTCGCGGCCGCACGCGAGGTCTTCGGCGTCAAGGGACTGGACGCTCCGCTGGAGGAGATCGCACGGAAGGCCGGCGTGGCGATCGGTACGCTATACAACCGATTTCCGACTCGAGCCGCGCTGATAGAAGCGGCATTTCTCGGCATCCTGGAACAAGCCGTGGAGATCTGTGAGGGCGCGCTGAAGCTCGACGATCCGTGGGACGGTTTCGTCTACTACCTGGAACAGACCTGCGAGATGCAGGCCATGGATCGCGGCCTCACCGAGCTCTGCGCCGGCAATATCACCGGCGCACCCGGCCTGGACGCGGCCAAAGCGCGGGGCGTCGAGGCGCTGCACAGGATCATCGAGCGAGCGCAAAAGGCCGGCCAGCTGCGCGCCGACTTCCAGGTCGCTGACCTCACCACCTTGGTAAGCGCCACCGCTCGGGCGGCCGAGTACGGCCCCGACCCCGATTCCTGGCGCCGCCACCTCGGTTTCCTCCTCGACGGCCTTCGCGCTAATGGCTAACCAGTTATCCGGGGCGGACCGCCAGGCCGGTGTCGGGGTCGAAGAAGTGCAGGCGGTCCGCGTCGATGCCGAACCTCACCTGATTGCCGGGCCGGATTCCGGCTCCCACGCCCACCCGCGCCACGCCGTCCGGCGCGGCCGCAGCCAACGCTGCCGCAGCCAGGTCGCCGCCGGCCGGCGTCGCGTCCACGGAAAAGTAGACGTGCTGCTCGCTGCCCAGCACCTCGACCAGCCGCACGTCCACGCACAAAGCGGCCGCGACATCAGGCCCGGCGGAAACCGGGTCGCCTAGGTCCTCCGGCCGGATCCCGACGATGATCTTGCGCCCCTGGTACCCGGCCGGCACTGACCCCGCCGGGAGCGCAAGCCGCTGCGACCCGACGGTCAGCGAACCGTCCGCGCACACGCCCGCCTCGTACAGGTTCATCTCCGGCGACCCGATGAACGTCGCGACGAACAGGTTCGCCGGCGTCGAGTACAACGAACGAGGCGTCCCGTACTGCTGGAGCACGCCGTCCCGCAGTACCGCGACCCGGTCGCCCATCGTCATCGCCTCGGTCTGGTCGTGCGTGACGTACATCGTCGCCGCCCCGGACGCCCGGTGGACAGAAAGAACCTCCGACCGCATCGCCACCCGAAGCTTCGCGTCCAGGTTGGACAGCGGCTCGTCCATCAGGAACACGGCGGGGGAGCGCACCAGCGCACGCGCCATCGCCACCCGCTGACGCTGCCCGCCGGACAGCTGACGAGGCTTCCGCGCGAGCAATTCCGAAAGGCCCGTGGTAGCGGCGGTTGCGAGAATACGCGAATGCCGTTCGGACTTAGGGACGCCTTTATTCGCCAAAGCGAAGCCGATGTTCTGATAGACAGTCAGGTGCGGGTAGAGCGCGTAGTTCTGGAAGACCATGGCGACGTCGCGGTGCCGCGGCGAGACGCCGTTGACCACGCGATCGCCGAAAGCAACAGAACCCGAAGTGATCGTCTCCAGCCCGGCGACCATGCGCAACGCGGTCGTCTTGCCGCAGCCAGACGGGCCGACGAGCACGACGAACTCGCCGTCGTCGACGGAAAGGTCCAGGCTGGACACCGCCGTCACACCGGTGGCGAACACCTTCGTCAGTCCGCGAAGGGAAATGGCTGTGCTCATGACGACCTCAATTCGCGATGCTGCCGAGCAGGATCCCGCCGCGCCAGTACCGCTGGAGCAAAAGGAACAGCGCGATCAGCGGGAGGATCGTCACCAGGCCGCCGGTCACCAGCATGGGGAACAGCTGGGCATTCCCGCTGTTCTGCGCGCGCAGCGACCACAGGCCGAGCCCGACCGTCAGCGGGTAGCGGCTGTTGATGTTGAAGATGAGCAGCGGAAGGAAGTAGTTGTTCCACACCGCGACGATGCTGAGCAGCAGCACGGTTATCACGCCGGGCACCATCAGCGGCAGCGCGACGCGGAAGAAGATCCGCAGTTCGCCGGCGCCGTCGATGCGCGCCGCGTCGATGAGGTCGCGGGGCACCGAAATATCCACATATACGCGCATCAGGTAGATGCCGACCGGGCTGATCATGCTGGGCAGCACCATGCCCCACAGCGAGTTGATCAGGTGCGCCTTCGCGTAGGTGAGGTACAGCGGCACGGTCAGCGCGGTGATCGGCACGAGCAGCGCGGCAATGATCATATAGAACAGCACGCGCGAGCCGCGGAACGAGAACCGGGCGAAGCCGTAGCCGGCGAACGCGGCCAGCGCGGCCGCGCCGCCACCGCCCAGCACCGCGTACAGCGCGGTATTGCCGAACCACTGAATGTACGTCCCGTAGCCGTCCACGTTCTGGAATAGCAGCGAGAAATTGTGGAAGAGGCTGAATGGCCTCGCGAACCAGAAGCCGAACGTTTCGAATATATTCGCCTGGTTCTTCGTCGAATTGATGATGATCCACGCGATCGGCACGAGCGTGAAGATGGCGAACAGGAATGCGAGCGAAGTCAGGAACGGAACCGTGCCGCGGCGCAATCCGTACAGCTCGACCGGGATATTGCTGTCCTGTTCTTCGAGGCGCTCGCGGCGCCTGCGTTCCCGCCGTGATTCACGAACAGGCTCAACCGTGTCTGGCGCGGATGCGGGAGGCAGCACGGACACGCTCATGCGAATTCTCCTCTCCGGCGCCGGGACCGGCCGAACCGGAACACCAGCGACACCGCGGAGATCAGCACGATGACCACGGCGAGGATTACCGCCATGGCGGCGGCCAGATTGGTCTCGTCCGCGGCGATCGCGGTCTGGTAGATGAAGTAGGCCGGCGTGTAGTTCACCGACACGGCACCCTGCTGGAAGTACTCCAGGATTTGCGGCTCGGTGAACAATTGCAGCGCGCCGATAAGGTTGAGGAATACCAGCATGACAATGGCCGGGCGCACCATCGGCAGCTTGATCCGCAGGATGATCTTCCACAGCGGCGTGTCGTCGAGGATCGCCGCCTCGACGACGTCGCGCGGCACGGACTTCAGGGCCGTGTACAGGATCACCATGTTGTATCCGGTCCACTCCCAGATGACGATCACGATGATCGACGGCAGCAGCAGCGACGACGAGAAGAAGTTCGTGTTGCTGAATCCGAACGCATTGGCCAGGTGAACGACGGGCCCGAACTGCGGCTCCAGCAGGAACGACCACATGACCGCGCCGACCACGGCGGGCACCGCGAACGGGATGAAGAAAATGGTGCGGAACGTCCGGCCGAATTTCGCCACGCCAAGGTCGAATACGCACGCGAAGAAGAACGCGATCGCCAGCATCACCGGTATCTGGATGGCGGCGTAGATAACCACCCGGATCACGCCGTTCCAGAAGTCGCTGGACTGAAGCGTCTGCGTGTAATTCGACGCGCCGGAGAATACCGTCCCGCCGATAAGTTTGGACGTGTAAAGGCTCGTGTAGATCGCGTAGCCAAGCGGCACGACCATGAACAGCACGAAGCCGACCAGGAACGGAACGACAAACCAGATCCCGCGCCGGTCCCTGCGATTGATCCAGGCCGATCGACGACTCACCCTGCAAACTCCTTTCCCGTGTGCACCGACGACGATGGGCGCCGCCGGCCGGAGACGCCCACCCAGAAAAGCGGTTTATTCCGGCCGACGGCACGCCTTATCGCGGCTCAGGTCAGGTCGAGACCGTGAAACCCTGCGTCTTGGCGTAGCTGACCAGGACGTTCTGGAAATTGGTGAACGCCGCCTGGAGGGTCTGTTTGCCGTTCATGACGCCGGCGAAGACGGTCGACGCCTCATTCAGCGCTTCGGTCATGAACGGCGGCCACTGGTCGGCGGTGATCTGCGACGCCGCCGAGGTGAACGCCTCGTTGGGGTTCGACGTCCCGGACAGCGGGATGTTCAGCTGCTTGTAGCTCGGGTCGTTGAGCAGCGGCACGAACGTGGGGAACAGCAGCGACGGGGCCGTCTTCGTGATGTTCCACGAGTCCGACGTGCCGTTCAGCCACTCGGCGAACGCGGCGGCCTGCGCCGGGTGCTTGCTCTGGGCGAAGACCGGGTAGGTCGAGCCGCCCCAGTTGGCGGCCACGTTTGCGCCCGCCGTCCACTGCGGCAGTGCGGCGGCGCGCCAGTCGCCGATCGAGGATTTGGCGTCGGGCGCGAAGTAGGACGGGCCCCACGCGGAGGCGAGCCAGCTAGCGTCGATGCCCTTGTCCATGTCGGCGAACGAGGTCGCGGACACGTCGGTCGTCGCGTTCACCTCGTGCGCGGCCAGCAGGTTCTGCCAGTACTTGGCGAACGCCATCTGGGCGGGCCCGGTCCAGTTGATGGTCACGTTGCTGCCGCCGCTGTACTGGAACGGCCACGCGTTGTCCTGCGCCATCAGCGACATGATCCACTGGAGGTCGACCGCGGAGAAGTTCGTGATGTACGCGCCCGGGTCGGCCTTGTGCAGCGCCGCCGCCGCGGTGGCGAACTGCGCCCAGGTCGTCGGTGGAGTGATGTGGTACTTGGCCAGCAGGTTCGAGTTGTAGTAGAAGGCCATCGGGCCGGCGTCGCCGGGCATCGCGTAGACCGAGCTGCCCTGGCTGACCTCGGACCATGCCCACGGCACGAAGTCGGACTTGTAGTTGTTCGCACCGTACGGCACGAGGTCCACCACGCTGTGCGTGACCTCGAAGGACGGGAGCTCGTCGAACTCGACTTCGGCGACATCGGGCGCGCCGGAGCCGGCCTTGAGCGCGTTGGTGATCGCGACGTACTCGGGGTCGCCCGCGCCGAGGTCCTCCTGCGTGACGCAGATGTTCGGGTGCGTCTTGTTGAACTCGGTGACCGCGCGTCCCATACCCGGCACCCAGGCCCAGAAGGTAATTTTCGTCGCGTTGGCCCCGCAGGAACCGCCCGCGACCACGCTCACGCTCGAGCTCGGGGTCGCGCTCGACGCGCTGCTGCCCGGGAGCGAAGCAGACGACGACGGCGACGAACTGCTGCACGCGGCGAGCAGCGATACGGCGGATACTCCAGCAAGAACCGGCAATATTTGCCGGAATCGTGTTCTCATCTGCGCTGAACTCCTCTGATTTTGCGTTGATGCGGCGTTCAGTTGCGGCTAGCCGGCGGCCAGCGCCGCCTCGATGACGGTGAAGGAGCGGGCCGGCAGCGTGATCGCCAGAACCCCGTTCTTCGCCGCTACAGAGTCGTGCTCCACGGTTGCTGTCTCCACTTCGGCCAGCACTCGGGATACATCCGAACGTTCTGTGGTTACAGTTCTGACCGTCGCTTCATCCTCGAAATGGTGATCGCGCACGACGATCTCGACGGTTTCCGCGGCATCCGGGCTCCGGTTGACCATCGTCACCGCCACCCGGCCGCCAACCCCGCCGGCCGCGCCGGTGTTAGCGCTAACAGAAGCGGCCGCGTCGATCAGCGTGAACGGGCCGAGATCCGTCACCCGGTGCGGCCACCGGCTCGGCCCCGTGGACAGTTCCGCGTCCACCGTCGGCCCGGTGACGTGCACATCCACCGCGAAATCAAGCGCGGCCTGGGCGTGCAGCAGCACCGGATACCAGATCGGCTGCACGGCGGCGGCCTCCGGCGCGGTGACGACCGGGGCTATGGCGTTCACCATTTGCGCGAGGTTTGCGATGCGGACCCAATCGCAGTTCCGGACGAAGATGTTCAGGTACGTTGCCACAGCCAGCGCGTCGGTGAAGTCGTAGCGCTCCTCGAGCGCTCCGGTCATCTGGCGGTACCAGACGTTCCACTCGTCGTAGGCGATCCGCGGTGGCTCGGCGAGCTTGTGCCGGTAGGCGGCTCGCCGGAGCAGGGTACGGGTGCAATCGATGGCGCGCTCGGCCTGGTGCGGTGCCAGAACGTTCGTCCAGTAGTCCGCGCTGCCGGTGTAGATATGCACCGAGTGGTAGTCGACCAGCGGGGCCATCCCGTCGATGACGACCCGGTCCCAGTCGTTCCAGCCGTTCATCCCGCAGCTGACCAGCTTCGCGTCCGGGTCGAGCATCCTGATCGCGCGCGCCCACCGGCTGGCTTCGCGGACGTATTCCTCGGCGGACAGCGCGCCCACCTGCCAGTCGCCGTACATCTCGTTGCCCAGGCCCCAGTAGGTGACCCGCCATGGTTCGTCCCGGCCGTTCTCCCTGCGACGCCTGGCCCAGTAGGTGTCCCGCGTGCCGTTGCAGTACTCGACCCAGTCCAGCGCCTCGGCGAGCGTGCCGGTGCCCATGTTCAGGCAGATGTACGGCTCGGTGTCCAGTTCGGCGCAGTACGCGAGGTACTCGTCGGTGCCGAACCGGTTGGACTCCTCGCCGCCCCAGGCGAGTTCCGGCCTGCGGGGCCGGCCGTCTTTAGGGCCGATGCCGTCGATCCAGTGATAGTTGCTCACGAAGTTCCCGCCCGGCCAGCGGAGCACGCCCATCCTGAGTTCGCGCAGCAGCCCGAGCACGTCCTTGCGGAATCCGCGGTCGTCACTCAGCGGCGAGCCCTCGTCGTACAGGCCGCCGTAGATGCACCGTCCCAGGTGCTCCACAAAGCCGCCGAACACCTTCCGGTCAAGCCGGCCCACCGGCCGGGATGGGTCGATCGCGATCCGGGTCACAGAACCTCCTCCGCTAGTCACCTCTGGTCACTCGAGGCCGCTGCCGTCCTGGTGGGCACCGCACCGCCGCACGAGCCGCGGACGATCAGCTCGACGGGGAGCAACGGGGTCTTCTCCGGCACCGGTTCACCGCCGATGGCGCGCAGCAGTAGCTCGACCGCCTGCCGCCCGGTCTCCGCCAGCGGGATGCGCACCGTGCTCAGCGGCGGCGTGAGGAACTCGGCGAACGGGATGTCGTCGCAGCTCACCACCGCGACGTCGGCGGGCACCCGGCGGCCGGCCTGCCACAGCGCGCTGAGCACCCCGATGGCCATCGTGTCGCTGTGCACGAAGATCGCGGTCAGCTCGGGCGAACGTTCGAGCAGCAGCCGGGTCGCGGCCGCCCCGCCGTGCGGGGTCCAGTCGCCCTCGGCGACCAGATCCTCGCCGGGCTCGATGCCCGCGGCGCGCAGCGCGTCCTCGTACCCGTGCAGCCGGCTGCGCGTCACCCGGCGCCGGAACAGCCCGGTGACCGTGCCGACCGAGGCGTGTCCGAGCCCGATCAGGTGCGCGGTCGCCAGCCGTCCGGTCTCCCGGTGGTTGGAGCCGACCAGCGGGACGCCGCCGCCTGGTACCGCCTGAAGGCTGACCGACGGCACGTACCTGCGCAGCAGGTCAGCGACCGCCGTGTCCTCCTCGACCTCGGGCGCCGCGACGATGATGCCGTCGACCCGGCGCTCGATCAGCGTCCGCACGATGGCCGCGCCATCCGCGCCGCCGGCTGGCAGGTGCCCGACGAGCACCGCGTGACCGTGGTGCCGTGCCGCTTGTTCGGCGGCCACCGAGGCCTGCGTGACCGCGACGTCGGTCGCGTCGCTGGCGACGAGCCCGATGGTGGCGCTCGCCCGTTGCACGAGGCTGCGGGCGATGGTGTTGGGCCGGTATCCGAGTTCGTCCGCCGCGGCGAGGATCCGCTCCGCTGTCTCCGCGGACACCCGTACGTCGCCGCCATTGAGCACCTTGCTCGCGGTCTGGAAGCTGACGCCGGCGCGCGCCGCGACTTCCTTGATCGAGACATACCGACGCCGCGCCACCGCCACCACCTTTCGTGTCTCTTGTGCACCGTGGCACACACGTGTCACAGTTGAGGGCGCAACGCTGCCAGCGTTACGCCCTCCGGCACCCCTGCCGCGTCCCCGCACAGAGACGCCGCGCGATGCCTGAGCGAACGTTCGCTCTGATACTGCCGAGTGTCACGCAACCGTGCCCCGTGGTCAAGGGCTGTTTCACAATTGTTTCGCCCGTTAGGTTGAGCCAATGCTGATCGCCCACCTCTCGGACACGCGCCCTCACCAGTCCCACTGGTAACGCTACACGTGTCTTGGTACCCGTTCGGAGGGCCAGGCGGGCCCTTATGACCCCGTTTGTCCCCACCGTTCGGGTAACAAGACATCCGTAGTGTTAAACGCGCCGCGCCGCGTCGCTGGGGCAAACGTTGCGCGGCGCGTAAATTTGCGTGGCACGCAAGGTTGGCGGTACGCTCGGCGGCATGGACGGGGAAAACCATCACGGGGATCATCCTCCGGGGCTGCGCGAACGGAAGAAGGCCGAGACGCGCGAAGCGCTGTGCGAGGCCGCGACGAGGCTCGCGCTCAACCATGGCATCGAGAACGTCCGCGTCCCGGACATCGCGGCCGAGGCGGGCGTCTCGCCGCGAACCTACAACAACTACTTTTCCTCGGTCCCTGAGGCCATCTGCGCGGTGGCCGCCGACCGGGCCACCGCGCTCGGCGACGAGTTGCGCAAGCGTTCGCCGCAGGAGCCACTCGCCGACGCCATCCGCGGCGCGATGATCGCGAACGACCCCGGCGGCGAGGTCGAAGAGGCGGAGCGCAAGGAGTTCGTCCGGCTGATCATGCACACGCCGGCCCTGCGCGGGGAGTTCTTCAAGGCCGTGGTCGCCCGGGAAAATTCCCTTGCCGAAGCCATCGCCGAACGCATAGGCTCACCGCCCGGTGATCTCTTCCCGCGACTGCTGGCATCGACGTACTGCGGCGCCAATCGCGTCGTTATCCACCGCTGGCTGAATGACGACAACGCCGACTACCGCGCCTTGCTCCGTGAGGCGTTCGACCTGATCGCGCCCATGGCCGCGGCTCGCGATAAGGCCACTCGCCACGCGGCATAAACATTTACGAGGGGACCCAACGACAGTGCTGTTCAAACTCGCGCGGAGCTTTCTGCGCCCGTACCGGACCGGGCTGACGATCGTCATCGTCGCCCAGTTCCTCCAGACACTGGCCGCGCTGTACCTGCCTACCCTGAACGCCGACATCATCGACAACGGCGTGGTCAAGGGAGACACGCACTACATCCTCGGCACCGGCGGCGTGATGCTGGCCATCGCGGCCGGCCAGATCGTGTGCGCCACGATCGCCGTGTACTTCGGCGCCAAGACCTCGATGGCGCTCGGCCGGGATATCCGCAAAGCCCTGTTCACGAGGGTGCAGAGCTTCTCCACCCGCGAGGTCGGCCGGTTCGGCACGCCGAGCCTGATCACCAGGACGACCAACGACGTGCAGCAGGTGCAGATGCTGGTCGTGATGGCGCTGACGATGATGCTGTCCGCGCCCATCATGGGCGTCGGCGCGGTGATCATGGCGTTGAACCAGAACGTCACGCTCTCCTCGCTGCTGCTGATCATCGTGCCGGTGCTCGGCGCGATCGTGACGTTCCTGGTGAGCAAGATGCGCCCGCTGTTCAAGCTGATGCAGACCCGCATCGACGGCATCAACCGGGTGCTCCGCGAGCAGATCACCGGCATCCGGGTGATCCGCGCCTTCGTCAGGGACCAGCCCGAACAGGCGCGCTTCAAGGACGCGAACGGGGAGCTGTACCAGGTGGCGTTCGGCGCCGGCAAATGGATGGGCCTGATGTTCCCGTCGGTGATGTCGGTGGTGAACGTGTCCAGCGTCGCCGTGCTGTGGTTCGGCGGTCACCTGATCAACGACGGCCGGATGCAGGTGGGCGCGCTCACCGCGTTCCTCTCGTACCTGCTCCAGGTGCTGATGGCCGTGATGATGTCCACCTTCATGCTGATGATGATCCCGCGGGCCGAAGTCTGCGCGGAACGCATCCAGGAGGTCCTGGACACGGATTCGAGCGTGGTACCACCCGTCGTTCCGATAAAAAGGACGGAAACCACGGGTCACCTGGAGCTGACGGACGTCGAGTTCCGCTACCCGGGCGCGGAGCAGCCGGTGCTGTGCAACATCACGCTCAGTGCCGAGCCGGGGGAGGTCACCGCGATCATCGGCAGCACGGGCAGCGGCAAGACCACGCTGCTCAACCTCATCCCGCGGCTGTTCGACGCGACCGGCGGCAGCGTCAAGGTCGGCGGCGTCGACGTCAAGGACCTCGACCCGGACGTCCTGGCCAAGACGATCGCGATCGTGCCGCAAAAGCCCTACCTGTTCACCGGCACGATCGCGTCCAACCTCCGGTACGGCCAGCCGGACGCCACCGACGAGCAGCTATGGCGCGCGCTAGACATCGCGCAGGCCAACTTCGTACAAGACCTGGACGCGCAGGTCAGCCAAGGTGGCACGAACGTGTCCGGCGGCCAGCGCCAGCGGCTCGCCATCGCCAGGGCGCTGGTGCACAACCCGGACATCTACCTGTTCGACGACTCGTTCTCCGCGCTCGACTACGCGACCGACGCGGCGCTGCGCGCGCGCCTCGCGACCGAGACGCGGCAGGCCACGGTCGTCATCGTCGCGCAGCGGGTCAGCACGATCCGCAACGCCGACCGGATCATCGTGCTCGACAGCGGCCGCATCGTCGGCCAGGGGACACACGGGGAACTGATGGAATCCAACGAGACGTACCGCGAGATCGTGCTCTCGCAGCTCACCGAGCAGGAGGCAGCGTGAACGGGCAAGGCCGGGTCAACGGGGAGCGGCCGAGCGCCGCCCGCGGCCCGGGCCCGGGCGGGCCACCCGCGGCCGGGCCCGCGCGGTGGATGAGCGGGCCGTCGCTTGAGCGCGCAAAGGATTTCAAGGGCTCGCTGCGCCGTCTGCTCTCGCTGCTGCGGCCCGAACGCGCGCTGATGATCGTCAGCGTCATCTGCGCCACGGGCTCGGTGGCCGCTTCCGTGTGGGGGCCGAAGGTCCTCGGCGACGCCACCAACATCATCTTCGCGGGGTTCATCAGCAAGAACCTGCCGCCGGGCACGACGCAGTCGGCCACGGTCCAGTATCTGCGGACCCACGGCCAGGGTACCCGGGCGGACCTGATCGGCTCGCTCCAGCTGCATCCCGGGCACGGCATCGATTTCGACGCCCTCGGCCGCGTGCTGGGCGTCGTCGCGCTGATCTACCTCGTGTCGCTGCTGCTCGGCTCCATCCAGGGCCGGATGACCGCGCGCATCGTGCAGCGCGCCATGTTCCGGCTGCGGGAGCAGGCCCAGGAGAAGCTCGCCAGGCTGCCGCTCAGCTACTTCGACGGGCTGCCGCGCGGCGAGGTGCTCAGCCGGGTCACGAACGACATCGACAACCTGGCGCAGAACATGCAGCAGACGCTCAGCCAGCTGATCCTCTCGGTGCTCACGATTGTCGGCGTGCTCGCGTTCATGATCTGGATCTCCTGGCTGCTCGCGCTGATCGCTCTGGTCACCGTGCCGCTGTCGATCGGGATCGCGCGCTTCGTGGCGAAGAAGTCCAAGCCGCAGTTCATCAAGCAATGGAGCACCACCGGCAAGCTCAACGGGCACATCGAGGAGATGTACACCGGGCACACGCTGGTGAAGGTCTTCGGCCGGCAAAGCGAGGCCGCGGAGACGTTCGACCAGCACAACGACACGCTGTACAACGCAAGCTTCCGCGCGCAGTTCATCGCGGGGGCGATGCAGCCAGCGATGATGTTCATCGGCAACATCAACTACGTGCTCGTCGCGGTCGTCGGCGGGCTCCGGGTGGCGTCCGGCGCGCTCAGCCTCGGCGAGGTGCAGGCGTTCATCCAGTACTCCCGCCAGTTCTCCCAGCCGCTGAACCAGGTGGCGTCGATGGCGAACATGCTCCAGTCCGGCGTGGCGTCGGCTGAGCGAGTGTTCGCCCTACTCGACGCGCAGGAGCAGGAGCCGGACCTGCCGAACGCGATCACCCCGGCCGCAATCGATGGCAGGGTCGCGTTCGAGCACGTGTCGTTCCGCTACAACCCGGACGTCCCGCTGATCGACGACCTGTCGCTCAAGGTCGAGCCCGGCCAGACGGTCGCGATCGTCGGCCCGACCGGAGCAGGCAAGACCACGCTGGTCAACCTGCTCATGCGGTTCTACGAGGTGACCGGCGGGCGCATCACGGTCGACGGCGTCAACGTCGCCGACATGACCCGCGAGGGCCTTCGCGCCAAGACCGGGATGGTGCTCCAGGACGCGTGGGTGTTCGGCGGCACTATCCGGGAGAACATCGCGTACGGCGCGCTCGGCGCATCGGAGGAGGCAATCGTTCGCGCCGCCAAGGCCACGCACGTGGACCACTTCGTCCGCACGCTGCCCGACGGCTACGACACGGTGCTCGACGACGAGGGGTCCAACATCTCCGCGGGCGAGAAGCAGCTGCTCACGATCGCCCGCGCGTTCCTCGCCGAGCCGGCCATCCTCATCCTGGACGAGGCGACCAGCTCGGTCGACACCCGCACCGAGGTGCTGATCCAGCGCGCAATGCGCAAGCTCCGGCAGGGCCGGACCAGCTTCATCATCGCGCACCGGCTGTCCACGATCAGGGACGCCGACCTGATCCTGGTCATGGAGCACGGCGCGATCGTCGAGCAGGGGACTCACGAGGAACTCGTCGCGGCCGGCGGCGCGTACCAGCGCCTCTATGCCGCGCAGTTCGCTCAGGCCTTGGTCTCATAACGACATAACCGCGTCCCGCTGGTCCCGCTCCACGTGAGCGGGGCCGGCGGGCACGCACGCGGTCAGCGTGAACGCGCCTTCCGTCACGCACACGCCCAGCGTCCCGCCGGCCCGGTGCAATCGATCGGTCAGGTTGGCCAGCCCGGACCCGTGTCCGTTCGGGCTCGCTGCGACCCCGTCGTTGCGCACGCGCAGCGTGACCTCGGTCCCGTCCGTGCTGGTCTCGATCTCGCACACCCCGGCCGTGCTGTGCCGCAGCACGTTGGTCACCGCCTCGCGCAGCACCACCGCGAACAGCGCGTCCGAGCAGTCCGGCGGCGCACCGGGCGCGAGGCGGGTCCGCACCGTGACCCCGGCCGTCTCGAGCACCGCCCGCGCCGAGGCGACCTCGGCCTCGAACGACGGGAGCGCCGGGCTGCCGGTTACCGAGCGGACTTCGGCCTCCGCCGCGGCGACGATCATGGCAAGCTCGGCGATCTCGGCCGCGGCCCGGTCCGGATCGCGGGGGAGGAGCCGCACGGCCAGCTCGCCGCGCAGTGCGATCGCGGACAGGCCGAGGCCGAGCAGGTCGTGCATGTCCTGGGCCAGCCGCAGACGTTCGCGCAGGACGGCGAGCTGGGCGACTCGTTCGCGCGTCTTGCTCAGCTCGGTACTGAGCCCGGCGAGCCGGGAGAACGCGTAGATGACCAGCGTGAACCCGGCGATCGCGAACATCTGGTACGCGGTCTCGCTGATGCCGTACGCGTGGTAGTACCCGACCAGCGCCAGATCGGTGCCGAGCAGGACGCCGGCCAGCGGCCAGCACCACGGGCGCGGCACGAGCAGCATGATCGACGCGACGAGGAAGCCGGTCGCTATCGCGGCGGACCCCCACCAGGGCGAGCCGAGCAGCGCGGCGGTGACCGCCGCCTGAGCCGCCAGCGTCCACGGCCACCGGTTTGGGGGGCCGCCCCCGCTGTGCCGGAACTGGAGCACGCAGATCGCGACCCAGCACAGCGCCGTCGCGGTCATCGCGCCCCAGCCGGGCCGGTTGATGTCCCACAGGTCGGCGACCTCCTGGAGCATGACCGCGATGACGACCGCGAGCCCGGCGCGCCGGGCCACCGTGGTGGACAGGTCCTCCGCGGCCTGCGTCGCCGCCGGCGTCGGGGCGGGGCCGATCGCCCGGTAGCCGCGCGCCACCGTCCGTGCGTCCGCCAGGCAGCGCCGCGCGATCGCGATGACCCGCGCCAGCTCCGCCTCCGCCGTGGCCAGCCAGTCCGCCGGGTCCTTTGGGTCCGTCGGCAGGAGGGCGGTGACTCCTCGCAGGTGGTCCGAGATCTCGTCGAGCCCGTCACCGATCGCGGCCCGCAGGTCCCCGGCCGCCCGCAGCCGCTCGGTGACCACCGCCAGTTCGGCCAGCCTGGCCCGGGTGGCATGGAGCCGGCGGATGGTGGCGAGGAGCTGGAGCACCACGAAGACGAACATCGCGTTGTCGATCAGCTCGGTGCCGGTGTAGAGGACGAGGGAGGTCTCCGGCTTCAGCACGGCGTCGTAGCTCATCAGCGCGGCCGTTCCGGCGGCAACCAGCCACCACGACAGCGGGGACGGCAGCGACATGAGGATCACGACGGCCAGCGCCGACGGCACGCCGGCCGTCGGCTGATGCCAGGCCAGGAACGGCACTTCGAGCAGCAGGGCCGCGACGAGCAGTACCGGGCCGGCCCAGCGGCGGAGGCGCAGCAGATAGCAGCACTGCACCGCGACCGCCGCCACGATCAGCACGGTTGCCGTTGGCTGCGGCAGCCGAAGGCTAGTGGCGTAGGAGATACGCACCGCGCACAGGAACGCGAGGATGAACGCCAGCAGCGCGTAGCCGAATGACAGCGCCGCGCGCTCCCGTGGCTGGTCCTGTGGCGGGTCCCGTGGCTGGTCCCTTGGCTGCTCAGCCCCCGTCAAGCGTGATCCTTTCCCAGGCCCTCAAGTGCGAATCCCAACAATAAGTGCAAATTGCACATTCCGCACCGTGCTGGCGGCAGACGTGACCGGTGCCCGGGGCACTACCAAGAGCACTCGCCCGCCTGGCACCCTCGATTGACATGGGGAAAGATATGGCGCGCATCGAGTCCGCGCTGGTCATCGGGGCCGGGATCGCGGGACCGGTGACGGCGCTCGCGCTGCGCAAGGCCGGCGTCGAGGTGACCGTGTTCGAGGCGTACCCGACCGCGGCCGACGACGTCGGGGGCGTGCTCACGCTGGCGCCGAACGGCCTGGCCGCGCTCGGGCTCGTCGGCGTCGGCGACGCGCTCGCCGCCGTCGGCCAGCCCATGCCGCACATGGTCTTCGAGGATGGCCGGGGCCGGCGGATCGGCAAGGTCAGCGGGCTGCCCGGCCTGCCGCCGAGCCTGACCCTGTGGCGCAAGGACCTGTTCGGCGTGCTGCGGGACCAGGTCGCCGCCGCCGGTGTCCGGGTCGAGTACGGCAAGCGGCTGACCGGCGTGCAGGAGACGCCGGACGGAGTGATCGCCAGGTTCGCGGACGGCAGCACCGCTCACGGGGGCGTGCTGATCGGCGCGGACGGCATTCGCTCCACGGTCCGCGAGCTCATCGACCCGGCCGCGCCGGGACCCGAGTACACGGGGTTGCTCGGGTTCGGCGTGTCCGGCAGGGTACGAGTCGCGGGGGCCGGCGCAGGGGGCGGGGTCGGGGCCTGGGTCGGGGGCGACCCGGGCACCATGCACTTCGCGTTCGGCAAGCGGGCGTTCTTCGGCTACTGGACCAGGCCCGACGGCACCGTCGCGCTGTTCAGCAACCTGCCGAACGAGCAGCCCATGACGCTCGCCGAGGTGCGCCGGGCCCCCGCCGACTCGTGGCTGCGCCTGCTCCGGGAAGCCCACGCGGGCGACATCCCGGCCGAGGCGATCCTCGACCAGACCAGCCCGGAAGACCTCATGCTGGCCGGCCCGCTGGAAATGATGCCGCCGGTGCCGCGCTGGTACCGCGGCCGCGTGGTGCTGACCGGCGACGCCGTGCACGCGCCGTCATCCAGTTCAGGTCAGGGCGCGTCGCTGTCCATCGAGAGCGCGATCGAACTGGCGCGCTGCCTGCGGGACATACCGGACCCCCGGGCGGCGTTCGCCGCCTACGAGAGCCTGCGCCGCCCCCGCGTCGAGAAGATCGCCGCGAACGCCAAGAAGACAAACAACAACAAGGCCGCCGGCCCGGTCGCCAAAAGGGTCCTGAGCCTGGTCGCCCCCATCGCCCTCAAGACCTTCCTGACCCCCGAGAAGATGTTCGGCCCCATCCACCGCTACCAGATCCAGTGGGACTAGCCCCGCCCCAACGCCCACCGCAACGCCCACCGCAACGCCCACCCCAGCGAGCCCCGCCCCCAGCGAGCCCCGCCGCGCCCGCCTGCGGCGGCTGCCCGAAATATCCGGATATATCCGGTATGCGCGCGGCGCTTCCGCGGTCGTCCCGGGCTCCGAATCGGTCTGGAAATCATTGCGGACACTTACCCTCCCTGTTTGGACCTCGTTGGCTTATTCCGGGGTTTGCCCGGGTCGCTGGCTGCCCGGTGGGCGTGCGGCTGGCTTGATGGGCCTCGATAGCGTGGTGGTTTTTCCCTTTGTGGTAGCGGGACCCCTGTTCACGGGGGCCGGTCTTCCACGAAGGGGAAATCTTCCACGTTGATGACGGACTGCGGGTGCGCTCCTGTCCCGGTAGCCGCACACTGCACTCCAGGCGCAGGCGCCGCGCGGCCAGGCCCGGCGGCCCGACGGCCTGCCGGCGACGGCACGGCACGCGCGCACAATTCACCAGCGGCGTCCGAACTGGCGGGTAACTGTCCGCAATCATTTCGGATCCTCCTCGAGGTGGCGCGAGCCACGGAAGAACAAGGGCCGTGCCCGGCAAATCGGATATGTCCGGAAGTCCGCGCGGCGGGGGGCGCGCCCGGCGGGCGTCGGCGCCACTTCGGTAACTCCAGGGCGTGCCGTGCCACGCCCAGCACGCGCGAGAGCCACTCGGGAATGATTTTCATTGTCATCTTGTTCAGTGGGGCATGAGTCGCAGCACACTTCGTCCAGTCGTCAAGCTCAGGTCGACCGCTGGGACTGGCTATACGTACGTGACCAGGAAGAGCCGGCGCAACGATCCTGATCGCCTGGTCGTCCGCAAGTACGACCCGGTGATCGGCCGCCACGTCGACTTCCGGGAGGAGAGGTAACCATGAAGCAAGGCATCCACCCGGACTACCATCCGGTTGTCTTCCGCGACCGCGCGGCGAACCTCACGTTCCTCACCAGGTCGACCGCGACCAGCGAGCGAACCATCGCCTGGGAGGACGGCCGCACCTATCCGGTCGTCGACGTCGAGATCTCCTCGGCGAGCCACCCGTTCTACACGGGGCAGACGCGTGTCCTCGACACGGCGGGGCGCGTGGAGCAGTTCCGCCGCCGTTATGGCGGCAATTATGGCGATAACGCCAAGCGCGCCTGACGGACCGCCGGCATACCCCCTAGCTACAGCCAGGGGGTATGCGGTCCAGTTTGCCCTGCTATGCAGGGTTTCGTAACCGCGGTTCGCGTGGCGTAGTTCATGATCACGAAGGGTTGTACGTGCTATAGGTCGTAAAACCCTTCGTGATCATGAAGTATATACCCAGGCGGGGTATACGAATCATATATGTGTGCGAATATCGCATTCTCGCTGGCCTGAACCGACGGCATCGGGGTGGCCGGGCCGTACCCGCCGCTACGGGCGCCGCGAACCGCCCGGCAAGACGCACGAGCTGAACCGAGCTGAACCGCGCTGAACCGCGCTGAACCGAGCTGAACTGAGCTGAACTGAGCTGAACCAGCCCCCGGCCGCAAGCTTGTTGTAAGTTTCCAATAATTCGTTGTAATCTGCCGACTTTTCGTTTTGATATTGCAGGATCATGTCGGAGAGTTTACCGTCTGGGTTAACCGCTCTTCACGCTATGTAGCTCACGACCCCCTTCCCCCGCCTGACCGCGGCGCTGACCGGTCGGCTCCGGCGTCCGCGGCGAGAGGAGCCATGGTGTTTCACCCAGTCAGAGATCCGAGACGGAAGCTCATCCTCGTCATCAGCACGCTGTCGCTATCGATCGCCGGCCTCGCAACGGTGGGGGTCCAGTCCGCGGCAGCAGCGGCCACGGGCGGCGGCGGCGCCAGCCTGCCATACACCGAAGTACAAGCGGAAAACTCCGCCACCAACGGAACGGTCATCGGCCCGAGCTACACGCAGGGGCAGCTGGCCGACGAAGCCTCGGCCCGCAAGGCGGTGACGCTAACAAGCGGCCAGAACGTCACCTTCACCACCCCAGTGGCGACCAACTCCATCGACTTCCGGTACAGCATCCCGGACAGCTCGGACGGGTCCGTCTATACGACATCGCTGTCGCTGTACATCAACGGCACCAAGCAGAGCGACTTCACCCTGACCAACGCGTACAGCTGGTACTACGGCAGCTACCCGTTCACCAACACGCCGGGCAGCAACCCGCATCACTTCTACGACGAGGTGCACCGCCTGTTCGCCACGACCTACCCGGCGGGAACCGCGTTCAAGCTTCAGGTCGACGCCGAAGACACCGCCTCCTCCTACACCATCGACTTCGCCGATTTCGAGCAGGTCGGCCCCGCGCTGACCCAGCCGTCCGGTTCGGTGTCGGTCACCGGCGAGGGCGCGGACCCCAGCGGCACGAACGACTCGACGACCGCGTTCAACAACGCCATCGCCGCGGCCGGGGCAGGCGGCACGGTGTGGATCCCGCCCGGCACCTACAACATCCCCGGGCACATCAGCGTCAACAACATCACGATCGCCGGCGCCGGGATGTGGTACTCGACGGTCACCGGGACGGCCCCCGGCTTCTACGGCAACTCCGCACCCAGCCCCAGCACCAACGTGCACCTGGAGAACTTCGCGATCTTCGGCAACGTCCAGGAACGATGCGACAGCTGCCAGGTCAACGGCATCGGCGGCGCGATGAGCAGCTCCACCGTGTCGAACATCTGGATCGAGCACATGAAGGTCGGCGCGTGGCTGGACGGGCCGATGAACGGTCTGACGTTCAGCGGCATGCGGATCAGGAACACCACCGCGGACGGCATCAACTTCCACGGCGGCGTCACCAACTCGACGGTCACGAACAGCGACATCCGCAACACCGGTGACGACGGCATCGCCACCTGGGCCGACTCCAGCATCGGCGCCGACGCCAACGACACGATCTCCAGCAACACCGTGCAGCTACAGCAGCTCGCCAACGGCATCGCGATCTACGGCGGCCACGACAACACCGTCAGCGGCAACCTCGTCGTGGACACCGGGATCACCCAGGGCGGCGGCATCCAGGTCGGCCAGCGGTTCTCGTCCACCCCGGTCGGCACGACAACCATCGCCAACAACACGATGATCCGAGACGGCAGCCTGGACCCGAACTGGCTGTTCGGCGTCGGCGCGCTGTGGTTCGACGGCAGCCAGGGCGCCATAACCGGTCCGATCAACGTGACCAACGCGCTGATCGAGCAGAGCCCGTACGAGGCGATCCAGTGGGTCGAGGGGACGGTCAGCGGGGTCAACCTCAACAACGTGACGATCGCCGGCACCGGCACCTTCGCCCTTCAGGAGCAAACCGGCGGCACGGCGAGCGCCACCAACGTGACCGCGACCGGCGTGGCGCAGGCCAACCAGGGCAATCCGCCGAGCTACAGCTGCGAAGGCACCAACTTCACGATCGCCGACAACGGCGGCAACTCGGGCATCAGCCCGACCCAGTGCAACGGCACCAGCCCGCCCCCGGTCTACCCGCCGTACCCCAGCAACGGGGTCACGGTGAGCCCGACCGCGCTGAACTTCGGCTCGGTCGCGACCGGCTCGACCAGCGCCGCGCAAACCGTGACGGTGTCGAACCCGACCAACGCGGCGGCGTCCGTCTCGGGCATCTCGACCAGCGGCGACTTCGCGCAGACCAGCAACTGCGGCACGTCGATCGCCGCGAACGGCTCCTGCACCGTCAGCGTGACCTTCAAGCCCACCGCGGCCGGGTCCCGCACCGGAACGCTGACCGTCAACGCCGGCGGGGTCACCAATGCCGCCAGCCTCAGCGGCACCGGTACCGCGCCAGGCCCGGTGCTGACCGCCAGCCCGGCGAGCCTGTCCTTCGCCCGCACCGTGATCGGCTCCACGGCGGCCCCGCGGACGGTCACGGTGACCAACTCGGGCACCACGTCCGCGACGATCTCGGGCGTCGCGGTGACCGGCGACTTCAGCCAGACGAACAACTGCGGGACGGTCGCGGCCGGCGGCTCCTGCACGGTAACCGTCACGTTCCGGCCCACCGCGGGCGGGTCAAGGACCGGCACGCTGACCGTGACCAGCAACGCCGGCAACAGCCCGGCCACCGTCGGCCTGAGCGGCACCGGCATCGACAGCACCACCAACCTCGCGGCAGGCCAGCCGGCGTCCGCGAGCTCGCAGAACAGTCCTTACGTCGCCGCGAACATGACCGACACGGACCCGTCGACCTACTGGGAGAGCGTGAACGGCACGTTCCCGCAGTGGGGGCAAGTCGACCTGGGCCAGAGCTACAGCATCGGCAAGGTCGTGCTGCGCCTGCCCCCGTCGACGGCCTGGGGCGCCCGGACCGAGACGCTGTCGATCCTCGGCAGCACCGACGGCGCCACCTTCACCACGATCGTCGGCTCGGCGAGCTACACCTTCGATCCGAACGCCAACAGCAACACGGTCGCGATCACCTTCAACCCCGCCACCGCCCGGTACGTGCGGGCGAACATTACCGCCAACACCGGATGGCCCGCCGGCCAGATCTCCGACTTCGCCGTCTACCCAGCCGTCGGCGGCGGCGCGGTGAACCTTGCCCTCAACCAGCCGGCCTCGGCGAGCGGGTTCACCCAGACGTACGCGCCCGCCAACGCCGTGGACGGCAATACCAGCAGCTACTGGGAGAGCACGGACAACGCCTTCCCGCAATGGCTCCAGGTCGACCTCGGCGCGACGAAGAGCTTCGGCCGGATCGTGCTCGACCTCCCGCCGTCGACCGCGTGGGGCACCAGGACGCAGACCCTGTCGGTCCTGGGCAGCACCGACGGCGCCAACTTCACCACGATCGTGGGGTCGGCCGGGTACACGTTCGACCCGGCGACCGGCAACACGGTCACGATCACGTTCGCCGCGGCGAGCTACCGGTACGTGCGGCTGAACGTCACCGCCAACACCGGCTGGCCGGCCGGGCAGGTCTCCGAGTTGCAGATCTGGAACAGCTGATCCCAGTCGAAGCACCACCGTCCGTTTGGTCATAAAGATCTTTTGTCTGAACGGACGGTGGTTTAACGGGCTGGTAAGTCCCTGGCAAGTTGCGTCACATATGGACAGCGCCCTGGAGGTTTGCTGATGGTGCATCACCAAGCCAACCGAAAGGCGCACCGACATGACCAACTCATCGTCCATCCGGCTGGACGTCAGCCGGTGGACCCGTGGCGACTGGATCACCGGGATCGGCACGCTGATCCTGCTCGTCTCCCTGTTCCTGCCGTGGTTCGGCATCAGCGTGCTCGGCTTCAGCGCCGAGGCCGACGGGCTCACCGCGCACGGCTACCTTTACCTGGTCCTCGTCGTCTGCCTGGCGATCACCGGTTACCTGGTGGCGGCGGCCAGCGTGGCGGAGCTGCCCGGGTTCCCGCTGACGCACCGGCAGCGGCTGCTGGCCGCGACCGGCCTGAACGCGGCACTTGTGCTGCTCGCCTTCCTGATCAAGCCGACGGCGACGAGCTGGCGGTTCGGCGCCTTCGCGGCGGTCATCGCCGCCCTGGCCGCGCTCGCCCCGCAGGTACGCCCCGCCGCCAGGACGAACCCCAGCGCCGTCAACGCGGGACGCGAGCCTGGCAAGATCGGTGAGCACTGATGGCGCGCGCGTCGCTCGGCGTCGCCGCCGTGGCAGCCGTACTGGGCGCCCTCGCCGTGACCGGCTGCGGCGGCCAGGCGCCGCTCGCCCGCCCCGCCAGGCCGCCGGCACCGGCCACGCACGCCGACACCAGCCTGTCCGGAGTGCACGCCTGCGCGCTGATCCCGAAGGCGACGATCGCCGCACTCGGTCAGTTGAGCTCGCCGGCCGCACCCTCAACAGACGGCCTGACCTGCTTCTACAACCTGACCGGCGGTCCGAGCTACATCGTCAGCGTCGTCGCGCGCTCGCAGTACGAGCTGACCAAGACCATCGACACGAGCGAAGCCCAGGCAGGTCTGGTCCAGCTGACCCGGACGCACGGCCTTGGCGACGAAGGCTTCGCCATCTCCAGTACCAATGGCGGCCCGGTGTACAACGTGGTCGCCGCCAAGGGCGGCGTGGCGGTCAACGTCACGCTGGACAGCGTCGAACCGGCCAACGAGCAGCGGGCCGATCAGCTGGTCGCGGCCGCGCTGGCCGCCTTGTGATCAGGCTGTGCGTCGTGGGCATCGGCGGTGACCCAGATGAGGCGTGGGTACGCGGCGGGGGAGTGCTCCGCCGCCCCCGCCCTGGCCGCACCGACCGCGGCGGTGAGCCGGCCGGCCACCGTGGCTTCCAGCACCAGCCCACCCGCGGCGGCCAGCCGGCCCAGCTCACCGGCGCACGCGTCCGCCGAGTCCAGGTCCGCGCTGGCGAGTGCGACGCAGGCCGCCACCGCGAGCCCTTCCGGCTCGCCCTGGCCGGCCTCGCGGCCGGCCAGCTCACGGGCCGCGGTCACGTCACCGGTCATCAGCCGTGCCAGCGCGCGATGCAGCCGGACCTGTGTGCCGAGGCGTGCCTCGCTGGTGGCTTCGGCAATGTCGCAGGCTTCGTCCAGGTACCGGTCGGCGGCCGTGACGTCGCCGTCCACCAGCGCGATCATCGCGAGAGAATCCAGGTAGTGCGCCTGGCTGCGACGCTCGCCGAGCGTGGCGGTGGCCGCGAGCGCCGCGGTGACGAGCTCTCGCGCCTGCGCGGTCTTGCCCAGGCGCAGCAGGACGTGGGCGTAGGCGTGCTCGGAATTGGCGGCACCCTGGACGTCGCCGAGCCTGCGGCGCAGCGCGGTGGCCTCGAGCAGCAGCGCCATCGCCTCGTCGTACGCGCCGTGCCGCGCCTGGATCATGCCCTGCGCGTGCAGCACGCTGGCGGTGCCGAAGCTGTCGCTGGCCGTGCGCATCTCCGCCAGCGCCTCGGCGTACCGGCGTTCGGCGGCGTCCAGGTCGCCGCGCTCGTGCTCGATCGCGGCCAGGTTGAACAGTGCCCGTCCGGCCAGGTTCGGCAGCCCCGCCGAGCGCGCCTCCGTCACCGCCCGCAGTAGCAGCCGTTCGGCCTCGGCGGCCTGGCCGCGCAGCCGTGCGACGACCCCGAGCGCGCCGAACGCCCGGCAGCGCACGCTCGCCGCGTCCGCCGGGCTCACGGTGCCGAATCGATCCGCGAGCCCTGCCGCTTGCCTCGCCTCGTCGGCCGCCTGGCCGAATTCCGACAGCAGCACGTGCCCTTGGCTCCGCACGGTCGCGAGCTGCGCGCGCAGCACCACGTCCTCGTCCCGCAGGCCGCCCGCGTATTCCTCGCACAGCCGCAGCGCCGCCGTCGCCTGGCCGCGCAGCAGCAGGTTCTGCGCCAGCCGCCAGGTGATGTCGGCCAGCACGGCGGGCGTGGCGGGCCGCGCGAGGGCGTCCCGGTAGGCGCGTTCGGCGACGCTCGCCTGCTCGGTGAGCGTGAGCAGGTCGCCGCGGGCCACCAGGAGCTGCCGCGCCAGCTCAGCATCGAGGTCGCCGCCGTCGAGCAGCTCCGCGGCGAGCGCGGCGCCGCGGACCGAGCGGCCGGTCGCCCCGAGCCACTTGACGCTGCTGACGATCAGATCGGCGGCGCGTTCGGGTTCCCCGGCGCGAGTGCGATGCCAGGCGGCTTCCAGCGGGTCGCCCAGGGCGCGCTCGCAATGCGCGGCGGCGATCCGGTGCAGGCCGCGACGGCGCGCGGCCGGCCCGGCCAGCGCCGCGTACACGTAGTCGCGGACCAGGGGGTGCAGGGTCGCGCGGGCGGCGTCGTCAACCAGCTGGCGGCGACGGAGTTCCTCGACCCCGCGGGCCGCGTCGTAGCCGGCCTCGGCGGTCTGGCTGGCCTCAATGAGCCGCGCATCCATCAGGTCGACCGGATGGCGGAACACCGCGAGCAGGTCGGTCAGCAGCCGCCCCGGTTCGCTCAGGCTGGCCAGCGTCGCGCCGAGCAGGTACCCGGACACCGCGGACTGCGCCTCCAGCCGGTCGACCAGCGCGGCCAGCCCGGCCGCGTCGGGCGTCCCCGCCCCAGCGCGCCCGCCATGCTGGATCACCGGGCCGAGGGCCAGCTTGAGCAGCATGGGGCTGCCGCCGGTGCGGTCGATCAGGCGGCCGGTCAGGCTCACCGACAGCGTGTCTCCGGCCAGCTTGCCAACGAGCGCCCGCGCCTCGTCGCGGTCGAACCCGCCCAGCAGGAACTGCTCGAACCCGGCCAGCTGGATGTCTTCGCGGCTCATCGCCAGCAGCGTGGCCCGTGAGCTGGCGGCGAGGTGCTCGACGACGGCGCGGGTGCGCGGCTCCGCGTCGAGCAGCTGAGCGTTGTCCAGGCAGATCAGCGTCTCGCCACGGCTCAATGCCGTAGTCAGCAGGTACATCTGCTCGTCGAACGGCAGCGGCCGGGCGACCTGGCTCGGGTCGAGCAGCGGCGCGACTTCGGCCAGCCCCTGCCGGCCGAGGAACCGGGAGAGCCGGCGGATGACCGCCTCGGCCGGCGTGGTGATGCCTTCGGTGAGGGGCAGCCAGCACACCTGAGTCGTCCGCGCGAGCGCCGTGGCCAGCCCGGCACCGAGCGTCGACTTGCCTGTTCCGGGGGGTCCGCACACGACCACGCACCGCGCGGCGGTCAGCCGCTCGCGCAGCAGTTCGGCCGTCGCCGTCCGGTCCACGTGCGGGTGCGGTGCGGCCGGGATCGCGGCGGCATCCTCGGGGTGCGTCGCCGCCTCGGCCGGCCCGCCGGCGTCTCGCGCGGCCAGCGCCAGCTCGTGCAGCCGTCCGGCCAGCTCCGCGTCACCGGCCAGCCCGAGCGCGGGCACGAACAACGCGGCGACCAGCGCGGGGTCGGGCAGCCGGGCACCCTGTTCGAGCCTGGAGATCTGCGCCTCGCTGTAGCCGACCGCGATGCCCAGGTCCCGCTGGGTCAGCCGGCACCGCCGGCGCAGCACCCGCAGCAGCGTGCCGAAACTGGCGAACGCCCCGTCCGGCAACTTGGCGTCACGTGCCGCCATCGGCGATATCACCCGCGCTCAGCCGAGAATTCACGGTCTAGAACACCGTACAGTCTTGCGGTCTGCGGCCTGGCACTGACATTGCCGTCTTGATCGCCGCCGGTCGCGCCACCAGGCCAGCTTGTCCCGGGAATTCTGCGGGAACACGATCGACAAGCACACGGGCGCGACGACGAACGCCGCGAGCGCGCAGCAGAACCACCACGGAGCGCCGGTCGCCCGCAAGCCGGCCTGGCCGACGAGAATGGCCGCCCCCGGCGCGAAGTCCCGGCCGTGCTCGAATCGCCGCTGTCGCTGCTGCTGCTGCCGCTGTCGCTGCTGCCGCTGTCGCTGCTGCTGCTGCCGTGGGCCCGCCGCCTCGCCATGATCCCGCGCTGCCGTCATGAGGGGCCCTTTCCGCCAGCTGCCTGCCGTGCCGCCGCCTATGCCGCCAACAATAGGCGATTACTGTCGACTATGGTCGCCGGACTCTAAAAGAATGGCGAGGTCAGCTTGGAAGGTATTAATAATGATCGAAATTCGATCAATATTAACAATGCCGGGGAATCCGTTAGCCTATGGCCGGGACGCAGCGCGGAGGAGTTCGTTGTCACAGGATGCGCCGACGGCGGCGGCTCGGGCGGAAGCCGCCGGGGTCGTCGCGGAGCGCATGGAAAGACTCCGGTATTCCGCGGCTGACCTTCATGCGCTATCCGGACTGTCGGTGAACACCATCCGCGATATCACGGAGGAAACGGGGAACCCCAATAGGTCCACGTGGGTTGCGGCATCCGCGGTGCTGGGTTTGCCGTGGGATTACCTCGTCAACATCCTGGACGGCAGACCAGACAGGAATGCCGTCACCTCACCGCTGGAGATTCACCTGGCGAAGCTGGCGGAGCAATTCGCCGAAATCGGCGCACTGCGCGACGACGTGGCCGGACTGACGGACATCGTCCAGGAGATCAATGGAAAGCTCGGCGGCGCTGGTCACGATTGATCAGGGGACGGGGATGCCGCGGCTGTCCTTGCCGACGGGGGAGCCGGCGGCGTCCGGGTACTGCCGCCTGAGGTGCTCGAGCCCGACGGTCGCGCGCCGCACCCGCTCCCGCGCCGACGCGAGGATGACCGGCTTCAGGTGCTCACCGGCCGGGTAGATCCCTGGCGCGTTCCGCAGGCCGAACTTCAGGTATACCGGTGCCGCGATCCGCACGATGTCGCCCAGGTCGTGGTACCGCATGAACCCGCCGAGCCCGTCCGGCGCCTCGATGTAGAGATCGAGGAAGGCCGGCGTGGCCGCCCGGTAAGCCGCCAGATCGCCGAGCTGGGTGTCGGCGGGGATGTTCAGCGAGTCGACGCCAAGCTCGGCGAGCAGCGCCGCGCCGACCGGATTGGCGATGCCGAGCAGGGCCGAGGCCTTCACCACCAGGTCGCCGGGCAGCACGCCGGCCGCCTTGTCCTCGCTGATCAGGTGCGCGAGCCCCTCGTCGGCGATCAGCACGCTGCGGATTCCGAGCGCAGCCGCGCGCCGCACGTCCTCCCGAGCCGCCAGCAACGACCGCATGCCGACGTTGCGCCACCCGGTGAACCGGCCGTCCGGGGTCAGCGCCGATGCGGACGCTCCGTCCCACGGTGCGCGTGGTCCGGTGAACAGGCACACCTCGACCCGGCGTTCGGCCCCTAGCCGGACGTAGTCGCCGATCTCCGCGTCGCTGAGCACCGTGATGCCGCTGCCCTGAGATATCCGGTGCACGGGAACGCCGGATTCCGCCGCGCGGTCGAGCACCGTCAGCGCGGCCTCCGCGCCCTCCACGCTGGGGATCTCCACCCGGTACTGGCCGCCGTCGGGGAACCGCCGCGCCGAATCGGCCAGCCGCGACGCGGCGGCCACCAGCTCCTCAGCCGAAGGGATATCAGGCACGCCCCCACCGTACTAACACCGCACGCGGTGAGCCAGGCACCCACGCCGCGCTACCGGTGCGTGCCGAAGAACCCGATCAAGATGGGGGCGATCACTTGGGGCGGGGCGTTGTGATCGTATCCGTCGAGCATCGTGAGCTGGGCGCCGGGCGTGGCAGCGGCTTGCTCCGCGACTGAGCGCTGAAACCAGCCCGGGCTGTTCTTGCCGCCGAGAATCAACACGGGCGCGGTGATCTTGCCCAGTTCGGACGTGGGCACACCGCCTGCCGTCACGGCGAGATCGTAGCGGAGCGTGGGGGCCAGGGGTTCCAGGTCTGCTACCCACGGGGCACCGTCCAGCTGCGCGAGCATCTCCGCAGGCAGCCTGACGACGTCCGACATCCAGAACGCGACGGCTTCGCGGTTGCGCCCGGAGCCGACCAGTTCGCGGATACGTTCGGCGGGGTCGGCAGCTGGCCGTGGCGTGTCCTCGTTGAGGAAGGGTGCCTCGTACGCGACGATGCCCGCCACCGGCAGGCCAGCCGCCGCGGCCCGCAGCGCGATTGCCGCCCCGGATGAGTGGCCGAACACGAACGGCGGCTCGGGACCGGTCGCCGCCGCGACGGCGGCGAGGTCCTCGTACTCCCGCTGCGG
>DASRFJ010000077.1:0-90284 GCA_035651595.1 Streptosporangiaceae bacterium | reverse complement strand
ATCGCCCCTACCGCCTCGCCCATGTTCCCGAACAGCGGCGCATCACATTCCATTACCGTTACACCTCCTTCCTGCCGATCGCGGCCCGACCCGCGCGGGCAGTGAACCGATCCCGTTCCTGCTGGCCGTCCCTCCGTGCGGTCCTGGGGTGCCCTGGCCGTTCTCGTCCGGTGGTGCCCTCCGCCGGCGGCCCCTGCACTGAAAGCTCCGGCCCGTTAGTTCGATTCTATCATGGTAGCTCATTCGAGTCTACATAATACTTGTTCTATTTCACGGCAACTACCTGCCCGGATATATCCGGATATGCGAAGCGCTGAAGAGTTCGAGAAGGGATCGAGGAGGGGCGCGCGGCGAGGACTAGACCGCGAAGTCGTCCACGTCATCGTCAGGATCGGAGAGACCGCGGGCAAAGTACGTGCGCCAGGCGACACTGCCGGATCGATTGCGGCGGCCCACCCAGGCTTCTCCGGTGCGCAGGAAGCAGGGGCATATGCAATGGACGCCGTTCACGGCTCCTACCGCCTCGATCATCGCCACGAACGCGGAGCCGGACAGAAGCGTCTCCTCGGCGTCTCGCTGCGCCTTCTGGCGATCGCGAGTAATGCCCAGGCCGACTACCGCATCGGATGTCGACCCGCTCAGCGCCGTCCAGGAGTACATGATCATGAAGTTGCCCCAAGGGATTGGCTAGGAGACCGGCCGCAGTGACCTGCCAAGTTCCGAGCGTAACGCACCATTGGGTCCCATGTACATAGTCGACTAGTGTCGAAGCGTTGCGATTGGCAATATTGCCAATCGAGTATGGTGCAAGGGTGTCGATAAGCGACGAATCGGACCCGAGAGCGTATGTTCGTCTTGCCGCCCGGCTTCGCCGGGAGATTGCCGACGGAACCCTCGCGCCCGGTATGCCCACGCCCTCCATCACCACGCTCAGCCAGGAGTACGGCCACGCCCGCCAGACCTGCGCCAAAGCGCTGCGCGTCCTCGAGGACGAGGGCCTGCTGACCCGCATCCCCGGACTCGGCTATTACGTCACCGGCACCCTCGGCACCGAGCCCTTCGAGAAGAAGAAGGACGAGGGCACCGCGGAATCCTGAGTCCCGTACGTCAGGATCTCGGCTCGTATCCGTGGCAGACTCGGGCCATATGCCGCGTTTTCGTTCCTGGGACGCTACCGAACTGGCGTACCAAGTTGTTGGCTCGGGGCCGCCCCTGGTGTGCATCCCGGGCGGACCGGGTCAGGCCGTCGAGTATCTCGGGGAACTGGGCGGTCTCAGCAGTCGCCGGACCCTGATCTTGCTGGACAACCGCGGGACCGGTGCATCGCAGGCACCGCAAGATCCCGTGACGTACCGAGTCGATCGGCTTGTCGATGATGTCGACGCGTTGCGCGATCACCTCAAGCTGGACCGGATGGATCTGTTTGGACACTCAGCCAGCGGCGGGATCTGCCTGCTGTATGCGGCCGGACACCCGCACCGGCTCGATCATCTTGTGCTGGTAAGCCCATCCCTCCGCGTTGTCGGTATGCAGTCCGACCTAGGCGTGGACGAAGTACTGGCCCGGCGGGCACACGAGCCCTGGTACGCCGACGCGGTCGCCGCCCTGCACGCCGAGGCCGCATCGCCGCGAGAACTAGAGCGGTATCGCCGGATGTCGGCGCCGCTGCTGTACGGGCGATGGGACGCCGCAGCACAGGCCCAGGCAGCCGCCGAGCCCGCGCAATTCGCGCAGCCGGCTACAGATGGCTTTTACGCGGGCTTCGATCCGGACCCGACGTTGCCCGGCCGGCTCGCAAGCCTGGCCGTGCCGACCCTGCTGCTGGGGGGCGAGTACGATATCTGGCCGACCCCCGATTCCGTTCGTGAGCTGGGCACGCTTCTCGGTAACGTCGACGTGGCGCTGCTTCCGCGCGCCGGACACTTCCCCTGGGTAGACGCCCCCGAGTCGTTCGCGGCGATCGTCCATGAATTCCTCGCGCACCGCCCCGCCGCCGGCGACTTAACCGGACGCGCGGGTGAGGGTGGCGACGCACTCCACGTGGTGCGTCATCGGGAACGCGTCGAACGCGCGCAGCTCCGTCAGCTCCCAACCGCGGGCCAGCAGCAGCCCGATGTCCCGCGCCAGCGTCGCCGGGTCGCACGACACGTACGCGAAGCGTTCCGCGCCCGGCCCGGCCAGGTAGTCGATGACCTCGCGCGCCAGCCCGGCCCGTGGCGGATCCGCCACGACAAGCCGGGCGAGCGGGAGGTCGCCACGGCGCAGCACGGCCGAAACGTCGCCGCGGTGAATCCTTGCCCGGTCGCGCAGGTTGTGCCGGGCGTCCCGCACGGCCGCGGCGTTGCCCTCCACGCCGATCACCACCCCGTCCGGCGCGACCACCTCCGCCAGCACGCCGCCGAACAGCCCCGCCCCGCAGTACAGGTCCAGTGCCACGTCCCCAGGCTTCGGCTCGAGCGCCGCCAGCACCGCGTCGGCGAGCGCGTCGGCGGCGCCGGGATGGACCTGCCAGAACGAACCCGCGCTGACCCGCCAGTCCCGGCCAGCCGCGTGCTGGGTCAGGTACCCGCGCCCGCGCAGCGGGGTCAGGCCGCCGGCCCGCCCCCGGGCTGCGGGGGGTCCCGGGGGGTCGTCCCCCCGGATGAGAACGGACTCGGCGGGCTCGCCATCCAGGAACGCGGTGGAACGGCCGCCACTGACGATCACGGCGCGCTCGGCGGGACCGGCCAGCGCCTCCACCGACTCCGCGCCAGGCCAGCGACGGCGGGTGACGTTGAGCGAGGTGATCGAGGGGTGCGCGATCAGGCACTCCCCCACGTCGATCACCTCGTGCGAGCGGTGCGCCCGCAATCCCGCGACGCCGTCCGCGCGCACCGCGAACTGAACCCTGGTCCGCCAGGCCAATCCGGGCCCGGCGGACGACGGCTCACCGGCCGGAATCGGCTCCACCGTCACGTCACGGTCGATGCCCGCCAGGCGGCGCAGCTGCTGCGCAATCACCGAAGCTTTCAGCGCCCGCTGGGCTGGCAGCCGCGCGTGCTGCCAATCACAGCCACCGCAGCCGCCAGGCCGCGCCACCGGGCACGGCGCCTCAACCCGGTCTGGCGAGGGGGTCAGCACCTCCACCGCGTCAGCCCTGGCGAACCGCGCCGCCATCTCCGTGACCCGGGCACGGACGCGCTCCCCCGGCAGCGCGTGCCGGACGAAGACCACGGGCCCGGCGTCCGCTCCGGCGGAGGCGGGCGGCCGGGCCACACACCAGCCGCCGTTCGCGACATCCCCTGTGGTCAGCTCCAGCACCTGCCCTACGTGGTACGTCACGACGCCTCGCTCCTTACTCCCGCCCCGGGCTCGCATTCTCGCACGTGACGACGTACCTTTGGCGAGGCGCACTGGAGAGGAACCATCGTGCACATCGTGATCATGGGCTGCGGCCGAGTCGGCTCGACGCTGGCCCATATCCTGGAAGACCAGGGCAATTCGGTTGCCGTGATCGACCGCGACCCGGACGCGTTTCGCCGGCTGCGGTCCGCGTTCAAGGGCGACCGCATCACCGGAATCGGGTTTGACCGCCATGTGCTCATTCAGGCCGGCATCGAGCGAGCCGACGCCTTCGCCGCGGTAAGCAGCGGGGACAACTCGAACATCATCGCCGCCCGCGTGGTCCGCGAGACGTTCGGTATCCAGCGAGTGGCCGCCCGGATCTACGATCCTCGCCGCGCCGAGGTTTACGAACGGCTCGGCATCCCCACCGTGGCCACCGTCCGGTGGACGGCCGAGCAGATGCTGCGAAAGGTCCTGCCCGAGGGCGCCGCGCTGCACTGGCGCGATCCGACCGGCAACGTGGTGATGGCAGAGGTGGCCTTCTCGAGCCGCTGGATCGGTGAGCCGGTGAAGGTGATAGAGACCAGCACGCAGTGCCGTATCGCGTTCATCGACCGGTTCGGCCAGGCCCTGGTTCCCGACTACGGGACCGTGCTCCAGGAGGGCGACGTGCTGCACGTCATCGCCAGGGAGAGCGACATCGAACGGATCACCGCTGCGCTGGCGGGAGGCGAGCACTGATGCGGATCGCGATTGCGGGTGCGGGCGCGGTCGGCAGGTCCATTGCCACCGAACTGCTCGAGAACGGGCACGAGGTGCTGCTCATCGACAACTCGCCGCGGGCGATCAAGGTCGACAGCGTGCCGCGCGCCGAGTGGCTGCTCGCCGACGCGTGCGAGATCAGTTCGCTGGACGACGCGGCACTGCACCGGTGCAACGTGGTCGTGGCCGCGACCGGCGATGACAAGGTGAACCTCGTGGTTTCGCTGCTCGCCAAGACCGAGTACGGCGTGCCGCGCGTGGTCGCCCGCGTGAACCACCCGGGGAACGAGTGGCTGTACAACGAGTCCTGGGGCGTCGACGTCGCGGTCTCCACGCCGCGGCTGCTGTCCGCCCTGGTCGAGGAAGCGGTGAGCGTCGGCGACCTGGTACGGCTGATGCAGTTCGGCCACAGCGAGGCGAGCCTGGTCGAGCTGACGATGCCGTCGGTCGCGCCCCTGGTCGGGCAGCGGGTCGGCATGATCGAATGGCCGGCCGAGACCGCGTTGGTGGCGATCCTGCGCGAGGGCCGGGTGCTCGTGCCGCAGCACGACGACCCGCTCCAGGCTGGCGACGAGCTGTTCTTCGTCACCAGTGAGGACGTCGAGGAGGACCTGGCCCACCTGCTCCGCGGCTAGCTGGCCCACCTGCTCCGCGGCTAGCCGGCCCAGCGCCCCGCTCGCCCCAGAGCTTTGTCCCGGTATGCCCTTGCCACCTGCGGCTCGCGCAGGTCCCGGCGGCGACCCGGAGAATCATTGCGGACAGTTACCCCCCCGGATTGGGGGGGTAACTGTCCGCAATGATTTGGCGCGCCTGGCGGCGCGCCCGAAACGGGGGAAATGTCGCGATATGGGATACGGGCCTGGGTCGCACCACCGCGGCCGGGCCGGGCGGGGGACGCCGGCCCGGGCGGGGAACGCCGGCCCGGGCGGGGAACGCCGGCCCGGGCGGGGGACGCCGGAGCGGGCGGGGGACGCCGGGCCGGGCGGGGGACGCCGGAGCGGGCGGGGGACGCCGGAGCGGGCGGGGGACGACGGTCGGCTAGCGGGTCTCGGTGAACTCCGGGCCGCGGTCGAAGGGGTTGATGTCACCCCAGTCGCGGCCCTGCTCCTCCTCCGGCTGTGCCGACTGCGCCTGCTGCTCAGCAAGAGCCTGCACCGCCTCCGGCGGCAGCCGCAGCTCGAGCAGGTCGCGCGGCGGCACGGGGTGCTCGCCACGGGACACCACGATGTCGCGGAACACGTCCTCGAGCACGTCGGCGTCACCGCCGCCCGACGCCGCCGGCCCGCTGAACAGGCCGCGCAGGAACCAGCGCGGACCGTCCACGCCGATGAACCGCACGGCGCGCATCCCCGCCCCGGGATTGCCCGGCTCGGCCGGCACTTCGGCGTCCAGCGCGACGCCGAACAGTCCGTCCGACTCACTGCTGCTACCGCCGGCCGACTCGATCTCCGTAGCGATCTCGGTGCGTACGTCGTCCCACAGCGCGTCGTTGCGTGCCGCCGCGAACGCCTGCACCTGGAGTTCGCTCTCGCCATAGCGTGCGGTCACCCAGGCGCCCTGCTGCTCGGCCATGATCAGCTGGATCTCGTGCCCAGGCCCGACCGGCACGCGCAGGCTGCCAAGGTCGACCCGGTCCCGCTCGGGGAACGGCTCGTTGGCGTCCCACGGGCCGCCATCTTCCCGCACCGGCTGGGCGATTACCTGCTCAGCGGAATCGTCCGAGTCCGAGTACGAGTCGTACTCCGACTCGGCATCCGACGGCTCCGCCCACTCGGCCGCGTCGTCTGCGTCCTGCCGATCCCGGCGTCGACGGAACATTCCCGTTCGCTCCTTCTATCTCAACCGGCTAATCCGGTACCTGTACCAGGTGGCCGTCGTCGAGCTGCCCTGTCCGCAGCCCGGTCGAGCCGAACCCGCCCTCCCCGCGCACCGACTCAGGCAGCACGTCCACCTCACGGAACGCCGCCCGTGCCACCGGCTGGATGACCAGCTGGGCGATCCGGTCGCCGCGGCGGAAGCTGACCGGCTCCGCACGGTCGGTGTTCAGCAGCGTCACCATGATCTCACCTCGGTACCCGGCGTCCACCGTGCCCGGCGCGTTCACGATCGTCACGCCGTGCCTGGTCGCCAGGCCGGAGCGGGGATGCACGAACGCCGCGTAGCCCGCCGGCAGCGCGATCGCCACCCCGGTCCGCACCAGCGCCCGCTCCCCCGGCCCGAGGTACACGTCCTCGGCGGCCGTCAGATCGGCGCCGGCGTCTCCTGCGTGAGCATACGCGGGCAGCGGCACTCCCGGATCCAGCCGCCTGATCAGCACATCGGGTTCCATTACCGCTCCGTCCTAGCTAGCCGCGGGTCCGCGGGCGGGTCCGCGGGCGGTTCCGCAGGCGGTTCCACGGGCGGATCCGTTCGCCTGAGCTCCGGCACCGCCCGGGTGATCACGGCGACGATCGGCACCGCCACCACGGCCCCCGGGATGCCTGCCACCACACTACCGACCGCCAGCGAGAGGATAACCGCAAGTGGATGCAGCCGCACCGCGCGCCCCACTACCTGCGGCTGCAGCAGATGTCCCTCGATCTGGTCCTCGATGATCAGCACGCCGAGCAGCACGACCGCCGCCACCCAGCCCTTGGACGCGAGCACCACGAGGATGGCCAGCGCTCCGGCGATGAACAGCCCGACCATCGGGACGAACGCGGCGAGGAAGACCAGCACGGCGAGCGGGATGACCAGCGGGGCGCCCATGATCCACAGCGCGACGCCGACGACCAGCGCGTGGATGGCCGCGACCGCCACGGTGCCGCGCATGTAGTACACCAGCGCCTGCCAGGCGGCACGGCCCGCCCGGTCCGCCCGCTCGGCGGCCGCCGGCCGCAGTTCCTTGATCAGCCAGGCCCAGATCCGGTCGCCGTCTTTGAGCAGGAAGAATGTCACGAACAAGGTCAGCACGAACGCGCCGAGCAGCTCCGCCACGATCCGCCCGCCGGTCAGCACGGTGCCCTCCACGAGCGACTTGTGCTGCGAGAGGAAGTGCGGCACGTCGTCGAGGAAGTGCTGCACGTTGCTGCCCTTGAGCCGGAACGGCGGCCCGGCCAGCCAGGACTGGATCTGCTTGCTGGTGTGCTTGGTCTCGGTGACCAGCGTCGGGTACTCCGCGCTCACCCGGTCGCTGACCAGGAAGCCGATGCCCGCCAGCACCGCGGCCGTGCAGAGCAGCGTCAGCCACGTCGCGAGGATGCTCGGCAACCGGAACCTGCCGCCGAAGCCGCGGCGCAGCCGTCCCGCCGCCGGCTGGAGCAGCGCGGTGAGCAGCAGCGCGGCCGCGCACGGCACGACGACGATGTAGATGGCCGTGACGACCCGCGCGGCGACGTAGAGCAGACCCGCGAGCAGCAGCAGCCGCCACGCCCAGGCGGCCCCGGTGCGCAGCCAGCCTGGGACGCTCGTCGTGTTCGGTCCGTCAGCGTCCACCATTGTCTTGACTACCAACTACTCTCGACTACATGCCTGAGGACGCGAGCTACCAGGAACGGCTGAGCGTGCCGGTCGCCTGGTGGCTGCTGGCCATCCCGAGCGTGGTGACGCTGGGCGCCTATTTCTACGAGGTGTTCAGCGACCCGTGGCCCCCGGTCGTCATGGCGGGGATGGGCGCGGTCTGCGCGCTCCTGCTCCTCCTCCTCGGCCGGGCGCGGATCGAGGTGACCGGCCAGGTTCTCGCCGCCGGCGGCAAGGAACTCAAGCTCGGCACCGTCACCGAAGTGATGGCCATGGACGAGCGCCAGACGGCCCTCCTTCGCGGCCCACGGGCCGACCCGTCCGCCTATCTGTATTCGCGACCTTACCTTAAGCAATCGGTCTATCTGGCGACGACGGGCCAGCGTGTCCCGTACTGGCTCATCGGCACCCGGCACCCGGCCGAACTCGCCGCGGCGGTGCAACGCAGCCTGGCGGGTCGAGAACCCGTAGCATGAGGGGATGGCATCTGAGAAGCGGGTGGACATAGGCACGCGGGTGATCGGCGGACTCGCTGCCATGGGGGTCGCGTTCGTCATGCGCAAGGTCATCACGATCGCGTGGACGAAAGCGACAGGCAAAGAGCCACCCGCGCATCCCGAGGATCCGCAGGTGGCTCTAAGCGAGGCACTCGGCTGGGCCGTGATCACCGCGGTCGGGGCAGAGACCGCCCGGCTGCTTGCCACCCGGGCAGTGACGAAGCGAGCCGAAGCTCGCCGCGAGATCTGAGCCCCGCCGCGCTATGCGGCGCACTCCCGGCAAACCAGCTGGCCGTTCCTTTCCTCGGCAAGCTGGCTCCGGTGGTGCACAAGGAAGCAGCGCGAGCAAGTGAACTCATCCGCCTGCCGTGGTATCACGCGGAACGAGAGTTCCTCATTGGACAAGTCCGCCCCAGGCAGCTCCAGGGACTCGGCAACATCATCCGGATCAAGATCGATTGTGCTCGATGACTTGTCCATCCGCCGTGCCTGAAGCTCCTGCAGGCTGTCCTCAGTTAGGTCGTCGTCCGTCTTGCGCGGGCTGTCGTAATCGGTAGCCATCTGAGTACTCCATCCCCCTTCATCCGTGGTGCGCAGTCGCTGCGCGGTTGTAACGCTTTCAAGGCTCTAGTTGTGCCCGATTCCGGCGGGGAATTCTGTCACGTTCACGACCGGCGTACACGCGGCACGCCGATAATTCCCTCACGCGTCCCGTTCTGGGTCCAGGCCAGCCAGAAATCCGGTCAGCCGAGAGTACAGGGCGGGGCCGGCGGCGACCGTCATCGAGGTGCTCTCCGGCCGTCCGGACAGGCCGCCCACCAGCGCGCCCGCCTCCCTGGCGACCAGCCCGCCGGCCGCGTAGTCCCAGTAATTCAGGCCACGCTCGTAGAACGCGTCTACCCGGCCGGCCGCCACCATGCACAGGTCGATAGCGGCCGAGCCAGCCCGGCGGATATCGCGTACCAGCGGAAGCAACGCCCCAACCACCTCGCCTTGTACTTTCCGGCGCCCCGCATCGTACCCGAAGCCGGTGGCTACCAGCGCACGGTCCAGCTCGACCCCGTCGTTGCAACGCAGCCTCACGGGGGGAAGCCTCCCCCCGGACCCCCCTGGTCCAACCGGCTCGGCACCGGCCCGGCGCAGCCACGACCCGCCGTCCTTACGAGCCGAGAACGTCTGCCCGAGCACCGGCGCCGCTACCACGCCGGCCACGATCTCGCCGTCGACTTCCGCGGCGATCGACACGCCCCACTCGGGCAGCCCATACAGGTAGTTGACCGTCCCGTCCAGCGGATCCACCACCCAGCGCACGCCGGTCTGGCTCGGCGCGGCCTGGCCGCCCTCCTCGCCCAGCACGGCGTCACCCGGGCGCGCCGCGTGGATGCGCTCGGTAATGAGCGTCTCCGCGGCACGGTCCATCTTCGTCACCACGTCGGTGGGGCTGGACTTGGTGTCCGCGACCTCGGGCCGGCCCTCGGCGCGCCAGGACGCCAGCAGCGCGCCCGCCTCGGCGGCAGTTTCCTCAGCCAGCGCGAGCAGTTCCTCGGTCATCGGGCGAACCCCAGGCAGCAGCCGGCCGGGCAGGGCTCGGGCGCGGCCCCCGCCAGGTGGGCCTCAACCAGCGCCTCAACCATCGGGGCCAGCGCGGTGCCCGGCGTGGCCGCCCGCGCGTACGCCAGACCCAGCGAGGCCGCCACCTCCGCCGCTTCCACGTCCAGGTCGTGCCGTACCTCCATGTGGTCGGACACGAACCCGACCGGGACCACGACGACGGCCTGGACGCCCGACTTCGCGAGTTCCGCCAGGTGGTCGCCGACGTCGGGTTCCAGCCACGGCTGGGATGGCGGGCCGCTGCGGCTCTGATAGACGAGCGTCCACGGGTGTCGAGCCCCAAGTCGTTCAGAAATAAGACGGGACGCCTCGGTCAGCTCGGCGACGTACCTGTGCCCGCTCGGGCCGGCCACCTCAGCCATCGCCACCGGGATGCTGTGCGCGGTGAACACCAGGTGTGCCTCGTCGCGCATTTCGGCCGGCAGCGTGGCCAGCGCCGCCGCGGCGTTCGCGGCGAACGGGCCGATGAACCCGGGGTGGTCGTAGAACCGCTGGATCTTGTCGATCACCGGCGCGTCCGGCACCGCCGCGCGGGCCCGCTCGATGTCCTCCAGGTACTGCCGGCACGAGGAATAGGACCGGTAGGCGGAGGTCGCCAGCGCGAGCGCGCGGCGCACTCCGTCGGCCGCCATCTGCCGCACGACCTCGGTCAGGTACGGGGTCCAGTTCCGGTTTCCCCAGTAGACAGGCAGTGGCAGGCGGAGCGATGCGATCAGCTGCCGGCACTGCTCATTGATCGGACTTTTCCCTCCGAACGACATATAGTGCTCCGCCACTTCCAGCAGTCTCTCCCTGGGGACGCGGCGACCCCGGGTGACGTTCTCCAGGAACGGCATGACGTCGTCGGGGCCTTCGGGACCGCCGAACGAGACGAGCAGGAATGCGTCGTAAGCGGGCATGCCTCCATCCAACCAGGTGCTGACCATCTGAAATCCACTTGGCACCGTCCGATAAAGTCGGGTTTGTGATCATGGGGGCACGGCCGCTTCGTCCGTACGCGGAGATATTCAAGGTGCCGGGGGCCTGGAAGTTCTCCGTGGCCGGGGTCATCGGACGGATGCCGATGTCCATGTTCGGGCTCGGCACCGTGCTGCTTATCTCGTCGGTCACCGGCAAGTACGGCACGGCGGGCGCGGTGTCCGCGACCGGGTCGTTCGGTTACGCGCTGACCGCGCCTCGGGTCGCCCGGCTGGTGGACGGGCACGGCCAGCGCCGGGTGCTGCTGCCGCTGGTGGCCGTGTTCGCCGCGGCCACGGCCGGGTTGATCATCGCCGTCGAGTTGCGGGCGCCGGCCTGGGCCTGGTTCGTGCCCGGCGCGCTGGCCGGCTCGGCGATGCCGGCGCTCGGCACCATGGTCCGCGCCCGGTGGAGCGTGCTGCTGGCCGGCTCGCCGCGGCTGCACGCGGCGTTCTCGTTCGAGTCTGTCGCCGACGAACTGTGCTTCATCATCGGGCCGGCCGCGGTGACGCTGCTGGCCACCCAGGTGGACCCGGCGTCCGGTGTCGGCGTGGCGGCCGGGCTGTGCTTGTTCGGCACCCTGTGGTTCGTCGCCCAGCGGCGCACCGAACCCCCGGTCGTACTCGTCGGGGACAGGCCAGCGGAGCGCCCGCGCGGCGGCGCCGCGCCGGGCCTGGTCATCCTGGTGCCAGTGTACGTGTTCCTCGGCTCGATGTTCGTGGCCATCGACCTGAGCACGGTGGCGTTCGCGCAGCACTTCGGCCACAAGCCGCTGGCCGGTTTCATCCTGGGCACGTACGCCTTCGGCAGCGCCACCGGCGGGCTGTGGTACGGCTCGCGGAACTGGCGCTCGCCCGGCGAGAACCGGTTCGCGCTCACCCTGTGCCTGACCACGGCCGGCGTCGCCACGTTCTGGATGATGCCGAACCTCATCGTGCTCACCTGCGTGATCTACCTGTGCGGGATGGCGATCGCGCCGACGCTCATCGCCGGCTTCAGCCTGCTGGAGGCCCAGGCGCCGCCGGCCCGGCGGACCGAGGCGATGTCCTGGCTGTCGTCCGGGATCGGCGTCGGCGTCGCGGCCGGGGCGTCCGTGGTCGGCTTCGTCCTCGACGCGCACGGCGCCAGGGCCGGCTACCTGTTCGCCGCCGCCTGCGGCTTCGTCAGCGCCGCCACCTGCCTGATCGGCCGCAAACGCCTCCGCCCCCGCGCCCCCTAGCCCACCCGCCCGCACCGCCCGCACGACCGTGGCATCAACGTGGTAGATCGCCCCTTCGTGGAAGGCTGACCCCCGCAAGCGAGGGCCAGTCCACCACAAAGGGGTAATCCGCCACGTTGTTCGGCTAGTTATCTGCCTGCAGGCGCTGATCGAACACACCTGAGCGGAGCTGCGCACCCCTTGCTTCGGGTCCGGGCAGCAAACGTTCTAGCGGTAAGCCTGGGCGTATTCCGCGGCCAGCTCGAGGACTTCGTTCACGTACCAGGTGGCGTGGTTGTAGTCGAAGATGGCCTGGGACAGTCCGGCCGCGCCGTTGGTGGCCCCGTCGGCGCACAGCATCCGGGCCGCGGAGGGCACCGCGTCCAGCGGGTTCATGATGTCCGGCGCTCCGGCGCGGCCGAACCCGTCGGTCCCCCAGACCGCCCACGTGGACGGCAGGAACTGCATCGGGCCGAGCGCACCGGCCGTGGACGGGCCGACGTTGGCGCCGTCGCCGCTCTCGATCTCGCCGATGGCCGCGAGGACCGTCCAGGACAGCCCCGGGCAGTACTTGGCCGCGGAGTCCTGGAACAGCGTCAGGTAGTTCGTCGGCACCTGGCCGGCCGGGACGCTCACCTGGGCGACCGGCAGGCTGCCGGGGGCCACGACGGGCACCAGGTTGACCACCTTGCCCGCTGTCCCGATCACGGACCGCACCTGGCGCATCAGCGTGTTCAGGTTCGCGGCCGGCGCGTTGATCAGCACGGCCACGTTCTTGATGAGCCCGAGCTGGCCGGACTGCTGCGTGTCGACGACCGCATCGATTCCGGGGACGCCGAGCGAGACCGCGGCGCCGAACGGCGCGGTCAGCACGGCCGCGCCGCTCACCGCGTACTTGGTCCCTTGCTGCAGGCCGAGCTTGTCCGCCGAAGGCTTGTTGACCAGCAGGGCACCGCCGGACAGGCTGGTCCACGCGGATTCCGCGGCGGCCGTCTCGGGCGGCGTCCAGGCCCGGAACGCCTGCGGCGCGACGCCGATCACGTTCGCGGCCTTGCCGTTGAGGGTGACCTGCCCGCCGTCCACGGGCAGGATCGCGCGCACGCCGGCCAGCTTGCGGAGCTGCGCCAGCTGGGCCGGGGTGACCCCGGTCGGCAGCGCGGCGATCAGGTCCGGCACGATCAGCTGCCGTGGCATGGCGCCGGCCAGCGTCGGCCCCGGCGGCCCGATGACCGGGTCGGGCGGGGGTGGCGGCGGCTGCCGCATGCCCTGTCCGAACGGGATCACGAACCCGGTCAATGCCGCCGATTGCGGGGTTTCGCGATGCGGCAGGGCTGCCGTCGTCGCCGCGCCAAGCACGGCGGCCACGGCCGCTACGGATCCAAGCCGCCGAGTGCGCTCAAGCCCCACAATTACAAAACGATATAGCCTGATCCGGGCGGGGCAAACTCTGGGTTGCTTACCAGCGGCTTAACCACGGGAGAAGGCGCGTGACGGACGGGTTGGCGGACCGGGTTCCGGTGATCGCGGTGGCAAGCGGGAAGGGCGGGGTCGGCAAGAGCACGGTCGCGGTGAACCTGGCGATCGCGCTGGCCGGGCAAGGGCTCCGGGCCGGTCTGGTGGACGCCGACCTGTACGGCCCCGACGTGCCGCGCATGATGGGACTGCGCCGCCGGGCCGAGGCCCGCCATGTGACGCTGTTCGCCAGGGCCGGGGCCGCCGGCTCCCGGCTGGAGACCGTCACCGCGCACGGCGTGCAGCTCGCGTCGGCGGCGCTGCTGCTCGGCGAGAACCAGGGCCTGGGTATCGCCGGCGGGATCGCCCAGCTGATGGTCCGGCGGCTGATCAGCGACACGACCTGGGACGGCCTGGACTACCTGGTGATCGACCTGCCGCCGGGGACCGCGGACATCCAGCAGTTCGTGTTCACGCTGCGCGGGCTCGGCGCGGGCCGCCCGATGTGCGTGCTCGTCGTGGTCACGCCCCAGGTCATCGCCCATCAGGACGCGCGGCGGCTGATCGGGCACCTGCAACCGGGCCGCGGCCGGCCGGCGTCGTCGTCGAACGGCGCCGCACCGGACATCGCCGGCGTGGAGAACATGAGCGGGCAGATCTGCCCGTCCTGCGGCAACGTCACCCCGCTGTTCCCCGCCGCCCCGGAAGAGGACAGCGTGTGGTCGCTGATCCCCCGGATCGCGAGCATCCCGTTCAGCCACCGCGCCGCCGTCGACGCCGATCAAGGCCAGCCGGTCATGGTCACCGAGGCGGTCCCCGAGCAGGTAGCCGCCTACCAGCAGATCGCCACCGAGCTCATCAACCGGCTGTGACCGTCCCGTACCGGACCTCGTGAGTATCGCGGGGGGCGGCGAAGGCGAGCAGCCGCGCAGCCTCGTCGTCCAACGCGGCGCGGTCCCGCGATGGCACGGGCACCCATAGCTCGATGGTCAGGGTGGCCGTGCCGCGCGCGGTGACCAGCCGCCACATGCCGCCGACGAAGCCGTCGATCAGCACGGTGCCGGGGAAGATGCCGTTCACGCTGGCCAGCCGGCCGCGGTGCGCCTGGCTGAGGATCCGGGCGCGGTCCGCGTGGGACAGCACCAGGTTGTCGAACTCGGCGACCAGCCGGACCGGGGCCGGCGTGCCGCCGGGCGGGCGCGGCGCGTCCGGCAGGTCGAACAGCTCCGCGCCGTCCTCCCCGCGCAACGCGACGAGGTCGTGGCCCAGCGCCTTGACCACGCCGCGCAGCCCGGTGAGGCCGGACCAGGCCTGGATGTCCCGCACGGTGGCGGGGCCGAACGCGGCCAGGTAGCGGGTCACCAGCCGGGCCAGTTCCGCGGCGGACGCCGGCGACGGCGCCTCGGGCGGCACGCCAAGCCAGGACTCCGCGGAGGTGTGCCGCGACAGCCCGGCCTTGCCCCAGACCGCGCGCGGCGGCACCTGGACGAGCGGTACCAGCGCGCGCACGCCCTGGGCCAGGTCGGCGGGCGGGCTGTCCGGCCACCGCTTGGCCAGCTCGTCGCCGAGCTCGCGGAACGACATCGGCTCGGCCTCGACCAGCTCCCGGCCCGCCACCGCCAGCTCGGCCAAGTCGACGCCGGGCAGCCGCTTCCCGTGGTTGGTGCGGAACATCCGCTCGATGACCGGCTGGATCAGCCGCCGCAGCGGGAGACAGTCGCGGGCGGAGACCAGATGAATGGTGCCGCGCATCAGCGCGATCCGGACCACGGCGCGTTCGGTCAGCGGGGTGGCCAGATCCTCTGGCGCGAACCCGGCAATCCGTGACCAGAGGCCGTAGTACGGCGGGAACGGCGCCTGAGCCTGGAGCCCGACCAGGTGCTCCACCGTGTCGATCACGCCGCGCGGCGCCGGCGAGTCGAGCAGGTGCTGCCGGGCGAGCAGCGCGCGATTGAGGTCCCTGGTGCTCAGCGGTTCAGTAGCAGACATTGGTATGCAATCTAGCCGCGGGGACGGGATGGGCCAGCGCCTGCTCGGTCCGCGAGTCGGCCGGCCGGTGCAGCACCACGTAGCCGTCATCGGAGAACACCTGGGTGTAACCGTTGTGCCGCAGGTAGGTGACCAGTTGCGCCTGCTGGACCGGCGTGCAGAACGGGAAGTCGAGCCCGATCGTGTCGGCCACCACATAGGGCGCCCAGCGGGGGGTGCCGTCCAGCAGCAGGACGGTATCCCTGGCGGACAGCCGGGGGCCGATGTTGTTGGCCGCTTCCACCTCGGTGCCGGACGGCACGTGAGCGATGGCCGCCGCGGCGGCGCGCATCCTGGTGTTGACCATGTAGTACTTCGGGTGCAGCAGGTTGCCGAACGGGCTGGACGGGAAGTACACCAGCGCCGCGGCGCACACCGCCGCCGCCCACAGCAGGCAGGCCCGGTACGTCCGGCCACGGAACTCGACGGCGTGCGGCCACCGGGTGCGGTCCAGCCTGACCTGGAGCCGCGCGGCGCCGTCCACGGCGGCGCAGGCGAGGATCATGACCAGGAACGCGTCGTACTGGAACTTGGCCTGCCACCACAGCGGATAGCCCGAGGCCAGCATCCGCTCAGCGAGCAGCGGGATCGCGGCGAGCACCATCGGCGAGGCCAGCGGCAGGAACGCGAACGTGGCCAGCAGGCCGATCATCGTCCGGGTCTTCACCCAGGGCGTGAAGAACACCCGCAGGGCGTGCAGCGGGTGGGCGACGATGTTGACCAGCGCGCTGCCCGGGGAGGCGCCGAACTGACCATAGGCCCAGTAGAACGACGCGGATCCGCCGAAGGCCGGGATCAGCACGTGTGTCGCGATCCACGTGGCGGCCACCCCGCCCACCACGAAAGCCGCCCCGGTCCACCTCCGCCTCGTGAGCAGCAGGTACAGCCCGAACCCGGCGATCAGCAGCCCCATGTCCTCCTTGACCAGCAGGAGCACACCCGCGGCGATGATCCCATGCCACTGCTTGCCGGCGTCGAAACGCTCCACCATGATCACGGTGAGTACGGGGACGAAGGCCACCTCGTGGAAGTCGAAGACAACCGCGGCCAGGATCGGCAACGACAGCGCGTACGCGCCGCAGACGAGGTACGCGGCGGCCTCGGAATCAAGGCGTCGCCGGGTGTAGATCCACAGCGGCGGGATCGCGAGGGCGAACAGCACGCCCTGAGCCACGAGCAGCGTCGCGGGGCTGCCGTGGATCCAGTACAGCGGAGCGAGCAGCGCGAGCATCGGCGACCAGTGATCGGCAAGTAGCGGAAAGTGAGCGCCCTCGCCATCCGCGATTCCCCTGGCGATCGACACGGGCGCGTGGAAGTGCGCGTAACCGCGGACCCCCTGGTCGAAGATCACCAAGTCGAAGGTGCTCGTCAGGAAGCGCCGGTACTCCAGGAGCGCTTCCAGGCAGTACAACAAGGCCGCTACCGCCGTCAGCAGCGCGATCCCCGTCCGTCTGCTCACTCCCCGAAGAGTAGTGCGTTTCCGCACCCAGCGACGGCGCGGTAGCCGAATGCACTGCAGATCACGGTGGGACAGCTACCCTCTTTCCTATGAGTCAGGAGGCAAGCCGGGCGCGGTCGCCGCGAAAGCAGCCGTCGCGGCCATCGCTGGGCGGCGGTACGCCCGCGCAAGATCGCGAGCTGCGGGCGCAGGGGCGGGAGACCGTCCGCCGGCTCCTCGAGGCCGGCATGGTGGAGTTCGAGGAGCGCGGGTTCCAGGGAGTCCGCGTCGATGACGTCGTGCAGCGAGCCGGGATCTCGCACGGCACCTTCTACCTGTACTTCTCCAACAAGGAAGACCTTTTCAAGGCGCTGCTCAAGGACGCGCTGCACGACATGGAGACCGTGGCCGGGGACTTCCCGGTGGTTACCAGGGACGAGACCGGCCACCGGGTGCTGCGCCAGTGGGTCCGGATGTTCTCCAAGGCCTACGCCGCGCACGGGACGGTGCTCCGCACGCTCAGCTCGGCGAACGCGCCCGCGGGAATGTTCGGCGACGGGCTGCGGCTGTTCGCCAGCATCGCCGAGGCGATGACGACCGGAATGACCGCGGCTAGCCGGGCCGCCGGCCTGCAGCAAGAGCACACGGAGCTGACCGCGTTCGCCTGCCTGCTGATGCTGGAGCGGGTGAACTACGTGATCAGCACCGATGAGGTCCCGCTGCCCGGAGAAGAAATGGCGGACCGCATCGCCGACATCATGTACGCCGCGTTCGCCCCCGTGTCGTTAAGGAGTGAGGTCGGCGACCGCGTCGAGGGCCGTCTTGGCGGCACGCACGTCGTGCACCCGGAACACCCGTGCGCCGAGCCACGCGCACACCGCGAGCACCGCGATCGTGCCCTCGCCCCGCTGGTCGACCGGCAGTCCGAGGGACTCGCCGATGAAGTCCTTGTACGACACGGCGACAAGCACGGGCCAGCCCGTGGCGGTCAGCTCACCGAGCCGCCGGGTCACCTCGAGCGACTGCCAGGTGTTCTTTCCGAAGTCGTGGGCGGGATCCACCAGGACCGAGCACGGATTCACACCTGATACCACTGCTCGTTCTGCATAATCGGTTGTGTATTCTATAACCTCAGCCATCACGTCGCGGTACCTCGGGCGATGCGGCCGGGTGCGCGGCGGGAGGCCGCCGGCGTGGGAGCAGACCAGGCCGGCGCCGTGCTTCGCGGCGACCTCGGCCAGCCGCGTGTCGACGCCGCCCCAGGCGTCGTTCAGCAGGTCCGCGCCGGCCCGGGCGACCACCTCGCCGACCTCGGCGCGCCAGGTGTCGACGCTGATCACGACGTCGGGGTGCCGCTCGCGCACGGCGGCGACCAGCCCGGCGACCCGGTCGATCTCCTCCGCCGCGGACACCTCGTCGCCAGGGCCGGCCTTGACGCCGCCGATGTCGACGATGTCCGCCCCGTCCAAAACCGCGCGGCTCACCGAGTCAAGCGCCGCCGAGAAGCCAGGATCACGCTCGAAAAACGAGTCAGGCGTCCGGTTGATCACTCCCATGATTCCGAACGTCCGGTGGTTCCACTCCCGGGAACCGAGCTTCAGCGTCCTGGGCTCCACGCCCGGAGGCTATAGCACTACCACCATGCGGGAAGACTTAAGGGGTGCGATTCCTCAACGAGGCGGTCCCCGCCCACGACCTGACCTACAGCGACGTCTTCATGGTGCCGAACCGGTCGGCCATCGGCTCCCGGCTGGATGTCGACCTGTCCACGCACTGCGGGCTGACGATCCCGCTGGTGACCGCGAACATGACCGCGGTGTCCGGCCGCCGGATGGCGGAGACCGTCGCGCGGCGCGGCGGTGTGGCGATCCTGCCGCAGGACATCCCGGCGGACGTGGTCGAGGACGTGATCACCTGGGTCAAGTCGCGGGATCTGGTCGCGGAGACCGCGCTGACGCTGGGACCGACCGACACCGTGGGCGAGGCGCTCAGCCTGCTGCCGAAGCGGGCGCACGGCGCGGTCGTCGTGGTCGAGGACGGCCGGCCGGTCGGCGTGGTCACCGAGGCGGACTGCCAGGGCACCGACCGGTTCACCCAGCTCAGGCACGTGATGAGCGCCGACCCGGCCGTGCTGCCGGCCGGCACCCCGCCCGCCGCCGCGTTCGACCTGCTGCACGAGGGACGGCATCGGGTGGCGCCTGTCGTTGACGCGTCCGGTCAGTGCACCGGCGTGATGACGCGGACCGGGGCGCTGCGGTCCACGCTCTATTCCCCCGCGGTCGACGCGGACGGCCGGCTGCGGATCGGCGTCGCGGTGGGCGTCAACGGGGACGTGGCGGCCAAGGCCAAGGTGCTGCTCGACGCCGGCGCGGACATCCTGGTGGTGGACACCGCGCACGGGCACCAGGAGAAGATGATCTCGGCACTGCGCGCGGTGCGCGGGCTCGATCCGTCCGTGCCGGTCGTCGCGGGCAACGTCGTGACCGCGGCAGGCGTGGCCGACCTGGTCGACGCCGGTGCCGACGTGGTGAAGGTCGGCGTCGGGCCGGGCGCGATGTGCACCACGCGGATGATGACCGGCGTGGGCCGGCCGCAGTTCACCGCCGTCCTTGAGTGTGCCGCCGAAGCAGGCCGACTCGGCGCGACGGTGTGGGCGGACGGCGGCGTCCGGCACCCGCGCGACGTGGCGCTGGCGCTGGCGGCCGGCGCGTCCGCGGTGATGATCGGGTCGTGGTTCGCCGGGACGTACGAATCCCCTGGCGACACGTTCCGCTCGCCGGACGGGCGGCTGTACAAGGAGAGCTTCGGGATGGCTTCGGCGCGCGCGGTCCGGATGCGGTCTGCGTCCGACTCGGCGTTCGAGCGGGCCCGCAAGGAGCTGTTCGAGGAGGGCATCTCGTCGGCGCGCATGTACCTCGACCAGGAGCGCCCCGGCGTGGAGGACCTGATCGACATGATCATCGCGGGCGTGCGCTCGTCGTGCACCTACGCCGGCGCGGGCTCGCTGGCCGAGTTCGCCGACCGCGCCGTCGTGGGCCTGCAGAGCGCCTCCGGCTACAGCGAGGGCATGCCCGTCCCCACCAGCTGGTAAGCACTCCCCGTCAAGCCTCAAGCCCCACCCAAGCCCCGCACCCAAGCCCCGAGCCCCGCACCCAAGCCCCACCCAAGCCCCGGTTGCCAAGCCCCGGTTGCCAAGCCCCGGTTGCCAAGCCCCGGTTGCCGGCGACGGACAAATCCCGATATTTCGGTATATAGAACACTGCATCGATGGCGCTCGAAATTATTGCGGACACTTACCCTCCCAGTTCGGGGGGGTAAGTGTCCGCAATGATTCTGGGACAGTCGTGCGGGCCCGGTTTCGCGGCCGCTGCGGGAGTCGCCATCAGTAGCTGGGCGGGGTCACCGTGACGAGAAATTCGGCGGTCCTCGGGTAGGGGTTGCGGTACCGGTGCGGCAGGCTGGAGTCCAGGTAGCAGCTGTCCCCCTCCGCCAGCTCGTAGTCCGTGCCGGCCACCTCGACGATCAGCGCGCCGGACAGCACCAGCACGCACTCCTCGGACGGGTGCGACCATGGCTCGGCCGCAGAGGTCTTGCGCGGGCCCAGCCGGCCGTGCAGGACCTCGAGCCGGCCGCGGCCCGGCGAGACCCGGCTGTAGACGATGTCGTGCTCGGGGGAGCTGACCTGCATGCGGCGGTTCTTCCTGACCACCGCCACCGTCGCGTCGGCGTCCTGCTGGAACAGGCTGAAGATCGGCACGTCGAGGACCTTCGCGATGCGGCGCAGCGTCTCCAGGCTGGGATCGGACAGCCCGCGTTCGACTTGGCTGATCAGGCCGGTCGACAGGCCGGCCTCGTCCGCGAGCGCGGTCAGCGTCAGGCCGCGGACCGTTCGCAGTTCGCGGATCCGCGAGCCAAGCGGGGCGGTCTCCGCCAACTTCCCCCCATTGACGTCGCTGCTCAGAAAATGTTTCACTCACACTATACCGCGTTTAACCCTTATGAAGGAGCGGCTTGTGCCCTTTGACGTCGCGGCGGTGCGTGCCCGGTTCGGCGCGCTGGACGGGTCATTCGCGTTCTTCGACGCGCCGGGCGGCACCCAGGTACCCGACGAGGTGGGCGCCGCGGTCGCCGCCACGATGCGCACGGCGAGCGGCAACACCGGCGCCGTTTACCCGGCGAGCAAGGCGGTCGAGGCGGTGGCCGAGGAGGCCAGGCAGCTCGCGGCCCGGTTCGCCGGCTCGAGCCCGGACGAGATCATCTTCGGCGCGAACATGACCACGCTGAACTTCGCGTTGTCCCGCACCGCCGGGCGGGCCTGGCGGGCCGGCGACGAGATCCTCGTCACCCGGCTCGACCACGACGCCAACGTCGCGCCCTGGCTCGACCTCGCCGAAGACAAGGACCTCGTCGTCCGCCACGTCGACGTGCTGCCCGACAGCTCGCTGGACATGGCGGACCTGCGGCGCAAGCTGACCGACCGGACCAGGGTGGTGGCCTTTCCGTGGGCCGCGAACTCACTGGGCACGGTCACCGACGCGCGCCTGATCGCCGAGCTCGCGCACGAGGCGGGCGCGATCGCCTGGGCGGACGCGGTCCAGTACGCACCGCACTTCCCGATGGACCTGCCGGCCACCGGGGTCGACGTGGTGCTGTTCTCGGCTTACAAGTTCTGCGGACCGCACCTCGGCATCGCCTACGGCCGCCGCGAGCTGCTGGAGTCCTGGATCCCCTACAAGGCCAGGCCAGCCCCGGTCTCCCCGGTCGGCGCCCGGTTCCAGACCGGGTCGTTGCCGATCGAGACGCTCGGCGGCTTCAGCGCGACCATGCGATACCTGGACTCCATCGGCGGCCTGCCCGCTATCGTCGAGTGGGAGCGGCAGCTCGCCGAGCGCTTCCTGGCCGGCCTGCCCGCGGGGACGGTGCTCTACGGCAGGCAGGGCCTCGATGACCGGGTGCCCATCTTCCTGCTGAACCTCCCTGGCGTGCCGGCCGGCGACGTCCCGGTCCGGCTGGCCGAGCAGGGCATCGGCGTGTGGAGCGGCGCGAACTTCTACTCACTCGGCCTGTACGAGCGGCTGAACTGGGGCGAAGCGGTGCGGGTCGGCATCGCCCACTACAACACGCTGGACGAGGTCGACCAGCTGACCGCCGCGCTCACCGCGCTGTGCGGGCCGCGCCGCCTGTCCGCGGGCGACCGGTTCCCGATCGAACTGCTCCCCCGCGAGCTGTCCGGCCCCGCCGTCGTCTACTTCTATCCGAAGGACGACACCGAGACGTGCACCAGGCAGGCGATCGAGTTCAGCCGCCAGGCGCCGCTGTTCGAAGCGGGCGGCGTGGACCTGTTCGGCGTCAGCGTGGACTCGGCCGCCTCGCACGAGGAGTTCGCGGCGAAGCACGACCTGCGCTTCACCCTGCTCAGCGACGAGGACCAGCGGCTCACCCAGGCCGCGGGTGTGCTCAAGGACTACGGCGAGTACGGCGAGCTGGCCGGCCGGGTCACCTTCCTGCTCGACAAGTCCGGGCAGGTCAGCCACGTCTGGGAGGTCGAGGACGTGGCCGCCAACGTGGCCGAGGCACTGGCCGCGGGCAAGCGCCTGGCCGGCGGCCAGCGGCCGGTGGTCCGCACCGCGGTTCCCGCCAGCCAGCTGGCGCCGGGCGTCACGGCCGCGGATCTGCTCGGCGACGCGCACGGCTGCCATGGCTTGCACCAGCGCAGGCTGAACCTGGCCGAGGGCGCGTCCCTCAAGGCCACCGCCGCGGGGCAGGGCGAGGCCTGGTACGTGATCGACGGGGCCGGTCACGTCTCGGCCGGGCCGGACCAGAGCGCGGTGCTGCGGCCGGGTACCGCGGTCTGGCTGCCCGGCTCGGCGGCATACCACTGCGACGCGCAGGCCGGGCTGGACATCCTGGCCGTCACGGTGCGCGCGGGATCGCCGGCCGACCCGGCGCTACACGCGGTCACGCTGGACGAGTGCGTGCCCGAGCGGACCGGCGACCGGGAGTTCCGGGTCCTGCTCAGCGACGGCCTGACGATCACCGCGTTCGCCGGACGCATCCCGCCCGGCCGGGCGCCCGAGCACCAGCACACCTACGACGAGGTGGTGCACGTGCTGGCCGGGCACGGCGTGGTGCACCTGGCCGCAGGCGACAGCGAGATCGGCCCCGGCACCTCGATCTACCTCCCGCCGGGTGAGCCGCACTGCCTGGAGAACACGGGTACCGAGATGCTGGAGGTGCTCGGCGTGTTCCACCCGGCCGGCAGCCCGGCCGCCAAGCGGGAAACCTAGAGGCTGCTTGAAACCGCCCATTCCAGGCGCGCAGTCAAGCTCGATGGGCTGGTGTTGGCCGTCCCCGGGCTCGGCGCGCGACGTCAGAGGCAGGGGCTTAGCGGTTGACCTCGTAGCGCATTTCGGGGACTATCTGGAACTCGAGCGGGCTGCCGGTCTCGATCAGGCTTTTCAGGCTGGACAAGATCATCGGCCAGCCGGGCTCGACGGCCTTGAGGAAGGACCCGCCGATCACGAGTTCGCGGTGGGTTACCTTCAGCCTGGTCACCTGGCCCATTGGCGCGATCTCGAACCGGACGACGGACGCCGAGCCGCCGTTGGTGCCGAGGCAGTCGGTCTGCAGCCACTCACAGGCCAGCCGGCTCGGATCGTCGGTCCACTGAGGGCGGAACTCCATGCCGATCAGCCAGCGCGGCACCACGCCGGAGTCACACAGCGCGGCGTGCACCTGCTCGGGCGCTGCGCGCAGGTAGATGTCGAAGCTGAGGCTCGTTGTCTCCGACGTCATAACTTCTTGCCGCCGTTCCCGTTGCCGTTACCGCCGTTGCCGTTCCCCCCGCCATTACCATTTCCCCCGCCGTTGCTGTTTCCGCCGTTCCCGTTCCCCCCGCCGTTATTGCCGCCGTTCCCGTTCCCGCCGTTTCCGTTGCCGCCGTTCCCTGGCTTGGCGGTCGGCTTGCCGTGATGCCCGGCGGGTGGCTGCGTCTGACCCACGCGGCGACCCGGCGGACTGGCGGCGCCGGGATGCTTGGCGAGGGCGCAGAACGCGGCCACCCGGCCGGGCCCGCCAGCCGCGCGGACCACATTGCGGTAGGCCACGGCTTGCTGGCTGGCGGTGCCATAGTGCTCGGCGTACAGATAGCGCTTGCACATCGCATAGGCGGAACCGTCGGTCCCGGACGGTCCAACCGGACGGCCGGAGGCCCCCGGAGCCACGGTCCGGCTGCTGCTGGCGGCCGGCGCGGCGATCATCACGTGCGCGAGGTTCTGCAGGCCACCGGGCAGACCGCCGGCGTAGGCCGCGGCGGTGACGCTGCCGAGCGCGGCCAGCGCCACCGCGGCGGCGGCCGCGAGGAACGGGCGGTGCGTTCGCCTGGGCGCCGGCGGAACCACGGCCCGCGAGCGGTACGCGGTCAGCGCGTGACTCCAGCCCGCCAGTTCGGCATCCGCAGGCGGCGCCTGGAGCGCGGCAAGAACAGAGGCCACTGCGGGTCCTGTTTGCCATGGGGAATCAGACATCTCGTTATCCGGAACGCCGCGGCCCGTCACCGCGTTACACCCTTCTCCGCTAGCAGGTCCTCCAGGCGCTGGAGCCCGCGGTGCGAAGCGATCCGGATCGCGCCGGGGCTGCGGCCCAGCAGCCGCGCCACCCGTTCGGTGTCCAGCCCGGCGACGACCCGGAGCATGATCACCTCCGCCTGAAGCGGCGGCAGCCGCGAGACCACCGCGATGGCCGCGCGCGTATCGATGTTCTCCAGCGCGACATCGGCCGTGTCGGGGACAAGCATGCCGCCGGCCTCGGCCAGCGTGGGGTCCGGCAGCGCGTCGAGCGAGGTGGCGGGTCGCCGTGCCTGATGCCTGGTCTGGTCGACGACCCGCCGCCGGGCCGTGGTGAACAACCACGCCCGCCAGTTCTGCTCATCGCCGCGGAACCTCTCGAGGCCGCGGACCACCTGTACCCATGTCTCGGCCGCGATGTCCTCGTACCAGCCCGGCGCGACGACCCGCAGATACCTGAGCAGCGCGGGATGACCGTCATGCCACAGCCTTGAAAAGGCAGCCTCGTCACCTTGCTGAGCTGCCTTCAGGATGGCCGCGAAGTCATCCCCGATCACGATGCCGAGTATCGGGTATTAGCGTGCAGCGTGTCTCCCGCGACGCCCGGATGGGGACGTGAGCGCCGCGGGAGAGCACTCTCAGTGGTGGGCTCACGATGCGGTCAGGTACGGCGACAGGGCACCCCCGTCCGCATCGGGAGTGTGTTGCAACGAGCACTTCCCCGTGATGCCAGGTATGGCGGGAGACATCCCGGGAGAATACTCACACTGCCTAACCGGCAGACCCTCTCGCCGCGTTACACCCTGCCCCCACGAGTAAAAGCCCTGTGGTGAAAACGCTGTGGTAAACGCGCCGCGCCGCTGGCTCTTACCGGGTGATGACTCCGCCCGACGAGGAGACGGTTTGCGACAACAGATAGATGACCCGCCGCTGGCGCCCGGCTTCGAGGAGTTCGTGCTGGCCACCGAGCCACCGCTGCGCCGCGCGCTGGTCGCGGCGTACGGCTACGAGGACGGCAGAGAGGCAGCCGCCGACGCGCTCGCCTATGCCTGGGAACACTGGGCCAGGGTCCGCGAGATGCCGAACGCCGCTGGCTACCTGTACCGGGTGGCCAGATCCAGTGTCAGCCACGGCCGGCGCTGGCGGCGGCGCCCGCCCTTGCTCGCCGCCCCGCCCGGGGCGGAACACCGGTTCGAGCCGGGGCTGCCCGCGGCGCTGGCTGCGCTGTCGGAGCGGCAGCGGGTCGCGGTCGTGCTGGTACACGGCTTCGGCTACACGCTGCGTGAGGTCGCGGAACTCACCGGCATCAAGGTTACGACGGTGCAGAACCACCTGGAACGCGGGCTCACCCGGCTACGGGACCGGCTCGGCGTGACGGCCCCGGGGACAACAAAACAAGGAGTGCACGATGAACACCATTGACCTTCCGCCACTGCTCAGGGAGTGCGTGGACGCAAACGTGGAGCCTGTGTCGTTCGGTGAGATAAGGACGAGAGCAGAGCTGACGGGACGTGCGGAACGGCGAGCACCGGCGCGGCGCCGGACGCTGCTCGGCACCGCGGGCGCGGGGCTGGTGGCGGCCGGGATCGCGGGGGCGCTGGTCGCCAGCCAGGCGGGTGGCGGGGCCGCCTCGCTCGTGCTCACCGCCGCGACGCTCAAGCAGATGGCCAGCGCGTCCCATGCGGCGATGACGTCCGGGCAGGCGGACATCGACTGGACGGCGAGCGGGTTGCCGGGCCAGCATCGCCGGATCACGTTCGACGGCGGAAACTGGAACGACGTGGTGGGAAGGTCGATCAGCAGGGTCGTCGACGGGCAGGAGTTCCACAATCCGGCGTTCACCCGCGCGGCACACGGGATGGGCATCAAGCCGGGGTGGATGCGCGTCCTCATCCCGGGCTCGGTCCCGTCGCTGAACATCCCGGACCCGCGGACGCTGCTCAGCGTGCTGTCACCGGCCGCCGGGTTCGTCGCTGACGGGTCCACGACCGAGAACGGCGTCCGGCTGGAGCACCTGCGCGCCGCTACCCCGCGCGCGGTATCCCTCGCGCCGCTGAACCCGCTCATCGCGAGCGAGCCGGACGACGCTTACGTGTCCGCGCTCGACCTGTGGGTCGACCCGGCCGACGTCGTGCTCCGGGCCGAGGTCACGGTGAGCGGGCAGGGCGGCAGTGTGACGGTTCGCGTGACGTTCAGCCAGGTCGGGCAGCCGCAGACGATCACGGCGCCGGCCACGTACACGACCTGGGGCGACGGTCACACTGGGTGAGCCGGAAATTGCCCTCTTGACACGATTGTTTGGAAAGTATACGAACTAACCGGGAGCTTTCGTGTTGTTGAGGAGTGCCTGCTATGCCGAGCACCCGTCGTGGCCTTCCGGTTCGTTACGTCTGTCTCGCCGCGGTTAGCGCGCTGATCTTGCTCGTGCCGGGCAGGCAGGCAGTCGGCACAGCCGCGGCGGCCACTCCGGCCGCCGCGGCCAGCCCGGCCGCCGCGGCCAGCCCGGCCGTCGCGGCCACCGGGTCCAGTGACACGGTCAACCTGGGCGCGGGCGGATGGGCGGTGCAGAGCAGCGCCGTCGCCACGCAGACCGGCGCGCAGATCTCCACGCCGGGGTTCAGCACCAGCACCTGGCTGCCGGTCACCAATGACGACGCGGGCGCGCCGGGCACCGAGATCGAGGCACTGGTACAGAACGGCAAGTGCCCCGGTGACACCGCGCTCCAGCCGGTCAACCAGAACCCCGACGGCCCCAGGAGCATCTGGTTCTCCGCCAACCTCAAGAGCTGTTACGGCTCGATGAGCACGATCGGCCCGGACACCGTGGCGGCGTTCGACGTGCCCTGGTGGTGGCGGACCGACTTCACCGCGGGCCTCCAGTCCGGCCAGGTCGCCACGCTGGTCGTCAACGGCGTGGTCGGCTCCGCGAACGTCTGGGTCAACGGGCACGAGGTCGCGACCTCGTCGACGGTTACCGGCGCCTACACGAAGTTCACGTTCAACCTCACCAGCCTGGTGACCTCGGGCACCAACTCGCTGGCCATCGAGGTCAGCCCCAACAACCCGCAGACCATGTTCACGCTCGACGACGTGGACTGGAACCAGATCCCGCCGGACAACAACACCGGGATTCAGTTTCCGGTCCAGCTCCAGGTCGACGGCGCGCTGACCGACGGCAACGCGCGCGTGGTGGAGAACAACGCCGCCAACCTGAGCAGTTCGGCGCTGACCGTGAAGAGCGACGTCACCAACAACACCGGCTCGTCCCAGACCGGGACGGTGACCGCCACCATTACCCCACCAGGTGGGGCAACCCCGGTCACCGTCAGCAAGAGCGTCACGGTGCCGGCGAACACTACCCAGACGGTCACCTATCCCGCCCTGACGATCACCAACCCGCAGGTCTGGTGGCCGTACCAGCTGGGCAGCCAGCCGCTGTACTCGCTGGCCACATCGGTGTCGCAGGGCGGCACCGTGCTGGGCAGCACGTCCGAGACGTTCGGCATCAGGACCGTGACCTCGTACCTGACCAGCGGTACCTCCAGCGGCGCGCCGAACGGCGCCCGCGCGTTCAAGATCAACGGGGTGCCGATCGTGATCCGCGGCGGCGGCTTCTCGCCGAACCTGCTGCTGCATTACTCGTCGGCCGACATCGCCAGGCAGATCGCGCTGATGAAGACCATGGGGCTGAACACGATCCGGCTGGAAGGGCACCTGATGCCCGCCGACTTCTACCAGCAGATGGACGCCGCCGGCATCTTGATCAACGCCGGGTACCAGTGCTGTGACGCCTGGGAGCTGCAGAGCAGCGGACTCACCAGCTCCGCCGACTACGCGATCATGCAGAACTCCGCGGGGGCGATCGCGCAGACGCTGCGTAACCATCCGAGCGTGTTCAGCTTCCAGTGGAGCGACCAGCCGCCGCTGGCCGAGCAGGAGTCGGTCACGCTGACCGCGTTCGCCCAGCAGGACTTCGACGACCCGGTGATCTCCTCGGCCGAGTACAACAGCAGCCCGCAGCTCGGGGTGTCCGGCGAGAAGGAGGGCCCGTACGACTGGGTACCGCCGAACTACTGGTATGACACCACGCACTTCGACAGCAACGACTCCACCCAGACCAACGCGGGCGGGTCGTGGGGCTACGACAGTGAGCAGAGCGCGGGCGACACGATACCCACGATGGACTCGCTGAACCGGTTTATGTCGGCGACAGATCTGTCAAATCTTTGGCAGGCTCCGAACGACAATCAGTATCACCTCAACTACGAAACTGCGTGCAGCATTAACTATTCGTTCGGCACGGCGTGCAAGTTCGACGCGGCGATGAACGCCAGGTACGGCACGCCCGCCAGCCTCGCGAAGTACGTCGAGGAGGCCCAGGCCCTGGACTACGAGGACACCAGAGCCCAGTTCGAGGCGTTCATCGACCACTCGACCAACACCCCGGTGCCGTCCACCGGCACCATCTACTGGCAGATGAACAAGGGCTGGCCGAGCCTGCTGTGGAACCTGTACGGGAACGACGGGGACCAGGCCGGCAGCTTCTTCGGCACCGCGGAGGCGAACCGGACGCTGCACGCGCTGTACGCGCTGGACAACGGCACCGTCACGCTGGACAACCTGAGCGATACGGCGGCTTCTGGCCTGTCGGTCGAGGCCAAGGTGTACAGCCTGGCCGGCGCCGTGCTCAACGACCAGACGCTGACTGGCATCACGCTTCGCGGCCAGCAAGTCATGAACAAGGTGCTCACCCCCGTCGTGCCGAAGGCGGGCAGCACCCCCGTGCAGACCTACTTCGTGGAGCTGCTGCTGAGCCAGAACGGTTCGATCGTGGACCGCAACGTGTACTGGCTGTCCACCAAGCAGGACGCGACGAACTGGAAGAAGACGCTGGGTAACCCGGTCGGGGTGATCTCCGCCTATGCCAACCTGCGAGGTCTTGCCGGGCTGAGTACGTCCGCTGTCACGGCCACCGCCACCACGGCGAAGCAGGCCGGACCGGACGGCGCCGACCTGGCGACCACGGTCACGATCAAGAACACATCGTCGGCCACGGTGGCGTTCCTGCTCCGGGCCGACGTCCGGCGCGGCACCGCGGGCGGTCAGGAACTGTCAGGGGACAACGAGCTCCAGTCCTCGACCTGGCAATCCAACGACGTCACGTTGTTCCCCGGGGAGTCGCAGACGCTGGTCGTGACCTATGATTCGGCCGACCTCCAGGGCGCCACGCCGGTGATCAGCCTGTCCGGCTGGAACGTGGCCAAGACCGACATCGCGGCGCCCGTGCCGTAATGTTGGCGGCGTGCAGACCTGCGCCAACTGCGGGCGCATAAACCCGCCCGATGCCCGGTTTTGCAACCGCTGCGGGAACCCGCTGCCTGGGGCCGCCGCCATGCCGGAGCAGCTCAAGACCATCACGGTGCTGTTCGCGGACGTGACCGGCTCGACCCAGCTCGGCGAGCGGCTTGATCCGGAAGCCGTGCGCAGGGTGATGGAACGGTATTTCGAGCTGGCGAACCGGATCATCACGCGCCATGGCGGCACCGTGGAGAAGTTCGCCGGCGACGCGGTGATGGCGGTGTTCGGTATCCCGGTCATCCACGAAGACGACGCGCTGCGCGCCGTGCGGGCGGCCGCTGAGCTGCGCGCCGCGCTCCCGGAGTTCAACGCCGCGCTGGAGCGTGACTACGGCACGAGCCTTGAGCTGCGGACCGGAGTCAACACCGGCGAGGCCGTGACCGCGGTCGATGAGTGGCTGGCGGTGGGCGACGCGGTGAACATCGCCGCACGGCTGGAGCAGGCGGCCGGGCCCGGGGAGATCCTGCTGGGGGCCAAGACGGCCGACCTGGTGCGGGACGCCGTGTCCATGGCGGCCGCCGAGCCGATGGAGCTGAAGGGCAAGTCGTATCCGGTCGCGGTCTGCCGGCTGCTCGAGGTGCTGGTCCCGGCCGGATCGCCGCCCAGGCACCTGGACACCCCCATGGTGGGCCGCGCGCACCAGCTGCACGTGCTCGCGGACGCGTTCTCCACTGTCGTGCGCGACTCCACCTGCGTCCTGTTCACCCTGCTCGGGGTCGCCGGCGTGGGCAAGTCCCGGCTGACGGCCGAATTCATCAGCAAGCTCGACGCCACGGTGATCCACGGTCGCTGCCTTTCCTACGGAGAAGGAATCACGTACTGGCCGGTGGTCGAGGTCGTGCAGCAGCTGCTAGCCGACCCCTGCACGGCGACGGTGGACCTCGCGGGCGCCGATGACCAGGCTCGCGCGCTCCGTGCGCTGCTCGGCAAGGCGGCTCCGGCGTGCGCCGCGGCGGATACCGCGTGGGCGGTGCGCAAGCTGTTCGAGCAAGCCGCCGCGCAACGGCCGCTCGTCGTCGTCATCGACGATCTCCACTGGGGTGAGCAGACGCTGTTCGACCTGATCGAGCACATAGCGGACCTGAGCCGCGGCGCGCCCATCCTGCTGCTCTGCATGGCCAGGCCGGAGCTGCTGGAGCGACGGCCCGCCTGGGGCGGCGGCAAGCTGAACGCCACGACGGTGCTGCTGGGGCCGCTTGATTCCGGCGAAGCGGACGAATTGATGTGCAGGCTGCTGCCTTCTGACGCGGCGGAGGACCGCGGGCTCCGCGCTCGGGTGCTGGCGGCGGCAGCGGGCAATCCGCTGTTCCTGGAGGAGATGGCGGCCGTCGTGGCCGGATCGGGAGACAACGTCTTCGTCCCGCCGACGATCCAGGCACTGCTCGCGGCTCGCCTCGACCAGCTCGACGCCGGGGAGCGCCGGGTGCTCGAGCGCGGTTCGGTCGAGGGCAACTCGTTTCACCTCGGTGCCGTCGTAGCCCTGGATCCGGCGGAGAGTTCGGTCCCGGACAAGCTCGTCGCGCTGACCCGCAAGGACCTCATCCGGCCCGACAAATCCACCCTGCCCGGCGAGGACGCGTTCAAGTTCCGGCACGTGCTGATCCGGGACGCGGCCTACGACAGGCTGCCGAAGTCGGTACGGGTCCAGCTGCACGAAGCGTTCGCGGACTGGCTGGACCAGCGCGCGGGCGCGCTCAACGAGCGTGACGAGATCATCGGCTATCACCTCGAGCAGGCCTACGCCTACCGGCGCGAACTTGGTCCGTTCGACGACGCCGCGCGTGCTGTCGCCGCCGCGGCGGCGACCCGCCTCACCTCGGCGGGCCGGCGCGCACTTGACCGGGCAGACGCGTCCGCCGCCGTGAACCTGCTGGAACGAGCGAGCGGTCTGCCCGCCCTGGACAGCGCCGACATCTCGCTGGAGCTCGCTGTCGTGTGGGCGATGTTCCAGGCGGGCCGGTTCGCCGACGCGGCCGTCCGAGCCGAAGCCGCGTCGGCTCGCGCGACCGAGGCCGGAGACGAAATCGGCCGGCTCCGGGCCGACCTGGCCCATCTCTACCTGCTGTTGCACCTGGAACCAGAGGGCCGCCTGGCTCAGCTGGAAGCCCTCGTCGAGCACGCGCGGCCGCTTTTCGAGCAATCCGGTGACCACGCCGCCCTTGCCTCGCTGTGGATGGCGACCTGGGGTGTCGAGCACTACCGGTGCCGGTTCGGCGCCGCGGCCGACGCCGCCCTGCGGGCGGTGGAAGAGGCGATCTCGGCCGGCGAGCATCACCTGGTGACCTGGTGCCGGGCCCATGCGGCGGCCGGCATCGTCATGGGCCCGATGCCGGTCACCGAGGCGCTCGACTGGCTCGACGAGCAGGGGCGGGTCCTGGATCCGCCGCCGGCCTGGCTCGACTATCAGCGGATCCAGCTTCTTCCGCTGATCGGCCGCTTCGACGAGGCGCGGGCGTTGTACCGGTCAGACGTGGATCGGAAGCGGGAGCGCGGCGACCGGCTTGGCCTGGCACTCGCCGATGGCTGGGAGATCGAGATACAGGCTGACCAGTTCGCCAAGGCCGAGGAGGCTGCCCGGCAGTCCTGCGCCATGCTGGAGGAGATGAAGGAGCGCTCCTACTGGTCGACGCACTCCTGCATGCTGGGGCAGGCGCTGTACCACCTCGGCCGCTACGAGGACGCCGAAATCGCGGCCCGGCAGGGCGCGGACGCCGGTGCCAGCGACGACGCCTGCACGCAGATGATGAGCAGGCAGGTGCTCGCCAAGGTCGCCGCCCGCCGGGGTCAGTTCGGCAAGGCGCGGGCGCTGGCCGGGGAGGCGCTCACGCTGTGCGAGGCGATGGAGGCGCCGCTTTCCCAGGGCGAGGCGTGCCTCGATGTCGCGGAGGTCTTCTGGCTGGCCGGGGACCCCGCCGCCGCACTGTGTCAGGCGGAACGCGCGATCGGGTACTTCACGCGCAAGGGCGCGACCGTTCCGCTGGACCGAGCCGTACAGTTCGTCAAGAACGTGGAGTCCGAGTGATGATCGAACTGAACCACACCATCGTCCCCGCACACGATCCGGCCGCGTCGGCAGTGATTCGGCCGCCCACGTGCCCATATCGGAATATTTACCCCATTCCAGGCGCACCGACAGGCGGACCAGATTATTGCGGACAGTTACCCCCCCAATCTGGGAGGGTAACTATCCGCAATAATTTCGGATCACCTTCCAAACCAAGAGAAACCATCGAACCTACTGGACACAAGCGCATATTACGGACAGATGCGGCCGCGGGCGCGAGCCGCGACGACCGCGCGGGGCTGCCGGCGCGCGGGCGCGAGCCGCGACGACCGCGCGGGGCTGCGGGGGCGCGGCCGGCGCGCGGGGGCCCGGCAGGGCGCGGGGGCCGCGGGGGCACGCGGGGCTCGTCATGGGGTGCCCGGAGAATGGGGGTATGACGTGGATCGAGCTTGATGGTGCAGTCAATGTTCGGGACGTGGGCGGGCTGCCGCTGACCGATGGCGGCGTGACGGCCGAAGGGCGGCTGTTGCGGGCGGACAACCTGCAGGAACTGTCGGCCGCGGACGTGGCGCGGCTGGTAGATGGCATCGGCTTGACGACCGTGGTCGACCTGCGGAGCACGGCGGAACTGACGGCCGAGGGACCGGCGCCGCTGGACGCCGTCGCAAGCGTGCGTCATGCGCACCACCCGGTGCTGCCGGAGGAGGGTCTGGCGACCGACGTTGTCGCGGACGTATTCGTGGTGCGCGACGAACAGGACCGGTCTCGCTACCCGGGCGACCGGCTGACCGGGCACTATCTCGGCTACCTGGAGGACCGGCCGGAGCAGGTGGTCGCCGCGGTGCGCAGCATCGCCACCTCGGACGGGGCGGCGCTGGTGCACTGCGCGGCCGGCAAAGACCGGACGGGTGTGGTCGTCGCGCTGGCGCTCAGCGCGGTGGGCGTCCGGCCAGAGGCCGTGGTCGCGGACTACGTGGCGACCGGCGAACGAGTGGAGCCGCTCCTGGCGCGACTGCGAAGGAAACCGATCTACGCCCCCGACGTGAACAGCAAGCCCGCGTCGGCGCACATGCCGCGACCCGAGACGATGGCGGCGTTCCTCGAACAGGTCGACGCTCGGTATGGCGGGGCGGTCGGCTGGCTTACCGCGCACGGGTTCGGCGACGAACTCCCCCGGCTGCGCGCCCGGCTCCGGGAAAGCTAGGCAGAGCTGATCAACGGGCTCGATGTCGCCTCGGCTGCCCAGCGGCCGATCTTGTCGACCAGGTCGTTGGTGGTGGCGGACTCCGCGTGGCCCATGCCGGGGATGAGCCACAGTTCTTTCGGGTCGCGGGCGGCCTGGTAGAGCTGGCGGGCGTGCTCCGGCGGGAAGTACTGGTCCTGGTCACCGTGCACGATCAGCAGCGGAATCGGTGCGATAAGACGAGCGGCGGTGGCCGGCGGGACCGGCACCGGCTGCCAGCCGCCCGGGCTGATCCGGGTTTTCAGCAGCCCGCGGGTGACCAGGCGGCCCACCGGATTCTCCACCGCGCGGTGAACCTGGCGCATCCGCTTGGTGCCGCGGTAGTACCAGCGGCCGGGGCCGCTCACCGACACCGCGGCGTCAACGCCGCCGGTCAGGCCGGCGTAGCGCAGCACCACGGACGCGCCCATCGAGAAGCCGATCACCACGATCCGCCGGTAGTCGAGCTCGCGCGCCCAGGTCACGGCCACGTCCAGGTCCTTGATCTCCCGGTCGCCCAGGGTGGATCGCCCGCCGGACCGGCCATGTCCGCGGAAGTCGAAGACCACCGCTCCTCCGGTGCGGGTCAGCCGGTTCGCGATCCGCGATAGATCCGGGCGCTGCCAGCTCAGCGTGAACCCGTGCGCGACCACGAACGCCAGATCGCCCGGTCCGGGCAGATGTGCCGCGTCGATCGGGACGCCGTCATCGGTGACCAGCGTGGTTGCCGTGACGACTGGTTTTGCCATGGTCACCCCGTCTACGCTACGGATATGTCTGTCCTGAGGTCCCTCACCGAGGCTATCCGCGCCAGTTCCGTCGAGGTCATCGACCTCACCGCGCCGCTGTCCGCGGACACTCCGATCATCGCGCTGCCGCCGCCGTTCGGTAACACCAAGAGCTTCTCGCTCAGCGAGATCAGCCACTACGACGACCGCGGGCCCGCCTGGTACTGGAACGACATCACGACCGGTGAGCATACCGGCACGCACTTCGACGCCCCGGTGCACTGGCTCACCGGCAAGGACGGCGAGGACGTATCGCAGGTCGCGGTCGAGAAGCTGATCGCCCCCGCGGCGGTGCTTGACTTCAGCGCGCAGGCCGCGGCCGACCCCGACTTCCTGCTGGAGATCGACCACGTCAAGGCCTGGGAATCGGCGAACGGTCCGCTGCCGGACGGCGGCTGGCTGCTGTACCGGACCGGATGGGACAGGCGGTCGAACAGCCAGGCCGAGTTCATCAACGCGAACGAGACCGGGCCGCACACCCCCGGCATCAGCGTCCCCTGCGCCGCCTGGCTGGCAGAAGAGTCGCCGGTGATCGGGATCGGCGTCGAGACCGTGGGCACCGACGCGGGCGCGGCGCACTCGTTCGACCCGCCGTTCCCCTGCCATTCGGCCATGCTGGGCGCCGGCAAGTACGGGCTGACCCAGCTGCGCAACCTGGACCGGCTGCCGGCCCAGGGCGCGCTGGTGATCACCGGGCCGCTGCCGATCCTGCGCGGATCGGGGTCGCCGTGCCGGGCGATCGCTCTCGTGGAGCGGTAATGCCCGCGCAAGCGTCGGGGGGGCACGGGGGGGTCGTCCCCCCCGGAGCGACGCTGCGGGTAAGCCACGCGATCGGACGGGCGCTGGCCGGGCTCGGCGCGGACACCGTGTTCGGCGTCGTGGGCAGCGGGAACTTTCACGTGACGAACGCGATGATCGAGGGCGGCGCGCGCTATATCGCGGCGCGGCACGAGTGCGGCGCGGCGATGATGGCGGACACCTGGGCCCGCGTCACCGGAAAGGTCGGTGTGCTGACCGTGCACCAGGGGCCGGGGCTGACCAACGCGATGACCGGCATCGCCGAGGCGGCCAAGAGCCGGACCCCGCTGCTGGTGCTGACCCCCGAGGCGCCGGGCAGGCACTCCAACTTCTACCTGGACGTGGCCGCGCTGGCGCACTCCGTCGGCGCCGAGCATGTGCGCGCCAGTACCCCCGCGACCGCGGTGGCGGACGCGTGCCGGGCATTCCAGCTCGCCCAGCAAAGGCGCACCGTCGTGCTCGCGCTCCCGCTGGACGTGCAGGCGGCCGAGGTGGTGCCGGGCCAGGTGTGCACCGGGCCGCTCACCCACCTCCCCGAGGTCAGCGCCGAAGGCGTCGCCGCCCTGGCCACGCTGCTCACGACGGCCAGCCGGCCGGTGTTCATCGCCGGACGCGGCGCCCGCGGCGCGCGGGCCGAACTGGAACGCGCCGCCGACGGGTGCGGGGCGCTGCTCGCCACGTCCGCGGTGGCCAAGGGCCTGTTCAACGGCAACCCGTGGAACCTGGACGTGAGCGGCGGGTTCGCCACGCCGCTGGCGGCGGAGCTGATCCGCGACGCGGACGTGGTGGTCGGCTGGGGCTGTGCGCTGAACATGTGGACCACCAGGCACGGCGCGCTGATCGGGCCGGACGCGATCGTGGTGCAGGTCGATGACGACGCTTCGGCGATCGGGCGGCATCGCACGGTGAACCTGGGCGTGATCGGCGACGTGGCGGCCACCGCCGCTGCCGTCGCGGACAAACTGAACCAAGCCACCGACGTCGTTATGACCCAGCGATCTTCAAAGATCAAAGAGCGGATAGCGCGGAACGGACGGTGGCGCGACGTGCCGTTCGCCGATGAGAGCGGCGCGGGGAAGATCGATCCGCGGGCGTTGTCGATCGCGCTCGACGACATCCTGCCGGCCGAGCGGATGGTCGCGATCGACTCCGGCAACTTCATGGGCTATCCGTCGATGTTCCTGTCCGTGCCGGACGAGGCCGGGTTCTGCTTCACCCAGGGGTTCCAGGCGATCGGGCTCGGGCTGGGCACGGCGATCGGCGCGGCGGTGGCGCGGCCGGACCGGCTCACCGTGGCGGCGCTGGGCGACGGCGGCGCGCTGATGGGGATCAGCGAGCTGGAAACCGCGGTGCGGCTCGGGCTCGGCATGGTGATCGTGGTGTACGACGACGAGGCGTACGGCGCCGAGGTGCATCACTTCGGACCGGACGGTGACCCGCTGGACACGGTGCGGTTCCCGCCGGCCGACATCGCGGCGATCGGCCGCGGCTTCGGCTGCGACGGGTTCGTGGTGCGGTCGGTGGCGGATCTGGCGGGGGTGCGGTCATGGCTGGCGGGGCCGCGCGACCTGCCGCTGGTCATCGACGCGAAGGTGACCGGCGAACATGGGTCGTGGTGGCTGGAAGAGGCCTTCCGGGGACACTGAAGTTTCTTTAGGCTCGGGAGCATGACGATCCCCACCGAGCCCATCGGTAGCATTCCGCGATCCGCCGAGCTGCTTGCCGCGATGAATTCCGGCACGGATTTCCGCGCCGCGCAAGATCGCGCCGTCGCCGAAACCATTCGCCTGATGGAAGAGACCGGTTCACCGGTCGTTACCGATGGCGAACAGGCAAAACCGAGCTTCGCCACATATCCGATCGCCGGGTATGCGGCGCTCGCGCCCGACGGCGTCGTAATCCCGTTCGCCGACGGGCATCAGCGGCAGCTGCCGGTGCTCACCGGCGGGCCGTTCCGGTACGCCGCGCACGCCGCGGACTACCTTCGCGCCGCACTCGGTTACGCGAGCGTGCCCGTGAAGCAGGCGGTGATCGCGCCGTCCGCGCTCAGCCTGCTCTACCCGGCCGGCGGGCTCGACGGCTATTCGCGCGAGCAGTTCCTCGACGACCTCGCCGACGAGGCGGAGGCGGACATCCGCGGCTGCCTGGACGCGGGGGCACACGTCGTGCAGCTCGATTTCACCGAGGGCCGGCTGTCCCTCAAACTCGATCCAAGTGGCGGCGTACTCGATGATTTCATCGCGTTTAACAACCGGGTACTTGACCGGTTTACCGACGAGGAACGGGCGAAAATCGGCGTCCATACCTGTCCGGGCGGCGACCAGGATTCGACGCACAGCCTCGACGTGGATTACGCCGAATTGCTGCCGCGGCTATTCCGGCTGCACGCCGGGAATTTCTATGTCCAGCTGGCGAGCGAGGCCGCGCCCGACGCGGTGCTTGGCACGATCGCCGCGCACCTGCCGGACACGGCCCGCGTGTTCGTCGGCGTCACCGACCCGATCGACCCGGCGATCGAGACGCCCGAGCAGGTTCGCGACCGGACGATCGCGGCGGCCCGGGTGCTGCCCCCGGACCGGTTCGGCACCTGCGACGACTGCGGTTTCGCGCCGTTCGCCGACGACACCTCCACGTCCCGCGACACCGCGTTCGCCAAGGTGCGGGCCCGTGTCGAGGGAACCGCCCTAGCCGCCGCCGCGCTCGGGCTCTGAGGCGCCAGGGGCCTACTTGACGTTGGCGGGGGTCTGCTGCGCCTGCTCGTCGGCGGTTGACGTGGCGGCCACGGTGACCAGGTCGTCGGGCGGGTAGGCCTCCTCGCCGTGCACCGCGATGTCGCCGATCTCCAGCGCCTCGTCCGGCAGCCGCAGGTTCATCCGGAACACGTACTTGATGACCATGAGGATGACGAACGTGACGAGCGCGTCCCAGACGATAACGGTGAGCGCGGCGCCGGCCTGGATGGCCAGCTGCTTCGCGTGCCCGTAGAACAGGCCCGTGCCGCTGATCGACGGGTTGTTCCCGATGCCGAGGTACTCGATCATCTTCGGATCCGCCAGCAGGCCGACCAGCAGGCCGCCGAACAGGCCCGCGATGCCGTGCGTGTACACCACGCCGAGCGCGTCGTCGATCTTGTTGAACGGCCAGACGTACTTCGGCAGGTACTCCCACGCGACCCAGACGACCGTGGAGCAGACCAGGCCGATCACGATCGCGCCGAAGCCGTTCACGAAGCCGGCCGCCGGGGTGATGCCGACCAGGCCGCAGATCATGCCGTTCAAACCGCCCAGGAAGGTCGGCTTCTTCGACCTGCTGAACGCCATGTCCATGACGATCCAGGTCATCATCGCGACCGCGGTGGCGACGTTGGTGTTCACGATCGCGGCGGACGCGTCGGCGCCGGCGAAGTACGGGTCACCGCCGTTGAAGCCGTTCCAGCCCAGCCACAAGATGCCGGCCCCGACGGCGACGAACAGCAGGTTGTTCGGGATGGCACGCTCGCGGTCGCGCTTGAGCCGCGGGCCGACCACCGCCGCGGCGGTGAACCCGGACACGCCGGCCGCCAGGTGGATGACGTAGCCGCCGGAGAAGTCCAGCGCGCCCTTGCCGGCCCAGTACCCGCCGCCCCACAGCAGGAACGCGTTCACCGAGTAGGCGAACGTGATCCACAGCGGGACAAAGAGCAGCCAGACCTTGAAACTGATCCGACCGATCACGCTCCCGATGAACAAGATCGGCGTGATCGCCGCGAACACGAACTGGAAATACATCAGGCTGGACTCGGGGATCCGGAACTTGGGCATCAGGCCGTTCAGCAGCGGGATGCTGCCCTGGCCCTCCTCCGCCGCGTGCCCGAGCACGCTACGCGGATCACCGACAAAGGTGCTGATCAACGGCGTACCGAAGCCCATCTTGAAGGCCCACAGGACCCACACGATCAGCGTCAGGGCAAACGCGGAGAACACCATCAGCACGGTGTTCATGGCCCACTTCTTCTGCACCAAGCCGCCGTACAGGACCGCGAGGGCCGGAATGGACATGAGGCCGACGAGCGTGGCTGCCGTCATCTGCCAGGAGTTATCCCCGGCGCTCAGCCAGGCTGCATAGGGATCCAAGTACGCCTCCTCGAGGACCGTGTGCGGTGACGCTCACTTTTGTCCCATGTGGCGGTTGCCCAGGCATTTCCCGATTGTTACGGCGCAGGTAACGGCGCTGGCCTCGCGTTTCACGGATGTTTCGCAGGTGATCTTCGACGGCCGTCGCGGGCTGCGGCGCACGGCGCACGTGCGCCGAGTCCGATCGCTGGCCGCCTCGGTTAATGTGGCGGATTTTCCCTTTGTGGTAACGCGGCCCTCGCGCACGGGGGTCGATCCGCCACGAAGGGGTAATTTTCCACGTTGCTGGCGGGACTGCCGGTGCGCTCCTATCCCGATAGCCGCACAGTGCACTCCAGGCACAGGCGGCGCGCGGCGGCCAGGCCCGGGGGAGCCTGCCCTAGGGCCCGGGCAACCGCTGAACGGCAGGGCCGTGCTGGAACAGGCCGGGACATTGCGGCACCCGCACAGCGGCCGACCCCGGTTCGGCGCGTCCGGCGCGCGATCGGCCGAAGCGCTGCTGTCACATTCGCGCAACATTGATGCGATTAGTCCTTGAGGTCGCGCCAAGGCCAGACATATGCTCTAGAACGAGGTCATCGGGTAAGCGCTTACCAAGCCCGCCGACCTTTTTCCGGACGTGTTTGGTAAGCGCTTACCAGGAGCGGTGAGGGATTCAGCGGTGGTGCAAGCGCGCGAGGACGACGGCAGGCTGGGCACGGGCGCGCCCACGATTTACGACGTCGCCCGCGTCGCCGGAGTCTCCATCGCGTCCGTCTCCCGGGTGCTCAACGAGGCGCGGAACACGCGACCGGATACCCGGGACAAGGTCCTCCAGGCGGTGGCCGAGCTGGGCTTCGCACCGGACGGGGCGGCCCGCGCGCTCAGCGCCAGGCTCAAGGAGGTCGTCGGCGTGATCGAGCGCCGCCCCGCTCCCCCGCTGACCGGGCTCGCCGACGACGACGTGTTCGCGGACGAGGCGGAATCCCTGCAATTTCACGACATGATCAACCGGGGCATCGAGATGTCCGCACAAGTGCGCGGCTTCGACCTGCTGATCAGGTCGGTGGACATCGCCGACCACCAGGCCGACTACCGCACGCTGGCGCTGGCCCGCAAGAGCGACGGCCTGATCCTGCACGACCGGCTGCTCGACGACGACCCGCTGGTGCGGCTCGCCGGGCAGATACCGATCGTCACGCTGGCCGGCGTCGCCACGCCGGCCACGGTGAACGTCCGCAGCGACAACGCGTCCGGCATGGGAGAACTGGCCAGCCATCTGCTGCGCGACCACGGCTACCGCTCGATCGGCTACGTCAGCGGTTACGCGGACAGCCCGGACAGCCGGGCCCGGCACGACACGCTCGCGGCAGAGGCCGCCGCGACCGGCGCCGAATTCGTCAGCGGTCCGGACTGGCAGGGCAACTACTACGCGGCCGGCGGGGCGCAGGTGATCGACCGGCTGCTGGACGCGGGCACGACCCTGCCGCGCGCCATCGTCTGCGCGAACGACCAGACCGCGCTCGGCGTGATGGGCGCGCTGCGCCGCCACGGCATTGACGTGCCGACGCGGGTGGCGGTCACCGGCTTCGACGACATCGCGATGGCCCGCCACCTGCGCTGCCAGCTCACCACCGTGCGGCAGCAGATCAGGGAACTGGGCGCGACTGCCTTCGAACTCGTCTACTCCATGATCAGCCACGTGGTGCCGCCCGAACGCGACATCGTGCTGCCCACCCGGCTGGTGATCAGGGAAAGCTGCGGCTGCGGAGCGGGGGTCTGACCATGCGGGCACTGGCCAGGAAGCTTGCCTTCTACATCCTCGCCGCGGTCGTCGCCATCACCATCGACTTCTTCATCCCGCGCATGATGCCGGGAAACGCGCTGACCGCGGCCCTCGGCAAGTTGCAGAACGCCCAGGTCACGCCCGCGCTGATCAAGTCTCTGGAGATCGAGTACGGGCTGACGGGACACCAGAGCGCGTGGGACCAGTACGTGCAGTACTGGAATCACCTGCTGCACGGGAACATGGGCATGTCCACGGAGTTCTCGCAAAGCGTCACCAGCGTGATCGGCGGCGGCATCTTCTGGACCCTCGGCATGGTCGGCCTGGCCACGGTGATCAGCTTCGTGCTCGGCACCGTACTCGGCGCGCTGGTGGCCTGGCGCCGCGGCAGCTGGCTGGACAACCTGCTGCCGGCCATGACGTTCTTTCAGGCCGCGCCGTACTTCTTCATCGCGATCCTGCTGATCGCCGGGTTCGCGACGGAGCTGCACTGGTTCCCCGCGCTCAACGGCTACGACCAGACGCTCGTCACTCCGGGTCTGACCGGGACCTACCTCGCCAACGTGATCGACCACGCCATCTTGCCCGCGCTCACCATCGTGCTCGCCTCGGCCGCCGGGTGGATCGTCGGGATGCGCAACGTCATGGTCAGCACGATGGACGAGGATTACGTGCTGGTCGCCCAAGCCAAGGGACTGCCGAAGCGCCGGGTGATCCTCTACGCGGCGCGTAACGCCATCCTGCCCAGCGTGACCGGCTTCTCACTGGCCATCGGCTTCGTGGTGTCCGGCGCGCTGCTGACCGAGATCGTCTTCTCCTATCCGGGCATCGGTTACATCCTCCAGCAGGCGGTGCTCAACCACGATTACCCGTTGATCCAGGGGGTGTTCCTGATCATCACGTTCGCAGTGCTCGGCGCGAACCTCATCGCGGACTTCGTGTACGTGCTGCTCGATCCGCGGACCAGGCAGGGAGGCTGAGCGATGGCGATAACCACCCAGGCCGCGGACGCGACGTCCGTGCCGGTCCCGGCGCCGCGCAGAGTGCGACGGATCCGCGTCCCGCGCTCCCCCAAGATCATCATCGGGCTCCTGCTGCTCGGCCTCTTCGTGGTGATGGCGATATTCGGGTCGCTGATCGCACCGTACGACCCGTCGGCGCACCTGAACACCACCGTGGGCATCCCGCAGCCGCCGTCGGCCAAGAACTGGCTCGGCACCACGCAGACCCAGCAGGACATCTGGTCCCAGCTGCTGGTGGGCGCGCGGTCGACGATCGTGGTGTCGTTCGTCGCCGGGGCCGTCGCCACGGTACTGTCCGTCGTCATCGGAGTATCGGCCGGTTACTTCGGCGGGGTGGTGGACGATGTCTTGTCAACGTTGATCAACGTCGCCCTCGTGCTGCCCGCCCTGCCGCTGCTGATCGTGCTGGCCGGATTCCTGAGCTCGTCCGCGAGCGCCAACGACCTCCTGATCGCGATCATCATCAGCGTCACCGGGTGGGCCTTCGGAGCGCGGGTGCTGCGCGTCCAGACGCTGGCGATGCGAAGCCGGGACTTCGTCGACTCGGCACGGATCGTCGGCGAACGCACCTGGCGGATCCTCACGTTCGAGATCCTGCCGGGCCTGATCCCGATCGTGGCGTCCTCGTTCCTGTTCACGGTCATCTACGCGATCGGCACCTACACCTCGCTCGCGTTCCTCGGCCTGATCAGCACCACGCACTGGAGCTGGGGGGCGATGCTGTTCTGGGCGCAGGAGAGCTCGGCGGCGCAGAGCCGCGAGTGGTGGTGGTTCCTGCCGCCTGGCCTGGCGGTCGCGCTGCTCGGCACGTCCCTGGCGCTGCTCAACTTCGGCATTGACGAGTTCATCAACCCGCGGCTGCGGGCCGCCGGGCTGTCCCGGAAGACCGCGCGTCGCGCCGGGGTCCCCAAGCGCTTCCCGCTCGGCGTGACACCGGTGGCTGCGTCCGACCGGACAGGGGCCGGCCGGACGCACGCCAGCGCGTCCGTGCCCACGGGGACGGGGGCCGCGCAATGAGCGAGGTTTTCGGCACACAGCCGCTGCTTGAGGTCGACGGGCTGTCCGTGGACTACGGCCTCGGCGCCGACGCGGTGCACGCCGTCAGCGACGCGAGCCTGACGCTGCGCCCCGGCGAGGTGCACGGGCTCGCCGGCGAGAGCGGCAGCGGAAAGTCCACCCTCGCGTACGGGATCACCAGGCTGCTGCGCGCACCGGGCGTGATCACCGGCGGAAGCGTCGTGTTCGACGGGACCGTGGACCTGCTCGGCGCGAGCGAGGAGGAGCTACGGCGGCTGCGCTGGTCCGATATCGCCGTCGTCATGCAGAGCGCGATGCACGCGCTGAACCCGGTGATGTCCATCGGCGCCCAGCTCACCGACGTGCTGCGGGCACACCGGCCGGGGCTGGACCGCAAAGCCCGCAGGGAACGCGCGGTGAACCTGCTCGCGATGGTCGGCATTTCCGCCGACCGGCTGCGCGCGTATCCGCACGAGCTGTCCGGCGGGATGCGGCAGCGGGTCATGATCGCGATGGCGCTGGCGCTCGAGCCGCGGATCGTGATCATGGACGAGCCGACGACCGCGCTTGATGTCGTCACCCAGCGCGAGATCCTGGAGGAACTGGCCGGCCTGCGCGAGCGGCTGGGGTTCGCGGTGCTGTTCATCACGCACGACCTGTCCTTGCTCCTGGAGATCGCGGACTCGATCACGATCATGTACGCGGGGCGGATCGTGGAGCAGGCGCCGGCCGCCGAGCTGTTCCGCGCGCCACGGCACCCCTACTCGCTGGGCTTGCTCGCCTCATTCCCCTCGCTGCACGGACCCAAGATCCGGATGACGGGGATCTCGGGCTCGCCGCCGGACCTGCGGCACCCGCCCCGCGGATGCCCGTTCCACCCGCGCTGTCAGTACGCGATGGACCTGTGCGCGGAGCAGGTCCCGGCGCTGGCGCCGCCCGCGGGGCGCGGGCCAGAGGGTCTCGCCGCGCGTCCTGAGGCTGGTCGGACGGTGGCCTGCTGGCTGCACGACCCCGGATCGCCGGTGCCGGTGCCGCCCGAGCTGGGCCTCGTTCCGGGGTCCGCGGGCCCGAGCGGGCTGGCCGCCGTCCCCAGACTGACCGCTATCGACTCCGCCGGAGGCACCCCATGAGCCCGCCCGTGCTCGAGGCGCGCGCCGTGACCAAGCACTTCCCGGTGCACCGGCGCGGCAGGCAGATCGCCCGCGGCGCCGTCGTGCACGCCGTGGACGACGTCTCGCTCGCGCTCGGCGAAGCCAGCATCACCGCCGTGGTGGGCGAGAGCGGTTCCGGCAAGTCCACCCTGGCGCGGACGCTCGCCAGGCTGACCCCGCCAACGTCCGGCGAGGTGCTGCTGAACGGCACGCTGGTGCACGGGTCGCGCGCCCGGTACGCGAAGACGGTGCAGCTGGTGCTCCAGGATCCGTTCTCCTCGCTCAACCCGGTGCACACGATCGGCTATCACATCCAACGGCCGCTCAAGATCTACTCCGCGCCCAGCGGCGCCGAAGACATCGCTGGCGTGCTGGAACGGGTGGCGCTGACCCCGGGCGGGGAGTTCATCGGCAAGTACCCGCACGAACTGTCCGGCGGGCAGCGGCAGCGCGTCGCGATCGCCCGTGCGCTCGCCGTCCAGCCCAAGGTTCTGCTCGCCGACGAGCCGGTGTCCATGCTCGACGTCTCGATCCGGCTCGGCGTCCTCAACCTGCTCGCCGACCTGCGGGAGACCGAACGCATCGCGATCCTGTACGTGACGCACGACATCGCCTCGGCTCGCTACCTGGCCGACGAGATCGCCGTCATGTACGCCGGCCGGATCGTCGAGACCGGACGGGCGGCCGACGTCACCGACGCTCCGGCCCACCCGTATACCCAGCTCCTGCTCACCGCGGCACCCGACCCGGAGCGATCCGAGCCGGCGGAGCTCCAGGCCCGCGGCGCGCCGCCGAGCCTGGTGGAGCCGCCGAGTGGCTGCCGGTTCCACCCGCGCTGCCGGTACGCCATGCCGGTATGCGCACAGCAGGCCCCGCCGGCCTTCGCGGTCGGTTCCGGGCATCAGAGCGCGTGCTGGCTGCACTCGCCCGATTCGTCATCCGGAGCAGCAGGAGAGGCCGAAGAAGCCGGAGAGGAAAGCACGCCCGAAACAGGAATCTGAACCGAATCATCCGGCCGGCGAATACGGTCCGTTAACCCGGCCGGCCGCGCACAACCATTGCGACTGACCCCGACATGGTCATTTCAACAAGGCCGGCGACGAGCCGACCGGGCACAACGGAGTTTAGACAATGAATCGTTCCGTGATAAGAAGCAGGGCCCTGCTGGGCCTCACCGCGGCGGCGGTGCTGACCGCGGCTGCCTGCAGCAGCAGTGGCTCGTCGTCTCCGGGCACTGGCAGCAGCAGTAGCGGCTCGGGCACGAGCGGCATGGGGACCAAGACGCTCGTGGTGGAGTCCACCCAGCAGTCCCCGATCGCCGACACGTTCAATCCGTTCAACAACAACGCCGGGTGCGGTCAGATGCACTGCACCGACCTGATCTACGAGCCCCTGTTCTTCTTCAACGTCATGAAGCTGAGCCTGGCCCCCAGCGATAACCTGCTGGGTACCGGCTTCAGCTGGTCCAACGGCAACAAGACGCTGACGGTCACCACCAGGTCCGGGGTGAAGTGGAGCGACGGCCAGGCGTTCAGCGCCGCCGACGTGGCGTTCACCTTCAACCTGCTGAAGCAGGGCGTGCCGTCCACCACGGGCGCCCCGGCCCCGGTCAGCGCCACCAGCTCCGGGCCGAACACGGCGGTGCTCACGTTCGCTCAGCCCGAGGTCGCCAACCTGTTCCAGATCGGTACCCAGCCCATCGTGTCGCAGCACGTCTGGCAGTCGGTCAGCGACCCCGCCAACTACGCGGACACTCACCCGGTGGGCACCGGCCCGTACGTGCTCGACACCTTCTCCCCGCAGGGCATCCTGCTCAAGGCGAACCCGACCTACTGGAACAAGAGCTCGATCCACGTGCCCAAGGTGGACTTCCCCGGCTACACCAGCGGCACCGCCGCGCAGACCGCGCTGACCTCCGGCCAGATCGACTGGGCAGGTAACGACATCAGCAACGTGCAGAGCGTGTGGGTCGGCGCCAACCCGGCGACCAACCACACCTGGTTCAGCCAGGCACCGTACGTGAGCGCGAACAACGTGGCCACCCTGTGGCTGAACGTCACCAAGGCGCCGCTGAACGACCCGAAGGTGCGGCAGGCGATCAGCTACGCGATCAACAGGAACCAGCTCTCCGCGCAGGGCGAGACCGGGTATGAGCTGCCCGCCACCTCCTCCAGCGGGCTGCTGCTGCCGCTCGACCAGCCGCTGCTCGCGCCGCAGTACGCCAACGACCTACCCAGCGCCGGCGACGCCAATAAGGCGGCCTCGATCCTGACCAGCGACGGTTACGCCAAGGTCGGCGGCAAGTGGATGAAGAACGGCAAGCCGATCAGCTTCTCCATCGAGGACCCGATCGGGTTCACCGACTACTACACGGACGCCGGGCTCATCTCGACCCAGCTCAACGCCCAGGGCTTCCAGGTGAAGGTGAACGGGATCGGCCAGCCCGCGGACTGGTTCAACGACGCGGCGAACGGCACGTTCGACGCGATGCTGCACTGGTCGAACAACGGCAACAGCCCGTTCGACTACCTCGCGAACTGGATGGACTACGGCACCAGCGCGCCGATCGGCAAGGCCGCGGCCGGCGACTACGGCCGGTTCAACAGCCCGCAGGCGCAGGCCGCGCTCGCCCAGTACACGGCCAGCACTGACCCGGCCGCCCAGCAGTCGGCGCTGAACACGCTGGAGACCATCGAGTCCACCCAGATGCCGGCCATCCCGCTGCTGTACGGCGCGGCCTGGGCCGAGTGGTCCTCGAAGAACTACGTGGGCTGGCCCTCCCAGTCCAACCCGTACTCCGACCCAGGCCCGAACATCTCCGAGGTCGAATACGTGATCCTGCACCTCAAGCCCGCGTCATAGCCGCATCGAGGAGAGGAGAAGGACTGGCACGAAACAGCGAATATGCCACTGAATAGCGAGAAGGATGAGCGCGGCCTGCTGGCCGCGCTCTCCCTCGAGGACAAGGTGCGCCTGCTCACCGGCGCAGACAACTGGCACACGCACGGCAGCGAGCTGATCGGACTTCGCCCGTTCGCCATGTCCGACGGTCCCGCAGGGGTCCGCGGCGTCGCGATGGACGAGCGAAATCCCTCCGCGAGCCTGCCGTGCCCATCGGCACTCGGCGCCACCTGGGATCCGGACCTGGTGCTCGCCGTCGCCCGCGCGCTTGGCCAGGAGGCCAGGAGCAAGGGCATCGGCGTGCTGCTCGGCCCGACGATCAACATGATGCGGACGCCGCTCGGCGGCCGGGGCTTCGAGTGCTTCGCCGAGGACCCGGTGCTCGCGGCGCGCATGGCGGTGGCGTACGTGCGCGGCGTGCAGCAGGCCGGGGTGGCCGCCACGCTGAAGCACTTCGCCGCCAACGACTCGGAGACCGGCCGCTGGAACTGCGACGTGCGGGTCGCCGAGCGGGTGCTCCGCGAGGTCTACCTGCTGCCATTCGAGGCGTGCGTGCGGGAGGCGGACGCCGCGCTGGTGATGGCCGGTTACAACAAGGTCAACGGCGTCACGATGACCGAGCATGCCGCGTTGCTCAACGGCATGCTCAAGCGAGAGTGGGGCTTCTCCGGCGTGGCGGTGTCCGACTGGAGCGCCGGGCGGAGCACGGTCGCGACGGCGGCGGCCGGCCTGGACCTGCTGATGCCGGGCCCGGACGGCGCCTGGGGCGACAAGCTCGTCGCCGCCGTGACGGCCGGCGAGATTTCCCCGGACGACGTGGACGACAAGGTGATCCGCGTGCTCCGGCTGGCCCGCCGGGTCGGCGCGCTGGGCAGCCCGGACGGCAACGGCGCGGGGCCGGACGCCAACGGGGCCGGCAACGGGAATGGCGGGCCCGTGCTCGCTGACGCCGGGCTGCTGCGGCGGGCCGCCGCGGCCGCGTTCACCCTGCTGCGCAACGAGGGCCAGGTGCTGCCGCTCGACCCGCGGAGCATCGGCAGCATCGCCCTGATCGGTCCGAACGCGCTGTTCCCGGTCACCCAGGGCGGCGGCAGCGCCCGGGTCACGCCGGCCAGTGTGACCACTCCGGCGGACGCGCTGCGGACCGCGCTGGCCGGCACGGGTGCCTCGCTCACTATCCATCAAGGGTGCGTGACCTGGCAGAACGTCCCCGAACCCGCGGCCGACACGCTGCGCGATCCGGTCAGCGGGGAGCCGGGAACCCGGCTGGAGTTCCGCGCCGAGGACGGCACCACGCTCGCCAGCGAGCACCGCGGCGCGACGATGTTCACCTGGTGGGACGGCCTGCCGCGCGGGGTTGGCGATGGCGCTCGCGGCACGATCGTGCTGCGCGCGCGATACCGGGCCCCGGAGTCCGGCCGGTACATGCTGGGCGCCGGCGGGGTCGGCGATGTTGTGCTGACCGCGGACGGCGAGACGATCGCGGCCGGCACCACGCCGCTGCCCGAGGACCCGGTCGAGGCGATGGTGCGGCCCGGCGAAATCCGCACCGCCATCGATCTGGTCGAAGGCCAGGACGTGACGCTCGAAGTCACCTTGCTCCCCGCGAACTGGGCGACGCCGCCGATATCGATCCGGCTCGGCGTCGCGCCGGCCGCGGACGAGGACGCCATGTTCGACGCCGCGGTGGCCGCGGCCAGCGCGGCGGACGTGGCCGTCCTGGTCGTCGGTTCCGGCGCGGCGACCGAAAGCGAGGGGTTCGACCGGACCAGCCTGTCCCTGCCCGGCCGGCAGGATGAGCTGGTCAGCCGCGTGGCCGCGGTGTGCGATCGGACCGTCGTGGTGGTGAACGCCGGCATGCCGGTGCTCATGCCGTGGGCGGACCAGGTGGCCGCGATCGGCTGCTCGTGGCTGCCCGGGCAGGCCATGGGCGACGCGCTCGCCGACGTGCTGCTCGGCCGGGTCGAACCCGGCGGCAGGCTGCCGGTGACCCTCCCCCGCACCGAGGCGGACTGCCCGGTGCTGCACGCCATCCCGGCGCCGGACGGCACGCTGGCCTACGAGGAAGGCCTGCTGATCGGCTACCGGGGCTACGACCGGGCCGGCATCGAGCCGTTGTTCCCGTTCGGCCACGGCCTCGGCTACACCTCGTGGGAGTACCAGGCGGCGACGGCGGACTGCGCGGAGCTGCCCGCCGACGGCGACCTGGCGGTGACCGTGCTGGTCTGCAACACCGGCAACCGGGACGGCCGCGAGGTGGTCCAGGCGTACCTGGAGCCACCCGACGACGACCCGGAGAACCCGGCGCGGGCCCTGGCGGCGTTCGCCTCCGTCACCGCCTCGCCCGGCGAGCTGGCCAGGGTACGGCTCTGCGTGCCACGGCGGGCGTTCGCCCGCTACGACGAGGCGGCCGGCGACTGGGTCTGGGTTCCCGGCGAGTACCGTCTCTGCGTCGGCGGGTCCTCGCGTGACCTGCCGCTTGAGGTGGTGGTACGAGCTCATTAGGCAGAACGGCAGTGGCGCGACCTCCGGGAATATCTTAGCGGTGCTAATGGTATCCTTAGCAGGGCTAATGATATGGGGGTGCCGTGCTCGCCTCGCTGCGTCAGCGGAACTACCGGCTGTACTTCATCGGGCAGCTCATCTCGGTGGCCGGTACCTGGATGCAGACGGTGGCGCAGTCGTTCCTGGTGCTGGACCTGACGCACAGCGGGACCCAGCTCGGCCTCACCACGGCGGCGCGGTTCGCGCCCATGCTGGTGTTCGGCCCGGCCGGCGGCCTGGTCGCGGACCGGATGGACAAGCAGCGCGTGCTGTACGTCACCCAGACGCTGGCCGGGCTGCTGGCCGGGGCCTTCGCCGTGCTGATCGCGACGCACGCCATGCGGCTATGGCTGATCTACCTGCTCGCCCTGGCGCTGGGATTCGTCAACGTCTTCGACAACCCCGCGCGGCAGAGCTTCATCTGCGAGATGGTCTCCCCCGCGGACCTGCCGAACGCGGTGACGCTCAACTCCGTGTCGATGAACCTGGCGCGGGTGTTCGGCGCCGCGCTCGGCGGCACGATCGTCGCCGGGCTCGGCCTGGCGCTGTGCTTCGGGGCCAACGCGGTCTCCTACGTCGCCGTGCTGATCTCGCTCGCCGCGATGCGCCGGTCCGAGCTGTTCCCGGCGCGGCGGGCGCGCAAGGCGCCCGGCCAGGTGCGGCAGGGGCTGCGCTACGTGCGCCAGACGCCGGAACTGCTGATCCCGCTGGTCATGATCGCCGTCGTCGGCACCCTGGCCTGGGAGTTCCAGGTGACGCTGCCGCTGATGGCCACCAAGGTGTTCGGCCGCGGTGCGGCGGCGTACGGCGTGATGGCCTCGGTGATGGGGGTCGGCGCGGTGGCGGGCGGGCTGATCTCCGCCGCCCGCCAGCGCCCTTGCGCGCGGCGGCGCGCAAGGTCGCTGTGCGTTGCCGCGATCGGCTGGGGTACCGCGATACTCGCGGCGGCCGCGGCGCCGGACCTGCCGCTTGAGCTTGTCGCGCTGCTGTTCGTCGGCTACGGCAGCATCACGTTCAACTCGATGGCCAAGACCTCGCTGCAGCTCGCGGCCAAGCCGGTGATGCGCGGCCGGGTAATGGCGCTGTGGGCGCTGGCGTGGCTTGGCTCGACGCCGGTGGGCGGCCCGATCGTGGGCTGGCTCGGCCAGGAGGCGGGTGCCCGCTGGTCGCTGGTCGCCGGCGGCGTCGCCACCCTCGCCTGCGGGCTGCTGGCGCTGCCCGCGCTCACCCGGATCGACCGCGCACAGCAGGTCACGACAGAGCCTGAGGCCGTGCTCATTTCGTCTTAGAATGTGGGCTGTGGCCGAGGAGCGGAAGTTCCAGATCCAGCTAGAGGGATTGATCCAGCTGCTTGCGCAGAACCTCTATGCTGACCCCGACGTTTTCCTGCGGGAAATGATCCAGAACGCGCACGACTCGATCACCCGTCGCGCCGAGTTGTACCGCCAGCATGGCGGCCAGGAACCGCCGCAGCCGCGGATCACGATTGTCACCAACTCCGCCGCGTTGCAGATCGAGATCCATGACAACGGCTCCGGGATGACCGGTCAGGAACTCGACTGGTACCTGTCGACGATCGGCCGCTCCGGCACCGCCGAACTGCGTGAGCAGATCGCCGCCGCGGACCGGTCCCGGGCCATCGAGCTGATCGGGCAGTTCGGCATCGGCCTGCTCAGCGCGTTCATCGTCGCCGACTGGGTCGCCGTGGTCACCAAGGCCGGCGGCCACGAGGCGCTGCGCTGGGAAAGCCAAGGCGGCGGAAACTACACCGTGGAGGCCGCGCAGCGCAAGGAGACCGGGACGACGGTCACGATCCAGCTCAACCCGCGCTACAGCCGCTACCTGGAACGCTCCCGACTGGAAAGCATCATCAGGACCTACGCGGATTTCATCGGCATGCCGGTGTACGTGAACAACGACACCGAGCCCGCCAATGCGGTGGGCGCGCCATGGCATCGCGGATATCCCTCCGAGCAGGAGCGAGATCTCGCTTACCACGACTTCTGGGACCGTAAGTTCACCTCGGAGACCGCGCTGCATGTGTTCGCCGTCGAGGAGAGCTTCGAGTGGGCGGACCCGGACCATCCCGATGGCAAGGCACGCGGCCGGATCCGCGGCGTGCTCGGCGTGACCGACCGGCGTACCCCCGACGTGAACATCCGCGGCACCGTGGACCTGTATATCCACCGGATGTTCATCGGCGCGGGCAACCGGGACGTGCTCCCCCCGTGGGCGAAGTTCCTCCAGGGCGTCGTCGAGTGCAACGAGCTGACGCCGAACGCGGCGCGGGACAACGTGATCAGGGACGCCGCGCTCGCCGCGGTGCAGCAGACCCTGGGCAAGCGCATCGTGCGCGAGCTGATCGACCTGTCGATGCGGTCCCGGCAGCGCTTCATCGAGATCATGCGCTGGCACTCCTATCACGTGCTGGCGATGTCAGTGCAGGCCGAGCACGACGAGTTCTTCCGCGCGGTCGCGGACCTGATGCCGCTGGAGAGCGACCAGGGCCCGATCACGATGAGCGACTACCTGCAGACCGCGCCGGAGCACAGCGACGGGTCCCGGTTCGTCTACTACATCACCGAGCCGGAGTCGGCGAACCAGTACCGGCTGCTGGCCAGCGCGCGCAGCATCCGGGTGCTCAACTGCACCGAGGCGTTCGCCGAGCGGTTCCTGAAGCTGTACGCCAAGACGTGGCCGAACCGGGTGCACCTGAATCGGCTGGACCACACCGACTCCGACATCATCTTCCAGCCGCTGGATGAGGAGGAGGCCCAGCGCTTCGAGAACCTCCAGGCCGCTTACCGGTCGCTGGTGTTCCTCAACGGCCGGTTCGTGGCCAGCGTGAGCCGGTTCCAGCCAGCCGAGCTGCCGGCCGTGCTGACCGAGTCCCGCGACAACGAGAACCGGCGCGAGATGGAGCGGCTCGCCGAGGACGTGCGCATCCCCGAGTCGCTGCGCGGCCTGCTCAAGGGCTTCCTGCACGACGAGCACGAGCCGCTGATGCTGCACCTCAACGCCGACAACCCGACAATCCAGAAGCTCGCGTCCCGGCCTAACCTGACCGACGAGGTCAGCCGGCAGGCGCTGGTGTCGCTGTACAACAACGCGCTCATGCTGCTCGCCCGCGAGCTTCCCGCCGAGGCGGTGAAGACCATGTTCACCCAGTACAACCAAGTGATCGGGCTGATGCTCTCGCTCGCCGAGCAGAACACGCTCATGCAGCGGACGCTGAACGCGCGGGAAGCGGAGCTGAAGGAGCTCCAGGTCGAGACCGCCGAAGAGCCGGAGCTCACCCCGTGGGCCTCCTGCTTCGTGGCGCTGCCGTTCCGCGACCAGCGGGCGACCGAGATATTCGAGGCGCTGCGGGACGTCGTCGAATACCGGCCCTACTTCTGGCAGGCGGTACGGGCCGACGCCGACGTCGAGATGCCTGGTCTGTGGTCCAACGTCAAGAAGAAGCTGCTGCGCGCGCACTTCTTCGTGGCCATCCTCACCGGCGACCTGAACCCCAACGTGATGCTGGAGATCGGCCGCATGGAAGCGTTGCAACGGCCGTTGATCATCCTGCGCGACGCCGGGGCCGCCGACCCGCCGGCCGATCTCCAGGGCCTGCTCTACGAGCAGATCCGGGCGGCCGGCCGCAGCGACCTGCGGTCCGAGATCGCCGAGATGCTGGCCCGCCAGCAGGCGCTGCGGGTGCTGAAGCCGCAGCAGCGCTACCTCAGCGTCTCCGTGCTCACCCGCGAGGCCAACCTCGGCGAGCAGGCAAGCCGGCAGATCAGCCGCCTGTACCCGGTCTGGCGCGACTTCCTTGACGCCGACGAGACCGCCGTGGCCCGCCAGGTAGGCATCCCGCCGCACCTGGTCAGCGCCGTCAAGGAAACCCTCCGGGGCATCCCTGACACCACGTCCTGACGACGATGAGCACGGACGCGGTGAAGGAGGTGGTGGACACCTTCCTCAACGAAGCGGACACCGCCTACAAGGATCGGCTCTGGCGCAAGTCGGCCGCGGCGGCGGCCCGCGCCGTGCAAGCCGCCACGATCGCGAGGGACCCGTTCATGATCCTCCGCTCGCTGTACTACGAGCGGCGCGCGCTGTGGAAGCAGGCCGATTTCGGGACCGCGCTGGTGCGGGACACCCAGGCGCTCGCGATCGCCGAAGACTATGCGGGCCACGAAGGGCTGTCCGGGTACGGCGGCGCATGGTACATCGCCATGGCCAAGTGCAGCTGGGTGCAGGACATGCTGAATCAGACCGGCAACGACGACAAGCTGCGCCAGTTGCTCGAGGTGCTCGACGACGCGGAGCGCTGGCTGGTCGCCAGGGGCTACCCGAACTGGCGGTCCGGGCTGTTGCTGCACCGGTCCCGCATCCTGTCCCGGACCGGCGAGCGGGACAAGGCGATCAACGTCGCGCAGGAGGCCCTCGACCTCGCGCTGCGCCAGTCCCCGAGCGATCCCGGCTACAGCGTCGGCGATCACAAGGTGACGCTGGCCGATTTCCTGCGCCGGGCCAAGCGCGACGAGGAGGCGGCGGCCATCTACCGCGAGCTGCTCGACAACCCGAATTCGTTCGCGTACGAGCGCGTGTACAGCTACCACGGCCTCGCGGAGATCGCGCTCGATGCCGGCCGCATGGAGGAGGGGCTGCGGTACGCCAGGCAGGGCGTGCAGGTCGCGGACGCCGAGTCGGACTTCCTGGTCGTCTGCGACATGATGTACACGCTGGTCCGTGCGCTCCTGCTGAGCAAGGATATGGACGGCGCGCACCAGATGGTGCTCCGTTACGAGGCGCAAGCCCGCGCCACCGGTACCAAGAGCGAGCTGTACTTCGCGCTGCGCAGCCGGTTCGACGTGGAGTTCGCGCTGGGCAACCGGGACCAGGCCAAGACGGTCTTGGCCGAACTCGAGAAGATCGCCACCGCGCTGGACCGCGAGGACGGCAAGGCCGCCAAGGCGACCGAGGTCGCCCGCCGCTACGAGCGCATGACCCAGAACTAGCCGGCCGCCGCCCCGCCGCGTCGGCTGCCAGGACATATCCGTTTTGTCGTGGTCCGGGAGGCAGTCCGGAATCATTGCGGACAGTTACCCCCCCGATCCGGGAGGGTAACTGTCTGCAATAAATTTTCGAGCGCCGCGCCTGGCCCGGGCAGCTAGCACAGTAGCCGACCCCCGAGGGCGGTGGACCACGGGGGATGATGTTCAGATGCGGTACGCGTGCGAGGCGATCGCCCAGGCACACCGTGACGAATGGGCCCGGGTCGTCGCGTCCCTGACCAAGCGTTTCGGTGACCTCGACATCGCCGAGGAGGCGGCGGCCGAGGCGTTCGCCACCGCCGTCGAGCGGTGGCCGGCCGACGGTGTTCCCCCCAATCCCGGCGCCTGGCTGACCACCACCGCCAACCGCAAGGCCATCGACCGGATCCGGCGCGAGAACAAGCGCGCGGGCAAGCACCAGGACGCCCAGCTGCTGTATGACAACGACGACCCGCCCGAACCGGCCGGCGTCATCGACGACGACCGGCTCCGGCTGATCTTCACCTGCTGTCACCCGGCCCTGGCGATGCAGGCCCGCGTGGCGCTGACCCTGCGCATGGTCGCCGGGCTGACCGTGCCCGAGATCGCCCGCGCCTTCCTCGTCCAGGAGAGCGCGATAGGCCAGCGGATCACTCGCGCGAAGGCCAAGATCAAGGCGGCCCGCATCCCGTACCGGGTGCCGTCCGCCGAGGATCTCCCGGCACGCGTCTCCGGCGTGCTCACCGCCCTCTTCCTGATCTTCAACGAGGGCTATCTCGCGACCGGCCCCGGCACCGATCCGGTACGTCACGACCTGACCGCCGAGGCGATCCGGCTCACCCGCCTGATCCGCGCCCTCCTGCCGGACGACGGTGAGGTGACCGGGCTGCTGGCGCTGATGCTCCTCACCGAGGCGCGCCGCACCGCCCGGATCTCGGCCAGCGGCGAACTGGTCACGCTCGAGGAGCAGGACCGCGGGGCCTGGGACGCGGCGCTGATCGCCGAGGGGCACCGGCTGGTGCGCGAGCGCCTGGCCGCCGGGGTGGCGCCGGGCCGCTATCAGATCCTCGCCGCGATCAACGCCGTGCACACCTCCGCCTGCGACGTCCGCGACACCGGCTGGTCGCAAGTCGTCGCCCTCTACGACCAGCTCGTCCGCCTCGACCCGTCGCCGGTCATCGCGCTCAACCGGGCCATCGCGGTTGCCGAGCTTGACGGCCCGGAGGTGGCGCTGGCGATCGTCGACGGTCTTGAGCACCGGCTCGCCGGCTACCACGCCTACCACGCGGCCCGGGCCGACCTGCTGCGCCGGCTGGGCCGCGGTCCGCAGTCGCGCGCGGCGTACGACAAGGCCATCGAGCTGGCGGGGAACACCGCCGAGACCGCGTCCTTGACCCGCCGCCGCGACCAGCTGGGATAAGCGGGGATTAGCTCTCAGCAGGACATGCGGACGGAAAGCGGCAAGTCGGCGGACGAAGGGCCCGCGGCAAGGACGAACTCGCCTGGCTCGGTTGCCCAGCCGTCCTCGGTCCAGTGCTCGAAGGCGCGCGCGGCGACCGGCACGCGTACCGTGACCACCTCGCCCGGATCGGCATCCACGGTGGCGAACCCGGCAAGCCACTTCGCCGGCCGCGCGATCGCCGAATCCGGCCGTGACGCGTACACCTGCACCACCTGCCGCCCGCGCCGTTCGCCGATGTTGCGCACCGTCACGTGTGCGGCGCCTGGCTGCAGCGACATGCGCTCGAAGGCCCAGCACGTGTAGCCGAGACCGTGCCCGAACGGGAAGCGCGGCGCGCGGCCGAGCCGGTCATCGGCCCGGTATCCGATGAACAGGCCCTCGTCATAGGACAGTACGCCGTCCGCGGGCTGGACCGACGGCAGGCCCTGCTCGGTAGCGGGCCACGTGGTCGGCAGCCGGCCACCCGGCTCGGCCTCGCCGAGCAGCACGTCGGCGAGCGCGCCGCCGTACTCCTGGCCGCCGAACCAGGTGAGCAGCACGGCCGGCACGTCGTCCGCCCAGGGCAGCAGCACCGGCGCACCGGAGTTCACCACCACGATCGTCCGCGGGTTGGCCGCCGCCACCGCGCGCACGAGGTCGTCCTGCCGGCCGGGCAGCGCCAGGGTCGTACGATCCATCCCCTCGCTCTCCGTCTCCGCCGTGGTGCCAACGACCACTATCGCGTACTCGCACGCCGCCGCCACCGCGGCCGCCTTCGCGATCTCCTCGTCGTCGGTGCCATGCGGAGGCTCGAGGTTGAGCTGAAGGGAGGTCATGGAGCCGCCGAGCGGCGAGGAGGTCACGTCGTACTGGTACACGACGGGAACGGCCTCGCCAGCCGCGATCGGCACCGGCACGACGTGCTGCGGCGGCGTCATCAGGTTCTCCACGATGTCCGCGCCCTCGGACAGGGACAGCGCCACGTCGAACACCTCCGCGCCGCGTACCAGCAGGCGGCAGCCGCCCAGGCCGGAGACGCCCAGGCGGTAGTCGCCGCCGGCGGTTGCCCGGACAACCGCGTGCACCTCCAGCCGCGCGACGGACCCAGGCGGCCGCTCCGGCCCGAAGCCGTCCATCCAGGTCCACGACCCGATTGCGCGTGACTCGGCGCCGAGCGGCTCGCCGGCCGACCCGAAAAACCGCACCTCGACGCCGGGGGTCCGGCCGTCCGGCTGGAACAGCCACGGGTGACCGGCCACCGCCACCCGCCCGTACCCGTACAGCCCGGCCGCGTGCCGCACGTCCACGCCGCTGGCGCGCAGCCCGTCCAGCGGCGAAATCGTGTAGTCGGGGAACACGGTCGCGCTGCCCCCGCCCATGGTCCGCGCCAGCGCCGCGTTCGGGCCGATCACCGCCACCGGGCCGAGCCCGCCGTCGGCTGGCGACGGCAGCGGCAGGATCGCATCCCCGCGGCGGGCTCGCCGCTCAGGCGCATTGCGCGCCAGCACGAAGCTCGCCGCGGCGGCGCGGCGAAGCTGCGTCGCGATATCGGCGGTGCCATCGGCGGTTTGCGGCACCGCGCCATCGAGCGCGCCCACCCGCGCGGCAAGGCGCAGGATCCGCAGCACCTTGCCGTCGATCAGCGCCTCGTCCACCGAGCCCGTCCGCACCGCCTCGACCAGCTCCTCACCCCACGGGCCGAACCTGTCCGCCGGCCCGGGCATGACAAGGTCGAGCGCCGCGAGCGCGTCACCGATCGTGGACCGCGCCGCGGTCCAGTCGGACATCACGACGCCGTCGTAGCCCCACTGCTCGTGCAGGATCGACCGCAGCAACGGACTCTCGGTCATCGAGTGCCCGTTGACCCCGTTGTAGGCGGCCATCACCGACCACACGCCGCCCTCGCGCACGATCGTCTCGAACGGGGCCAGGTACAGCTCATGCAACGTGCGGTCGTCGATGCGGACGTCGACGGTCATCCGCTGGGTCTCCGAGTCGTTGCCGACGAAGTGCTTGACGCACGCGCCGACACCGGCGCCCTGGAGCCCGCGCACATATCCGACGCCGATCGCGCCGGTGAGCAGCGGATCCTCGGAGAAGCACTCGAAGTGCCGGCCACCGTATGGCGTCCGGTGCAGGTTCACGGTCGGCGCGAGCAGCACGTCGACGCCCTTGCGCCGCGCTTCCCGGGCCAGCAGCCGCCCGATCGCGGTGACCAGCGATACGTCCCAGGTCGCCGCCAGTGCGGTCGCCGACGGGATGTTCGCCGACGGGGAGCGCTCGTCCCAGATCTCGCCGCGGACTCCGGCCGGGCCATCGGACACCACGACCCGGCGCAGCCCCACCGCGGGCTCCGGGTACAGCGACCAGAAATCCGCCCCGGTCAGCAGCCGTACCTTCTGCTCGAGCGACAGCGCGCCGACCCGTTCGCGCAAGTCCGCGCTCACTCTGTTTCCTTGTTCGCTCGCGGGCGGGGCGCTTTGAGGCATCGCCTTCCCTCCTCGCTCGTCGCTGCGCTCCTCGCTCGTCGGTCCAGGCAACGCCGCGCCCCTGGCTTCGCTCACGGCGCGGGCAGATTCACCAGGCTGGCCAGTGAGCGGCGATGGGCGTCCGCTGTGCCGAAGGCCAGTGAGTCCGCCTTCGCCCGCTTGAGGTACAGGTGTGCCGGATGTTCCCACGTGAACCCAATACCCCCGTGGAGCTGAACGCACTCCTGAGCCGCCTGCACCGCCACGTCGGAGCAGTATGCCTTGGCGAGCGCCACCGCGACCGGCGCGTCCGCGGCCCCGGTGGCCAGGCACGCCGCCGCGTAGCGGGCGGCCGCTCGGGCCTGCGCCACCGACACCCACAGGTCGGCGAGCCGCACCTTGACCGCCTGGAACGATCCGACCGGCCGCGCGAACTGGTGCCGCTCCTTCACGTACGCCACGGTCATGTCCAGGCAGCGTTGCGCGACGCCGAGCAGTTCGGCGGCCAGCACGCACGCGCCCGCACGCAGCGCGGCGTTCACCGCGTCCGCGGCCGCCGAACCGGACACGATCGGCGTGGCGGGCGCGTCGTCGAAGGAGATGTCGCACAGTTGCCTGGTCATGTCCAGCGACACGACTCCGGACCGGGTGACCCGGGCGGACGACAGGTCCACCGCGTACAGCCCGTGCGGCACGCCGTCCGAAGGCACGAGCAGCATCGCGGCGGGCAGTGCGTCCGCCACCCCGCGTACCGATCCGCGCAGCCGCGCCCAGCCCGATGCCTTGTCGCCCTGATGCGGCCCGGCGACCCTTACCGACCTGGGGAAGGGCGCGTCGGGCGCGGTAGCGAAGCCGATGGCGAGCGCGACGGTCAGCTCTCCGTCGGCCATCCGCCGCAGCAGCCGCTCGGCCTCCGCCGAACCGGACCGGGCGCAGGCGAGCAGCGCCACGGTGGCGACCACCGCGCTGCCGACGAACGGCACCGGCGCGACGGCCGCGCCCAGCTCCTCCGCGGCCGACGCCGCCTCCCGGTACGAGGCACCGGCGCCGCCGTCCCGCTCCGGGATCAGCAGCCCGGCGCAGCCGAGGTCGGCCGCGACCTTCCGCCACAGCGCGGTGTCATACGTCTCGGCTGACTCGGTGCGCGCGAGCAGGCCGGCCTGGCTGTCGAGCAGCGTCTTCAGCGCATCAGCCAAGGATCGTTCGGTGTCGTCGTAAAGAAGATCGGGGAGGCGGCCCGCGGTATCTGCAGTCATCGTGGCAGGTCCTTCCAGGCCACTTCTTTGTCGGTGCGCGGCTCTGGCGGCAGTCCCAGGACGCGCTCGGCCACGATGTTCCGCAGGATCTCGGAGGTGCCGCCCTCGATCGAGTTGCCCTTGGCGCGCAGGTAGCGGAAGCCCGGGCCGCGCCCGAAGAAGTTCGCGCGTTCCGGCCGCTTCATCGTCCAGTCGTCGTAGCGCAGCCCATCCGCGCCGGCCAGTTCCAGCTCGAGCCCGGAGATCTCCTGGTTGAGCCGGGCGAACACCAGCTTGGCCGCGGAGCCCTCCGGGCCAGGCTTGCCGGCCGCGAGCTGCTGCCGCAGCCGTTCCGCGGACAGCCGGGCCACCTCGGCCTCGACCCACAGCCGGAGCAGCCGGTCGTGCAGCCCCGGTGTGCGCAGCTCGGGGTGCTCGCGCCAGGTCTTCACCACCGAACCGATCATGCCGGCTTCCCGCGGCACCGCACGGGAGCTGCCGATGCTCACCCGCTCGCTCATCAGCGTGGTCATCGCGACGGTCCAGCCCTGGCCGACCGCGCCGATCCGGTCGCTGTCCGGGATCCGGACGTCGGACAGGAACACCTCGTTGAACTCGGCCTCGCCGGTGAGCTGGCGCAGCGGCCGCACCTCCACGCCCGGCGCGGTCATGTCGCACGCGAAGTAGGTAAGGCCGGCGTGCTTGGGCACGTCCGGATCGGTGCGCGCGACCAGCAGGCCCCACACCGCCTGGTGCGCCGAAGAGGTCCACACCTTCTGGCCGTTCACCACCCAGCCGTCGCCGTCCCGGACCGCACGGGTGCCGAGCGCGGCCAGGTCGCTGCCCGCGCCGGGTTCGCTGAACAGCTGGCACCACACCTGTCTGCCGGTCCACAGCGGCTTGAGCCAGCGCTGTTTCTGCTCGTCGGTGCCGTGCGCCAGGATTGTGGGGGCGGCCATGCCGAGCCCGATGCCGATCCGGTCCGGCTCGTTGTCCGGTGCGTTCGCCGCGGCGAGTTCGGCGTCCACGATGGCCTGCATCTGGCGCGGCAGCCCGAGTCCGCCGAGGCCCTCCGGGAAGTGCACCCAGGCCAGCCCCGCCTCGAAGCGAGCGTCGAGGAACTCCTGCCGTTGGCTGGTATCGGCGCTCTTGAGGAGCTCGCCCACCCGCTCCCGCAGCGATTCTCTTTTCAGCACAATGGGCCCCCAGCGACGTAGATGACCTGCCCGGACACGAAGCCCGCGCCCTCGCTGGCCAGGAAGGAGATGACGTGCGCGACGTCGGCCGGCTGACCGACCCGGCGCACCGGGATCTGGCCGGCGGCGGCGGTCTGGAAGTCCTCGAACGACATCTTCACCCGCGCCGCGGTGGCCGCCGTCATGTCGGTGACGATGAAACCCGGCGCGACGGCGTTCGCGGTCACGCCGAACGGTCCCAGCTCGATCGCCAGCGTCTTGGTGAACCCCTGCATGCCGGCCTTGGCGGCGGAGTAGTTCACCTGCCCGCGGTTGCCGAGCGCGGAGCTGGAGGACAGGTTCACGATGCGGCCGTAGCGCTGCTCAACCATGTACTTCTGCACGGCACGGCTCATCAGGAAGGCGCCGCGCAGGTGCACCCCGAGGACCGCGTCCCAGTCGTCGTCGGTCATCTTGAACAGCAGGTTGTCCCTGATGATGCCCGCGTTGTTGACCAGGACGGCGGGCTCGCCCAGGTCAGCTTGAACACGTTCAACTGCTTCTTGAACATGTTCAGCCTTGCTGACGTCCGCGCCGACGGCGAGTGCGCGACCGCCCGCCTTGGTGATGTCGTCGACGGTTTCCTTGCAGGCTTCCTCCTGCAGGTCAAGCACCGCGACGGCCATCCCGTCCGAGGCCAGCCGCCGCGCGGTGGCGGCACCGATGCCGCGGGCTGCTCCGGTTACGATCGCCACTCGCTCAGTCACGTAGGTGCTCCTTAATTGCTCATAACGTGCGGTGGTTCCACGATCAGCGTAGCTACTGACCGGTACACCAGGGAAGGCGGCCCACGTGACCGAATCCTGCTGCGGCAAGCCCGCTTTAGCCGCTATTGTTCTCGCGCCATTTTCGCGAGAAAGGTCATTGCATGAGGCATAAGTTCAGATCGATAGCAGCAGTTGCCGCCGTGGCGGCGCTGTCGCTCGGGGGGCTGTCGGTCGCGGTGTCCGGCTCGGCCACCGCACAAACCCTCGGGCACCCGAAGAAACACAAGCCCAAGCCACCGCCGCAGGTCACGGGCTCGCGCCTGAGGACCGCGCTGCTGCCAGCCTCGGCCTTCGGCGACGGGTTCACCGGCGGGGACGTGATCAGCACCGGCGGGCGGCTTCTGCCGACCAAGGCCTGGTACCACGTGCCGAGCATGAGCTGCAGCAACTTCGAGGACTTCGTGATTATCGGGGGCTTCGGGGACACCGCGGGGGCACTGGCCGACGACGTCAACTCAAGCCCGTTCGGCAGCTACCCCAACACGGTGCTTTACGGCATCCAGTGGGTGAACCAGTTTTCGACCACGCAGGCCGCCACCACGTTCTTCAATCAGGCCGCGGCCAAGTACCGTTCATGCTCCTCGTTCACCGAGCCGAACCCGGGCGACACCAGCCCCGGCGGCGGCACGCTTCAGGTGACGAACATGTCCGTGTCGAAGACCGCGGTCAGCGGCAACCACGCCTTCACCGTCGCGCAGCAGAGCGCGCTGTCCGAGGCGCCCGGTTTCTCGTTCTACAACAACGTGCTGGTCGTCGTGTCGGGGACGAACGTGTACCAGTTCTGGGACCTGAGCGGCACGAATGACGAGCCGTCGCCGACGCTGATGGCCCAGTTCATCAAGCAGACGCAGAAGCTCTACCCGCACCACTGAGTATTTAGCGACCGGCCGCTCTGCTAGCGCGCGGGGGGACGACCCCCCGCACCCCCCGATCGACCGGATTTACGCAGTTCGCGGCGGGCCAGCGAGCGCTTGTGCACCTCGTCTGGCCCGTCCGCGAAGCGCAGCGACCGCGCGCCGGCCCACAGTTGAGCCAGCGGAGTGTCCTGGCTGATGCCGGCCGCGCCGTGCGCCTGGACCGCCCGGTCGATCACCCACTCCGCCATGGCCGGCGTGACGATCTTGATGGCCTGGATCTCCGCGTGCGCGGCCTTGTTGCCCTGGGTGTCCATCAGCCACGCAGCCTTCAGCACGAGCAACCGGGCCTGCTCGATCCGGACCCGCGACTCCGCGATCCAGTCCTGGATGACGCCCTGGTCGGCCAGCGGCTTGCCCCACGCGGTGCGCGCGAGCGCCCGCTTGCACATCAGGTCGAGCGCGCGTTCGGCGGCGCCGATCATCCGCATGCAGTGGTGGATCCGGCCGGGGCCGAGCCGGGCCTGCGCGATCGCGAACCCCTCGCCGGCACCGCCGACGAGGTTGGCCGCCGGAACCCGGACGTCGCGGAACTCGACCTCGGCGTGCCCGCCGTGCGGACCGTCCGAGTAGCCGAACACCCGCATGCCACGGTGGATCGTCACACCCGGAGTGTCGCGCGGCACCAGGATCATCGAGTGATGTCCGTGTCCCTGGTCGCCTTCCGGGGTCTCGGTGACGCCCATCACGATCAGCAGCCGGCAGTTCGGGTTCAGCGCGCCGGTCGACCACCACTTGCGGCCAGTCACGACATAGCCGTCGCCGTCCCTGGCGATCGTCGCCGCGATGTTCGTCGCGTCGCTGGACGCCACGGCCGGCTCGGTCATGCAGAAGGCGGACCGGATCTCCCCCTCGAGCAGCGGCTTCAGCCAGCGTTCCCGTTGCTCGGGGGTGCCGAACTCGGCGAGCAGTTCCATGTTGCCGGTGTCCGGCGCGGCGCAGTTCAGCGCCTCCGGCGCGATCGCCGGGCTCCAGCCGGTGACCTCGGCCAGCGGCGCGTACTGCGCGTTGGTGAGCGGCGGGTCAAGGAGATAGCCCGGCGGGGTGGCCTGGGCGGCCTTGCCGGTGAGGAAGAGGTTCCACAGGCCGCGCTTGCGCGCTTCGGCCTTCAGTTCCTCGGTAACCGGAAGGCGGTCCCACGGGCGGCCGTCGGCCGCCGCGGCTTCGGCCTGCGCGGCGTAGCTGGCCTCTGCCGGGAACACGTGCTCGTCCATGAAGGCCGTCAGCCGCTCGCGAAGTTCCAGTGTCCTGGTGTCATAACCGAAGTCCACGAAACGCCTCCCGGCCCGCTTAACGCAGAGTCTCTTTTGCCCCATATGATGCCCTCGACTACGTGCTAGGTCGAGGTGCCTCATGAGTTTTCGCCCGTTCCGTGCCCTGGCTGCGGCGACGGCCTCCATGGCCATCTTCGCGCTGGCGCCCGCCGCGCTCGCGGGCACCCCCGGCGTACACCAGATCACCGGCGCCAAGCTCGCGAAGGCACTGCTCCCCGCGTCTTCCTTCGGCCGAGGCTACAAGGCCATGCGTCCGATCGATACCGGCAACTCGCTCCAGCCGGGGACCGACGCCTTCCACATCGCCACCATGAGCTGCTCCTCGTTCTGGAACATCTACGGCGAGCCGGCCCTCGGCGAAACCGCTCTTGCCTCCGACGACGTCAGCAACCGGGCCGCGCTCATCGACGACCAGGAAATCGTCTACCAGCTCCCCAGTGCCCGCGCCGCGAAGTCGTTCTACAGCACCGGGTTCGCCAAGTACGGCAAATGCCGCCACATCACGCTGAGCGGTGGCGGGTCGCCGACCATGTACGTCAAGACGCAATCGATCGCCAAGACGCACGTCGGCAGGTACACGGCATTCGCGGTCACCCAGCAGGACACGTTCGCCCACCTGCCGGGGTCTCTGTACACCTTCACGCTGTTCGCGATGGCCGGCGACGACGCCTTCATCCTCGAGGCCAACACCCCGACCGCCGCCAAGCCCAACCTCACCGCCCTCGCCGCCCGCCTGATCTCCCGCGTATCCGCGCTCCACTAAGCAACCCCTGGGCTCGCGTCCCCTGGGCTCGCGTCCCCTGGGCCCGCGGCCCCTGGGCTCGCGTCCCCTGGGCCCTCGGCCGCCGGACCCGGCTTCCTGCGGCCACAAATCGAACCTTTCGCCCATTCCAGTCATGACGCCGGGGCGATCAAATTATTGCGGACAGTTACCCTCCCTGTTTGGGGGGGTAAGTGTCCGCAATGATTTTCGAGCCACCTTCCGCCTGCGCGAGTATCGGGGCAACTGCGGACGTTGCGGGCACTTTGTACAACGATCCGCCGCCGGTCATCGCGCCGGCCACTCATGTGTCCGCGTTCGCCCGGTTAGTCTCAGTTTTGTCTCTTAGGTGGCGCGGTGCGTGGCGGCTCGGTAGCGTCGCTGCGCTGGGTGGGTTCATCGGGAGCAGGGGCTGGTTATGAAGGTGCACAAGCTAGCGGTCGTGGTCGCCGCCGCCGGGTTGTCGCTCGTGATGGCTGGATGTTCTGGGTCAAGCTCCAGCAACACCGGGGCGACTTCCAGCGGCTCTGGTTCGAGCACCGGGCCGGGTTCCGTGAACGGGAACGGCAGCGGCAGCAGCGCGACCGGGTCCGGCTCGGGCGGCGGCTCCCATGGCACGGCCAGCCAGCTCACCGGCGCGCAGCTGACGAAGGCCTTGCTGCCGGCAAACGACTTCCCGTCTCGCTTCGCGGTCAGCGAGCAGGGCTCCGCGGACTCCGGCGCGAGCCTCGAGAAGGGATCAGCCAGTTACAACCCGGCCACGATGAGCTGCACCGAGTGGGACAACTACTTCACCAGTTCCGGCTTCGGCGAGACGGCCTATACCGCCCAGAGCGTGGCCAACAGCGCCGCGGACCAGGCCTACGGCCAGGTTGTCTATCAGTTCGCCAGCTCAGGTGCGGCGTCCACCTTCTTCAGCGGGGTGCAGTCGCTGTCCGCTCGGTGCCACTCGTTCACCGCCAGCGGCGGCGGCTCCGACCACGTCAGCATGCAGCTCACCTCCGCCGCGTCGGTGGCCGGCCACCAGACGTTCTGGCTCGACCAGTCGACAGCGGTCGCGGGCGCTACCTCCAAGATCAATACGCTGTTCGCCGTGGCCGGAACGGACGTGTTCGCCATCTCCGCTTCCGCGGTTGGCTCCACTCCCCCGAGCGATCCGGCGCCGGCTTCGCTGCTCCAGCGGCTGATCACCAACGTCGAGGCGCACCGCTCATTACTCGAGGAGTAACCCGAGACGCGAAGCCTGTGTCGTTCTGCGGAAGACATAGACGCCGTTGTCGGCGAAGATCTGCGTGTACACGTTCCCTGGGTATAGCGACGCGATGAACGACGGGACGTTGGCGATCGGCGTCGAGTATCCGCTGTCCGGGCCGTCGAAGACGATGTACTCGGTGTCGGGGTTGCCGCGGTTGCCGATCCAGTACGTATCGGTCCGCGCCCCGAGGGAGGCCAGCATGTTGAGCGTGGTCAGCACGCTGGCGCCGTCGGGCACCTCGGCCATCGCCGCGTTGTCCGCCGCGACGTGCGGGCTGATCCGGTAGGTCTGGCCGCTCCACAGACCGCTGAGCGGGTACTGGAAGGCGAACGGCACGGTGACGGCGACCATCATCGCCACTCCGTAGCGTTCGGCGCCGGCCAGCGCGGCGCGCCGCCAGCCGAGCTGCCCGTTCGCCCAGGCCTCCCACGTCGCCCCGGCGTCGTCCCGGGAAGCACGGAGGCGGACCAGCCCGTCGATCGCGGCGACGAACAGGATCGGCATCACGGTCGCGTTGTAGTGCCAGGCGGTCCCCCAGTAGGCGCTGTTCGTCGACTCGAACCGCAGCCCGAGGCTCGGCAGGGCGATCAACGCCACGGGCGACCGGAGCGCGAGGAACGCCGTCGGCAGCAGCAACAGCACGAGGGTTTCCAGCTTCTGCGGCCATGCGTGGAAGAACTGGCTGATCAGCGCCCCGACTGACGGATGCCCGCCGGGCGCGAACGCTCCGCCGTCGCCCCAGTAGTAGTAGGTGTGGCTCGCGTTGAAGTGCGGGATGATCACCGCGATGGCCAGGAACGACCAGGCCACACCCCACAGCATCAGGATTATCCCGGCGCGTGCCTTCGCCCGGTCAGAGACCTCGGTCCGCAGCCCCGACATCAGCAGGTAGAACCCGATCGCGGCCACCGTGAAGCCCTGGTCCTCCTTGACGAAGACCAGCGGCAGCGCCCAGCACACGGTCGCACGGACCCGGCCCTCAATGAGCGCGGACAGCGCGAACGCCAGCAGCGGCACGGCGATCGCGATCTCGTGGAAGTCGAAGTTGATCATCTGCTGCAGGCCCCAGCAGAACCCGTAGGCCAACGCGATCGCCCGCGCCGGGCCCACGCCGGTCAGCGCCCGCGCGCCCTGCGCCACCGGGAACACCGACGCGGCCACCAGCAGCGCCTGCGCGACCAGCAGCGTGCCCGCGGACGGGAAGACCCGGAAGAACGGCGCGACCGCGGCGACGGCCGGCGAGAAGTGATCCCCCCACAGGTTCGTGCCCGCGCCGCGGATGTCCACGATCGGCGCGTGGAAGTGGGCGTACTGCTTCACGTATTCGGTGAAAATACCCAGATCCCAGGACGACGGGTCCAGCTGGAGCAACCGGAACAGCGAGATCACCGTGTAAGCGCCGAACGCGACGACGACGATCGCCCAGGTCACCGAGTCCCGGTAAACGCTGGGCAGCCGGACGGCGGACGAGGTCTCGACCTCGTGCTCCTGGAGCATCGCGGGCAGCCTACCCGCTCGGCATGCCCACCGGAAATAGCCCCTAGACCAGCAGGAGCTTGCCGATGCGCCGGCCCGACCACCACAGGCCGACGGCGCCGACCACCGCCAGGTACGCGGCCCGCCACAGCAGATCCGGGGCGACCGCGCCGACCACCAGGTCCCGCAGCAGTACCACTCCCTGGTACAGCGGCGTCCACTCTACGATCACCTGGACCGGCCGCGGGTACACGCTCAGCGGGTAGAACGTCGCGGAGAACAGGAACAGCGGCATGCTCGCCAGGATCACGTAGTCGAAGTCCTGCCAGCTCTTCATGTATGTGGTGCCGGTCATGCCGATCGCGGCGAACGCGAAGCCGATCAGCACCGCCACCGGCACGGCGAACACCGCCCACCACGAGTGCACCAGTCCCATCGTGGCCATGACCAGCGTGAATGCCAGTGCGTAGGCCGTCCCGCGCAGCAGCGCCCAGCCGATCTCGCCGACCGCCACCTGCGCCGGGCGGATCGGGGTGGCCAGCACCGAGTCGTACAGCTTGGCGTACTTGAGCCGGAAGAAGATGTTGAACGTCGAGTCGTACATGGCGCCGTTCATCGACGAGACGGCGAGCAGGCCCGGCGCGACGAACTCCCGGTACGGGACCAGCGCGCCGCCGGGCCCGGCCACCTTGCCGACCAGCACCCCCAGGCCCAGCCCCACCGACAGCAGGTAGAACAGCGGCTCGAAGATGCCGGACACGAACACCAGCCAGGCGTGCCGGTACACCCGGGCGTGTCGCTCGACCAGCCGCAGCCCGCCGGGCGCCGAGCCCGCGCGCCGCAGCCTGGCCAGCCGGCCCGCGGGGGGCAGCATCCGCAGCGTGACGAGCTCAGACATAGAGCCTCCTGCTGTACGTGCGGGTACCGGCCCAGATGCCGACCGCGGCGAGGGCGGCGAGGTACGCGACGTGGACCGCGAAGCCGGGCCAGTCGAGCTGCCCGAGGCTCAGGCCGCGGCACAGCGCAACCCCATGCCACAGCGGCGTCGCGTAGGCCACCGGGCGCAGCCAGGCGGGCAGCTGAGACAGCGGGAAGAACGTACCGGAGAACAGCATCAGCGGGATCATGCCGAACCGGAACACGATCGAGAACGCCATCTCGTTCTTCAGCGTGACCGCCCATGCCGCGATCGGGGCGGCGAACGCCAGCCCGGTGAGCACCGCCGCGGGCTGCGCCAGCACCACCCAGGCCGACCGCTCCGCACCGAACGCACACATAATCACGATGAATATGAACGTGTTCAAAAAGATGCGCATGAGCATGAAAAGCAGGTGCCCGCGGAAGACATCGGCGGGTCGCAGCGGCGATGCCTGAGCGGCGATGTAAATCTTGTTCCACTTGATCGAGCCGAAGACCGGAAACGTCGACTCGTCCATCCCGGTCGTCATCGCGCTGGAGGCGAGGATGGCGGGAGCGAGGAACGCGAGGTAGGGCACCCCGCCGAGGGAGGCGGTCCCGTGCTTGTTCACCAGCGACCCCAGCCCGAAGCCCATCGCGCCCAGGTAGCACACCGGACCGAGGACCGAGGACCAGATGCTGGACCGCCAGATCCGCCGGTACACCGTCAGCCAGCAGCGGAACGCGCGAAGGGTGCGGACCACTAGTCCTCCAGCCGCCGTCCGGTCAGCCGGAGGAAGACGTCCTCGAGTGTGCCCCGCCGCACCAGGGAGGTGAGCGGCTCGAAGCCGCGCTGGCGGACCGCGGCCAGCGCGGCATCTCCGTCCGCCACGTACAGCAGGATCCGGTCGGCGAGCACCTCGACGCGGTCCGCGGTGAAGTCCTTGATCTTCTCCACGGACGCGTCGTGCACCGCGGGTTCGAAGCGCAGCTCGAGCACCTCCGGCGAGCAGTACTCGGCTATGAGCTCCCGCGGCGACCCTTCGGCCGCGACCGTGCCGTGGTCCATCACGACCAGCCGATCGCACAGCTGCTCCGCCTCGTCCATGTAGTGCGTGGTCAGGATCAGCGTGACGCCACGCTGCTTGAGCCGGAACAGCCGGTCCCACACCACGTGCCTGGCCTGCGGATCCAGCCCGGTGGTCGGTTCGTCGAGGATCAGGATGTCCGGGTCGTTGATCAGCGACCTGGCAATGGTGAGCCGCCGCTTCATGCCGCCGGACAGCGGCTCGACCCTGTCCTTGCCCCGGTCCGCCAGCTGGACGAACTCCAGCAGCTGATCGGTCCGCTCCCGGATCAGCGCCCTGGGCAGGCCGAAGTACCTGCCGTAGACCAGCAGGTTCTCCCGGACCGTCAGCTCCATGTCGAGCGTGTCCTCCTGCGGGACCACGCCCAGCCGGGCCCGGATCGCCGAGCCGTCGCGGACCGGGTCCATGCCGAGGATCGTGAGCTCACCGCCGGACGGCGGGGACACGCAGCCGATCATCCGCATCGTGGAGGACTTGCCCGCCCCGTTCGGCCCGAGGAAGCCGAACGCCTCGCCGCGGAACAAGTCGAAATCAATGCCGTCTACGGCCGTGAACCCGCCGAATCGCTTGATCAGCCCACGAGCCCGGACAAGAACCCCGTTCTCCTCCTCCGACACCTGAGGCACCATACCTCGGAGGTCTGACATTCTTCGAACGGTTTTGGCCTGTCGTGCGTGTCCGGCGCGCCGGTACGGGTAGGCTCGGAGGCGTCTTTGTCGTCGGGGAGTGGTGGAGGTGGACGTCATCCGCGACCTCTATACGCGCTTCAGAGAGCTGATCCACGAGGTCACGAAGTTCGGCATCGTGGGCGGCCTGGCGTTCGTCGTCACGATCGCCCTGACGAATGCGCTGCACTCTGGCGCCAAGATGAGCGGCGTCATAGCGACGACGATCGCCACCGTGGTGGCGACGATCTTCGCCTTCATCGGCAACCGGCACTGGGCGTTCAAGCACCGCAGTGGGCACGGCCTCGGCCGAGAGGGCACCCTGTTCCTCTTCTTCAACGGCGTCGGGCTGCTCATCCAGGTTGGTGCCGTGGCCATCGCCCAGCACGGGTTCGGCGAGCGCGGCGCGCTGGCGCTGAACGTGGCCCTTGTCCTCGGCGTCGGGGTCGCCACCCTGTTCCGGCTGTACTCCTACCACCGCTGGGTGTTCAACGTCCCGTCCGCCGGGCCCCCGGCCGCCGAGCAGCTCGAGCCGGAAACCACCGGGCGCTGAGGCGCGTTACCCGCAGCCGCGGGTGGCGGACAGCCCGAGGGGCGCGCTCAGGGCCGCGGTCTCCTGCTGTTTCGTCAGGTAGCCCACGGTCGCCATCCGGTTGAGCACGTGGATGAGCCGTGCCCGCGCCTGCTTGGGATAGGTCAGCGGATCGTCGTAAGTCGGAGCGTTGACCGCCCCCGCCAGCATGGCCGCCTGGACCAGCGTCAGGCCGGCGGGCGGATGCCCGAAATACCCGCAACTGGCCTGCTGAAGCCCGTAATACCCGTGCCCGTAATAGGCCACCTCGGAGTACATCTGCAGGATCTGGGGCTTGGTGTAGGTCATGTTCAGCTTCATCGCGAGCGTGACCTGCTCGATCTCGGTCGCGAACCCGGAGCTACCTGGCGTATAGAGCATTTTCGCGAGTTGCTGGGCGATCGTGCTGCCGCCCTGGTCCTGCTTTCCGGTGATCTTCGCGCCGATCACCCGGCCGATGGCGAGCGGGTCCACGCCGGGATCGGTATAGAAGCGGTGGTCCTCGGTCGCGACCAGGGCCTGCGCGAAGTTCTGCGGCACGGCCGCGCCCGGGTAGGAGATGTGACGCAGCGCCGCCTGCCGCTGAACCAGCGTGGCGGCCTGGCCCGCCGACGGGGTGATCACGAACAGCAGCCCGGCACCCGCGGCCAGCACGACGAGCACGATCAGCATCACCTTGGCGAACCTTAGCGCGAGGCGGAGGCGACGGTGGGCCTTGCTGGGCTCCTCCGGGTAGTCGTCCGCGGTCTCCTCAGCGCGTCCCAGGCCAAGTACCCCGCGGAGTCCCACTCGGTCTCTTTTCGCTGAACGGCATGGCGCAGAGCGCCCCGTTCCTTCAGGGTAACCGCGGAGCCAGGCGTTCCGCCCGTATCGGGCACGGCGTGGCGCGCCGGTGTCCCGAGAGCGGTCCCGGTTGCGCTAAGCTGTCTGAGTCTGCTGGAAGGTCTGCCGGAAGGCGGGCATCGGGACGTGGCCTAGCTTGGTTAGGGCGCAGCACTGGGGGTGCTGAGGTCGCGAGTTCAAATCTCGCCGTCCCGACACGGTTACACCGAGTGAGAAACGTCGGTGCCTCGACATACAGTGCGGGCATGGCTGATATCTCCGCGAGACGGCAGTGGACGGACATCCGGTTGACCGAGGCCGTTGCCGCCTCGAGATCTTGGCGCGGCGTCATGCGCCAGCTTGGTCTGTGCGCAACCTCGACCAGTGTGGTTAGCGGGTCAAGAGCCACGCCTCGGAACTGGGACTCGACACGACGCACTTCACGGGACAGCGCACTTGGTCCGATGCTGCGCTCAAGCGCGCGGCCGCCAGTGCCCAGTCGTGGAGCGAACTCCTTGCCGGACTGGAAGTTGGCGTCAGTCACCTGGATGCCCGCAGCCTCGACATAGCCAACCCCGCCATGGGGGAACCCGATCTCAAATATCTACGCGAATCGGCCGCCTCGATCGCGGCGGCCTGGTTCGCCATCCGCGGCTGCGGCTGCGCCTTTCCGATAGAGCCCGCGGTGCACGATCTACTGGTATCTATGCCACCGAGTATCCAGCGGGTGCAGGTCAAGACGACCACGACCCTGAATTGATCGACTTGTTCTTCATCCTGGACGGTGACCTGACCATGTACCGGATTCCGACAGCGGTCATCGCTGGCCGGATCAGCATTCTGCTGCGTACATACGAGAAGTACATCGCCGGTGATGCGCGCGGTCTCATGGTGCCGTGGCGGTCGAGCGCGGCGTGATGTCGTGGGTTGTCTTGAGACGCTAGTTGTGCAAGATTTCTCGAATGCTTGACGTAGTGATGTGTAAATCAGTGTGACTGGTGGAATTACTGCTTCTGTCTCTGATCCTGAAGGGGGAGATCAGTGCCAGAAAAGACTGCGGCCACCAAGACCGCTCGCCGGGGGACGACGAGCACGCGCCGCGCAACTACTGTCAAGAGTGCTGCAAAGCGGGGCCCGGTCAAGAGCACTGCGGCCAAGCGGAGCACTACAGCCAAGCGGACCACGGCCCGGCCGGCCGCCACGCGCACCAGCACCACGGCGCGCAAGTCGACGTCGACGGCCCGTAAGGCCACCACCGCGCGCAAGCCTGCCGCTCGTAAGCCGGCGACCCGCAAGACCAGCTCGGCCAGCACGGCGAGGACCGCCGCGCGCAGGACCACCACCACGGCGCGCAGGGCCACCACCACGGCGCGCAGGGCCACCACCACGGCCCGGCGGCCTGCCCGGCGGACGTCCGCCACGGCGCGTACCGCCACGGCGCGTACCGCGACGCGGCGGGCGACCGCCCGCACCACGCGCTCGTCGTCGTCGAGCATCACCTCGGCCGCGACCAAGGTGAACGCGGCGGCTGCCAAGATGACCACGGCCGCGGCCGCCATGAACATGGCGACCAAGGCGATGGCCACCGCGGTCAAGTCGCTGACCACCGCCGCCAAGGCTGCGTCGAAGACCAGCGCGTCGTCGTCGCGGTCCACCGCGTCTGCTTCCCGGTCCACCGCTCGCAAGCCTGCCGCTCGCAAGCCGGCTGCCCGCAGGACCACCGCGCGCAAGACGACGGCGCGGCGCCCAGCTTCCCGGACGACTGCGAGCCGCCCGGCCAGCAGGCGGTCCGGCACGGCCACCACCGCCAGGAAGGCAACCACGGCCCGTAAGTCGACCACAGCTCGTAAGTCGACCACAGCCAGGAAGCCGACCACGGCCCGTAAGACGACCTCGGCCAGGAAGCCAGCCGCGAGCACCGCGCGCAAGGCCTCCACGGCACGGAAGTCCACGGCCACCAGGGCACGGACCGCCACCACGCGGACCGCGTCCACGGCGCGCCCGGCGACCAAGGCCAGCACGACCAAGGCCAGCACGACCAAGGCCAGCACGGCGAAGGCGCGCCCGGCGACGAAGACCCAGGCGAGCACCGCCCGGGCCAGCACCGCCCGGGCCAGCACCGCCCGCAAGGCGACGGCCCGTAAGGCCGCCACCACCCGCAGGGCCACGACCGCGAAGCCGCGGACCACGACCAAGCCCAGCACCGCGAAGGCCAGCACGCCCAAGGCCAGCACGGCCAAGGCACGCTCGGCGGCCACCGCCCAGACGGGCACCGCGAAGGCCCGGACCACGTCCCGGCCGAAGAGCACGAAGAGCACGAAGAGCACGACTACCTCGACGCGGCCTAAGGCGACCAAGCCGACCGCGACGAAGTCCAACGGTGCACCGAAGTCCAATGGTGCGGCGACCCGCCCGGTACCGACGCCGCACGTGCCGGCGCCGTCGCCGGTCGTGCCGCCCGCGTCGCGCCCCGACGCGGACTTCGAGCGGGGCCTGCTTTCCGGGCTCGTTCGCTAGCAGTTGATAACCGGCGAGAGCCGCCGTCCCCTGGCGACACGGGACGGCGGCTCTGGGTGTTGACTAGATGACATGCCAGTTATCGGAGAGTACGAGCCGAGCCCCAGTTCCTGGGTGCGCGAGCAGGTAGAGCTGTACGAGAGCTCGGGCGGCACCAAAGGCACTACGTTGCGCGACACCGGCAGGCCGGTGGTCATCGTCACCAACATGGGCGCGGCCAGCGGCAAGGTCCGCAAGACACCGGTGATGCGAGTCGAGCACGACGGCCGTTACGCGGTAATCGCCTCGCAGGGCGGCGCGCCTACGCACCCGCGGTGGTACCACAACCTCGTGGCCCACCCGCTGGTGGAACTCCAGGACGGTCCGGTCAAACAGGACATGAGAGCCAGGGAGGTGTCCGGATCCGAGCGCGACGAATGGTGGGCACGCGCGGTCGCCGCCTACCCGCCGTACGCCGAATACCAGCAGAAGACCGCACGCCAGATCCCGGTCTTCGTCTTGGAGCCCGTCAGCGCTTAGACGTTTCGAGATAGCGCGCGTCTCCGAATTGATTGCAGACACCTTACCCCGGCCCTCAATACGGGGGGTATGCGGTCTGGTTTGTCCTGCTATGTGGGCCTGCGTTCCGCCGGTTCGCGTGGCGTGTTTCATGATCATGAAGGGTTGTACGTGCTCTAGGCCGTAAAACCCTTCGTGATCATGAACTATATACCCCTAAGGGGTATATAGATCGTTCGCTTATTCGAATATGACGCCTCTACGCTTGTTGAACAGCTACTCCGGATCGGGGGTAAGTGTCCGCAATAATCCGGCGCCCCCGGCGCGCCTGGCGCCTGGCGGCGCGCCGACCCGAACCTAGCCGTTGATCGTGCCTACCCCGGGGATGATCGGGCCGACGCTCATGAAGATCGGTCCGGCGTGCGAGCACACCTCGAGGCTGAACGCGGCGTGATCAGCCGACCGCTGGTTCGGCGGGTACACGCGCAGCGTCGTCGCCGCGAACGTCGGGTGGCATCCCGGCGCCGTGGTCACCTCGGCGTCGCTCCACCGCAGCACCGCGTGCGCGGTGGCACCCGCGGCCAGCACCACGGTGCGCGGGGTGCTCGTGTGATTCCAGCTGGCCGGGCTGCCGAGCTGCCGCCCGTTCCGGTCAGTCGCGGAAACCCCGGGGAACCCGTGCAGCGAGCACGCGTGCCCGCTCAGGTTGGTGAACTGAAGCGGGAAGTAAACGCTGCCGGCGGCACCGTTGCCCTGGTCGACGGCCAGCCATACACCGAGGTTGCCCGCGGTGCAGGCGGAAACAGGAGCGGGCGACGCGGAAGCGACGGCGGAGCCGATCCCGAGCCCCGCGAGGGCAACGGCCGCCGAGATCGCGGCGGCAACCGAAAGACGAAATCGCATAATTTGTCCTAAATGTTCCACGGGGTAGCTGACTGCGTACCCAACTACCCTTTAGGACGCCGATGCGTAATCTCCGGTTGGAACCGCCTCGCCGCAAAGTCCGGCGCACCCGTTGGTCGCGCACGATTACCCGGGACGCGTTCCGTCCCGGAATCCCCATCACTCCCCCGCCCGGATGCGTACCGGACCCGCACAGGTACAGCCCGCGCAGCGGCGTGCGGTAACCCGACGCGAGCGGCGACGGCCGGAACGAGAACAACTGGTCCAGCGACATCTCGCCCTGGAAGATGTTGCCGCCGAGCAGCCCGAACCGCTCTTCCAGGTCGAACGGCGTCAGCACCTCGCGGTGCGTCACCAGGTCGCCGAACCCGGGCGCGAACATGCCGATCGTGTCGATCACCGACGACGCCAGCGCATCCCGCAGCTCATCGGTCCACGGGCCGTCCGAACGGGCGTACGGCACATACTGCACGAAGCAGCTCATCACGTACGAACCGGCCGGCGCCAGCGTGGGATCTTTCGTCGACGGGATCACGCAGTCGATCATCGGCCGCTCCGAAGGCAGCCCGTACTTCGCCGCGTCCCATGCCCGCTCGAGCCACTCGAGCGTCGGGCTGATGATGAACTCCGGGTGCTGCGGCCCGAGTTCCGAGCCCGGCCTGGCGGTGAACGACGGCAGCCCGGACAGCGCCAGGTTCACCTTCGCCGCCGGGCTCCGGGTCCGGAACCGCCGGACGTCCTCGGCGAGCTGATCTGGCACATGCTTGACGCCCACGAGCGACAAGAACGTCGTCGCCGGATGCACCCCCGACACGACGACCGGCGCGGTCAGCACCCGCCCGTCCGCGAGCGTCACTCCGCTCACCCGGCCACCGGACACGTCGATGGACGCGACCTCACAAGAGGTCTCCACCACGACCCCGGACGACCGCGCGGACGACGCGATCGCCTCGGAGATCGCCCCCATGCCGCCCCGCGCGAACGCCCAGCAGCCGCCCACCCCCTCAACCGAACCCATCCGGTGGTGCAGCAGCACGTACGCCGAACCCGGGCTCATCGGCCCGCCCCACATCCCGATCACGCCGCCGGGCGCCAGCGCGCCCAGGATCCGCTGGTCGGCGAAGTACCGGCCGAGGAAGTCGGCGCAGGACATCGTCATCAGGTCGACCAGGCCCGCCGCCGCGCCGCGGCGCCGCAGCAGGTAGCCCATCATCGCCGCCGCGGCGGGCAGGTCGTGCGCCGAGCGCAGCGCCGGATCTGGCGGAATCCGGTGCAGCAGCGGCTTGATCAGCTCGGCCAGCGCGGCGACGTCCGCGCTGTACCGCAGGTACGCCGCCCCGTCGGCCCGGCTGATCTTGCCGATCTCCTCCGCCGCGCGTTTCGGGTCCTCCCACACCAGGATCCCGCCACCGTCAAGGAACGGCGCGAAGTACGCCGGATCCAGCGGGTACACCTGGTACCCGTGGGACGCCAGCGACAGCTCCCGCACGATCCGCTCCGGCAGCAGGCTGACCACGTACGAGGCCGTCGACACGCGATACCCCGGCCACGGCTCCTCGGTGACCGCCGCGCCACCGACCAGGTGCCGGCGCTCCAGCACCACGGTGCGCAGCCCCGCCCGGGCCAGGTAGGCAGCGCAGACCAGCCCATTGTGCCCGCCGCCGACAACGATCGCGTCATACGACCCGCCATTAACCATAAGGCCCATTTTTGACCTAACGACATCACGTGTCACCCCCGGAGCCCGCGACTCGCGCCGGGAGGGGCTTCCGGCACACTGGTGCCCGTGACGAGTACCGAAGAGCTCCGCCGCAGCGCCGCCGCCCGTGGCGTCGCGGTCTCCTACCGCGACTGGCAGGGCCGCGAGGTCCAGGTCGCGGACGATACGCTTGAGGCGATCCTTACAGCGCTGGCCGTTCGGTCAAACCCAGCCGCACCACAGATCACACAGACCCCTCAGGCACCGATGCCGCAACGTCGCGCGTGGGGCTTCATGGTGCAGCTCTACTCGGTGCGCTCGCGCGCCTCGTGGGGGCATGGCGACTTCCGCGACCTCGCCGACCTCGCGACGTGGAGCGCTCGCGACCTGGGCGCGGACTTCGTGCTGGTGAACCCCCTGCACGCGGCCGAGCCGCTGCCGCCGGTAAGTCCGTCCCCGTACCTGCCGATGAGCCGCCGCTATCTCAGCCCGCTGTACCTGCGCATCGAGGACATCCCCGAGTACGGACGGCTCACCGCGGCCGACCGGGCACGGGTCGACGCGCTGGGCGCGCCGCTGCGCGCCGCGAGCCGCACCGCCGCGCTGATCGACCGGGACGCCGTGTGGACCGCCAAGCGCGCCGCGCTGGACATCATCGCGACCGTGCCGATCGCATCCGACCGGGAGCGCGCGTTCGCCGCGTTCCGCGATCGCGAGGGGCGCGCGCTGGAGGACTGGGCCACCTGGTGCGCGATCGCCGAGATCGACGGCCCTGACTGGCGGACCTGGCCCGCCTCCCCGGCCAGCCCGCCGCGGCAGCGGGTCACGTTCCACGCCTGGATCCAGTGGCTGGCCGCCGAGCAGGCCGCGGCGGCGCAGCGCGCGGCCACCGAGGCCGGCATGGCGATCGGTGTGGTCGCCGATCTGGCGGTCGGCGCGCATCCAGGCGGCGCGGACGCATGGGCGCTCCAGGACGTGATCGTGCCCGGCATGAGCGTCGGCGCCCCGCCGGACGAGTTCAACCAGCGAGGCCAGGACTGGACGCTCCCGCCATGGCATCCGGAACGCCTCGCGGCGCAGCGCGGACGGCCGGTGGCCGAGCTGATCGACGCGACCACGCGGCACGCCGGCGGCATACGGGTCGACCACGTACTGGGGCTGTCCCGGCAGTGGTGGATACCGGCCGGCATGCCGCCGGATCACGGTGCCTACGTTCGCTACGACCACGAACTGCTCGGCGGGGTGCTGGCGGCGGGCGCCGCGCGGGCCAACGCCATCGCGATCGGCGAGGACCTGGGCACGGTGGAGCCGTGGCTGCCAGCGTTCCTGGCCGAGCGGCACGTGCTCGGTACCAGCATGCTGTGGTTCGAACGGGCGGACGACGGCACGCCGCGCCCGCCGGGCGCATGGCGGCACGGCTGCCTGGCAACGGTGGGCACGCACGACATGCCGCCCGCGGCCGCGTTCCTGACCGGGGAGCAGGTCAGGCTCCGGGCCGAACTCGGTTTGCTCACCCGCCCGGAGGACGAAGAACGGCGGGCGGCCGCGGCCGACCTGAGCCTGTTCCTCGCCGCGCTCCACCGGGAGGGCCTGCTGCCCGGCGGCGAGACCCCGCGGACAGAACAGTTCACAATGGCGCTGTACGGATACTTGGCCAGGACCCCGGCCGTGCTGATCGGCGTCTCGCTCGCGGAGGCGGCCGGGGAGCGCCGCCCGCAGAACATGCCGGGCACCACCGACGAGTACCCGAACTGGCGGGTCCCCCTCACCGACGGCGAGGGGGACCCATTGCTACTCGAGGACCTGCCCGGCCACGCCGGGATCCGGTCCGTTACCTACACCGTCCAGCGAACTCCGGGTTAGGCAGCACCACGCTGGTGCTGGTGCCGGCGAACCTCGCGACATCCGGCGTGCCGTACTCGGCGTCCTTGCCGAACGTCTGCTTCGTACTGGGCAGCACGTTACCGAAGTTCCACACGCACACGCCAAGCGTGCGCGCGTTGCCGCTCAGCGACCAGAACGGGTAGAACTGGGACCCGGTCGGTGGCTCCTTGCATCCCGCGCCGGTGGCGACGTTGCACAGCGCCTCGGAGCCGCCGACGTTGGATTCGAACTGAATCTGCGGATACGGCTTGCCGTGTTTGTCGAACGGCCCGACATAGTCCCATGCGCTCGGGTGGTTCGAGGTGCCGTCCGGCCAGGTCTGCGCCAGGTAGTCGGTGCCATCGAAGTCCAGGTCACCGTTCTGGAACCGGTTGGCGAGACATTCGTTGTTTCGCGACGACGCCGTCGTGTTCACGCCGTTGATCTGCACGGTGCGGGTCCCCTGGGCGAAGCAGAACCCGTCGGCGTACTCACAGTCCGAGCCGTTGGCGAAGTTGTTGTTCGGACACGCGACCGGCCCGGTGGGCCCCTCCGTGGTGGGGTTCTGGCAGACGCCGGTTGTGCCGTCGCACGGCCCTTCACCCACCGCGGTCGGGCCTTCGATACCGCCGTTGCAGGTGTCGAACGTGCTGTTGTCGGTGTAGCTCTGCCCGCCCGGGTAGGAAACCGAGAACGGGTCCTGGTTGCTGACGGAGTTGCAGGACTCGGCGTGGCCGATCTCCTGCTGCATCAGCACGCCGCCCTCGAGCGCGGCCCACGGGATCTGGTTCTGCTGCGCGGCGGTGTTGTACTCCGCGTGGAACGTGAACGGGTTACCCGAGCAGTCGGCGATGTTCGTGTTCATGAACCCGTTCGCGGCGCTCGCCGTCATTGTCCCGGTTCTCCCGGTACTGAGATCTCTGACGGTCGTCGTGAACCCCGCCGCCGGATCGGTGATCGACACCGCGATCGTGTCACCAGGGTTGATCATCAGCGTGTTCGCGTTCGGCAGGAACGTGCTCGCGTCGGTGAGCTGCGGGCTCGGCGGCCCCGCCGGAACGCCGTTGGTCTGCAGGAACGCGAAGTTGACCGGCTCCTCGCAGTTGTTGTTGCAGGTGGCGAACCCGAACGTGCACTCGAGGCTGTCGATGGTCAGCGCCGCGCACCACTTCGTCGTGCTGCAGCTGATGTTGTCGATGAACGGCGTGTACCCCGGCGGGTAGAACTGCAATTCCATGAACGCCGAGCCCGCGCCGTTCGGGTCGCTGATCACCCCGGAGTTCGTGTCGCTGTCCGGGGTGCAGTTGTTCTGCGGGTACGAGTGCGGGTCACAGAGCGCTAGGCCGAACCACGGCGCGACGGAAAGTTCGCCGTAGGAGGTGACGCTGCCGTTCGGGGTCGGTGTCGCCTTCGGGTCGACCGGTATCCTGGCCAGATAGCTCATCGTGTTGCCCGAGCCCGGCGCGGCGGAGATGAACTTCACGCTTGGCTCGTCGTGGCCGATGTAGTGGCCGTTGTCGTAGAAGCGGCCGGCCTTGCCGTCATAGACCCTGATCGGGTCCGCGCAGGTGGCGGCCGTCTTGCGGATCGTTTTATAGGCCTTGGTCCAGCCGTTGCAGTCGACTTCGTTGGCCGGGTTCGGCGCCACTGTGGTGGTCGACGCGGCCGCCGCCTTGACCACGGGCGCCGCGCTCGCCGACACGCCGAACATGCTGAGCGTGATGACGGCGATGACGCTGCCCAGGATCAGTGGCCATCTTCGCCGCCGCCCTTGTGTTCCCCTGGATCCCCGTAGAGACAAGCGAGTTCGCATATGCGCTCCCTACACCTCGCCCACGCGCGCCGACGGAGCCAGCCCTGCCCCAGCCCGACGATCACGCCCATGTGACCGTCCCGCCATACGAGACGCTTCCCGGGGAATCTAACCAATGACCAGAAAGCACGTCAATAACAAACAAAAATTGGTTATGTCTGCGCACTAAATGCGACATATCCCAAATCGGGAGAAAAGGGACGGGCCCCGCTCACCCAGGGTGAGCGGGGCCCGTTCGGTAATCGTCAAGCGGTGTTCAGCGGGAGGTGCAGCCCCTGCCGAATTCCGGGTTTGCCATCGGGTTGCTGGTCAGCGTGCCGCCGTACCGGGCAACGTCCGGCTTGCCGTACTCGAAGTACTTGCCGAAGTTGCTCACCAGGCGCGGAATCGTGTTGCCGAACGTCCACTCGCAGCTGGTGTCCGACGTGCCGAGCCCGTCCGGCGTCCTGGTCAGCGACCAGAACGGGTAGAAGTGCGAGCCGAGCGGCAGCGCGGTGCAACCCTGGCCCGTGGCCGGGTTGCACAGGAACTCAGAACCCGCGACGTCGGTCTCGAACTGGATCGTCGGGTATATGTGCCCGCTGGCGTCGAACGGCCCGACCACTTCCTGCGATGTCGGATGGTTCGCCGTCCCGTCCGGCCAGGTGAACGACTGGTAGTCCAAGCCATCGAAGTCGAGGTCACCGTTCTGGAACCGGTTCGCGAAGCACTCGTTGGCGGCCGAGGTCTCGGTCACGTTCTGGCCGTTGACCTGGGCGGTGCGGGTGCCCTTGGCGAAGCAGTAGCCGTCGCCGTACTCACACAGGTCGCCCTGTGTCGGACATTCCTGCGGTCCGGTGAGCCCCTGGGTCTCCGCGGTGGCGAAGTTCCCCGGGTCCTCGCCCGTGTTGCCCGGGTCGGACCCGCCGCGGCATGTGTCGAAGACGCTGTTGTCGATGTAGCTCTGGCCATCCCCGAACGTCTCGGAGAACGGGTCCTGGTTGGTCAGCGAGGAGCAGACCTCGGAGTGCCCGATCTCCTGCTGCAGGAGCACGCCACCCTCGAGTGCGGCCCACGGCACCTGGTTCTGCTGCTTGGCCGTGTTGTATTCCGCGTGGAAGGTGAACGGCGTACCGGTGCAGTCCGCGATGTTCGTGTTCATGAAGCCGTTGGCGGCGCTGGCCGTCATCCAGCCGGTCTGGCCGGTGGTCAGGTCGTGCACGGTGGTGGTGAAGCCGGCGGCCGGGTCCGAGATCGAGACCTGGATCGCATCACCGGGGTTGATCTCCAGCGTGTGCGCGTTCGGCGTGTCCGTGCTGACGTCCGCGAGCTGCGGGCTCGGCGGGCCTGCCGGTATGCCGTTGGTCTGCAGGAACGCGAAGTTGACCGGCTCGGTGCAGTTCGGGTTCAGGTTGAAGGCGGCGTCCGCCTCGAGGCTGTCGATCGTCATGGCCATGCACCACTTGGTGGCGCTGCAGCTCTCGCTGTCCATGAACGGCGTGTAGCCCGGCGGGTACATCTGGAGTTCCATGAACGCCGAGCCGGCGTCGGCCGGGTTGTTGATCGCGCCCTGGTTGGCATCGCTGTCCGGGGTGCACGGGTTCTGCGGGAAGGACTTCGGGTCGCACAGCGGCAGCCCGAACCATGGCGCCACGGAGAGCTGGCCGTAGTCGGTGACACTGCCGTTGTTGGTCGGCGACTTCGCCGGGTCGATCGGCACCCGCACCAGGTAGCTCATCGTGTTGCCGGAGTTCGGCGCGTTCGAGATGAACTTCACGCTCGGCTCGTCATGCCCGATGTAGTTCCAGCCGGAGTCATAGAACCGGCCGGCCTTGCCGTTCTTGATCTGGATCGGGTCGGTGCACAGGCTTCCGGCCATCTTCCGTACGGTCTTGTACTTCGGGCTGTGGCCGTTGCAGTCAAGCTCGTTCGTCTGGTTCGGCGCCACGGACCCGACCGTGGCCTTCGCCGCCGGCGCGGCGGTTGCCACCGTGCCGGCCAAACTGAGTTGACCGGCGACGAGCACGCAGACCGCGGGCGCTAGCAGTGCCCAGCGCTTACGCATATGGCGATCCCTCTCGCTCACGCGTGCCGCCGAGTCGAGCCCCGCTCCAGCCGACAGCCACGCCAGTAATGGGCGCCCCGTTGGGGTCCGAGACGCACCCTCTCCGCGTGGGAACTTAGCGAAAGCTGAGAAAATCCGTAATTCAGTCCACCGATTCGTTACGTATAATTTTGGCCTACTGATAGCAGAGGGACAAAAAGAAACTACTGTGACCGCCGGTGCGAACCGGCGGTCACAGTCGCGATGTCACAGTCGCGATAGAGTCCACGCGTGACCACCCGTGAAGAGCTGGACGCCCTGTCCTCACGTGAGCTGCACGACAAGGCCGTGCGCCACGCCGTGCACCATGCCGACGTGGCGTTCCTGTGGGAACTGCTGCGCGCGCTGCCCGCCGCGGAGGCGGCCGAAGGCCACCCCGGGCAAGCCGGCCTGGACATCAGCAGGGTCTCCGCGCTCGTGTCGGACGCGCTGGCTTCCGGCAGCGAGGACGTATCGGACGCGCTGCGGCCCCTTTACATCGACTACCTGCTCAAGCACGACCACGCCTGACCGAGCGCTCCCGTTACTCGGGCTTGTCGAGCACGGCCTCGATCTCGAGGTTGACGGTGATCTTCTCGCTGAGCATCATGCCGCCGCCGGGGATCGGGCCGTTGTAGCTCACGCCCCACTCCGAGCGGTTGATCTCGGTCGTGGCGGAGAAGCCGGCCCGGGTGCCGCCGTACGCGTCCGGGCCGAAGCCGTTGACCTCCAGGCGGAACGTCACCGGCCTGGTGTTGCCGCGCAGCGTCAGGTCGCCGTCGAGCAGGAACTCGTCACCGTCCTGGCGGACGCCAGTGGACTGGAACGTCATCGTGGGGTGCTGCTCGACGTGGAAGAAGTCCGCGCTGCGGATATGGTTGTCCCGGTTCGGCTCGCCGGTGTTCACCGACGCGAGGTCGACCGTGGCGGTGACGCTGGAGTCCAGCGGGTCCGCCGCCGTGGTCACCGTGCCGGAGAACGTATCGAACCGGCCACGAACCTTGCTGACCATCATGTGGCGGACGACGAACGACACTTCGGAGTGGACCCGGTCGATGGTCCAGGTCCCGGCGAGGTAGCCGGGAATTTCCACGGCTGTCTCACTCATACTTCCTCCTAGTAACCTAGTTGTTATTCACGTGTCACTTCCTAATAGTAACTAGCATCTTCTTGAAAGGTCAAGTGATGACGTGCGGGCCGCGGGCACGTAGCCTGGTCCGATAGGGAGGGGTAGCAGTGATCCCGGAGACACCAGCCGACGAGGCCGTGCACCACGGGTCCTGCCGGGCGCGCGAAGTGCTGCAACGGGTCGGGGACAAGTGGTCGGTGTTCGTCATCGACCTGCTGGGGCGTCGCACCATGCGGTTCACCGAGCTCCAGCGCGAAATCGACGGCATCACGTCACGCATGCTCACCGTCACGCTGCGCGGCCTGGAGCGCGACGGCATCGTCACCAGGACGATCCATCCGGTCATCCCGCCGCGCGTCGACTACGAGCTGACCCCGATGGGGCGCACGCTGCTCGACACGATCGGGCAGCTGGTCACCTGGGCCGACGGCCACCTGGCCGAGATCGACCAGGCCCGCGCCGCCTACGATGCCAGGCATGGAGACTCCTGCTGAAACCGCGGAACGCCTGAAGCACGCCTCCTCGTTCGGTGCCGTCGCCGCCGAGTACGCGGACCACCGCCCCAGCTACGCGGACGACGCGATCCGGTGGAGCCTGGCCCCCGTCTCCGGCGCTGTCCCGCGCGTGGTCGACCTGGGTGCCGGCACCGGCATCCTGACCGCCGCGCTGTCCCGCCTCGGGGCGGACGTCACCGCTGTGGAGCCGGACCCGGAGATGCTCGCCGAACTGCGCCGCCGGGTGCCCGGCGCGCGCGCCGCGGCAGGCAGCGCGGAGGCCCTTCCGCTACCCGATGCCAGCGTCGACGCGGTGCTGGCCGGCCAGGCGATGCACTGGTTCGACCTGGATCGCGCGCTGCCCGAGATAGCGCGCGTGCTCCGGCCCGGCGGTGTGCTCGCCGGGCTGTGGAACGTGGACGACGACCGGATCGGCTGGGTGGCCGATCTCACCGAGCTGTGCCGCCGCAAGGCCAGCAACACGCTGCTGCGGTGGCGCAACGGGGAAGCGAGCCCGCGGCCCGAGCAGATCCAGCAGGCCGGCGCCGGCCTGTTCGGACCCGTCGAGACGGCGGAGTTCCCCAACAGCCAGGTACGCACCGCGGACTCGCTCGTCGCCTCGATCGCGACTCACTCCAATCTGCTGGTCATGGATGGTACGGAACGACAAGCACTGCTTGCCCAGGTCAGCGGCTTCCTCCGGGAGCACCCGGAGACATCGGCCGGCGAGTTCTCGCTGCCCTTGCTGACGATCGTGTCGCGACTCAGGCGGCTGCCGCTTCGGCCTGCCTGAACAACGCCGGAGCCGTCCGCCAGAAGATCGCGCTGTACGACGCCCAGGACTGGGCGCCACCTGCCTGGTAGCCGCCGATCACGCCGAACACGGTGCCGCTGCCTGACCCGCCGCCGTACCCGATAATCCACGGGCCGCCGCTGGTGCCGTACCAGAAGCCGTGGCAGTAGAACTCCATCTGGCTGTCGCTGAACTTGAAACTCTTGGTCGCGCACCGGATCGGCTGCTGGTCGGTGTTGTTGTACCCGATCACCGTGATCGCGTGGGCGTCGCGCAGCGTGAAGCCGACGCCGAGTCCGCCGGTCACCGCCTGAATCGGGCCGACCGAGTGCGGCGGCGGCACGACCTCCAGGTAGGCGTAGTCCAGGTCGGGATCCTGGCGCTGCCGCCACCCGCGCGCCACGATGATCTTCTTCACCGTCCAGGCGCCGTACGGCGCCCCGCCGTTGTCGTAACCGGGCACGAACACCAGGTTCTGCGAGTACCCGCCGGAGTAGACGCAGTGCGCGGCGGTCAGCACCAGGTTGCCGGTACTGCTCTTGATCACGCTCGCGGTGCAGAAGTGCCGGCTGCTGCTCGCGGTGTAGAACAGCGCCCCGACCGTCGGCACACCGGGGAACGAGACCGGGCTCGGTATGCCGCGCGGCGCCCCCGACCGCGCCCCGGCGGAGAACAGCGACATCGCCGGCGCGGTCGAGAACACCGGTCCGAGCTGCTGCTCCTGGCGTTCGGTGGACGCCGCGGTCGCGGCCCGCATGCCGGACAGGGTCCAGAAGGACCGGGCGGCTCCCTGCGCCGCGGCCGGCACGGAGTACACGGTGGCGCCGCTGCCGCCCGGTACCGGGCTCGCGTTCGCGCCGCCGGCCAGGCCCAGCAAAAGGCCCGCTGAAAGAGCCAGTGCGACAATCCCGATGAACCCGGCGTTTCCGCTCAGACGCATGGAAGTACAAGCTAGCCGATCGGGTCCGAGCTGTCAGGGATCGCGCACACTTGATTGCGGCCGCGGGCCTTGGCCCGGTAGAGGGCGGCATCGGCGTTCAGCAGCAGCTCGTCCACGTCGGCGTCTTCGGCGCTGGCGGTGGCCAGCCCGATCGGCACGGTGACGCCGGCCATCGCCGATATGGCGTTGCGCAGCCGTTCGGCGATCCGCACCGCGTCGGCCGTGCCGGTGCGCGGGAACAGGATCGTGAACTCCTCCCCGCCGAACCGTCCGGTGATGTCGGACTCCGCACCGCCGGCCCACCCCTTGCCGATTCTGGACATAAGCCACATTCCGGGCGTGCGGACAGGCCCGCCAGATTATTGCGGACACTTACCCCCCCGATCTGGGGGGGTAAGTGTCCGCAATGATTTCGAGCCTTCTCTCGGAGCCGGAGCTAGCACCGAACGTACCGGACATAAGCGGGCATTGCGGGCTTGCGTAACGAGCGCGGGCGACACGTGGGGGCCCCGACAGCACCGGCCCGGGCCGGACCGAGCAGGGCGCGCGCCCGGACCCCGCCCCGGGTGGTACCGGCGGATGCGCGGGACGTCAGCGCGCTGCGTCCTCGCCGCGCAGCCACGCGTCGCCGCGCGCGTAGAGGCGTTCGACCTCCGGGCCGCGCAGGCCCGGCATGTCGGGCTTGACCCGGTAACCGGCCTTGGCCTGGAGGTATGCCAGATGCCGGTAGCCCTCGGGGAAGCTGGCGAGCAGTTCGGGGTCCAGGGACAGGCTGGCCGCCGGGTCGACCGGGTCGAGCCGGTCCCTTTCGTAGATGGGCTGGCGCAGCACGATCCCCCACCGGCCGTCGCGGCGCTCGAAGAAGTCGTAGAACCGCCCGGTGCAGGCCGCGTCACAGACCACCCCGTGCACCTCGCCTCGCTGCATGATCGTCATCCGCGTCTGCGCGATCGCCCGGTCGCCAGCCAGGCTGACCCGGCAGCCGCCGGTGAAGTGCAAGATGCTGACGCCCCTGGCCCAGCCTTCCTGGCTGACCCTGATGAAGTCTTCCTTCGGCCCCTGGAACCAGGTCGCCATCATGTAGCCGTCGTCGTGCCAGCACCCGCGGAACGCGTCCCAGTCACCCGAGTCCCTGGCATATGCCCAGGCTTCAACCACATCCCTGATCGCCAGCCGGTCGTCCATCTGGGTAACTATAGGAGCCATGACAGACGGCGGGATGGACGGGCGGTATGTCCGGTCGTTCGGGCGGGCACCCGGCACGGCGGTCGACGAGTCCGTGTGGCCGGCCACCGTGCCGGCCGTGGCCCAGGTGCTGCGCGAGGGATTCGAGGTGCCGGCCGGGCTGACCGTCCTGGTCGGCGAGAACGGCTCCGGGAAGTCCACCCTGGTCGAGATGATCGCCGAGGCACTCGGCATGAACCCGCAGGGCGGCTCCGGGCAGGCCGTCCTGTTCCAGACCAGGGACAGCGAGCCGGGCCTCGGCGCCAGGCTCAGCGTGGTCCGCGGCCTCCGGCCGCGCTGGTCCTACTTTCTGCGGGCCGACACGATGCACCAGCTGTACAGCTACCTTGAGGCGAACCCCGGCCGGTCCCGCGAGGCGTTCCACGAGATGAGCCACGGCGAGGGCTTCCTGGAGATCCTGCGGACGCGGGTCAACGAGCCGGGCTTCTACCTGATGGACGAGCCGGACGCACCGCTGTCGTTCACCGCCTCGCTCGGCCTGGCCGCGCTGCTGCACGACCTGACGGCGGCCGGGTCGCAGGCGATCGTCGCGTCGCACTCCCCCATCCTGGCCGCCATCCCAGGTGCCCGGCTGGTGGAACTCGGGACGTGGGGCATGCGGCCCGGCACCTGGGAAGACCTGGGTCTGGTCGTGATGTGGCGGCAGTTTCTCAACGCGCCCGAGTCATTTTTCCGGCACCTTCTGTCCGACCCTGCTCGTAGGATCGGAACGTGAGCGGGGCGCTGGAGGTACTTCACCGGGTCTTCGGGTACGAGTCGTTCCGCGGACAGCAGGCCGCCATCATCGAGCACGTCTGCGGCGGCGGGGACGCGGTCGTCCTGATGCCCACCGGTAGCGGCAAATCGCTGTGCTATCAGATCCCGGCGCTGGTCAGGAACGGCACCGGCGTGGTCATCTCGCCGCTGATCGCGCTGATGCAGGACCAGGTGCAGGCGCTCACCGTGCTCGGCGTGCGGGCCGGCTTCCTCAACTCCACCCAGGACCCGGACGAACGGCGCGGCGTCGAGTACGCGTTCCTCGACGGCGAGCTCGACCTGCTGTACCTGGCGCCGGAGCGGCTCAAGGCCGAGTCCACCCTGCGGCTGCTAGACAAGGGCACGATCTCGTTGTTCGCCATCGACGAGGCGCACTGCGTCGCGCAGTGGGGACATGACTTCCGGCCGGACTACCTCGCGCTGTCCGTGCTGCACGAGCGCTGGCCCGCCGTGCCGCGGATCGCGGTCACCGCGACCGCGACCAGGCACACCCACGACGAGATCACCACCCGGCTCGGCCTGGGCAACGCGAAGCACTTCGTGGCCAGCTTCGACCGGCCCAACATCCAGTACCGGATCGCCCCGAAGAACTCCCCGCAGCGCCAGCTCCTCCAGCTGATCGGCAGCGAACACGACGGCGACTCCGGCATCGTGTACTGCCTGTCGCGGAATTCGGTGGAGAAGACCGCGCAGTTCCTCGTCGAGGAGGGCTTCGCCGCGCTCCCGTACCACGCCGGGCTCGACGCGCGCACCCGCCGGGAGAACCAGGCAAGGTTCCTGCGCGCGGACGGGCTGGTCATGGTCGCGACGATCGCGTTCGGCATGGGCATCGACAAGCCCGACGTGCGGTTCGTCGCGCACCTGGACCTGCCGCGTTCGGTGGAGGGCTACTACCAGGAGACCGGCCGGGCCGGCCGGGACGGCCTCGCCTCCACCGCCTGGCTCGCCTACGGCCTGCAGGACGTCGTGCTGCAGCGCAAGCTCATCGACACCTCCGAAGGTGACGCCGCGCACCGCCGCCGCCAGAGCGCGCACCTCGACGCCATGCTCGCGCTGTGCGAGACCATCCACTGCCGGCGCGGGCAGTTGCTCAGGTACTTCGGCGAGAGCTACATCGAGGGCGCCGGCTGCGGGAACTGCGACACCTGCCTGGCGCCGCCGGAGTCGTGGGACGGCACCGTGGCCGCCCAGAAGCTGCTGTCGGCGGTGTACCGGCTCAAGCACGAGCGCGGCAGGCAGTTCGGCGCCGGGCACGTGATCGACATACTGCTGGGCAAGCAGACACCCAAGGTGCAGCAGCAGGGCCACCACTCGCTGAGCGTGTTCGGCATCGGCACCGACCTGAGCGACCGGGAGTGGCGCGGTGTGGTCCGGCAGCTGCTGGCGCAGGACCTGCTCGCGGTGGAGAGCGACTACGGCACGCTGCGGCTCACCCCGGCCAGCCACGAGGTGCTCAGGAAACAGCGCGAGGTCATGCTGCGCCGCGAGCCCGAACGGATGCCGCGCGCCAGGTCCGGCGGGTCCGCGCGCCGGGCCAAGGGCAGCGCGGCGGGCGGCAAGGAGGCCATCGAGCTGACCGGTGAGGCGGTCGCGGTCTTCGAGCAGCTGCGCGGCTGGCGCGCCGCCACCGCGAAGGAGCAGAGCGTTCCCGCCTACGTGATCTTCCACGAC
>DASRFJ010000076.1:0-53247 GCA_035651595.1 Streptosporangiaceae bacterium | reverse complement strand
GGGCGCTCGCCTTCCTCCGCCGCGGATTCCGAGGCCAGTTGCGCCTTCTCCGTCGGCTCCCGGGTCGCGGCCAGATTGTATACCGTCGGCAGGATACGGTTATCGTACGTCCGTCATCCTTTGCGTCAAGGGGTTGCTTTCGCCGTCTTCGCCCGCGCCAGGCATGCCCCTCGCCGGGGCGGCGCGCGGCCCGGGGCCGGGGGCCGGGGGGCGCGGCCGGGCCGGGGCTTATCGCGGCTGGGGCCGGGATAACGTGGCGGATTTGCCTTTCGTGGTGGCGTGACCCCCTGGCGCGGGGGTGAATCCGACACGAACGGCTTATCTTCCACGGTAATGGCCAGGCCGCAGCCCGGCCGGCCCGGGATCGAGCGGTTGCGGGCTCAGGAACGAGCCACAAGGGACCAGCCCGGCAGTCACAAACCGGACAGAACGGAGCATTGCGGGCACGTAGCACAAACTGGCGCCCGCGACACGGCCGCGGACGCGGGCGTGTCGAGCGGAATCCGCCGTGCGGACGGTCACGAGCCAGTAACGTGGAGCCTTCGCCGAGCCGCCCCGCCAGCGTTTTCATGCAAGTAGGTGGCGGGGTGTCGGCTTTGTCGCGATGATGTCTTATTGATCATTGACCTGCTGTACTCCAGACAGGGGAGTGACTCGATATATGAGGAGCGGCTCGTCGGCCCATGATGGGCGCGGGTGGTCACCCGCGCAGCATCCCCATTCGGGCCGCGGCCCGCAGCCCGAGCGGGAGGACGTCCCGTTCGGCTCGGAGTTCGACAGCGGCGAGTACCGCCAGCTTGTCGAGTCGAGCTACGGGTACCCGGCGGATGGCCGCCACCCGCGGGAGCCCGACTACACGCACGTGGATCCTCGGCAAGGACGCCAGCAATATCAGCAGCCGCACCGGCGTCCAGCCGACGACTACGACTACGGTTACGGCGACCCCGGGTACGCCGACCCTTCCTACGACGGCCCGCGTGGCAGCGGCGCCTACCAGGCATACCAGAGCGCCCCGGTAGCTCCCGCTCCGATCGCGCCGGCTCCATCAGCTCCGCCGACTCCGCCGCCCCCCGCTTATCAGCCCCCGCCGGCATATCCGCCCGCTGGTTACCAGCAGCCGTGGCCAGGCTCCGCGGCGGGCGCGGACCGGATCTACCCGGTGACCGGGGCGCAGGAGGTCTACCGCGAAGGTCCCCGGCAGGCAGAGCCTCCCCGCTACGAGGAACCCCGCTACGACGAGCCTCGCCAGGCCGCCGATCCCCGGCTAGCCGGGATCCGGTACGACGAGCTTCACTATGACGACGCGGAGGACTCCGCCAACTCGCGGTATGACGAACCCCTGGACGACGACGCCTGGTATGAAGAGCTCCGTCGCGGCGGTCCGGCGTTCCAGCAGCAGCCCTCCCGTCCCGCTGGCCCGAGTCCGTCGGCAAGGCCCGAAGGCTACCAGCAGGCTCCCGCCCAGGACTGGCCGTCCAGCCAGCCACAGAACCCGGGCAACAGCGGGAACGGTGGCGGCCATGGCGGATACGGCCCGCGGATGAGCGCGGTACCTGCGCCCGGCGCCGGCTCCGGCCCGATGGTCGGCCTGTCCCGCGCGCCGGGAACCGGAACCGGTACACCCGGTGCCCAGGCGAGCCCGATGGCGCTCGGCTTCCAGGCCGCGCCCGTGTTCGCGCAGCCGTCTTCGGTCGGCGTGCTCACCCCGCCCGCCGGAAGCCGCTACCAGACCAGGGTCGACGCGCCGCAGGCGTTCAGCACGCAGCCCCGGCTGGCTGCCGCGCCGCCCGCCCCTGTCGCACCGGCGGCCACGGAAGTCCCGTACGCAACCGCCGCGATGCCTGCGATGACCGGGCCGGACACCGCCGCCTGGGACATCGAGACCGAAGACGACGAGCTTGACGCCCTCGAGCAGTACTGGCAGGAAGACGACGGCCACTCGGCGCTGCTCGACGACCCAGACGAAGACGATGTCCGCGTCCGCAAGAGCAAGAGCAAGGACAAGGACAGCAAGCCAGCAACGACCGTCAAGCGTATCGGCCGCCGCCGTGGCGGTAGCAACGACCACAAGCTGCTACTCGGTCTCGTCGGCATCGTCGTGGTGGCGGGCGGGGCCATCTTCGGCATCACGAAGTTCGCGTTCCCGCACGGCAACGGCCCCGCGCACGAACTCGTCGTCCCGGCCAGCGTCGGCAGCTACCAGTGGGCACCGAAGCTTGAGAAGTCGGCCAACCTCGGTCCCCTGATCAATCAGTTCCGCGCTGGGCTCGGCAGCTCGGCGACGAACGTGGTCTCTCGCGTGTATGAGTCGGGTTCGGCCACCACCGGCAGCTCTCCGCAGCTCGTCGCGTTCATCGGCGGCCACCTGCCGAACCAGTCCCCGGCGAGCTCAATCGCTAACTTCACCCAGAAATTCAAGGGTGCCCAGGTGGTCAGCGCGGGTCCGATGGGCGGCCAGGCGGTGTGCACCCAGGCCTCGATCGGCACGAACAGCGTGGCGTTGTGTGCCTGGTTCGACAACGATAGCGTCGGCGTGATCTGGTCTACGACGCTGTCGGCGGCCAACCTCGACCAGGTGATGCTCCAGTTCCGCCCGCAGGTCGAGCACCTCAAGAAGTAAACCTCCTTGCCCGCCTCCCCGGAACGCGGTATCGAATGAGGGTGCGCCGGGCCCGCCGTGGGTCACGGCGGTAGCGGTAGGAGGAATGTCAATGAGCTTCAAGCCGCGTGCCCTGGCGATCGCCGGCTCGGTGCTGGTCGCCGTCTCGCTGACCACTGTCGCGGTCGAGGCGGCCCCGGCCACCCCCGCGAAACCAGCGGTAACCATGTTCTTCCACCCGTTCTCGATCGTCAGCCCCAACTTCCATGAGGACGGCTTCCTCCCGGTCAGCGCCGAATTCGGCGGTCCTGGTTCGGCCGGCTCCGGCTGCTCGGGAAGGAACCAGGCGCCCGCCCTGCACTGGTCCAACGTGCCGAAGGGGACGAAGAGCTTCGCGTTCACGATCACCGACGTGGACGCGCCGGTCGCCGACTTCTTCCATCACTGGGTCGTCTACAACATCCCCAGGAACGTCACCACGCTCAAGGGCCACGGCAGTAACCCGTTCAGCGAGGGGACCAACGACTATCCGACGGTCGGCTACGGCGGTCCGTGCCCACCGCCGAACGGCGAGATTCACCATTATGTCTTCACGATCTGGGCCCTGTCGGTCTCGCACGTCTCCGGCACCCACCTGACCTACCAGAAGCTGATGGCCGCGATCGCCCCGCACGTGGTCGGTGCCGCCAGCACCATCGGCAAGTTCCGTCTCCCCTTGGACCAGTAGCGCCGCCGGGCCCCAGGTCCGCTCACGATAAGGTCCAGTCGTGGCAGGACGGAACGCGGCCGAGCGGCGCCGCATGCGGGGGTCGACACGCGCCACCTCTGGCCCGTGGAAGCAGTGGGGTCCATACCTCGCCGAACGCGCGTGGGGAACGGTCCGCGAGGACTACAGCGTGGACGGCGAGGCGTGGACCTACTTCCCGCACGATCACGCCAGGTCACGCGCTTATCGCTGGAACGAGGAGGGCCTGGCCGGCATCTGCGACCTGCGCCAGCAACTGTGCCTCGCGCTCGCCCTGTGGAACGGCCGCGACCCGATCCTCAAGGAACGCATCTTCGGCCTCACCGGCGCCGAAGGCAATCACGGCGAAGACGCCAAGGAATACTGGTGGTACCTGGACTCGACGCCCACGCACTCGTGGATGTCCTGGCGCTACCACTATCCCCAGGGCGAGTTCCCGTACCAGCGCCTCATCGAGGAAAACGAACGCCGCGGCCACCTGGACCCCGAATTCGAACTGCTCGACACCGGCATCTTCGACGACGACCGGTACTGGACGGTGACCGTCGACTACGCCAAGGCGTCGCCGCGCGACATCTGCATGCGCGTCCAGGTCCGCAACAACGGCCCGGACCCGGATACCCTGCACGTGCTGCCCACCGTGTGGTTCCGCAACACCTGGACCTGGGGCCGCGACCCGGTAAAGCCGCTGATCTCCGCCACCGGAAATTCGGTAAACCTGGCTCATAACGACCTAGGTACGTGGATCCTGGAACCTTCCTCGCCAGCGGAGCTGTTGTTTTGCGACAACGAGACCAACCTGGCCCGCATCTACGGCGACGCCCACGACTCCCCGCCGTTCCCCAAGGACGGCATCAACGACCACGTGATCCACGGCGCGCCGACCGTCAACCCCGCGCAGACCGGCACGAAGGCGGCCGTCTGGTACCGGCTGACCGTCGAGCCGGGCCAGACCGCCGAGGTCCGGCTTCGGCTGCGCGAGGCCGCTCCCGGCACCCCCGCCGACTTCGACACGGTGATGACCGCCCGCAAGGCCGAAGCCGACGAGTACTACGCCGACCTCACCCCGGCCGGCGCCACCGCGGACGAGGCCCTCGTGCTGCGCCAGGCGGCGGCCGGCCTGCTCTGGTCCAAGCAGTACTACCACTTCGACGTCGCCGACTGGCTGGACGGCGATCCGGCCGAGCCGCCACCGCCGGCCTCGCGCCACACCGGGCGGAATGCCGGCTGGCGGCACCTGGACAACAACGACGTGCTGTCGATGCCGGACAAGTGGGAGTACCCCTGGTACGCGTCGTGGGACCTGGCGTTCCACTGCGTGGCGCTGGCGCACCTGGACCCGGAGCTGGCCAAGCATCAGCTCACGCTGCTGTGCCGCGAGTGGTTCATGCACCCGAACGGCCAGCTCCCGGCGTACGAGTGGAACTTCAGCGACGTGAACCCGCCGGTGCACGCGTGGGCGACGCTGCGCGTGTTCGAGGTGGACGGCGGGCACGACTACGAGTTCCTCGAGCGGGTCTTCCACAAGCTGCTGATCAACTTCACGTGGTGGGTGAACCGGGAGGACGCGGAGGGCAACAACGCGTTCCAGGGCGGCTTCCTCGGCCTGGACAACATCGGCCCGTTCGACCGGACCGCGACCAAGCTGCCGGTGGACGGGCACCTGGAGCAGTCCGACGGCACCGCGTGGATGGCGATGTACTGCCTGAACCTGCTGGAGATGGCGGTCCGGCTGGCCCGGCACGACCCCAGTTACGAGGACGTCGCGCTGAAGTTCTTCGAGCACTTCGCGAGCATTTCGTGCGCGCTGAACGACCAGGGGCTTTGGGACGAGCAGGACGGCTTCTACTACGACCTGCTCAGCTTCTCCGACGGGCGGCGGTTGCCGCTGCGGGCGAGGTCCATGGTCGGCCTGATTCCGCTGTTCGCGGTCACCGCCGCCCCGGCCAACATCGCCGACCTGATGCCGGACTTCGCCGTGCGGGCCCGGTGGTTCATGGACCACAAGCCGTACCTGGCCCGCTCGGTGGCGCACGTCCGCAGCGATCCGTCCGGCGTGATGCACATGCTGTCCGTGCCCGGCTCCGAGCAGCTCGCGCGGATCCTGGCCCGGGTGCTCGACGAGTCCGAGTTCCTGTCCCCGTACGGCCTGCGCTCGCTGTCGGCCTATCACCGCGAGCACCCGCTGGAGGTGGACCTCGGCAACGGCGTGAGCGCTCGGCTCGACTACGAACCCGCCGAATCCACCACGGGCCTGTTCGGCGGCAACTCCAACTGGCGGGGTCCGGTGTGGTTCCCGGTCAACTACCTGGCGATCGAAGCGCTGCGCCGCTACCACGACTGCCTCGGCGACGGCTTCACCGTCGAGATGCCGGCCGGATCCGGCACCAAGGTGACCCTCGACCGGGTCGCCGAAGACCTCCGCCGCCGCCTCATCCGCCTGTTCCTCGACGACGAGCACGGCCGGCGTCCCGCGTTCGGCCAGTACGCCAAGTTCCAGTCCGACCCCGCGTGGCACGACCTCGTCATGTTCAACGAGTACTTCCACGGCGACACCGGCGCCGGCCTAGGCGCCACCCACCAAACCGGCTGGACCGCCCTGGTCCTGGACCTGATCCTAGAGTCCCACCGCCACCAATAACCCGAGTGCGACGGCGGCTACCCCACGCCGCGAACGGGACATCTAGCCATATTTCGGGTGCGGCCTCAGGTCCGCCAGATTATTGCGGACAGTTACCCCCCCGATTCGGGGGGGTAACTGTCCGCAATGATTTCCGAAGCGCTGCGCCGAGCCCGCGCAGACCGGGACGCCGGCAACGCAGCTTATCTTGGAACGCTCCCATCTGGCACCTAGACGAAGGCGCTTGTGCCGGTGATCGCGCGGCCGACGATCAGTGTGTTGATCTCGCGGGTGCCCTCGTAGGAGTAAATCGCTTCGGCGTCCGCGACGAAACGGCCGACGTGGTTCTCCAGCAGGATGCCGTTGCCGCCGAGCAGTTCGCGGGCGTACCCGACAGTCTCTCGCATCCGCACGGTGCAGAACGCCTTGGCGAGCGCCGAATGGTGGTCGTACGCCATGTCGTTCTGCTGGAGCGCGGATAGCCTGGCGCACAGGCACGCGGACGCGGTCACGTTCGCGAGCATGCGCACCAGCAGGTCCTGGACCAGCTGGAACCCGGCGATCGGGCGGCCGAACTGCTGGCGTTGCTTCGCGTACGCGAGCGCGTGCTCGTACGCGCCGCGCGCGCAGCCGGTAGCCTGCCAGGCGACCCCGGCCCGGGTGAGCCGCAGCACCGCGGCGGTGTCCCGGAACGTGTTCGCGTTCTGCAGCCGGTTCTCCTCGCGAACGCGCACCCCGTCGAGCGTGATGTGGGCGTTCTGCACCACCCGCAGCGCGATCTTGTCGCGCATCTTCGACGGCTCGAACCCGGGTGTGTCCTTCTCCACCACGAAGCCCTTGACCTGGCCGTCCTCCAGCGACCTGGCCCAGATCACTACGTAGTCGGCGAACGTCGCGTTGCCGATCCACTTCTTCTGGCCGTCCAGCACCCATTCGTCGCCGTCCCGGCGCGCGGTGGTGGTGAGCCCGCCGGCGGCGCCGGAGCCGACGTCCGGCTCGGTGAGCCCGAACGCGCCGATCTTCTCCATCCGGGCCATCTCCGGCAGCCAGCGCTGCTTCTGCTCTTCGGACCCGCACAGGTAGATCGAACCCATGGCCAGCCCGCTGTGCACGCCGAAGAACGTCGCGATCGAGGAGTCGACGCGGGCCAGCTCCATCGCGACCATGCCGTCCAGCAGGCACCCGCCACCGGGGCAGCCGTACCCGTCGTAGGACAGGCCTGCGATGCCCAGCGAGCGCATCTCGGCCACGATGTCGTGCGGGAACTCCTCCCTGATCCAGTACTGGTTGATGACCGGCTGGACCTCCTTCTCCAGGAAGCTCCTGATCCGGTGCAGCAGGTCGCGGCCGGACGGCTCGAGGGTCTGTTCCAGCAGATAGAAGTCGGCGTCCGTCACTGGTGTCACGTCGTCTCTCCCTCGTTGAGAAAGCCAGATACGACCGGGGCCAGCTCGGCTGCCTCGGTCACCAGGGCAAGATGCCCGCCCGGGTGCAGGTGCAGCCGGGAACCTGGGATGAGCCGGTGCATGAGGCGGGCGTTGGCCAGCGGGATGAGCGGGTCGTCCCGGCCGGCGATGATCAGCGTCGGCAGCCGCAGCGTGGGCAGGAACGGCAGGCTCGTCCAGCCGGCCCCAGCGGCGAGCTGGTAGAAGTAGCCGAGCGGTGAGCCGACCCGGTTCCCGTTGTGCATAGTGGCGGCGACCCCGGCCGGATCCTCCCTGGCGGACCCGCCATAGAGGTGGCCGGCGACCTTTTCCAGGTAGCCGTGGTCCAGGTACCGTTGCGGCGTCACCATGTGCTTCAGCACCGACGGCCTGGCCGGCACCATCACCGCGCCGGTCGCGGTCGCGACCAGCACCAGCCGACGGCACCGGCCCCGATGGAAGGCGGCGAAATGCTGGGCCACGGCGCCGCCCCAGGAGATGCCGAGGACGTCGGCGACGGGATGGCCGAGTTCGGTCAGCAGTTCGGCGACCAGCCGGCACAATCCGCCGAACCGGTAGGGCCCCGGCGGCAACGGCGAGCCGCCCACGCCGGGCGGATCGAACCGGATCACCTCGATCGCGGGGTCCACCTCGCTCACGAACGGTTCGAGGAGCTCGAGACTCGCACCTATGCCGTTCAGCAGAAAAAGGGGGAAGCGGGATCCACGCCGGCCGGGGCGGACGGCAACCTTGATCTTCCGTCCGCGCACCGAGACAGTACGGATCTGCGTCTCAGTGGTCGTGGACATAGGTACCCGGCGCCGGGGACAGTACGGGGTACGCCTCGCTGCCGAGGCGCTCCGGGATGGGGCGGCGCTCGCCGCCGCGCTCGGCGAGCCAGGCCGCGTAATCCGGCCACCAGCTGCCGGCGAGGGTGCTGGCGGCGGCGAGGAACTGGTCCGGATCCGCCGGGTTGGCCGGTCCTGTCCGGAACGACGCCTTCGGGTTGCTCGGCGGATTGACCATGGAAGCTATGTGCCCGCTGGTGGACAACACGAACTTGACGTTCCCGCCGAGCAGCTGGGTGCTCCGGTAGCACGATTGCCACGGGCAGATGTGGTCCGCGATGCCCGCGATCACGTAGGAGTCGACGTCGACCGCGGCCAGGTCGACCGGCGAGCCGAGCATCGTCGCGGCGTCCGGCTTGGTCAGCGCCCCGGTCAGGCCGAGCGTGATGAAGTCACGGTGCAGTGCGGCGGGCAGCCGTGTCGTGTCCGCGTTCCAGTGCAGGATGTCGAAGGCCGACGGCGGCTTGCCGAGCAGGTAGTTGTTGACCCAGTAGTTCCAGATCAGGTCGTCCGGCCGCAACCACGCGAAGACTTCGGCCAGCGCGCGTCCGTCCAGGTAGCCCAGGCGCCGCGAGACGGCCATCGCGGCCGCCGCGGTGCGGTCGCTGACCATCGCCGCCGCGGTGCCCGCCCTGGTGTGATCCAGCACCGTGACGCCGAGGCACAGCCCGGCCAGCCGATCGAGCTGGTTCGTCACGTTCAGGTGCGCGGCGACCATGGCGGCGAGGATGCCGCCGGAGCACAGCGCGCACACGCTGGTCTTCGCGGCGCCGCAGATCACCCGCGTCGCGTGCAGCGCGTCGGTGAGTGCGTCCCCGTACCGGTCCAGGCCCCAGTCCCGGTGCCTGGCATCCGGGTTGCGCCAGGACATCACGAACACCTGTAGTCCCTGGCCGACCAGGTACTCGACCATGCTCCGGCCGGGCGACAGGTCGGTGATGTAGAACTTGTTGATCATCGGCGGGACGATCAGCACCGGGAACTCGTACACGGTCTCGGTGGCCGGCTGGTACTGGATCAGCTCGAACAGCTCGGTCCGGTACACGACGGCGCCGGGGGTGACCGCCAGCGTCTTGCCGACCTCGAACGCGCCGGACGGCACCATCGACGGCACCCGCGGCTGCGTGGTGAGGTCCTCGGCCAGTGCGCGCAGCCCGCGCACGACGTTGCCGCCGCCGGTGTCGATGAGCTCCTTCCACGCCGCCGGGTTGACCAGCGGGTTGTTGCTCGGCGCGGCCGCGGCGAGGAGGTTGGTCAGCAGGAACCGGACCCGGGTGTCGTCGCGCCAGTCGAGGTCCGCGCCGTCGAGCAGCGCTTCGGCGGACGCCGCCGTCGCGAGGTAGGCCTGCACCAGCCTTCTGAGCAGCGGATTGCCCCGCCACGCCGGGTCGGCGAACCTGCGGTCCCTGGGGTGCGGCGCCAGCGCCGAACGGCCGGCCGCGATCCGGTACAGCTCCCTGGTGAGTCCCGCGGCGCTTTGTGCCGCCGGTCCGGGCCGACGAGCCAGCGCTTTGGTCAGGCGCAGCACGGAGCTGTCCGGCCGGAGCATCCGCACGATGCCGAGCGCCGCGTCGGTCAGCAGCAAGTCGAGCCCGCCCGCCGCGTCGACGGCGCCGTCCGCCCACGCGCTCTTGGTGTCCTCGCCCATGGAATCCTCCTCTTGGCCAAGCATGCTCTTGGTCTGGGCGGATTCCTATAGCTAGCTGGTCAGCGCGGGGCTAGCTCGTTCCTCGACTTCGACGTGGTCGAGCAGGAGCAGCGCGAACAGCTCAGCCTCGTCCTCGTCCCGCGGTGAGTAGCGGGTTCTGGTCAGCGTGGTGACGACCAGTCCGGGGTCCATGGACGGGAGCAGCAGCCGGGCGATCTCGCTCGTCGCCGCCGGTGCGCCCGCGTGGCCGAGCAGCAGGTGCCCGAGCTCCCGCGCGATGACGTGCAACTGGGTGACCGCCGGCGCGTCCCGCGGGTAGAAGATGTAGTCCTCGTCGGCGGTGGCGATGCACAGGCCCTTGGCGGCGCCGGGCGCGGCGACCAGCCGCAGCGCGCGGCCGCGATCGCACCCCAGCCCCAGCCGGAACCGCTCCAGGTCGAACGGCCGCGGCATCGGCAGCGCCCGGATCACCTCCAGGCACCGCGCTCGAACCCCCCGGTCAAACACACCCCAACTCTACCGCCGCGTCCCACCAGCCCCAGCGTGCGCCCGCCCGGCGGCGTAAAAGGTGGCTATTCATCAGGCGTGAGACGACTGGATTCGTACAAGCGTACGACTCAGTTTCAATGCGTTAGCGGTGCTGGCGTGTTGATCGCGAAGCCTTTTGCCCCCGTTTCGGGGGTAAAACTCTTCGCGATCATGAACGGAACCACGCGAGCAGAGGTGCACCGCCGCACATAGCAGGGCAAACCGGCAGCCTCCCCAGGCATCCGGTCCTCGGACTCGAAGGCCTGCTCCCGACACTCCCGGAAGGCGGCCTCAGGTCGGATGCGCAGCCTGCAGCGCTTGCTGAACAGCTGCCGTAAAAGGTACATTCGGGACGATTCGCCCCGACGGCCACCGTCGTTGAATTATCGTGTGCGAAAAGCGCCGGATACCCGGCGCTTTTCGCACACGATGACGAAGCCTTGGTTGCGTGGCGCGGGGCAGGGCAGCGGTGGCTGCCAGGATCAGTGAGGGACTCGATATCGTATGCAACGCGATGAAGTTCTTCTGGGAAGTGTTCGTCACGATGCTCGTGATCACCGATCCGCCGGGCATCGTGCCGGTGTTCCTCGGGCTGACGAGGGGCCGCTCTGACCGGGACCGGAACACGCTGGCTTTGCAGGCCGCGGTCGTCGCGTTCGGCGTGATCGTGGTGTTCGCGCTGTTCGGCCGGTCGATCCTCGACTACCTCGGCGTCGGCCTGCCTGCCCTGGAGGGCGCCGGCGGGCTGCTCTTGCTGCTGGTCTCGCTGGAGCTGCTGACCGGCAAGTCGAGTGAACCCACCGAGCAGGACCTGCGGACCGCCAGCGTCGCGTTCGTCCCGCTCGGCACGCCGCTGCTGGCCGGGCCGGGTGCGATCGTCGCGGTCATGCTGTATGTCCAGCGTGCACACGGCGTGGCCAACTGGATCGCGCTGGCGGCGGCGATCGTCGGCGTCGCGGCCGCGGCCTGGCTGGCGATGCGGTTCTCGGCGGTGATCCACCGGATGTTGACCGACAACGGGGTGGAGCTGCTGACCCGGATCGCCGGCCTGCTGCTGGCGGCGATCGCGGTACAGCTGGTGGCGAATTCGGTCATTGCGTTCGTCCACAGCGCGTGATCAGGTTTGTGTGGTAGGAAACTGCGGTGAGCGCAAGCATCAAGCAAGTGCCGACGCGCACGGGCAACACGTGGCTCGTCGGCGACGACGAGGAAGTCATCGTCATTGACCCTGGCACCGACGCCGCGACCGTGCTGGACGCGGTCGGCGACCGTGAGGTCATGGCGGTGATCTGCACCCATGGTCACGCGGCGCACGTCACGGCGGCGATCGAGGTCGCCGACCGGGACGCGGCGCCGATCGCGATGCACCCGCTGGACCGGGTCTGGTGGCGCGAGGTGCATCCGGACGAGGACCCGGACATCGACATGGCGGACGGCGGCATGTTCGAGGTGGCCGACGTCCGGCTGGAGGTGATCCACTCGCCCGGGCACAGCGCAGGCTCGGTGAGCCTGTACTGCGAGGAGCTGGAGGCGGTGTTCACCGGCGACACGCTGCTGGCGTCCGGCCCGGCCGAACACGACGGCGAGTTCCCCGACATGGCAGGCCAGCTGACCGCGATCGGCGAGCAACTGCTGACGTTGCCGCGGAACACCCGGGTCCTGCCCGGGCACGGCGACGAGACGACGGTCGCGGCCGCCGAGAAGCAGTTCGACTCCTGGGCAACGGCACGTGGAACAGCTGCCCCTTGAGGGGATGCCGCGCCGGCTCTACACGTGCACGCCGACGCGGCTGGCCACCTGGCTGGACTGCCCGCGGCGGTACCGGTTCAGCTACCTGGACCGGCCGCCGCCGCCGAAGGGGCCGCCCTGGGCGCACAACAGCCTTGGCGCGAGCGTGCACAACGCGCTGGCGGGCTGGTGGCGGCTGCCGCTGGCCCAGCGTACGGTCGGCGCGGCCGGCACGCTGCTCGACCGCGGCTGGATCGACGAGGGGTTCGCTGACGAAACCCAGTCGGTTCGGTGTCGCGAGCGGGCCAGGGACATGGTGGAGGGGTACGTCGCGCACCTCGATCCGGCGGACGAGCCGCTTGGCGTGGAGCGCACGGTGGCGACCAGGACCGACAAGATCGCGGTATCCGGGCGCATCGACCGGCTGGACTCCCGGCACTTCGACGACGGGCCTGAGCTGGTCGTCGTCGACTACAAGACCGGCAGGCACGTGCTGACCACCGACGACGCCCGCAGCTCGATGGCGCTGGCGATCTACGCGCTGGCGGCGGGCCGGGTGATGCGCCGGACGTGCCACCGGGTGGAGCTGCACCACCTGCCGACCGGTGAGGTGCTGGCGTGGTCGCACACCGATCAATCGCTGGCCAGGCACCTCAGCCGGGCGGAGGATATCGCCGACGAATGCGCCGCGGCGGACGAGCGGATGGGGGAGGGCCTGCCGCCGGAACGCTACGACGAGGTATTCCCGCCGCGGACCGGTCCGGCCTGCGGCTGGTGCGACTACCTGCGGAACTGTCCCGAAGGCGCGGCGGCTGCGGTTCGCCGGCGACCGTGGGACGGCCTCAGCCTTGACTAGGGAGTCCGGGGGAGCCGCCGGGGATTACGCCTTCTCCGCCGCATCCCAGAACGCGGTCAGCGCGCTCGCCGTGGTGGCTGGCGCCTCCACGTTCGGTGAGTGCACCGCTCCCGGAATGCACAGCCGCGTGGCGCCGAGCCGCATGGCCATGTCCTCCTGGACGGCGGGTGACCACGAGTTGTCGTTCTCGCCGTAGATGACCAGTATCGGGACGCCGGCGTTGCGCGCCAGCTCGTCGGTCCGGTCCGCCGCGGTGAGCAGGTGCCTGGCCATCGCGATGAGGCCGGCCGGATCGTTGCCGAGCATTCGTTCCCTGAGGAACGCGACGATGGGATCGGGCACCCCGGCCGCGACCGCCTGCGGCTCAAGGTGAGTTTTCCACAGGTCGGCGATGGCCAGCGCCTCGGGCACTATCTCGTCGTCAAGCGCGCCGAGCAGGCCGAGCATGCCGCGGAGTTCGTCCGCCCTGGCGCCGGTGAGCCCGGCCGGGCCGGAGCTCATCAGCGTGAACGACTTGATGCCGTCCTCCGCCAGGCAGTCCAGCATGGCTTCGCGCGCCACCAGCCCGCCGTACGAGTGACCGAGCAGGTGCCGCGCTCCGGTGGCCCGGGCGATCGCGGCGACGTCGGCACCTAGCGCCGCCGCCGTGTACCCGCCGGGCGTGCCCGGCGTCTGGTACTGGCCGCGCATGTCGACGGCCACCACCCGCCGCCCGGCCGCGGCGAGTGGGTCGAGCACCGCCAGGAAGTCCTCCTTGCTGCCGGTGTACCCGGGCACGAGCAGGGCGGTCTCCCGCTCGCAGACACCGGGCACCGGCAGCGCCTCAAGGGCGGCGAACAGCCCGCGGTCGGTTTTGATCTCCGTCCGCTGCACGCCGTCCGAGAGGGTGAGGGAAGTAGGTGTACTCACGGGGCCGAACCTTACCCGGCGATCCTGAACAATTGCTATCGTCCGGAGCGCCAGTCTCAGGAAGCCTTGCGCTCCGGGGCTTGCGCCCCGCCTTGCGCCCCGCCGCCGAGATCATGGCCGCCCCTGGTCCGCCGCCGTCGCCGCGACCGCGAGCGAGCGGGCTCGCCCGCGCTGGCGTCGGTCCCCTCGGTAACGGCAGCCGGACCGCCTTCGGTGCCCGCCGCGGCGAGCGGCGTACCGCTCCTGGTCCGCCGGCGGCTCCGGGCCGGGCGCGCTCCCCGGGCGGGGCTGCCACGGCCACGTGACCTGGAGCGCACCTTGCCGGTCTCGCCGATGTCCTCGATCGCCTCCGCTTCCAGGCCCTCCCGGCCGCGCAACGCGCGGGGGAGCGTTCCGGTCGCCTCGCGCGGGATGTCCAGCTCGGCATACAGGTGCTCAGAGGTCGAGTACGTCTCCTCCGGCTCGGGCTTGCCGAGCGAGAGCGCGTCGTTGATCAGCTTCCAGCGGTGCATGTCCCGCCAGTCGACGAACGTGATCGCGACGCCGTCGCGCCCGGCCCGGCCGGTCCGGCCGATCCGGTGCACGTACGCCTTCTCGTCGTCCGGGCACTCGTAGTTGACGACATGGGTGACGTCGTCCACGTCGAGCCCGCGCGCGGCCACTTCGGTGGCGGTGAGCACGTCGACCTTGCCGCCGCGGAACGCGCGCAGGGCGCGTTCCCGCTGGCCCTGGCCGAGGTCGCCGTGCACGGTGGCGACCGCGAAGCCGCGGGTGGACAGCGCGTTCGCGACCTGGTCGGCCACGCGCTTGGTCTGGCAGAACACCATGGTCAGGCCGCGGTCCTTGGCCTGGAGAACCCGCGCCAGGACCTCGATCTTGTCCATCTGGTGGGCCCGGTAGATGTACTGCCGGGTGCTGGGTGCGGACACCTTCTCATCGAGGCCCTCGGCCCGGATGTGCGTGGGGCGGCTCATGTGCCGCCGCGCCAGGGTGACCACCTCGCCGGGCATCGTCGCGGAGAACAGCATCGTCTGCCGGTCGGGCGGGGTCAGCTTGATGATGCGCTCGACGTCCGGCAGGAAGCCGAGGTCGAGCATCTTGTCCGCCTCGTCGAGCACGAGGGCTCGCACGGCGGACAGGTCGAGGTGACCGCGTTCGGCGAGGTCGAGCAGCCGTCCGGGGGTGCCGACGACGATGCCGACGCCCTTGGCCAGCGCGTCGATCTGGGGCTCGTAGGCCCGGCCGCCGTAGACGGTGAGCACGCGGACACGCATGTTGATGCCGGCCGTGCGCAGGTCCTCGGCGACCTGGATCGCCAGTTCCCTGGTGGGCACCACGACCAGGGCACTCGGCGCCTTGGCCGCCGGCGCCGAGGCGGTCAGCTGAAGCAGCGGGATGCCGAAGGCCAGCGTCTTGCCGGTCCCGGTCCGTGCCTGACCGATGATGTCGCTCCCGCCGAGCGCGAGCGGCAGGGTGAGCGCCTGGATGGGGAAGGTTTTCTCGATGCCCGCCGCGGCGAGCCCGGAGCAGATTTCTTCGGCAACGCCGAGGCTGCCGAACGGGACAGCATGATCCCGGGCGTCATCTCCGGTATCCCCGTCAGATTTCTGTGTGGTCTGGGATTGAGTTGTCAGGGGTTCCGTCCTTCATCGTGGCCCTCCCCGGTTCTGTCGGGGTCGAGCCGTATGGTGCTGGTCCGGCTGCTCTGTTACCCAGCGGAATCGCGGCGTTCCATGCGCCGCCCGCCAGGGAGCCTCGATGCCAGCAGCACGGCCACTCACCCCGGGTTTGCCCCTTTGGCTCCCAGTTCGCCAGACTCCTCGCCCGGCGTGGAATGACCGCCACTTTGTGCAACACGACCCTGGGCTGTGCTATTTCGGGCCATGCAGTCAAGCTGTGCGTTTCACTGACCGATCAGTAAAACTGACCGGCCGTGATCGAGTGTACCAGAGGCCCTCACGGACGCCCGGCGTGCCGCCCGTCCGGCGGCGCGAGGGCGGCCTCGGCTCGACGCACCGCTTGCCGTTCGGCCAAATATAACGTGATGTTCCCGAAGCCCATCCGCCGCGATTCCGGGCCGACGAACTCCAGGTAGGCGATCTTGTCCGCCGGGACGAGCACCCTGCCGCCCTTGGTCACTTCCAGCGCGAACACCGACCCGCTGCCCGGTCCGGCCTGCATCGCGGCGGACAGCGCGCGCTCGATCTCGTCCGGCGGCGTGTCGGTCTCGACGATCAGCTCGCGCGGAACGGAGTGAATGCCGATCTTGACTTCCATGCTGCCCCCTCGACCGTAGGTAACAAGATCAGTGCTCGGTCCGCGGCCATCCGCTGATACCGCGCCAGGCGAGCCTGGCGACCATCTGCTCGGCGGCCTGGCGGGTGATGTGCCCGTGGCTGCTCAGCCAGTACCTGGCGCTCACCTGGGCCATGCCGACCATCGCGATGCTGAGCAGGTGCGCCTCGTCATCGGTGATCCCGGCGTCCTCGCGGACCACCTTGCTGACCATCTCGGCGCACTCGTGCTGGACTCGGTCGAGCCGGGCGCGGACGGCCGGCTCGTTGCTGAGGTCGGACTCGAACACCAGGCGGTATGCTTGTCCCTGACCTCCGACGAACTCGAAGTAAGCGCCGAACGTGGCGCCCACCCGCTGCTTGTTCTCATCGGTGGAGCGCAGCGCGCCCCGGACGGTCTCGATCAGGCCGTCCACGCTCTCGTCCAGCAGCGCCAGGTACAACTCCAGCTTGCCGGGGAAGTGCTGGTAGAGCACCGGCTTGCTGACTCCGGCGCGCTCCGCGATCTCGTCCATGGCAGCGGCGTGGTACCCACGCTCGACGAATACCTCAAGGGCCGCGTCGAGAAGCTGCCGCCGCCGTTCGTGCCGCGGCAGCCGGTTGCTGCGCGGCCGTGCGTCTGGCGTTGCGGTCAACGTAACTCTCCGGCTGGTCGCGCGCGGTCGTTCCGCGCTCGCCCCTATCCTAAGCCGCTATCAGCGATAATCGTCATCGTCGAAGCCGACAGAGCGTTCTTGTTCGGCGGCGTCGGCCTCGTCGACGTCGAAGGAGATGTCGCGCGGCCGGGTTCTGGCCCGCGTCTCCTCGTCCTCGACGACCTCCTGGTGCTGCTCAAGGGCGTCGTCCTCCGGTGTTTCCATATCCATCTCGCTCACGTGGCTGACCTCCCGTTTTGTTCCGCTATGACCGGCGGTCAGCTGGCGCAGAGCCGCCTCAACCGCCTCCCCGTAACCGGGGAAGCCGTGCACGACGTCGGCCAGGATCGCGATCGGGACCCTGGCCCTGATGGCGAGGGTAACCTCGGCCATCCACGATGCGGCGTCCGGCCCCACCGCAGCGGCGCCGGCCAGCACGCCGGCCTTCGGGTCCGCGTACAGCTCGACCCGGCCGAGGTCGCCGTCGATCCTGGCCCGAGCCGTCCCGGCCAGGTCGGCGCCCGCCACAACCAGCCCCGGACCACCACCGGAAACCCCGACCGCGAACACCGAGGGCGTGGTGAGCACCGTCCGCGGGATCGCGCTGTAGTCCGCCTCCCGGGACGCCCCGGTTGAGCACAGGTTGGCGGCGACGATGTCCGCCTGGTACGCCGCCGAATGCGTGTGCCCGACCCCGGTTACGTCACCGGCCGCCCACACGTGCCCGCCCGCGTCCGCCACCTGGCACGTCGTCGTGGTGGGCAGCGCCGCGCCTGGCTCGACCGCGATGCCGAGCGCGTCCAGCCCGAGACCGCTCACCCGCGGCCGTCGGCCCGTGGCCAGCAGCAGCCGGTTCGCGTCGATTCTGGTCCCGTCAGCCAGCCCGAGCGTCAGGCCGTCCGCGGTGCGCTCCGCCTTGGCGGCCGGCGACCCGCAGCGCACGTCCACCCCGGACCGCCGCAGCGCCCTGGCGAGGATCTCTCCGGTGAACGCCGGCTCGTCGGGCAGCAGCCGCCCGGACGCCTCCACCAGCGTCACGTGTGAGCCGAACGCCGCGTACACCTGTGCCAGCTCACACCCGGCCGGGCCGCCGCCGAGCACGATGAGCCGTCGCGGCAGGTCCGGTGAGCACAGCGCCTCCGCGGTGGTCCACGCGGGAATGTCCGGCAGCCCTTCGATCGGCGGCGCCACCGGCTCGCTGCCGGACGCGATCACCAGATCCGTATACCGGAGCACCTCCGGCGAGCCGGCCCCCAGCGGCGCCACAGAAACCGTCCCAGCCGCGGTCACCGTGCCGGTGCCCCGGATCACGGACACGCCGGCCGACGCCAGCGCACCCAGCACGGCAGAGTCGTCGAGGCCGCCGGTCACCTCGTCCCGCCGGGCGATCGCCTGCTCCCAGGTCTCGCCGCGGGCGGCCGACACCAGCAGCGACTTCGACGGCAGGCAGGCGAGGTACGGCGACTCACCGCCGATCAGGCCCGCCTCGATCAGCGCCGTTTTCTTGCCGCCGCGAGCGGCGGTGGTGGCGACGCGTACGCCCGCCGTCCCGCCGCCGAGCACGACGACGTCGAAGTCGCCCATGTCAAACACCGACCCCCTCAGCCCTCACGGTCCGATGAGTCCGGCCGTGCCCAAGCGTCCATCATTTCAGGTGCGGCCGTAGGCTCGCTGGCAGAGTAGGTCGATAGTTACACAGTCTGGCGAAACCGTACAGACGGGCAGGAAATTGGCTCGAACGTATTGTCGAATGACAGAATCTGGACAACACTGGATGTATCAGGTGCATGGCAACCGGGGTAGGTGAACAGCATGCGCAGCATTTGGGCCGGCGCGATCTCCTTCGGGCTGGTCGTGATCCCGGTGAAGCTCTACGCCGCGACCGAGCAGCGTGACATCACGTTCCGTCAGGTGCATCGTGAGGACGGGGGCCGGATTCAGTTCCGGCGGTTCTGCACGGTCGACGGCGAGGAGATCCCGTACGCGGACATTGCCAAGGGGTACGAGCTGCCCACCGGCGACATGGTGGTGCTGACCGACGAGGACCTATCGGAGCTCCCGCTGGTGACCGCGCACCGCATCGAGGTGCTGCATTTCGCGCCGAGCAACCAGGTCGAGCCCATCTTGTCGAACAAGAGCTACTACCTGGAACCGGAGCCCACCGGCACCCGGGCTTACGTGCTGTTCCGCGACGCGCTCGAGCGGTCGGGGAAGGTGGCGGTGGCCAAGGTCGCGCTGCGCCAGCGCGAGGCCCTGGCCGCGCTGCGGGTCCGGGAGGGCGTGCTCACGCTCGAGACGCTGCTGTGGCCAGACGAGATACGCAAGCCGGAGTTCCCGTTCCTCGACGAGGACATCGAGGTCAGGCAGCAGGAGCTGAAGATGGCCGCCTCGCTGATCGAGACGATGACCGAGGACTTCGAACCCGAGGCGTTCAAGGACGCTTACCGCGAAGCGCTCGAAGCCGTCGTCCGGGCCAAGGTAGAGGGCAACGACGTGGTCCGCCCGGCCGGCGTCGACGCTCCCGAGCCGAAGGGCCAGCCCGCCGACCTGACCGAGATCCTGCGGGCCAGCGTCTCGGCGCTGAAGGCAGAGCGCGAAGCCAAGCCGGCGTCCGGCGGGAAGTCGCCAGCCAAAACCCGCGCCAAGCCCGCCTCCCGTCGCAAGGCCAGCGCGTGACCCCGATAGCGCATTGGCCTGGAGAATTCGTCGGGGAGGTGTTCGTCACCGCCGTGCCGCCGGCCGGCGGAGAGCCGGCGCTGTGCGTGCATGGCCTGGCGGGTTCGGCCCGTAACTGGACGGACCTCATGGCCGCGCTCCGCCCGCGGCTCGATTGCGTGGCCGTCGACCTGCCCGGATACGGCGAATCGCCACCCCCGCCGGACGGCGGGTACTCGATCACCGCGCAGGCGCGCACCGTCGCGACGCTGATCGAGCGGCAGGGCCGCGGCCCGGTGCACCTGATCGGCAACTCCCTCGGCGGCGCGGTCAGCGCGCGCGTGGCCGCCCGCCGCCCGGACCTGATCCGCTCGCTGACCCTGATCTCCCCGGCGCTGCCCGACCTGCGGCCCCGGATGGACCTGGTGCGCTTCCCGCTGATGAGCGTCCCGCGGGTCGGCGCCTGGGCGCTGACCAAGTTCAAGACCGTTTCTCCCGAACGACGGGTGTTCAACGTACTCGCCACCTGCTACTACGACGCGAATTCGGTCCCCAAGGAGCGATTCGACGCCGAGGTCGCCGAACTCACCCGCCGCGACGCCCTGCCCTACTCCGACGACGTCTTGATCGGCTCGGTACGGTCGCTGACCGCGGAGTCGCTGCGCGCCGGCGCGCGGTCCCCGTGGCGGGAGGCGGCGCGGATCAGCGCGCCCACGCTGGTCATCTACGGCAGCCACGACCGGCTGGTCAGTCCGCTGATGGCGGGCCGGGCGGCACGGACGATCACCGGCAGCAAAGTGGTGGTGCTGCCGCGCACCGGGCACGTGGCGATGATGGAGCATCCTGAGCTGGTCGCGGCCGAGATCGGCGTCCTGCTCGGGGGAATTCCCGTAGGCTCGGACCCGTTGCTCGGTAGGACAGGCGCACAGAATGGAGAGCACAGTGTCGCTGCCGCCGCTGGTTGAGCCGGCCGCCGAGCTGACCGTGGACGAGGTCAAGCGCTATTCCCGTCACCTGATCATCCCGGACGTGGGGATGACCGGGCAGAAGCGGCTGAAGAACGCCAAGGTGCTCTGCGTGGGCGCGGGCGGGCTCGGCTCGCCGGCGCTGCTCTACCTGGCCGCCGCCGGGGTGGGGACCCTGGGCATCATCGACTTCGACGTCGTCGACGAGTCCAACCTCCAGCGGCAGATCATCCACGGCGTGTCCGACATCGGCCGGTCCAAGGCCGAATCCGCGCGGGACAGCATCAAGGAGATCAACCCGCTGGTCGACGTCGTGCTGCACAACGAGCGGCTCGACAACGACAACGTGCTGGACATCTTCGCGCGGTACGACCTGATCGTGGACGGGACCGACAACTTCGCGACCCGCTACATGGTGAACGACGCCTGCGTGCTGCTCGGCAAGCCGTACGTGTGGGGCTCCATCTACCGGTTCGACGGCCAGGCCAGCGTGTTCTGGGCCGAGCAGGGGCCGTGCTACCGCTGCCTGTACCCGGAGCCGCCGCCGCCCGGCATGGTGCCATCCTGCGCGGAGGGCGGCGTGCTCGGCGTGCTGTGCGCGTCGATCGGATCCATCCAGGTCAACGAAGCGATCAAGCTGATCACCGGCATCGGCGAGCCGCTGCTCGGCCGCCTGATGATCTACGACGCGCTCGAGATGAGCTACCGCACCGTCCGGGTGCAGAAGGACCCGGAGTGCGCCGTCTGCGGCAAGAACCCGACGATCACCGAGCTGATCGACTACGACGCCTTCTGCGGCGCGGTGTCCGAAGAGGCCGCCGCCGCGGCCGCGGACTCCACGATCTCCGCCAAGGACCTGGCGGTCATGCAGGCCAACGGCGAGGACATCTTCCTCGTCGACGTGCGCGAGCCGAACGAGTACGAGATCGTGTCGATCCCCGGCGCGACCCTGATCCCCAAGGGCGAGTTCGTCTCGGGCGCGGCCCTCGAAAAGCTGCCCCAAGACAAGCGCATCGTGCTCCACTGTAAGAGTGGCGCACGTTCGGCCGAAGCCCTGGCGATCGTCAAGAACGCGGGCTTCGCCGACGCCGTCCACGTGGGCGGCGGCGTCCTAGCCTGGGTCGCCCAGGTAGACCCGTCCCTCCCGACCTACTAACCGCCCCCTCCCCCCTCAACAGCCCCGGCGCCTGCCCCCCACCCCCGGCGCCGGGGCCCTCCTTTCCCCACCCGCACCCCGCCACCCGCCACGCGCCGCCGCACGCCACTGCGCCACGCGCCGCCATCGTGCCCGCCCCGCGACGGCGCCCGCACGCCACCGCCACCGTGCCCGCCGAGGATCGTCGCCCGACATTTCATGACTTGCACCTTTTGTTGGGCGCTGGGCGAGGCGTTAGGTGTTAGAAAAGGGCTTTCTGTTAGAAAAGGCGCCGTGTTTGGCGCCTTTCTGACCGGGAGTGGGGTCCTGGTGGTCTATCAGGGTCGCTCCGCGGCGATCGGCGCTGGAGCGCGGCGTTCGCAGGGCCGCTGACGGTGCTTAGACCTCGAACAACGTGGCGGATTACCCTCTTGTGGAAGCCTGACCCTCGTTCTCGAAGGTTAACCCACCACGATGGGTTAATCCACCACGTTGACGCAGAGCCAGCTAGCGCGCTGGCGCATCGTCAGACACATGGTGCACGCAGCCCCCGCCGCTATCAGGCAGTTGCCGCAGACGGCAGGGCCGGCACATTCAAGGGCGGTCGTTGAGCCGGGCGGCCAACGCCGTTTCGCCGTGGTATGTCAGGGTATATCTTCGAATATAGGTTCAATGGGCTGGGAGGTCGCCGGATGAAGGGTGACTGGGTCGAGATCGTCATTGATTCCGGCTCTGGCGAGGCACCGCGCACGTATGAGGTCGCCGCGACTCGAGCGGGCCGCCGGGTCGAGATCACGAACCGGCGCGGGGTGGTCGAGGTCAGCGAGGTGACCAGGACGGGGACGATGGTACGGACCGCCCGGTTCATGGCCAGCAGGGTTCTCGCGCTGGTGGAGCACCCCGCGGACGGCGTGTCGCCGGTCGCTGGGGACTAGCATGCGCGAGTGGACCTTCTCCAGCCGGTTATCCGGCCGTACGCGTGGGGTTCGAGGACGTCGATAGCCGAGCTGCAAGGTCGGCCCGTGCCGGCCGACGGTCCGGAGGCGGAGCTGTGGATGGGGGCGCATCCGTCCGCGCCTTCGGTCGTGGTGCGGGACGGGCGGGCTGAAGGGCTCGACAAGGTCATCGCGGCCGCGCCGGATCGTGAGCTGGGGGCGGACCGCGCCGCCCGGTTCGGCGGGCGGCTGCCGTTCCTGCTCAAGGTGCTCGCCGCGGAGAAGGCGCTGTCGATTCAGGTGCATCCGTCGCGGACGCAGGCAGCGACCGGCTTCCGTGCGGACAACGAGCGCGGCCTGGCCCCGGGGGATCCGGCGCGGAACTACGTGGACGACTGGCCCAAGCCGGAGCTGCTGTGCGCCCTGACCCCGTTTGAGGTGCTGGCCGGCATGCGCTCCGCCGCGGACGCGCTTGGCCTGCTCCGCGCGCTCGGCGTGGCACGGCTGAAAATGGCCGGCGTCGAGATGGCGCTGGCCGCGGCTCCGCTGGCCGCGGCTCCGCTGGCCGCGGCTCCGGTGGCCGCGGCTCCGGTTGGCGGGGCGGCCGCTCCGGTCGGGTGCGCGCTGGCGACGATCCTGCAGTGGCCCGCCGAAGATCGCGCGGCGCTGATCGACGACGTGATCGCGGCCTGCTCACGGCTGGCGGCGGACGGCGCGAGCCCGTACGCGCCGGCCTGCGCCGCGATCACGCGGGTCGCCGCGGATCACCCAGGTGACATCGGCATCGTCGCTGCCCTGCTGCTCCAGCACGCCGTGCTTCAGCCGGGCCAGGCCGTGTTCATGCCGGCTGGCGGGCTGCACGCCTATCTGCGCGGCACCGGGATCGAGCTGCTCGCGAACTCCGACAATGTGGTGCGGGCCGGTCTCACCGGCAAGCACATCGACGTGCCTGAACTGCTGAAGCTGCTCGACCCCGCCGTGGCTGTGCCGATCGTGGCGCCAGAGGTCCATGGCAACGTGGCCGACTACGGCATCCGGGCGCCGGAGTTCCAGCTGTTCCGCGTCGACCTGGGCGAGGAGGCCATGCCGCTTCCAGGCACCGGCCCGCGCATCATGTTGTGCGTCTCGGGCGGTGTAACGGTACGGGATACGGTCAAGCTTGGCCGAGGTGAGTCGTGCTTCGTATCCGCCGCGGACGGCGCGGTATCGGCCACCGGCCCCGCTCGCGTCTTCGTGGCCTGCGTCGGCAGTGCGTTATAGTTACGTTGTCTTATCGCCTACGGCTGGAGAGACGAGTGGAGTTCTGAGGCCCGCGATGCCGGCCTTGCGGCATCGCAACACGTAACGGAAGCCATTCCTACGTGCTGGGAGCCGCCAGATGTCCACTGCTGCTATTACCTGCTCCGACCTTTCGTTCAGCTGGCCAGACGGCGCAGTTGTGCTGTCGGGCGTACATGTGTCGTTCGGTCCGGGGCGGACCGGGCTGATCGGCGCGAACGGATCGGGCAAGTCGACACTGCTCCGCCTGATCGCCGGGGAACTACGTCCAGGGTCCGGTGCGGTCCGAACGACCGGGGAGATCGGATACCTGCCGCAGGCCATCACGCTCGGCACCAGCCGGACCGTCTGCGACCTGCTGGGTATCACCGCTGTCCGCGCCGCACTGCACGCGATCGAGCGTGGCGAACTGGACGACGGCACGTATGCCGCCGTCGGCGACGACTGGGACATCGAGGAGCGAGCCAGGGCCTGGCTGGACCGGCTGGGCCTGGCGCACCTCGGCCTTGACGACAGCGTCGGGCAGCTATCTGGCGGCGAGACCGTGCTCGTCGCGCTTGCCGCGTTGCTCCTGCGCCGCCCCGACATCCTGCTCCTCGACGAGCCGACGAACAACCTCGATATCGACTCGCGGCACCGCTTGTACGACGCCATCGACTCGTGGCGCGGGGTGCTGATCGTGGTCAGCCACGATCACGAACTCCTTGCGCGCGTGGAGCAGATCGCTGAAGTGCATACCAATGCCGTTCTGCTATATGGGGGAAATCTTGAAGATTATGAGGAGATGATCGCGGCCGAGCAGGCGGCGGCGGTGCGCGAGGTGAGCTCGGCGGCCGCGCAGGTGCGGCGGGAGCGGCGTGATCTGCTCGAGGCCCAGACCAAGCAGGCGCAGCGGGACCGGCAGGGGCGCAAGCTGGCGGCGTCGGGCAGCATTCCGCGGATCGTCGCTGGCGGGCTGAAGCGGCGCGCGCAGGAGTCCGCGGGGCGGTCGCGTGAGCTGCACATGGAGCGGCTGCAGAGCGCGCGCGACCGGCTGACCGAGGCGGAGGACGCGGTCAGGGACGACGCGGAGATCCGGGTGAAGCTGCCCGGGACCGACGTGCCGGCCGGGCGGACCGTGCTGACGGTCACTGGAATCGACGGCGGCGGGTGGCATCCGGCCGGGGCGTTCGCCGTCTCCGAGGTTGGCGCGATCGGGGAGCTGATCGTCCGCGGGCCGGAGCGAATCGCGCTGACCGGGCCGAACGGTGCCGGTAAGACCACGCTGCTGCGGGCGATCGCGGGGACGGCTTCGCTGCCGGGTGTGGCGGTGAAGCCAGGTGCCGTGGTCGGGTATTTGCCGCAGCGGCTGGACACCCTCGACAACTCACTGAGCGTGGTCGAGAACGTGCGGGCGGCGGCGCCGTCAGCCTCGGTCAACGAGGTGCGGGCGAGTCTGGCCAGGTTCCTGTTCCGGGGCGCGCGGGCGGACATGGCGGCGGGTACGCTGTCCGGCGGGGAGCGGTTCCGCGCTGTGCTCGCCGCGCTGCTGCTCGCCCAGCCGCCGCCGCAGTTGCTGCTGCTGGACGAGCCGACGAACAACCTCGACATGGCTTCGGTCCGCCAGCTGGTCGAGGCGCTGGACGGATACCGGGGTGCGCTGCTGGTCGCCAGCCATGACGTGCACTTCCTTCGTGCTGCTGGGATCACCCGGTGGCTTCGGCTGGATCGGGTGGCTGGGCTTGCCGAGATCGACCCGCTATAAGGGGAGCGGAGCAAGCATTCGTGTTGGCCCGCGCGGTCGGCGTCGGCTAGACTGCGTGAGCGCGCCGCCGAAGAGCGGGGCGTGATGCCATTGGGGTATGGGGTAATTGGCAGCCCGACAGGTTCTGGCCCTGTTAGTCTAGGTTCGAGTCCTGGTACCCCAGCCAGCGACAACGCGGACGCCTCGATGCGTCCGCGTTTTTGCTGCGCGGGCCGGCCATTAGCGGGATCCAACGATCCAGGTTGATGCGGCGCCGCGTGCGAGGGGAGACGGGCGGATGCTGGTCAAGGCGTGCTTGAACGGCGGGACCACGCGAGATTCACATGCGGCTGTGCCCCAGCGGCCGGAGGAACTTGCCGCCGATGCCGTCGCCGTGGTTCGGGCCGGTGCGGGCGCGATCCACCTGCACCCTCGCGATGCGTCCGGGGCAGAGGTGCTGTCCGCGGCTGAAGTGCTGGCTGCGGTGGGCGCGGTGCGGGCAGCGGTGCCAGGGGTCCCGGTCGGGGTCACCACCGGGCTTTGGGCGGCCGGGGGAGACGTTTCCCGGCGGCTGTCCCTGATAGCCGGCTGGACGGGGGAGAGGAAGCCGGACTTCGCGTCGGTCAACCTGTCCGAGCCGGGGGCGGTGGAGCTGGCAGGTCTGCTCGGCGAGCTGGGGATCGGTGTCGAGGCCGGGGTGTGGACGGTGGCGGATGCCGACGCGCTCCGCGGTTTCGGGTCGGAGTTCGGACCGCTGGTGCGGATCCTGATCGAGCCGCAGGATAGGTCTGCCGCCGGTGCGGTGGCGTTGGCTGCCGAGGTCGAGGCGGCGCTGGACCGCAGTGACTTGAGCGGAGTTCCGCGGCTGCACCATGGGTACGGCATGGCGACGTGGTCAGTCCTGCGGGCGGCCGTGGCGATGGGCAGGGATATTCGGGTCGGCCTCGAGGACACGGTGGTGATGGCTGACGGGAGCCCGGCGGCTGGAAATGCCGCCTTGGTGGCGGCCGGCGTGGCCTTGGCAGCCTCAGTTGGCCTCAACGGCGGGGACGCGGTAGTCTGAACGCCGCTAGTTCTTAGCCGGCAGACTCTTGCCGGGCATGCACGGCCCCGTCGTCTAGAGGCCTAGGACGCCGCCCTCTCAAGGCGGTAACGCCGGTTCGAATCCGGTCGGGGCTACTTAATGTTCGAGCAGGTCATAGGCTGGTTCCTGGGGACACGGTACCGGCCTTCTTGATTGTCTGCCATCGATCTGCCATCAGGACTGACCGTCATCCGATGTCAGGAACAGGCTGCTGTGGGCCTTTCCTGTCGAGGCCTGATCGTTACGTCGATACGAGGTGCCGTGCCCTGTTCAGCTGTCGGCATGGAGCGTAGGGGCTGCCTGCTGACGTGCCTGGGCGCAATGTCTCAAATGTCAGGTACACTGGAGGTGTAGACAACCACAGTGAAGATGAAGACATGGCGCTAGAAGAGAACAGCTTCCTGGAGTATCTGCAGCTGCAGGGCTCTGATCCCGAGCTCGTGACCAAATCCGAGCTGCTCAGCACTGTCCGCCAGCGCGGCTACAGCGTGGGTGACCGCCAGCTCACCTTCTACATCTCGGAGGGCCTCGTCCCGAAGTCAGTCCGGGTCGGCTCGCGGGCGGGCGCGTATCCGAAGATCGTGATCCAGTTGCTGACGTGGATCTTGCGGGCGAAAGAAGGGGGCCTGTCGGTTGAGGCTATCCGTGAGCTGCTGCCAGTCTGGAAATACCTGATCCGCGCCCGGAACGAGCGCCGCATCGACCTGAACGAGCTTGAGTACATCGCCCGTCAGCATGTCCGGACCATCGAGGGCTCGTACGCTATCCCGCCGGTCGTAGCCGATGTGCTCGTCCGCAGTATCTGCACCGAGTGCAGCCAGGGCATTCTCCTGGTGCTCAAGAACGGGAAAGAACGGTCTTTGTGCGATCCGTCGACAACGGTCGGCTTCGCTATCGCGCGGCGCGGCGATGAGGAGTCCGGCGGCGAAACCGGGCCCAGGTGGATTGCGCGGACCCGGATAGCGCTCTCGGACGGCCTCGACGGCATCACCCAGGACCCGACCACAGTGATCCTCGGGCTCGGCCCGAACGAGACGCTCCCGGAGGACTCGCCGGAGTCCGGTCCGGCCCGCCGCGGCTCCAGCGACGACTTGGCGGAGACAACGTGACCAAGACGACCCGGCCCGTGTCCGACGACCCGTACCACATGCCCCCAGATCTGATGGACCTGCTGATCGAAGCGATCCCAATGCTGTGTCGCTCGAAGCCCGGGGTCCTGGCCTTCTTCCGCGGCTGCGGGATCCCAGATCGCCTCACCGCCGACCTGCGCGCGCAAGTGGAGACCGACCGAGACAGCATCAGCAAATACCAGATCACCAGGATTATCCTGACGCGGATCAACGAGCAAGGCGACCCGGCGCTGACACAGCGCCGGGAGGTGGTCCGGCGCGTCACCGGGTTCGAGGATTTCTCCGCGTGCTGGCCCGAGGATCGGCTCAAGGCGCAAGGCCTGGTTGCCGCGATCCGCGATGTAGTCAATCTGAAGGACTCGCTCACGCGCATCCTGCAGGCGCAGGACGGTGTCCTGCGCGAGCATCAGCGCGAGCAGGAAGCACAGGCCGCAGCCAAACGGCGCAAGCGCGGAGAACGCGAGGCGCTGCGGCGCAGGTTCACCGCCCTGGCCGCGATGACCGTCCCGCGCCAGCGCGGCCTGGCCTTCGAGAGCGCCCTCAACGACTTGTTCAAGCTCGACGGGCTCTGCATCCGGGAAGCATTCACCCTCGCCAGCAGCGACGGCAAGGTAGGCGAGCAGTTCGACGGCCTGGTGACGATGGGAAGCCACCCGGTCCTGGTCGAGGCGAAATGGCACGCGGACCAACTCGGCGTCAATGATGTATGTCGGCACCTCGTCCGGGTCTACGGGCGTCCGCCGGGAGTACACGGCCTGATCATCTCAGCGTCCGGCTTCGCCGTCCCGGCCATCGATGAGTGCACCCGCGCCCTGGCGAGCCGCGTCATCATGCTCGCCGAACTGCCCGAGCTGTTCATGCTGCTCGAAAACCCGGCCGCCAGCATCAGCGCATGGCTCCAGGCCAAATACCTGGCCGCGAGCGTCGACCGGCGGGTTCTGTTCCGGCCAGGCACCGAGACACTGGCAAGCTGACCTGACCGGGGTGTTGCCGGAGCCGCCGATCGTGGAAGGAGCTGAGGTAAACGGCGATGCGTTCTGCCCCCGCGGGACCGCGGGCACCTGTGGCCTCGCCGCCGAGTCTGACTTCGCTGCTTGCCGTGACGGGAAGCCCGGACCCCTCCGATGTGGAATACGTCATCGGAGGGCAGAAGCTGACCGGCGCGGACCGGGAAGCCGCCGCCCAGCTGCTAGCCGACGATGCGATGCGGATTCGCTGTGGCCAATCACCGGTGCTGGCCCTGTGGCGCGCCTGCCGCGACGGGGGTCCGCCGCGGACCGGACCGGCTGCCGAGGCTGTCAGAGCATATGCAGGGATCGGGTTCGGTCAGCCTGAGGCACGAGACACAGCCAACGAAGATCACCTGCAAGGTCTGGTGGCCGAGTTGCTGTGGAACCGGCTGATCCAGGAGAGGCTGACCTGCCGTGACAAACGTCGACTGGTGCACGCGCCCCCGGTCAAGCCCGATCCGCTGGAGCCTGGCGGAGACGGCCTGGTCGTCTACGAGATCAACGACGGCACGCTGGTGTTCCGGCTGTGGGAGATCAAGAAGCACGAGTCGCAGAACAAGATCTCGGCGACCATCAGGCGGGCTAGCAAGCAACTGTCCAACCGGGGACAGGAATACCTCGCCAAGCTCGCGGGGCCGGAGACCGTCGGGCAGGCAGGACCGCTCGGCGAGCTTTACGCCAACATCGTCGAACTCTGGCTCGACGGCAGTTACCGGGCCGGAGCCGGGGTGTCGGTCGGCACATCCGCGCAGCACGCGCCGACTCATCGGAGAGCATTCAACTCGATCGTGACCGCGTTCCCGCACTTCACAAGCGCCGGGCAGCGCGAGAGCATCATCGTGGCGATCCCGGATTTCCCCGAGTTCGCTAAGCGCGTCAGGGAGATCGTGTGGAGCGGGCTCTAGACCTCGAGCTGCTGACCAACGCGCTGGCCGGTCGCACCGGTATCCCGACCGCGCAGGAACTGCAGCAGCTGATGGCCGACGTCGAGGTGCAGCTGTTCCTACGTCGCACCGAGATCCCCCAGGAGCTGCTCAACGCCGCCTGGTACCTGCACGCGGTCGCCTCGGTAAACCAGGCCCGCCAGCGGTACACCCCCGAACGGCAGCGACAGGCATTCCAGGTCAGTGCGCACATCTTCGACCTTGCGCTGAACCAGGACGGGCACCCGCTGCTGGACCGGCTCTCGTTCGGGTTCGCCGCCGCCATCGGCTACCGGCGCGGCGGCCGCGACCCGAACGCGACCGCGATCATGAACCGGCTGCGGACTGACATCGACACCGCATCCCCTGTGCTGGACCACATCGGCTCGCTGGCCCTGGAAGCTGGTTTGGCATTCCTGGGCTTCGAGACCCGGACCTTGTTCACCTGGCTGACCACTTGGCGTCGCCAGCTGGCCGACCTGGCCCGCGCTTCAGGGCTCAACGATCTCACGACCACAGCGTTCGGCGCCACGCACATGGTGGTGCTCGGCGCGGACGATCTTCTGGCGTACTTCGCCCGTGGCAACGTCACCCGCCTCGAGCGCGGACGCGCGCGGCTGAGGGCAGCCGCCACCGGGCAGGCAGGCCCGGGTGACCTGAATGCCCGATGGGTAGCAGCGCACCTGCTCGCGCTCTCCGACGAAGCGGAGACCGGCTCGCTGTGGAACCCGGCCGTGCTGCCGCCGGATGTCCCCGACCTGGTCCGCGAAGCCTTCACAATCGGCAGCCCGCCAGTGCTCACCTTGTGGGAACCGCAACGTGAGCTGATGACTGGTGACCGGTCACCATTCGACCCTGAGGTCCGGCGCATGGTCCTAGCCGTGCCCACCAGCAGCGGCAAGACACTGATCGCGCAGATGCTGGCCGTGGAATACCTGGAGCGGGCTGACCGTAGCGTCTGCTACGTCGCGCCCACGCGTAGCCTGTGCCGGGAAGTCCGCAGGGCCATGACCAGCCGCCTGCGCATCTTGCAGAAGGAAACCGGACCTGACCTGCCCGATTTCCCCGGCGCAGCCGAGCTGTGGGCTATCTTGGACCGCGGCCAGCCAGCTGACGTCGAGGTGATGACCCCGGAGAGGCTAGCCCACCTGCTCCGTCACGAGCCTTCGGCCGTGCTAGAGCGGTTCGGCATGTTCATCTTCGACGAGGCCCAGCACCTGAAGGAAACCGGCCGCGGGTTCACCCTGGAATCCGTGATCGCTCTGCTGGATTACCTTTGCCGCGAGACCGATCACGAGATCGTGCTGATCTCCGCCGCGATGGGCAATGCCGGGGCGATCGCGCAATGGATCAGCCCAGAGGGCGAAGCCCTGCGGCACGAGTCCCAGTGGCGCGGGCCGAGGCGGCTGCACGCCGCCTTCACCACCGAAGCCCACTGGGACCAGACGCGCGTCGAACAGATCCCGAGAGGACCGGTCTGGCCCTACCGGCTCATCACTCCCCTCAGCGGCCAGATCCGGCTGCGCATGGCCGATGGCCGGACCGCGCGGCTCAGCATGGTCGAGACGGACTGGCACCTGGCCCGCAAGTCCAAGAGCAACGCCGAGCGGCAATCCGGGCTGGACGTCGACGAAACGAGGACCACCAAGCGGTATGTGATCGCCAGCGAGATGATCGCCGAGCTGGGGCACGCCGGATCCGTCCTGGTCGTGGCGAGCACCCGCGACCAGGCCCAGCAGCTAGCGGAGGGGCTAGCCGCCACGCTCAGCGACCAGCCCGCCCTAGCCCCGCTCGTCGACTTCGTCAGGCAGCAGCTCGGCGACGACCATCCGCTGGCGGCCGTCTTGCCGCGCGGCGTCGGATTCCACCACGCCGGCCTGCCGATCGAGGTTCTGGAGGCCCTTGAGCAGGCCGTCCGCGACGACACCCTGCCCTACCTCACCTGCACCTCCACCCTCACTGACGGAGTGAACCTGCCGGTACGAACCGTCATCATCTACGACCAGACCTACGAGGGACAGAACGAGGAGGCCCGCCTGCGCGGTGCACGGCTAGTCAACGCGATGGGACGTGCAGGCCGTGCAGGCAAGGAAACCGAAGGCTGGATCGTGCTTGTCCGCGCTGCAGAGCCCACCGAAGCGGACTTCCGTGATTTGAACCCCGACGCGGAGGCGCTCGCCGTCACCTCCTCGCTGACCACCGAAGCGGCGCTCCACGCGTTCGCCGCTCTGGAACAGGCCATGCGGGAGGACGAAGATGCGGTCTTCCGCTCGGCAGATCCCACAGTCAACGACTTCATCAGCTTCGTATGGCTCATGCTGGCCATCGAGGAAGACAGAGGCACAGATCCGGTGGTAGTGGATCTGCCCGCCATTGTCGATTTGACTCTGGCCGCCCAGTCACCGCGCGGCCGCGCTGCCTGCCTGGCAGTTGCCCAAGGCGTACACGGCGCCTACCTGGCAACGGGGTCCGGGGCACGACGCCGCTGGCCGCGAACCGCGACCTCCGTCGGCTCCGCCCGCATCATCGACCAGCTCGCTGGCCGCCTGGCCGGTGACATCACCCGTAGGTCCGAGGAAGGGACACTGGGCGACATCGGTGAACCTGTCAGCGCTATCAACTTCATTGCCTCTGCGGTCGCGCGGCTGCTCGCCCTGCCCGAAGCACCCGCGTGGCGATTCCGCGTCAGTCCCAGAGGAGCAGAGACCGAGGTCAACCCGGTGGGCTTGCTCACCGGGTGGCTCACGGGCATTCCGCTCCCTCTCCTTGCTGGTGCGCATCTCGCCGACGCGGCCAGTCCAGCGTGGCGAATCGAGCAGATGGTGGACACGGTCACCGGGCACTTCGAACACTACCTGGCGTGGACAGTCGGTGCCCTAGCCGAGCTCGTCAATACCCGGCTGGCCGACTCTGACATTGAGGATCGGCTATGTCCCGACCTCGGCAGCTACATCCGCTACGGCGTCAACGACCCCAACGCGCTGATCCTGATGACCTCCGGCATACGGTCACGCCGTCTAGCACACGCCATCGCGGCGGACCTACCCTACGACCTCGAACCCGGGCGAGAACAGCTACGCACGCACATCGCGAGGATGGGTGTAGCCGGATGGCGCTCCCGATATGACGCTTCCGCCGCCGAGGTTCTGGACCTGCTCGACTTCACCCGTGCCAGAAACCGCAGCCTACTCAGGACCCTCCTCGAAACCGGCAACGTCGCGGTGGAACTGCCCGCCCTCACAACTGACCTGCCTACCTGGGCCGGACCGCTGACCCTGGAACCTGCGCGGGACGAACCGCACCCGTCTCCCCTGGCGATCTACGACGGCGATCGGCTCATCGTCACCGTCGCCGCCCAGGACCATGCGGACCTATCAGCGATCCTCGACACCGGCCTAGCCATCGTCGTGGAAATCGATAACAGTACCAGTTCCCCGGCACTATCTGTCACGCTGCCGCTCGCTGACGGAGCCGACTGAACCAGTGGTGCGAATAGGCTGCAGATCTAGGTCGGCGTTGGTGGCGCCGCCGGTGACGCCTTCAGTCTCCGGCAGGCGCGTTCTCCGGTGGAGAGGCCAGGCCGCTCGCGGATGCTGAACCCGAGGCCGAGGGCGTGCCGAAGCTGGCGCATCCGGTCACGGCGGCGACGCCGACTGCGGCCAGGATTAACGCGTTCGGCTTCATTTCGTGCCTCGCGAGAGAGCTGACACGCTAGGGCGCAGGAGGTGCACTAGGTGCACCGATGGCCTTGGTGACCGTCCGCATCTGGGCCAGCCCCTCCTTCGCACTGAACGGCGATCGCAACACGCCCGACAAACGGGATGCACTGCCGGGGAGAAACTAAAGTGTAGGATCGACTTCAGACCGATAATATGAAGCGAGACGGATAGGTAACGTGAGCGAACCAAAGGCTTCCGCTTGGGCACAGGCACGTTTCACCGACGCGGCGAACGACATGGCCCAAGCGATATCGCGGGCGGTCTACCAGGCCCACGAGCAGGCGCTGGCGGCCCACATTAGCGGCGGCCTCCAGTCAAACGACGCCTACGGAGCGACCCTGCACGTGGCTCAGTATGAGCAACTGGCGGCCGAGTGCAAGGACATTCCCGGCGTGAAGATCCGAAAGCCGAAGGATGTTCGCTGCCGCTTCGATCTCGTCGTGTGCGAGCATCCGCCGGTAGTTGTCTACCCGTGGCGCTACGCCAAGGACCAGGCCGTCTCGCGGGATCGGGCACGGCTCCGGCCGCCTGTCTCCGATCTGCGCAAGACGTTGCTAGCGCTGAACGAAAACACGATCAGCGAGCAGCTGACGCTCGAGCAGGGCGCGCGGGACCCTGAGGAGCTGGAGGCAGAGCTGGCCGAGGAGCAGGCCATACTCGAACAACTGGCGACGCTCGGCCAGGTCGTCACCGTCGGCTTTGCCAGCAACCCTGCTGGGATATTCGAGCTCGGCTGGGGAGAGGTCGAGCTTACCGACGAGCAGACCGGCGAGGTCATCTGGCGTCACTGGGAGCCGTTGCCGCCGCCAGGCGATCAAACTGCCCAAGGCGAGCCCCGCCGGCCGGTTTCGCCCGCTGCCGGGGACGATCATGACCAGAGCGTCCGCTTTGACGACACCGCACCTGAGGACGACCTCGGCCTGACCCTCCGGCCGCGTTCGGCGGAGCCGCCGATCAGTGAGCCCGAGCGGCCGCAAGAGGATGCCGGAAGCGACAACGCATAATGGCCGGAGGTAGTAGGCGCACGGACGCGCCGGGCCAGATGAAATTGCTGGGCGTCGAGGACGCCGCGCCGGCAGGGAGCAACGCGACACTCACCGCGGTGGCCGCAGCCTTTGACCCGGCTCGGTTGACCCAGGCCCGGCGGCTCGCCGGCCTGACGAAGACGGCCGTCTCCCGGAAGCTGAACGTGTCCGCGGTGGCGGTCGGTCAATGGGAATCGGGAACGCATCCGCCACGGCCGGACCATGTCGGACAGCTCGCGGAGCTCTTGAAGGTCCCCCCGGCGTTTTTGGCGGCCGGTCGGCCCTATGCCCGGCTGGAGAGTTCGGCGGCGCACTTCCGCAGCTTGCGCAAAACCCCCGCGCAGCAGCGCGCCAGGGCGATCGCCTTCGCGGAACAAGTCTGGGAACTCGTCTATGCGCTGGAGAAGCGGGTGCAGTTGCCGCCCGTCGACCTGCCCGGGTTCGCGGCTGGTGAAGTCTCCGCGGACATAAGAGATAGTGATCCGGTCCGGGCCGCGCAGGCCTTGCGTCGCGCGTGGGGTCTGGGGGTCGGCCCGATCCCTCGCATGGTGCGGCTGCTGGAGACACATGGCATCATCGTGACGCTGGTGCCGTTCGCCGGATCGGCGACAGCCACTGTTGACGCATTTTCCACCTCGCAGATGCCACGGCCGATCGTGGTGCTCACACCCGATCGAGCAGATGATGTGTACCGGCACCGCTTCACTGCGGCCCATGAGGTCGGGCATCTGCTGATGCATGGCGATAGCGCGCCAGGCGACATCATCCAGGAGAAAGAAGCGGATCTCTTCGCCGCCGAATTCTTGACGCCGGGCGAGGTGGTCAAGCCGGAACTGCCGTCTCGGATGGATCTGAGGGCGCTGGAGCAGCTTGGTAAGAAATGGGGGGTCTCGGTCGATTCGCTCGTCTACCGCTGCCGCGAGATCGGCACGGTTTCCGATCCGGCCTACCGGCGGGCATACCAGCGTCTCAACCAGCTGCGCAAGCTCGGCCTGTTCCCGCCGGAGCCGATCGACGGCTATACCGGCGAGGTCCCCGTCCTGATACACCGCGCTTTCGCCATGGCTGAGAGCAACGGGCTCAACATCACCGCGCTGGCGCGCGAACTAGCGTGGCCGCTCCCGCGACTCCGGCTGCTCCTGGGCGATGCCGAGGGCGACAGTCGGCCGCAGCTGCGGCTGGTGTAGGGCGACAAGCCAGTGGGTGTCAGCTCCTGGTCAGGTCCGTACCGTCGTGAGCGGCTCCAGCCGTCAACCGCTACGTCACCCGCTTTCGGCTGGTATCGGAGCGTTATGTCGCAGTGTCACACGATGGTGAGCCAAGAATAGTGAGAGGTTTACAGTATGCGGCTATTTGAAGAGTTTTGGTGGGCGTCCGCTTTGTCTCGTCTAGATATACGTGATGCGCAAACAGATGTCTGGACACATGGAGTTCATTATTCCTTTCGGGCGGTGCCGCCAGAAGAAGTAACAACATTCAACCTTGTTCGTCGTCTTGCGGGGCGTCGGCGCGTAGCTGGCGGGCTGTCGGTCGCTCTGCACTCGCGGCCCTTGGAGGGTGGCAATGCGCCAACTGGCCGACTGCCCAGTGGAGCTGACCTGGAGCTTGCGGTCGAAGTTGCCCCCGGCGTATGGGCTGACTTTGCGCTTCAAGCGAAGAAATTTAACCCTGCAAGCGGCAGATATGATGGATGGGATAAAACACAGAATTCTAACTTGGTAGCTTGGGCTCGATCGAACGGCCGTAGGACTGCCGGCATGTTGCTATACAATTCTAGCGACGCGCCATTTAACTCACCTGGTCATGTATCGTCGATGTTCAACCTGTGTTGTTCAAGGGTCTGGTGTCACGGCTGGAAATGGCCACGATGGGAGCGGCCCGATGGCCGATCGCCTCTTGCGGTAAGTCTTATTATCAATGTAGGTGATTCCCGTGTGTCGGGGCTCAACGATCCGAGACCCTCAGAGGTGGCTGACATGGCCTTGCCATGGGAGTGCCTATTTTGCCAAGCAGCCCAGAAGCTGGCTTTGGGAGCTGCCCTAGGAGTAGAGCCTAAGTGGGTGGAAGAAACACGAGGGCGGACGGTCGATGAAGAGTCTGACGTCAATGTGGGTGGGGATCCGGATGTCAGCGTGGGACCGCAGACGGCTAGTTACTCTCTCATACTAGGTATGAGCGACGCGGAACGGGATGAGTACAACAGAGAAATGGATAACAGACTAACGTGACAACCGATACGGTTGCGTTTCATCGCTTCGCGGCGATTCTCCTAGTCGTGTTCGGCGGGTACCTCGTCTCGCTGCGTATCCATCCGCTCAGGAAGTGCCAAGTCTGCAAAATGACCGGTCGGCACTTCGGGAGCGCCTTCATGAATTCCTATCGTCGGTGCAGGAGGTGCGGAGGGACCGGCTGTGTGGAACGCCTCGGGGCGCGAGACTTCTTTGGCGGTACCACCCAGGCAGAGGTCCCTCCCAAGAAGTAGCACGCTGTCGTAAAGGGGTGCGCCGTCCAGATGGCGGTGGCCGACCGGGGCGGGGCGCCTTGGGGCGAGATGGTGGCTGCGGCCGGACAGTAGCTGGCGGGAAGCTGTCGCGTGCATTGGCAAAGGGTGCCCCCTGGTCCAGCGCGGCGGTGGCTACCGGTGCTGAGGTTGAGCGCGAGTGCCGGGCAAGGTATCTGAGGCGCTCGGCAGCCGAAAGGGCTGCGGCGGCCTGGTGGGCGCGGCCTTGCTCAGCGCGCAGCTCGGCTCCCGCCATCACGAGCTCGGCGAGATTGACGACCAAGGCGGCCAAGCCGAGCGCCTGGCGCCCACTGACAGCCTGGAGCACCGACAGCAGTCGGGCGGTGGTGCGGACCGCATCACCTGGAGGGGTCGGCCGCGGGATGGCTGTGTAGGCCTCGCGGGCGGCGCGGCCGAAATCATCGGCGGCCCGCCGCAGGTCCCGGCCGGGCGCGCCCTTGATGACGCGGGCGCTGATCCGGAGGGCATCGGCGGTTGCGGCGGCGACGTCCGACGTGGCCTGGCTGCGGGTGCCGGTGAGAGACCGGAGCTGCCTGGCGGTGTCGCCGGTCAAGCGGATGACGTCATCCCAGATCGCCCGGCGCTCGCCCAGATCGGGTACCGACGGCACGGCGCGGCCTCCGGTCTGCCATCGGCGGCGGACCCTGGGCAAGGTGAGGTCGTCGGACAGGCGTCCCCCTCCGTACCAGATGAGCTCGCTGCGGGCGTCGCGGTGCCCAGGGAGGGTGAGGGCGTAGCCGGTGACCTCGCCGGGATTCTGGTCGCTGTAGCGGTACCGGACCAGGACGCCGGCCTCGGTGAGACGGGCGAAGAACATGGTCTCGTCCCGGGCGTGATCCGCGGCGGAGGCGGCGGCAGAACGCAGCGCGGCGCGCACCGAACGCGCGGACAGGTCCTGCGTGTGCTGGACACCGTGGTGTTCCGCGTTCCCGGGACGTTCCCAGCGGCGGCGCAGCTTGGGCAAGGTCAGATCTGGGGCGAGCCTCCCGCCGCTGAACCAGACCGGTTCGCCGGGCCGGGTCAGGTGTCCGGGCAAGGCGACTGCGTATCCGGTGATCCGGCCCGGATCGGCATCGCTGCGCCGTTCCCGGATCAGCGCTCCGTTGTCCCGGAGCCGGGCGAAGAAGTCCGCCTCGCTGGCGGCGACCGCAGCGGCGTCCTGGACCAGACGGCGCAGCGTGATCCGCTCGGGTTCGGCGCCCCCGGTCCGGGCGGACCGCTCGGTCTCCGCGCGGGTCGGCCGGACGGCGGCCGTGCGGTCGGCGGGGGCGGTGATCGTCAGCCCGAATTGCCGCTCGACGGCCCGGCTCGCTTGCCGTGCGCGGAGGAAGTCGTTGTGCACGTTGGGGACTCGTCCGTCCTGGCGGGCGAGCGTGGCCACGATGTGGATGTGGTCGATGCCGCCTGTGGACAGGCCGTGCCGGACCGTGACCCACCGGACCCCGGCCGGATCGTCGCGGCGGGCCAGGCCCATCTGGTGCATGAACTCGGTGCCGATCGCGTTCCATTCAGCGTCGGACAGCGGCCGGTCGGTGGGGGCGGCGCTAAGCACGCAATGCCACACCGTGCCCGGCCGTCCGCGCCTGCCGATCGCGTCCAGCGGCGCGTTCAGCAGACCGGAAAGGCGGCGGAAATCACGCTGGCCATCTGGCTTGATGGGCGGCTCCAGGTCTGTTATCGGGTCGCGCCAGCCCGCGACCAGGTGCGGGTTCTCGTGCTCGTCGGATTTCCCCGGGCCGTACAGGTAATACAGCAGCCTGGTGACGTTCCGGCCTTTGCTGATACGGTCGATCACGGAAGATGACGGCTGATTCTCGCGGCCATCTGGTCAAGTCTCCCGATTACTGTCGACGCGTATCGCGCGTAGTGGATGAGATTGCTGGGTGCCTGCCCGGTCGCGTTGAGCGTGGCCACTGCCTGATTCAGGTTCGTGCCGACCTTCTGCACATGGACGGTTGCCCGGATGAGTTCGGCCAGCGTGTCACGAAGCGGGCCTGCTGCGGGCGGGACGGTCCGCCGCGCAGCGGCCAGCGCCTTCTCCGCCACGAATGCCGAGACCGTCAGTTCTTCTGACCGCGCGGCCTGTGCCAGCTCGGCATGCTCGGCCGGATCGACCGAGATCGCGACCCTGCAGCAGCGTGATCTGCCTTGCTGGCGCCTTCGGCGCCGCTGGCGTTCGGCGCTTGCCCCATCCTGAGCCTGCTCGCTCATCCTCACTGCCCCCCCATCTTTTTGTCCAGCGCGCAGCGCCGAACTTTCGCCTCGTACTCCCCGGCTCCGCCGGGCGAGGCGACAGCGGCTTGCGCAACAGCGCTATTTTCGGGCACCGCCGGGTCCGGAAATAGCTAGTGTTACACATTCCTATATCTTGCTTCTGGCTAAAAGCCGTCACCCTCAGGATACCCATGAAGTGATGCCAGATCGCTTTCTTGCAGCCTCGGCGCGCTACGTTGATCGTAGCCACCAGGAATTAATCGTGGGCGTCACAGAATGGCACCGAAACGGAATTATTCTCGGGTCGTCGCGCCGTTCCGACCGCCGAGAAATGGTGATGAGTCAGCTTGCGTTGCAATCCCCTGAGCCGCCGTGCATCCGCAAGCCGGGCCGGCGCCCAGGTCGATGACCTGGCTGGCGGTTGTGATGATGCTGACCGGGCAGTGGCGGGCGTATGCGGCCAGTGCGAGCGCGAGTTTGGGTTCGGTGCCGGGCGGTGCGCGGTAGCCGCGGGCGTAGCTGACGAATCCGGCGGTGAGCCGGGCACGGCCCTCCAGCAGCCGGAGCTGCGCGGCGCCGTATCGCTGTTCCAGTTCGATTGCCGCGGCGAGGCCGGGTTTCTCGATCAGCTCACGCACGTGGAGTTCACCGTCATGGCGGACAGCGGCGATCACGCCGTGGCTTGCCGCCAGCTCCCGCTGGTAGGTGCGGCCGAGAACGGCAGGATGACCGGCTGGTGCCCGGCTCAGGGCATGCAGCGGGCTGTCGCCGGGGTAGAGGTTATCGGCGAACGCGACGTACAGGTCACCGGCGGCGAGGTGATCGGCGCCGTTCAGCACTGAGGTGAGGTCCGCATACGGGCCGTGCTGGGTGATGAAGCTGACCGTGACCTCGCCAGCCCGGCCAGGCCCGGGTCGCAGCCGTGCCGCGCGGGCGTACCGGTCCTGGCTGTCCTTGCTGAGCGCCGTACGTGCCCAGGCGGTGAAGGCGTCGTAGTACGGGTGGCAGACGATCACCACGTCCGCCGGGCCGGACCGGGTGATCTCATCGAGTAGGTGCGTGATGCCAGGGCGTCCGCCGACCGGGTAGAACTCCTTGGGGATATACCGCGACCAGTCGGCGATCCGGGTGCCCAGCCCGCCCGCGCATACCACGACCTGGATGGCGCCGCCGCCGGTCACGATAGCCGCCGGTGCGGTAGGTTAACGCGGTGCACGTTCGAGTGACCGGTGTCGTCATCGAAGACGACCGTATCCTGCTGCTGAACCAGGACACAGATACCGGCCGCGGCTGGAGCCTGCCGGGCGGCAAGGTGGAGGAAGGTGAGACGATCCGCGATGCGCTGGTGCGTGAGATGCGCGAGGAAACCGGCCTGGACGTCGAGCCGGGGCGGCTGCTGTATGTATGTGACCACCTGCCGGGTAACGGTACGCATGTCGTTCACCTGACCTTCGAGGCCCGCCGCACCGGCGGGACACCCGGGCAGGTCACAGCAGGGATGGACACGCGGCCGATCCGAGGCGTGGAATTCGCCAGGATCGCTGACCTGCCCTCGCTCGGGTTCGGCGAGCGGTTCGCGCAGCTAGCCACGGACGGGTTCCCCGGCGCCGGCAGCTATATGGGCGCCAAGTCCAGCATCGGCCTGTGAGCTGTCCAGCAGCTGGATCACCTGCTGGTCGATCTCGGCCAGCGGTCGCGACCGGTCATCAAGCGCGGTGAGCCACTGACCCAGCCGCCTGGCCAGCTCGGTGGCGCTGACCGGCCGCTGGCCGTCGCGGACGAGGCGGACGCCGACCCCGCGTGAGCAGCCGAGCAGGTGACGGCTGCGCGGCTGCTCCGCTGCCTCCCGGGTTGCCGGGGTGTTCCATGCGATGCCGTACAGCCACCTGGTAACCGGCCCGCCGGAGCCGGGGTCAGCGTGCGGGCCGTCGCCGCACCACAGCTGCAGGTTGCCCAGCAGGTGATGGATGCCGCATGGGCCGCTACCGGGTTCAGTGACCGGGTCGGCATCTCCGTCGCGGTATCCGGCGTTCCGGCCGGCCGCAGCGCCGGCGGTGAGCGCGGCCAGTTCGGCGCGGGTCGGCAGCCGCGAGCCGGCCCAGGCGGCGAACGCGGCGGCGCCGATCCACGTGACCCAGTACGCCGGGTAGTCCTCATACCCCTGGCTGACCGTCCACCGCCCGGTACTGGCGTCGCGGTGCAGCCGGCCGCCCCGCTCGTGCGGCATCTCGCATGCCAGCAGCCAGGTCCCGCCGTGACCGTTGGGCATCCCGGCCACGGCGAGAGCGTCCAGGAACCTGGCGTACTCGCTGTTGCTCACCAGCAGGTTCCGCACCTCCAGGCCACCGCGCCGCAGGAAACACGGGCGCGCGCCAGCCGCCACCGGCCCAGGCCCCTGCTGGGGGCGCGTCGCCGGTTGCGGCTCCAGGCGGTACAGGTGGTCACCGGACAGCCAGGACCCGGCGGCGGCGACCAGCGGTGCCGGCAGCAGGGCGCTGGCGACGGCGAGGCTCGCTGTCTTCGCGGCACTGATGACCGCCGCGTCTGCTGGTGATACCACCGCGGTCAGCGCTGTCTTCGCGTTCGCGGTCACGAACGTGTCATCGATGCCGCCCAGCCGCGGTTCCGCCTTGCGGGTGAGGTCCAGTCCCTGAGCACGCGCGAGGTCACCGAGTTCGGGCAGCGCCGACATGAGCCCGGCCAGGGCATCGGCAGGCCTGGTGACGGCGGTCTCGTAGGCGACGTGCGCAGGCCGGAGGCCGGCGAGCGCGCCGGCGATTAGCACGGTGTTCAGCACCTGCAGGCGGACCAGTGCGACCAGGTCCGGCGGGTCATCGTCGGGGACGAGCGCGGCCAGGTGGCGCATCTGGTCCGTCCCGGACCCGGTCATCGCGAGCATCTGCTGGTACCGCGACCGGTATGCCCAGCGGCGGAACAGGTCACCCCGGATAAAGGAGGACGCGACCCCGAGCGGGCAGCGGGACAGTACCAGGACCGGTGCCCCGGGCAGCAGCGACAGCAAGGCCGGCAGGGCGAAGAACAGGTTCGTCTCCTTCACCACCTGCCGGTGCGGACCGTACTTGGCGGCTGCGAAGGTCACCAGCCAGTGCCTGCCCAGCCCGCCGCTGACGGCGGCCGGCGGGTCACCGAACCGGGGATTGAGGGCTGACCACGGATGATCTGGCCCGAGCTGCTGCCGGAACGGCTCGTTATGCTGCCCCAGCACCGGCCGCAGAGTATCGCTTACCCAGTTCGAGCCGACCCGCTCACTGGTCCCCAGGATCAGCAGCGGGGCCAGCACCTGCTCCCCGCGCTCCCGCGCAGCCCGGGTGAATGCCGTAAGCCGCGCCTCAACCTCGCCGCTTACCAGATCGCTGCCTTCCGCTGCACGCATCGGGCTCACCTCCGCAAGAACCTGCGCGGGCAGGTTGCGCCGCTGCATTGTCCAGCTACGCTTCTGGCAACCGCCCGCTGTCGTGTTCGGACTCAACGTAAGCTCCTGGCCTGCGGTCTTGAACTCACGGCGGGTATGAGTAACACCCGGCGAAAGACACGGGGCGGCCCATGAGCACGCGCGGAACACTGACCAGCGGTACGAGTTCAGAAGGCCGCGTCTCCGGCTACGTCTTCAAGATCGTCCGTGAGTCCACTGGACGGACCCAGCAGCAGCTCGCCGCGGACCTGCGGGTCAGCACCGCGGCCATCCAGGGCTGGGAAAGCGGACGGCGTCCGCTCATGGCCATGCCCGCCGGGCAGTTCCTGGCCCTCCGCAGCCGGCTCTGCTACCTCGGCGCCACACCCGCGCTCATGCGCACCCTCACCCAGGCCCTCGAAGCCGACCACATCCTCGGCCACGCGCTCGCCACACCCCATCGTGCCGCCGACCCTGACGGGCACCCCCTCGGCTCCTGGGTACTCAGCCGCCCGCTGACCGTCCTGACCGCCTGGCCGATCGGAGCCAAAGCCCCCGAGATCCTGCGCCAGAGCAGCTCAGCTGCCAGCCGCAGAGGGCCGGTACCCGCAGGCCCGGTCCTCAGCGCCGACGAGCGCCGCCACGTCGTCGAACACCTCCAGCATGTCGCCGAACGTGCCCGGTCGAGCGACCCGGACGGCCTCCTGCTCAAACGCCAGGCCTACTACCTGGCCGGCTACGACCCCTCACCAGGCATCCGGCAATGGCTCGAAACCATGCGGCGCGCCGACCAGGCCCGGCTGCGCCCGCCCGCAGGCTGGTCCCCAGCCTGGCCGCTGGTCAGATCCACCGCCAGCGCACTGACCAGAGCCGGTGACCCTGAACCGATGCGGCGCTTCCTCCACGACCAGCTGACCGGCGAGACGGCAGAAACAGCGAACCTGAACTACTGGGCATTCTGGACCGGCGAACTGGACGAGCAGCAGACCTCGGATGAGTTCATCGGCTCCACCTCCCCGCTCAGCTGGCACGGCGGCCAACTCGTCCGCCACCTGGCCGGCCGGCTGCACGGCAACATAGGGTTCACTGAGCTGAACATCCGTTCCCTGCACACCCTGATCCGTGTCCGGCCCGCCCTCGCCCGGCCTGTCGCCGGGGATCTCCAGGCGACGATCACGCGGCTGCTGGATGAGGACCAGGTATCGGCCCCGGCCCGCAGGGAACTGGAGACACTGCGGTACGGCATCGCGATCGCGCACCAGACCTGAAAGGCGGCACACGTGAACGGCGAGCCACGCGACATCACCGGATTCCTCTACGAGACCGGCGTGCTCAAGCGGTACCCGCGCACCGGATGGGTCCTGGCTGGCGTCCCTGACCCCGAATCAGTCGCCGAGCACTCCTTCCGCGCCAGCATCATCGCCGCGGCCATCGCCGCCATGGAAGACGCCGACCCGCAGCGTGCCGCGTTCCTCGCCCTGTGGCACGACACCCAGGAAACCCGCACCACCGACCTGCCGCACCTGACCAAGCAGTACGTCACCGCCGTTCCCAACGACACCGTCACCAGCGACCAGGTCCAGCCGCTGCCGGCAGCCGTCGCCGCGATGATCCAGGACGCGGTCGCCGAATACGAGACCGGGCAAACCCTGGAAGCACGCTGCGCCCGTGACGCCGACAAACTCGAATGCCTCCTCCAGGCCCGCGAATACCAGGACCAAGGCCAGCAGAACCTCCAGCCGTGGATCGACACCTCCCTCGCCAGCCTGCACACCGCCTCCGCCAAGCAGATCGCCGACGAAGCCCTCAGCCAGGGCTCCCTTGACTGGCTCCAGCGAGCCCGGCGCATCTGAGTGCCGCCTAACGCGACACGGCACACAAGTTCCCGTACCGGCTTGCCGAGTCCGCGCTCTGTGCGGTCGTGGCAACCTAACACTCTGCTGCATCTGACCCTTGCGCCACAGGCGTTGCAAACAGCAAGCTACTTCCGAAGCCGTTGAGCTGCGCAGATGAAGAACTCGATGCGTCTCCGGCAGGGTAACCCCCGCAGCCCATCCCGGAGACCGGCCACGACTGCAGCGTGGACCTCATCGTCACCACCCAGGACCTGATCCGCTGCGGCCCGCCTCGTCGGCCGCGCGGGCTGGACTGGGATCAGCTCCCCACCAGAATGATCGCCGCGATTCGGTCCTCTCTGGGCGCGCACCGTCCCAGGGCCGTTAGGGTAGGCGCGGTGTCCGGTGAGGAGGTGGTTCGTACCGGAGATTTGCGGATCTTGCTGACCGGGCCGCCCGGCAGCGGGAAGACCACGGTCTTGCGTCGGCTGATCGCGCTGCTCGGTACCGAGGGCGTCAGGCTGGGCGGGTTCATCACCGAGGAATTCCGCGAGGGCGGGCACCGTGCCGGATTCAAAGTGCGGGAGATCGACGGCCCGTCAGCCGTCCTCGCTCGCGCGGGGCAGCCGGGCAGCGCTCGGGTAGGCCGGTATGGGGTCGACATCGAGGCGTTCGAGAGCATCGCGTTGCCGGCCATTGACCATGCCGTCGAAGACGCCCAGGTCATCGTCATTGACGAGATAGGGCGGATGGAGCTGGCGTCCGTGAGGTTCACCGCCCGTCTTGACGACGTGTTCGCCCTGCCCAGACCAGTCGTTGCGACTATCCACCTGGCGGTTCATCCCGTGACCGATATGCTGACCCGCGCTCCCGGCACGGACGTCGTGCACGTCAGCGACGGCAACCGTGATCACCTGCCGGATCAGCTCAGCGAGCGTCTGCTGATCCTGCTCGGACGCGGCTGAGCACCTCGTCCAGTTCGCGTACCTCCGGGCTGTCCCGGTCCTGCTCCAACGCTCTCCTGGTCGCCAGGATCTGCCGCATCTTTTCCACCGAACGGACGGCGGCATTTCCCTCCAGCGCCTGCTTGAGCAGTTCGGCTGCCTCAGCGGGCTGCCCGGTCGTCGCGTACGTCTGGGCGCGGGTCACGGTGAGCGTCACGCGGTACCGCTGGAATGCGGGCGACGTATGCTCGTCCAGCGCCGCCAGGATCGGCATGGAGTCACGCAATCCGAACCGCGCCATGATCATGGCGCGCTGCCTGGTCACGAACTGGCTGTCCGGAATACCGAGCCAGGGCGAGGGCGCCTCATTGACCGAAGCCGAAGCGTGAATATCAGCGACGTCAAGTTCACGCAGCGCCGCATCGCGGCGGCCGCCCTCGGCGTGGGATTGCGCCCGGTAGATAGCGACGTAGCACTGCGCGGCGTCAAGCAGCGAGGAGCCATCGAGCTGATCCAGAATGGCCAGCGCAAGTTCGTCGTCACCGAGTTGAGCGTGCATCCACGCCACCCCGCACAGCGCGAACACGTACAGCTCTCTCGCGTGCCCACGCGCACCCAGTTCGGCGGCACACCGGTACCACTCCAAGGCCCGGTGCCGGTCACCCTGGTCGAAGAGCTGATATGCCACCAGATGACAAGCGTCGGCGGCGACCCTGGCCAGCGCGGTGCGCAAGGCAGGTCCCGCGTCGCTCTGCTGCCACAGCCGGACAACAGCATGCGCGTGCCGCATCGTGGCGGGCAGCAACTCGCTGGCGCCTTGCCGGCGGTCCAGCCAGCGGAATCCTTCTGTCTGGGCTTGGAGCTGGGACAAGTGGATGTCAGTCAGCGGCTGACTGACTGGGGATCGAGAATCCGCCCAGGTGTGCAGCAGCGGTGCCGCGACGAGTCCAGCCACGGCGCCGCCGGCGAGCGAGAAGAAATCGTGGCGGCGCACTTCTTCATCTTGCCCCGGTGCCCCGTCCGGGGGTGCGTCCAGGTCCCCAGTACGCGCCTGGGTGACCGGCCTGTCAACCTCCGTGATGCTCGCGGCTAGTTGCTGCCTGGCGTGATGAGCCTGCCGCCACGCGGTTACGCGCGCTTCCCGCACCGCCTGAGCATGGCCAGCAGCCGTCAGCCTTTCCGCCGTCACTATGGCCTGGATCTCGTCATAGGCAGGCACCAGTGAATCGATGCCGAGCTCTTCCTGGCTCCTGACCCAGAATGGTCGCGGAACGTTCTGCCGTCCCGTCTCTACATTCGCCAGAGTGCTACGTCCGTACCCGGTGAGCGGAGCAAACGCCTGCTGGCTGTAGCCAGCCGCCTGCCGCTGCGCGGCAAGCTGGCGGCCCAGCGCTTTGCGGGCCGCTGTGATTGCCTCTGACTCTGGCGATGTCGGCATGTCTCAACATTCTCACGGAGTTCATTCCGTACGACCAGGTCATGTGATCATTCCCGCTGTCGGAACAATGTCAGCGTCATGTCGGCGACCTTCGACCGCAGGTTCGCGGGTGGCGATAGCGAGTGCCAGTACGAATTGCTTCGCGGAAAGCCGCACTCACCGTGTCGTCAAAGATCTCCGTTTGCCGTTTCCGACACCGTTGATGGCCGGGTTGGGTCATCCCATGGAGCAAGGCCCGTACGGCGTGTTCTGCTCGTATGCCGCTGCGGCGACGGCCAGCATAGGGAGGAGAGCCGTGATCATCGGTGGGTGGCGTGGTCCCGGCTGGCGGGTCACCGATGCCGATCCCCGGCTCACGGGCCAGGTCCGCGACTGGATCAGGTCCGCCGTGAGCGGGCATGACTGCCCGGCCGACCCGGATGACGCGGCGCTGGCCGTGAGCGAGTTGTTCGCGAACGCGCTGATGCATGGCCCCAGAGGCGGCCGGGTGCTGGTCGCGTATTACTTGTGGGGGCAGGGCGCGCGGATTGTCGTCTGCGACGGTGGCGGGCTTACCACGCCGCATCTGGTGCCTGACGGCGGCTTGGCCGACGGCGGTCGCGGGCTGCATGTCGTGAACTCAATCGCCGCCCAGTGGGACACCTTCCGGCTCCCCGCCGCTCGGGTCGTATGGTCTGATTTCGGTCAGCCGCTGCGCGCTGCGAACAGCGACGCCTGGGCCTGGCTGCGTCTTGTCCTATCGGTCCATTCCTTGTCCGGGCCGGGTCTGCCGGTCGCCGCCGCCATGCCGGGCACGATGGCTGCCCTAGGGCCGCGATGAGCGCGCGGCTACGCGGATTGGGCGGATGGCGACGGGCCTGGATCTTGTCCCGTGCAGCCCGTACATGTGCAAAGAAGGGAAGCCCTGAGAAATGCCCCAGCGAGCACGCGTCCCCGGTAACGGGGGCGTGGTCCCCGCCGATGGATGGTTCGAGACTGAGGACCGCCCGTACGTGCTGCGGATGGAGGTGCCCCTGTCGGTTGAGGAAATGGTGGCCGCGCTGTACAGCGAGCACAACCGTCTCACTCCCGCCGAGCTGGCCAGCGACCAGGATGTCCGGGGTCACATCGCGGTCACCCTCCTCGCCAAGGGCCAGCCTGCTATCGGGTACGTTGCCGAGCAGGTCAGGGAAGCGGAACAGTCCGGCAGCGGGGTGCGCGCTCCGGCGTGGCTGGCGCTCTGCCGCCGCCGGGTAGCCGAGGTCACCGGCTGCACACCAGCCACGGCGGGCCAGACGTGATAGCGCCCGATCGCCGACCAAAAGAAATACGTCGATCTCGGTGGAAAATGACCAGGTGTGCCCGCCGTCCAGACGGTGATGTACGCCTCATCCGTGTACGCTGATGTAACTGTGCGCGAGCGCATCAACGTTTGCCACTAGAGCTACGAAAGCAATCGCGCATAGCACCACGCGTCGTGATCGCGGTTTATGCGGATCGCTTCCGCTTGCCTACAGCCGTTGCCCGCGAAGGCGACCGCGAACGCATCCTGATTTGAGCGAGCGCGTCGAGTGCCGTCTCGTCCGCATCTGGCAGCGTATGCAGGTATTTCTGCGTGGTGACGATTGACCCGTGTCCAAGTCGCTCCTTCACGACCTGGAGGTCGGCGCCTCCGGCAAGCAGCCACGAGGCATGCGCATGACGTAGATCATGAAACCTCGGGCTGAAGCCCAGCTCCGCCGCCTCACAGGCAGGCAACCACACGAATCTCCGGAACCAGTTCCGCGGTATGTGCTCGTCGAGATCGACAACCCGGGGCTTCCTGGGGAAATCCTTGCCTGCGGTCCGCCGTGCGGCGCGGTACTCGGCGTAGGCCCGGCGGCAGTGGTCGCACCGGCACTTGCCACCGGAGTACGCGCTGATCGTCCCGTGCCGGTAGCGGTGCCCGGAAGGCGATGGGTCCATGAACGTCGGCTCTGGAGACGCGATATCGGTAGCGGGCGCTATGGGTGGCCGGGCCTGGTTACGCCGGGCGAACAGCAGATCCTCGGGGCCAAGCCCCAGGTCCTTAACGTGGGCCGCCAGTTTGCGGCAGATCTGCGTGCTGAGCTTGAAACGGCGGAACTCCTTGTCCTTCGGGTAGTTCACGACAAGGAATCGGCCGCCGGAGGGGTGGAACTTCTTGTTGACTTCGATGACCTTGCGGCTCACGGTCACAATCCGGGTGGTCAGGTCGACATCGCGCACCCGGAGTTCGGTCAACTCGCCCCAGCGCAGCCCGCTTTCGATATCGGTCTCCGCGAGGAGCCTGGTGTCGGCGTCGGGCAGCGACTTGTAAAGCGCGTCGAACTGCTCCGGTGTGACGATGGTCCGCACGGTGGCGGGCACCGACGGCATCTTCACACCGTGGCACGGGTGGATAGCGGTGACCTGATCATTCAAGGCAGTCGTGAAGATCGAGCTGAGGATCGACGTCTTGCAGTACTGGATCGTCCACGCCGATGCACCCTCGTTCTGCGCCCAGGTGATCCATTCGCGGACGTGCTGGGGCAGGATATCGATCATTCGTACCTGGCCGAAGAACGGCTGTAAGTACTTGTCCAGGCAGTAGGTGTACTTCTCCCGGGTCGTGAGGTCGATCTGGTGGTGCGGGAACCATGTCTCGTCGACGTACGTCCGGAACGTCTGCCGCCCGCGGCTGGGGTCGCCGAGCCTTCCGCGCCGCACCGAAGCCTCGGCGTCCTGCCATGCCGTGTCCGCTGCCTTCTTGGTCGGCCACGTTCCGGCGTGCCTGACCTCGCCGCGGATGTCGCGATAGACGGCGGCCCACCGTGCCTTCCCGTCAGCTCCGGTGCGCTTCCTTGAGAACCCCATCGCTGAAGCCTCCCGATGATCATCTGCCATCGGCCTGCCATCAGACAGGTCACCCGGCATCGGCACTCGCCGATATCGACTGACACCAGCGTAGGGCCATCTACCAGGCTTTTTGTTCAGCGAATCGCATCAAGAACGTATTCCTTAGAACAAAAAACCGCCCTCTCAAGGCGGTAACGCCGGTTCGAATCCGGTCGGGGCTACAAGAGTTCGTGAATAGGTCAGCGAGGGTTTTTCGAAATCTGATTGAGTCGCGTCGAAGATCGTCTGCTGGTAGTTTGCTGGCGGAGCGCTCGGACCTGAAAGCCATCGGCGCCGTCTGGCGCGCCCGCCGCCTGTATATGCCGGAAGGCACCTTGTCGGGGCGGCGAGGATCGTGCTTTGACTACGTCCCCGCACCAGGTGACCGGGCTCGAACAGGGGCCGGTACCGCTCGAGCTGGGGCTGGCTGAGCGCCCGGGTGATGGTCCGTGACCCGACTTTGCGGATCCATGACGGGGTAGGGGCCGTGGAGCTGGGCGGGGTCGTTGTGGCACCGGCACCGCGGGGAGCAGCATCGGGTGGTGCGCTCGACGAGGCTGCCGGGCAGGCACGGGCCGAGCGCGGCGATCTCCTCGGCGATCTGGCGCTGGCGGTGCTCGCTGCTGGCGGGGGGTTGAGGGCATGCCTTGTTGCTATCGCATTTCTGCTGCGGTGCCGGCGAGCCTCCGCCATCCGATGCCTTGAAAGCTTACCTTCAAGGCATCGGTTCCGGCCCGGGCTGGCGGGATGGAGGTGGAGCCGGTACTCGTCCAGCGGGTGCTGATGCCCGGCAGCGGCAGGGAGTCCTGGACGCTTCTCGGGGATGACGGCGAGGTCGTGGGGCCGCCGAGCGTTATCTCGCTCACCTGGCCGCGATCGGGCGTTCGCCGGGACGCGGTGGGATGAAGCGGGCGTCGAGGACGTGGCCGGTTCGTGGCGTGGCTGCGGGCCCCGGCGGCCAACGTGGTCGTGCTGGCGGACGGGAGCGGGGTCCGGCGCCCGGCGACGGTCAACCGCTACAGAAACAGTGCCGGAATGACGTCAGCGGGGCGGGTTCGCGGGCGGTTCTTCGCGGGGGGCTTCGGCGGCTTGCTTGATTGCCTGGAGGCGCCGTTTCCATGTCGCGGCGAGGCTGGCCATCCAGGTTGCGGTCGCGGTGAGCGGGCCGGGGCAGGGGCTGTACCGTACCTCGCGTCCGGCCCGGTTCCGGGTGACCAGTCCGGCGGCTTCGAGGACGGCGAGGTGCTTGACGATGGCCTGGCGTGAGACCGGGAACGCTGTGGTCAGTTCGGTTGCGGTGGCCTCGCCGCGGGATGCCAGCGCTTGGAGTACCTGGCGCCTGGTGGGGTCGGCTAGGGCGCTGAGCACCTGCCCGGCGCCGGCAGGCGCTGTCGTCATTGCGGGAGCTGCTCGATGTGGCCGCGCGCAAGCTGGAGGATCTTGGCCCAGCCTTCGGTGTTGTCATCGAGTGCCTTGCGGCGCTGAACTTCTGATGCGGTCAGGCGGGCGAACCCGCTCTCGGTGACACGCAGCCGGGTAGCCGCGCCTTCGGGGGATAGCGTGAATTCGATGAGGGTGGAGTTGCCCTGCCCCGGCTCCTGGCCGGGGAAGGCGCTGGCCCACCGGTAGGCGATGTACCGCGGTGGGTCGCTTCGCACCACGATCACGGGGTAGCTGCCGTAGCCGGGGTGCTCGCTGACCGTGTGGCTGCCTTCTCTGGCCTCGGCAAGCTCGCCGGGCGCCGCTATGGTCCCGCCATCGGGTATGACCCAGAATCCGGGCTGGGCGACCAGCGCCCACACCCGCTCTGGCGGAGCGGCGATCATGATGTCCTGCTCGATCCGGTCATTGTCGTAGCCCATGGCGGCCTCCGAGATGTTCTGCTACTCCATGGTTGCACATCGTCGGCGCCGTGTGCAACCATGCGGTTGCGGGTTCGGCTCCCGTGCCGCCGGGTACCGGGCCGTGTCCCAGCGAGAAGGGAAAGGAAGCCATGCAGATCAAGCTCACCGGCAGGCAGGCCCTGGTTACCGGCTCCACGTCCGGGATGGGTTACTGGATGGCGCGGGCACTGGCCATGGCGGGCGCCAGCGTGGTCGTGCACGGGCGCTCGGACCAGGCAGTGGCCGCCGCGCGTGCGGCCATCGAACGCGACGTTCCCGGCGCCACGGTCAGCGGATTTTGCGCTGAGCTCGGCGACACCGCCGCGGTCGGCCGGCTTATCGACGCCGTCCCCGAGGCCGACATTCTCGTCAGCAACACCGGCCCGACCCCGTCGCCGCCCGTGTTCGAGATGACCGTGGCCGACTGGCAGCGCTATGTCGACACCTACGTCACAGCGGCTGTCCTGCTGGGCCGGCACTACCTGGCGTCGATGATCGGCAAGCGGTGGGGCCGCATGCTGTTCGGCGCCGGTGTCACCTGCAGCTACTCCCCGGGCGAACCGGCCGTGGCGGCCAGCATGACCGCGTGGCTGACCTGCAAGGCGGCCCTGGTCGGCCTTTCCCGCAGCCTCGCCGAGATCGCCGCTGGCAGCGGCGTGACGGTCAATGCTTTCATCCCCGGCCCGACCCATACCGAAGACAGCTACATGGCACGGGCCAAACCGGGCCCGGGCCAGGGACGAAGCTTCGAAGCTATCGAGCGGGAATTCTTCGAGGGCCCAGGCCTGCCCTCCCTGCTGCACCGCTTCATACATCCGCAAGAGGTCGCCGCGCTTGTCAGCTTTCTGGCCTCCGACCAGGCGTCCGCCATCACGGGCGCGGCGATCCGGGTCGACGGGGGCATCATCCGGTCCATCCCCTAACGCGTAAACAGCGCCCATCACGCCACGTCGACGGTACGCTGCGTAAACGGCGAACCGGGAGGCTTAACGGCCGTCCGGCCGTGCGACACGACATCGCCTTGGCCAGCGACGGAATAGGCGGTGCCGTCCCGCCCGTGATCCGCGGAGCGGCCGCCGGACGTGATCATAGCGACAGATAGCTCTTGGCATGCGGCAACTATCGTTGGGGGTCGCACGCATACGGCAAAAATGCGAAAGTCGAGTTATAAGCACCTTGCGGTATATCTTCTGTCACTCGATGGCGGACTAGGATCGTCACGAGCCCACACTCGGGTGCGCCCAGTGTCGTGTGAATCCTGAATGGCTGCTGCAGTGCGTGTCAGCGTCAGCACGCTTCCAGGCGTGTCGGCGACGGTCCAATACTGGATCTGACCCGCATTTCGTGATGATCTCGACCCTGTCGCGGCTGGGTCTCTAGCAGAGCAGGACCCGCTTCCGGAGCAGTTCGAAGGTGGCGCGGCCGTACATCTGGCGCTTGATCATCTTGAGCCGGTTGACGTTGCCCTCGACGACTCCTGAGCTCCAGGGCATGGTCAGGCCGTTGACCACGGCGTCGTGGTCGCGTCTGATGCCGTTGGCGAAGGAGTGCAGGTCGGGCTGGTCGTCGGTCTCGACGGCGGTGATCCAGTCGTCGAGGCGGTCGCCGTGCAGGCCGGTGAGGATCTTTGCGAACTCGGTGACGTGCCCGGCGAGGGCGTCCAGGTGCGAGCAGCGGCCCCGGATCTGGCTGAGCTTGGCTTTCTTCTCG
>DASRFJ010000075.1:0-10206 GCA_035651595.1 Streptosporangiaceae bacterium | reverse complement strand
GGAGTCGAGCATGGCCTGGACCTGGAGCTGCCCGGCGGTGCCGTCCATCCCGGCGGCGTGCAGGTCCAGTGCACGCCGCTCGATGTTCTGCCACGCGATCAGCCCGTCCGCGGACGGCATCTCCCGCGCCGCCAGGCCCATGTTGCCGCTGTCCTCCCGCCACGCCCGCACATGCGCGTTGCGCCGCCGCGTGCCTTCTACCGCGCCGCGGCTGCGGGTCGAGGCGGGCGACCTGACGGCGGGCGAGGAACACCTCGGACTCGACGTACTGATCGGCCCGCCCAAGCTGCCCCGCGTGCCATCCGGTCCGCTCCTCTGGGATACAAGCATCTGGGCCGCTCACCGCTCATCTGCGTCGCGGGCGGCGCAGCAGGAGCGGCGAGCCTATCCTGCTGCTCGAATCGCAACGGTCGGGGCCTTGGCAGATCGATGACGGCGGCGGGCCTAGGGTCTGGTTCCAGTCGATAACCTCCGGTTATCGGTAAACAGCGATATCGCTCATGTGTGATATGGCCGCGATACGGGGCATCGAGTTCACCCGCCACCCCGAAGCCTTCAGATCAGGCCGGTTTGCAGTGCGAGGCGGGTGAGGTCGGCGCGGCGGCGGCAGCCGGTTTTGTCCCTGATCCGGTCCAGGTGGGAACCGACCGTACGCACGCTGATGAAGAGCTCGGCGGCGATCTGCGCGTCCGTGTAACCGCGCGCGACCAGCGTGACCAGTTCCCGCTCCCGCGCGGTGAGTGCCTTAGGCGGGCTGACGACCGGCCGCTCCACCGCCGCCGGTCCCGGCGTCGGTCCAGGCGTCGGCTCGCTCTGCGTCAGCGCGGACAGCCGGGCGGCCCAATCGGTGACCGCCGAGGACGCCCGGCCCAGTAGGCCGGTGATGTCGTCCAGGGTGACGGGGCCACGGCTCATGGTTGCTACCTCTTCTCCATGACCGGTTGTGCTCAATCGGACGAGGCGCGGGGCGGGCGGCCCTGCTTGCGCATCTCCCGCACCTGGCCGGGCAGTCGGCCGGCGTCGGCGAGGGCCCGGCGCAGCAGGAACTCGATCTGGGCGTTCGTGCTGCGCAATTCGTCGTTCGCCCACCTGGCCAAGGCGTCGTGCACAGCCGGGTCCAGCCGGAGGAGCACGCCCTTGCGTTCAGTCATAAGAATTCCTGTAGGCCTCTACTGGTAGAGCGAGCCGGTGTTCACGACCTGCTGGGTGGCTTGCTCACTGCACAGGACCACGAGCAGGTTGGAGACCATCGCGGCTTTCCGCTCCTCGTCGAGTTCAACCACACCCTCTTCTTCCAAGCGCTGGAGTGCCAGGCGGACCATACCGACCGCTCCCTCGACGATGCGCTGCCGCGCGCCGACGACCGCGCTCGCCTGCTGTGTGCGCAGCATGGCCTGGGCGATCTCCGGCGCGTAGGACAGCCTGGTGAGCCGCGTCTCGATGATGTCCACGCCTGCGGACCGCGCCCGGGTCCTGAGCTCCTCGGACAGCCGCTCGGTGACCTCGTCGGCGTTGTCACGCAGGGACAGCACGTCGGCGCCGCGGTTGTCGTACGGGTAGCTGGACGCGATGTGCCGCACCGCGGTCTCCGTCTGGATAGTGACGAACTTGGCGTAGTCGTCGACCGCATAGACGGCGTGCGCGGTGTTCCGCACCTGCCAGACCACGACGGCGGCGATCTCTATCGGGTTGCCGTCCGCGTCGTTGACCTTGAGCTGCGCCGACTCCTGGTTCCTGATCCGGGTCGAGACCTCGATCCGGCGGGTGAACGGGTTCACCCACTGCAGGCCCTGCTCGCGCACCGTGCCGCGGTACTTGCCGAACAGCTGGATGACCCGCGCACGCCCCGGTACGACCGGAGTCAGGCCGGCCAGCAGCACGCTGCCGACGATGTAGAGGAGCACGCTGAGCGCGATCACGGTAGAGCTACCGCCCCCGCTGAGATGCCCCGCGACGATCGAGAGCACGACGCCGACGAGAATGACGACGATGCCCAGCAGGAGCATCCACATGCCGGACACGAACCGGGCTTCGCGCTCGGTGACCGGCTGGCTCGCCGGCGGCAGGGCCGCCGCGGCGTTGACTTCCTGGGTCATCTGACCCACCTCCACGAGATGCTTGATACCATGCACCTAGCATACTGATATCAGTTTTTCGGCACAAGTCGCGCTTATGCGCGATGGCCGATCGCCTCGGCGAAGTCGTTCAGCAGGAACTCGGTCTGCGCGACTCCGCTCTCGACCAGGAACCTCACGTCGCCGGCCACGGCCAGCCCAGGCCGCTGACGATCCCAGGCGAGAGCCGCGCGCTGCGCCAGCGCGGCGTACACGCTCGCCAGGTCGACCCGGAACATTTTCCGGTAGATCGCGGAGAGTTGCTCGAGCGCGAATGCCTCGGACGCCAGGTCTCCGACGCCGCGGAACTCCTCTACCGAGACCCGGAAACAGTGCACGGCCATCGGGAGGTCATCGCCGCGGAAGCGGTAGAAGCTGCCGGCCCTCGTCCAGATCAGGCCGCGCTGGGCTTGGTCGCGGACGGAACTGATCAAGGCCACTGCCTCGCGAATCCTCGTCCTGGCGGCCGCCAGCTCGCCTTGCTCGGCCAGCGTCTGGCCGAGGATGCCAAGATCAAACACTCGCTGACTCGGCGGGCTGTCCGCGGACCGGTGATCGACGAGCTCCTGCAGGACGGCGCGCCGGGCGCCGAGATCGCCGATGCGCATGTAACGGTCAGAGAGCAGCTCGAGCGTCCGGTCGCGCAGGTAGCCGCGATGCCGGCCGGCCAGCGCGGTGAGCTGCTCGATGGCCGCGGCTTCGCCGGTGATGGCCTCGATCGCGGCAAGCTCCGCCCAGTCGTGATAGGCCGCGTCCAGGCCGCGTTCCCTGGCATCGCGGAACAAGCCGATACGCCAGAGGTCGTCGCCGTTAGCCGCCCGGCGCAGGCCATCCGCCAGCGCGTCGTCGTCGATCTGGAGCAGCTCCGGCGGCGCGGCGCGCAGCGCGTCACGCGCGGCCTCGAGACCGGGCGCGTCGAGGTAGGCCTGAAGGTAGTCCGCCGCGGCTGGTGTGCCGGCCTTCACGGGGAAGTCCCGCTCAGCCTGTCCGATCGCCGCCTCGATGCCGCGCTCCCACGCCATCTCGAGCGTCCGCACGTGGGCGTCGACGACCGCGCGCTGCGTGGCCGTGAGCCAGTGCTGCCGCGCGGCGGTCAGCAGGATCTCTTGCGCCAGGTCCCCGCCGAGCTCGTCTTCGCGCTCTCGGTATACCACCACGGCCGCCGCCCAGGTCGGTGCGTCCACGAACGCTCGCACGGCGTCGCTGACCAGCGGACGGCAGTTCTGGAACGCCAGCCGGATGCCATCGCGCGCCGCGCTCCGCACCAGGTCGCCGACCGGATCGCTGGCGAGGTTATCAAGGACCTGACGGGCCTCGGCGGTGCGCAGGAGGTCGAGGTGCCGGCGGATCATCGAGGCGCGCTCGGCCCAGGTCACCGTGTCCCAGGTCAGCCAGTCCAGCAGCTCCCGCGCCGTCGGATGCTCGGGCGGCTCGCGCCGCATCGGCAGGCCGGTCGCGTCCAGGTTGGCCAGATTCGCGGCGGTGGAGATCGATTCCTCCGCGAGCACCCGGTCGACCTCTTCCCGGCCGTTGATGCCAATCCACAGGTAGTAGCGCAACTGTCCGTCGTCGACGGCGTCGCTGGGATTCATCAGCGTGAACTGGGCGGTCGCCGGACCGAGGAACGGCCGTCCGACCAGGAAGATGGGCGCGTCGCGGCGACGGAACTCGGCTTCGGCATCGGCGAGCCGGTGGCCGGCCTTCATGAGGCCGAAGAGCCGCTCGCTGACAAACCAGATGTTGCGGTTCTCCGGCAGGTCGAAATCGGCGCACAGCCGATCGACCTCACGGGTTAGGGCGTCCTCGCTCATCCTGTTCCCCCCAGGCGAGCATAGGGGAATTCGCGCGGCGCAGCAGCACCGTGCGTTCGGGCACGTTGCGGGTGAGTTCGGCGGCGCGGCGGAACTCGGCGGCCGCCTCGTCGTGACGGCCAAGCCGGGCCAGCAGATCGCCCCGCACGCTGGGCAGATGGTGATAGCCGGCCAGCGCGGGCGCCGCGGCCAGCTGGTCCACGATTTCCAGGCCACGCTCCGGGCCCTCTGCCATCGCGACCGCGACGGCCCGGTTCAGCTCGACCACGGGGGAGGGCGCCGCCATCGCCAGCCGGTCGTACAGCGCCGCGATTGCGCCCCAGTCGGTCTCCGACGCGGTGCGTGCCCGGGCGTGACACGCCGCGATCGCGGCCTGGAGCACATAGGGACCCGGTGACGCCGACTGGGCGCGCAGCAGCGCGGCGAAGCCGCGCCGGATCAGCAGCTGGTCCCAGCGGCCGCGGTTCTGCTCCAGCAGCGGTACCGGCAGTCCGTCCTGGCTCAGCCGGGCCCGCATCCGCGACGCCTGGATCTCCATCAGCGCGACCAGGCCGTGCACCTCGGGTTCGTCCGGCATCAGCCCGGCGAGAACCCGGCCCAGGCGCAGCGCCTCGTGACACAGCGCGGGCCGCATCCAGTCGTCGCCCGCCATCGCGGAATAACCCTCGTTGAAGATCAGGTAGAGCACCTCGAGCACCGAGGCCAGCCGGGCCTGCCGCTCCGCCGGGGGCGGCACCTCGAACCGCGCCCGCTTGTCGGCCAGCGTCTGCTTCGCGCGGACGATCCGCTTGGCGATCGTCGGCTCCGCGGCGAGGAACCCGCGGGCGATCTCCTCGGTCGTCAAGCCGCCGAGCAGCCGCAGGGTGAGCGCGATCCGAGCGGGGGTGGACAGCACCGGGTGGCACGAGATGAACATCAGCCGCAGCAGGTCGTCGTTGATCGCCTCGGAATCGAGCACCGCCTCGAACTCGTCGGGGGCAGACTGGATCTCCAGTTCCCGGCCGAGCTGGCCCAGCTTCTCGCGCAGCCGCTCGTTGCGGCGGATCCGGTCGATCGCCCGGTGCTTCGCGGTGACCATGAGCCAGCCGCCCGGGTTCGGCGGGATGCCGTCGGCGGGCCACTGCTCGAGGGCGGCGACCAGCGCGTCCTGGGCCAGCTCCTCGGCCAGCCCCACGTCCCTGACCAGCCCGGTCAGGCCGGCGATGATCCGCGCCGACTCGATCCGCCACACGGCCTCTATCGCACGGTGCGCCGCCGGGTCGCCCATCACTCCCCGGGGCCGAACACCTGGCGAATGTCGCCCTCGCCCTCACCGACGAGCTGCCAGAACCGCCGTGCCACTTCCAGCGCCTCGTCCTTCGACCTGACCTCGATGAGCGCGAAGCTGACGATGACCTCCTTGGACTCGGTGTACGGTCCGTCGGTCAGCGTCATCTGCCCGCCGGACGCCGTGACGTGCGTGCCCCGGTCCAGGCCGCCGGCCGCCAGCAGCACGCCCGCCCTGGTCATCTCCTCCACCAGCTTCGCCATGTCCGCGTACAGCTGGTCATCCGGCGGCGGGCCGCCGCCGTTGGTGGTCATGAGGAAGCGCATAGAAAATTCCTCAAATCTTTCCGAACGACAAGTGTCCATCCGAGCCATCCCCGTTCGAAGCCCAAGCAGCAAGACAAATCGCGACACAGGGAGACAGCCATGAGGAAGATCGTATCGGGCCTGTTCGTTTCGCTGGACGGCGTCATCGAGAACCCCAACGAGTGGACGGGGGAGTACTTCAACGCCCAGGTCGGGCAAGCGGTCGGCGGCATGATCGCGGAGCAGGACATGATGCTGCTCGGCCGGGTCACCTATGACGAGTTCGCCGCCTACTGGCCGCAGCAGACCGGCGACATGGCGGACGCCATGAACGGGAACGCCAAGTGCGTCGTGTCCGGCTCGCTGAAGTCCGCGGACTGGCAGAACACCACGCTGATCCCGCGCGACCGCTACCTGGCCGAGATCACCGAGCTGAAGCAGCGGCCGGGCAAGAACATCGGCATGACCGGCAGCGCGACCCTGGTCGCCGCGCTGCTCCGCGAGGGCCTGCTGGACGAGCTGCACCTGCTCGTCTTCCCCGTGGTGATCGGCTCCGGCAAGCGGCTATTCCGGGGCGAAGACGGCAAGCTGAAGCTGGCGCTGGTCGGCTCGGAAACGTTCGACACCGGCGTCGTTCACCTCACGTACGCCAAGGCCAGCTAAGAACTGGCGGCCTGCCGGACCGAGCCGGTGATCGGGCCGTCCTGCGACCGCACGTCGCAGACGACGGTCCGGACACCGGCCCGCCAGGCCACCGCGTCCGGGTAGACGAACTCCTGGTCGAGCGCCAGGTCCGGGCTCATGTACCCGGCCAGCCGGGACGAGCAGCCCGACTCGGCCTGGGCCTGGAGCGCCATGTCCCCTGGCCAGATCGACGGTCCGATGGCGCGGAACGTCGCGAAGACTTCGGCCTGGTGGGGGGAGGAGCAGGACCTGGGGGTGACACCGATGTCGTTCTGGCCATTAAAACAGTCGCCCGGCCGCAGCTCGAAGACCGGGGGAACCTGGTATGCGACCTTTGTCCTCAGTTTGAACCCGTGGGTGACGTAGGCGGCCGCCGCGACGGCGGCCGCGAGCACGGCGATGGTCATCACGACGACGGCGACGGGATGCATCCGGTGCTCCGCGGGGTCCGCAGGCGCGGTCATCCGGCCTCCATCGAGGGTGTCCCGCCGTGGCCGGTCCCCCGATGGCCGGCGCTCTGTCCGGAGCGCGACACCGTTGTGGATAATTCCCGCGAATCGATCTCCTCAAGCTCTTTGCCCCCGGTTTCCGGGAAGAAGGCGGCGCAAGGGTAGCCTGACGGGCGTGCGGCTGACGGAGTTCTGGGAACGGATGAACGCGCAGTTCGGGTCGGCGTACGCGGAGAGCCTCGCCAAGGACTACGTGTTCGCCACGCTCGGCGGGCGGACGGTGGAGCGGGCGCTGGCCGACGGCGTGGACGCCAAGACCGTGTGGCGGGCGGTCTGCGCGGACTTCGACGTGCCGGAGCGGCTCCGCTGAGGGTTTTCGCGGATTCTCGCGCCTGATCGGCGTGTCGGCTGTGCTCGAATACACGTTCCCTCTATGGTGGATACGTAGCGAATAATTTCCGGGGCTGTCGACGGGTCCCTGCAGTGTTAACCCGGGGAGCGATCCCCGGACCCCTGAAAATGTCAGAGGTGCCGCGTACCGTGGCTCGTGACCGTTGCCGGAGGGTGGCGGCGGGATAGCAATACATGACGACCTGGGCCGGTGCGGGAGGAGCCCGCAGGCCCCTGAACCCCGGCAGGGAGTCCTCATGGCAGCAAGCAGCAGCAAGCCTAGCCTGGAGCGGGCGGGCGACAGGGATAAGGCCCTGGAGACCGCGCTGGCCCAGATCGAGCGCCAGTTTGGCAAGGGCTCGGTCATGCGTCTGGGGGAGGAGACGCGGGTCCCGGTCGAGATCATCCCGACCGGGTCGATCGCGCTCGACGTCGCGCTCGGCCTCGGCGGCCTCCCGCGCGGGCGCATCGTGGAGATATACGGACCGGAGAGCAGCGGGAAGACGTCACTGGCGCTGCACGCCGTCGCGAACGCGCAGAAGGCGGGCGGCATCGCGGCGTTCATCGACGCGGAGCACGCGCTCGACCCCGACTACGCGAAGAAGCTCGGCGTCGACACCGACGCCCTGCTCGTCTCGCAGCCGGACACCGGCGAGCAGGCGCTGGAGATCGCGGACATGCTGATCCGCTCCGGCGCCATCGACATCGTCGTCATCGACTCGGTCGCCGCCCTCGTGCCGAAGGCGGAAATCGAGGGCGAGATGGGCGACAGCCACGTCGGTCTCCAGGCACGGCTGATGTCGCAGGCCCTTCGCAAGGTCGCCGGCGCGCTGAACCAGACGAAGACCACCGCGATCTTCATCAACCAGCTGCGAGAGAAGATCGGCGTCATGTTCGGCTCTCCCGAAACGACCACCGGCGGTAAGGCGCTCAAGTTCTATGCCTCGGTCCGCCTGGATGTGCGCCGGATCGAGACGCTCAAGGACGGCACGGACGCGGTCGGCAGCAGGACCCGCGTCAAGGTGGTCAAGAACAAGATGTCGCCGCCGTTCAAGGTCGCCGAGTTCGACATCCTGTACGGCATCGGGATCAGCCGCGAGGGCAGCCTCATCGACCTCGGCGTCGAGCAGGGCATCGTGCGCAAGTCCGGCGCCTGGTACACCTACGACGGCGACCAGCTCGGCCAGGGCAAGGAGAACGCGCGCAAATACCTGCGCGAGAACCCGGACCTGTCCAACGAGATCGAGAAGCGGATCAAGGAGAAGCTCGGCATCGGCCCGCGCCTCGACGCGGACGCTGCCGCAGAGGCCGTCGTGCCGGTCAAGCCAGGACCGCTGGCGTAACCACCGGTGCCCGGGTACAGCGGGGAGCGGTCCGAGCCCAAGAGCCAGAAAGGCCCGGACCGCACCCCCGAGGCTTGGCGCGCCGCCGGCCGCCAGATCTGCCTGCGCCTGCTGACGGTCGAGCCGCGCACCCGCGCGCAGCTGGCCGACGCTATGCATCGCCGCGGCGTGCCCGAGGACGCCGCGGACGACGTCCTCAACACGCTCAGCGACGCCCGCCTGATTGACGATGCCGCGTTCGCGAAGGCGTGGGTCGAGTCCCGCCACTACGCCCGCGGCCTGTCCCTGCGTAACCTCCAGCAAGAGCTCCGCCAGCGCGGCGTGGCCGCCGACGACATCGATATGGCGGTCGACACCCTCGATCCGGAGCAGGAGACAGAAACCGCCCGCCGCCTCACCGAGCGTAAGCTCGCCGCCACCCGCGGGCAGCCGGCCGCCACGAGGGTCCGCAAGGTCGCCGGCCTGCTCGCCCGCAAGGGATACCCGGCCGGACTCGCCTTCCGGCTGATCCGCGAGGCGATGGAGGCCGAAGGCACGGAGTTCGGCGACTTTCCCGACGAGTAGCTCCGTTTTCCGACGAGCAGCCCGGGTGACAGGGCCATTTGTAGCTCAATGTAACGGAGCTTTCGCGCGTTTATGGTCGTTTAACGCGGATACCGCATACTTTGCTTGATTAAAACGTGATCAAGCCTTAACCTCGCGGCAGCGGGATGTTGTCCCACACAGCACACAGCATCACCAGAGAGAGGCCGCAACCAGCACGGCCGGTAGCCGGCGCAACAGCCGTCACCGAACCGAGACAGCATCCCCGGTGTACCGCCCTCGCGCTCCCGGGCATGTTCCCCTGAGCGCGAACGTAACAGAACACAGGGTGCCCCGCGGGCCATGAACGGAAAGGGGTGACGGTGAGCAGCGGTTTGTCGCTCGCGTTCATGGTGATCGGGGTTCTGGCTCTGGTGGCCGCCGCGGTCATCACGGTGATCGCCGTCCGCCGCCCCTCCGTCAAGGCCGCGAGAGAAGCCGACCAGATCCGCGCCCGCGCCGAGCACGAGGCACAGGGCATCGTCCAGCGCGCCAAGACCGAGGCAGAGCAGGCCGCCCAAGGCCGTCGCGAGGTCGAGGAGGAAATCCGCGCGGTCAAGGACGAAGTCCGTGAGCTCAGAGGCGACCTGGAGCGCCGCGAGCTTCGCCTGGCCGACCGCGAGCAGCGCCTGGACGGCGAGCTGCGCCGGATCGAGGCCAGGTCCACGGCACTCGATGATCTGAAGCACGAGCTGGACGTCGCCGAGACCGCGAACCGCAAGGAGCTGGAGCGCATCTCCGGCATGACCGCCGAACAGGCCAGATCCGAGCTGGTCGCGACCATCGAGAACCAGGCCAAGCGCGAGGCGGCCCTCACCGTCCGCGACATCGAGCAGCACGCGCGGGCCGAAGGCGACAAGCGAGCGCGCGAGATCGTCACGCTCGCGATCCAGCGGGTGGCCGCGGAGCAGACCAGCGAGTCGGTCGTGTCCGTGCTGCACCTGCCGGGCGAGGAGATGAAGGGCCGCATCATCGGCCGCGAGGGCCGTAACATCCGCGCGCTCGAGAACCTCACGGGCGTCGACGTCATCATCGACGACACCCCGCAGGCCGTCGTGCTGTCGGCCTTCGACGGCGTCCGCCGCGAGATCGCGCGCCTGACGATCGAGAGCCAGATCGCCGACGGCCGCATCCATCCCTCGCGGATCGAGGAGATGTACTACCAGTCCAAGGCCCAGATCGAGGAGCAGATCGTCCAGGCCGGCGAGCAGGCCTGCTTCGAGGCGAACGTCCACGGGCTGCATCCGGAGCTCGTGAAGAT
>DASRFJ010000074.1:0-63144 GCA_035651595.1 Streptosporangiaceae bacterium | reverse complement strand
CGTGGTGGTTTTCCCCTTTGTGGTAGCGGGACCCCTGTTCACGAGGGCCGGTCTTCCACGAAGGGGAAATCTTCCACGTTGCTGACGGACTGCGGGTGCGCTCCTGTCCCGGTAGCCGCACGCTGCACTCCAGGCACAGGCGCGGGGCTGCCGGATACGGGGCGCGGGCGCCTGCGACTGCTCGCCGGGTAATACCGCGATGGAGACGGTGACGCCGTCGACGCCGCTCGGGTGGTCCGCGGCGCCGAACGACACGGCGTCGGCGCGGGCGGCGACGCGGAGCGGTTCGGCGATCTGGGCGAGCAGGGCATCCGCCGCGGCCGACGAAGCCTCGAGCGTGAGCAGCCGCAGCCGGGTCGAGTTGCCCAGTTTGTGCTGACTGCGCAGCGCCCGGGTGGCGTCGAGGATCACCGCGAGCTGGTCGACGGCGGACCGGTCCGACTCCCACGCGGCATCGGCCGAAGGCCACGGCGTCACGTGCAGCGACACCGCCTGCTCGTGCCGCCGGTAGAACCGCTGGTACATCTCCTCGGTCACGAACGGCGCGAACGGGGCGAACAGCCCGAGCAGCACCCGGTACGTCTCCCAGAGCGTCCACTGCGCACTCGCGTCGGAAACCCGGTCCTTGACCATTTCCAGGTACCGGTCGCAGTACACCGACCAGAACATCCGCGACGACGCCTGGTACGCCCCGCTGTAGTCGTACACATCGAAGGACCGCGTGGCCTCCGCCACGGTGTCCGCCAGGTGAGACAGCACCCACCGGTCGACCAGCGGCCGGCCAGGGACGTCGGCCGGCGCCCCGGCGGGCCCGCCCTCCCCCAGGTTCAGCGACAGGAACCGCCCCACGTTCCAGAGCTTCACCGCGAACTTGCGGCCGGCCCGGACGTCCTTCTCGTTGTAGCGCAGGTCGGTGCCGCTGCGCGCCTTGGCCGCCCACAGCCGCAGCGCGTCCGCGCCGAACCGCTCGATCACCTCGGACGGCGAGTACCGCGCCGAGCCCCCGGCTTGATTAGACAGAGTGCGCTTGGACAGCTTGCGGCCCTGCTCGTTCAGCCCCCAGCCCGAGATCATCGCCGAGTGCCACGGCAACTGACCGAAGTTCAGCTCGGACTGCACGATTGTGTAGAACAGCCAGGTCCGGATGATCTCGAACGCCTGCACCCGCAGGGACAGCGTTGCGGTGCCCCAGCCACGGATGATCTGCGGCGTCAGCGACGACGTGGCCCAGGTGTCCATCACGTCCGGGTCGGGTTCGAACGAACCGGAGCCGCAGGACGCGCACGCATCAGCAGGCGGCTTGTCCGTCAGCGGATCCACCGGCAGGTCCTCGAGCCGCGCCACCACCGCCTCACCGCATCTGGTGCAGAACCACACCGGGAACGGCACGCCGTAGCGCCGCTGCCGGGACACGTTCCAGTCCCACTTCAGGCCGTCGATCCAGTCCTCGAGCCGGCGCCGCATGAACTCCGGTATCCACTCCAGCTCGGCCGCCCGCGCCCGGAACCGGTCCGCGTTCTCCCGCACCGCGATGAACCACTGCGGCCGGATCTGGAATTCGGCCGGGGTCTGGCACCGCTCGTGCACGCCGACCGTATGCGTGATCTGCTTGCCGGTAACACCCAGTTCCGCGACGATCGCCTTGCGCGCCTCGCCGAGCGTCAGCCCGGCATAAGAACCTGCCAGTGACCCCAGCCGCCCGTCCTCGGTCACCACCATGCGCAGCGGCAGCCGGTCGCGCCGCCACCGCCGCACGTCCTCCCCATCGCCGAACGTGCAGACCATCATCAGCCCGGTCCCGTACTCCGGGTCCACGGTGTCGTCGGTCAGCACCGGCACCTCGTACCCGAACAGCGGCACCCGGGCCGTGGTCAGCCCGCGGTACCGCCCATCCGACGGGTGGTGGTACAGCGCCACGCAGGCGGGCAGCAGCTCAGGACGGGTGGTGGCGATCTCGAGCGGCCTGCCGTCCGGGCCGGTGAACGTGACCGGAAACAGGTACCCATGCCGTTCGGCGTCTTCGATGTCGGCCTGAGCCAGCGCGGTACGGTCGAGCGGGCACCACAGCACCGGATCTTCCGCCCGCCGCAGATATCCGAGCTCCCGCAGCTTGATGAAGCTGGTCTGCGCGATGCGCTGGCAGCGCTTGTCTATGGTCGAGTAGCGCAGCGACCAGTCGACCGACAGACCGAGCCGACGCCACAGCTCTTCGTAGACCGCGCCGAGCCGCCGCGTCTCGGCCAGGCACAGGGCCACGAACTCGGCGCGCGGCATGTCCACTGACCGCACGCCGTGCGCCTGTTCCACGAACCGCTCCGTCGGCAGCCCGTTGTCGTCGAAGCCCATCGGGTAGAAGACCCGCTCGCCGCGCATCCGGTGGTACCGCACGATGAAATCGGCCTGCGAGTAGCTCATCGCGTGGCCCGCGTGCAGGTGGTCCGCGGATACGTAAGCCGGCGGGGTGTCCACTGTGAATACCGCGCCGTGCTCCCCGGGCACGAACCGGTACACGTCGGCGGATTCCCAGATCTCCCGGGTCCCCGCCTCCACGCTGAGGTGGTCATATCCCGCGGCTTCCATAACCCAGGATTATCAGAACGTTCGCCGGCTCGACTAACTATTAAGGCGCGTCCTGAACCGCACGGTGGCGTTCCGCGTCTTACGCTGTAGCGGGCTGGGTAGGGACCAGCTCAGGAAAGGACGCGTACCTCATGGCTTCGCCGCGACCCGACGTCGCCGACCTGCTCGATGTGGTCGTCCCGGCCGGCAGCACTGTCCTCGTGGTCAGTGACCTGCACCTGCCGCCGGAGCGCACCGAGGTGTCCGGGCGGTCGTGCCGGACACTGGCCGAGCGGCTGGGGGCAGATCCGGGCCCGCTGACCGTGCTGCTGGCCGGCGACACGGTCGAGCTGCTCGGGTTCAGCGAGGCGACCGCGACGGAGATCCTGCGTGCGCACGAGGACCTGTGCGCGGCACTGCTCGCGGTCGTTGAGCGCGGCGGCCAGGTGATCTACATCATCGGCAACCACGATGGCGACGTGGCCTGGGACGTCAAGTCGGCGGACGCGGTCAGGGACCTGACCGGCGCCCGGCTGTGCCTGGAGGCCGACCTGATCCTGGACGGCGGGCGGCGCGTCCGGGTCGAGCACGGCCATCAGCTCGATCCCTACAACTGCTTCCACGACCCGCGCAACTCCCTCGACAAGCCGCTCGGGCACCACATCGTGCGCGAGGTGATCCCGCGGCTCGAGCTGCTCGGCAAGGGCTGGATCGACGGGGCGCACGAGATGGCCGACCCGACGGACTTCCCGTCGTTCGTCGCGTCCCGGATGGCGTACCGGAAGCTGGCCCGGCACCTGTGGTGGGTGCTCGCGATCCCGATCGTGCTGATGGTGCTGCTGCGGATCCCGTTCATCGTGAACTTCCGGTCCAGGTATCCCGACACCGGCCGGTGGGTGCACGACAGCGTGATCCTGGGCTACGGCGCGCTGATCGACCTGATCGTGATCGCGGCGCTGGTGGCGCTCATGGCGCGGCGGGCGTGGCAGTCGATAGCGGCGCTGGCGCTGGACGAGCGCGGCTACGGGCAGAACAACGCGGCGCGGCAGCGGGCGGCGGACCTGGTCGCGGACGGGTACCAAGGGTTCGTGTCCGGGCACACCCACCACCCGGAGCTGCGCGCGACCGGCCGCGGCTTCTACGCCAACTCCGGCTCGTGCACCGCGGTGGTGGAGGGCCTCGGCGGCCGCTTCGGGATGCCGCCGGCCTACGTGCGCAATCAGCAGATCTGCTGGGTGGAAATGTCGGGCGGCGAGGTATCGCTCGTGTCCGCGCGCGTGGCGCTGCCCGGCTCGACCCGCCTGGAGCGGTTCACCGCGAGCGGCCGGCGGAACCCGCACCAGGACTCCCCCACCCGGGTAGCCACCTGGCCGGCCGGCCCCGACTGGCCCTGACCGCACGTGCCGTGCCGACCGGCAGGCCGCCGGGCCTGACCGCACGCCGCCTGTGCCTGGAGTGCGGTGTGCGGCTACCGGGATAGGAGCGCACCGGCAGTCCCGCCAGCAACGTGGACGATTACCCCTTCGTGGAGGACCGACCCCCGCACGCGAGGGTCGCGTTACCACGAAGGGGAAGAACGCCACGTTAACCGAGGCCCATCGAGCCTGCCGCCAGACCAGACCGGGGCATTGCGGGCAACCGGGTCGGGCGCGGGCGCTGCAAGCGGACCCGCCGGCCCGCGGGCAAACGGTGGAATTGACCACAAGGGTCGCTTGGTAGAGTGGGCGACATGCGCCAGCCCGGAACAAGGTGGCTGGTACTGGTTGCCTGCGTGGTGATTATTGCCGGTATTGCCGCGTTGACGAGGACGACGTGGGCCGGCCTGCTGAAGCCTCACCTGGACGGCACGCCGAAGGTCACGGCGACTGGCGCCGCGGGTCCCGGACTAGCGACGCTGCTGAACGATGGCACACCGGATAAGGCTACGACCGGTTACTTCGAATCAAGCAGCGCCGCGCTGGTTGCGACAGCGGCTGGCGCCCATAACTGGAAGTTCTATCAGCTCGGCGAGTTGCTGGTGCGGGATGGGCTCCCCGGCGCCATCATCAATCTCAGCCGGGAAATGAACGGTTCGTGGTACGCGTGGAGCGAGCGGCACGCGCCGTCGTCTGAACCCAATGCCTTCATCCTCGCCTGGCGGCAGGTCGTGACGACCATGCGATCGGTGCCCGGGGCGCATTTCAAGTTCCTGTGGACCATTTACCCCGGCGCGGCGGCGGTCGTCGAGTGCTGGCCCGGCAGCGCTTACGTCGACTATGTGGGAACCGACGTCTTCGACTGGTACGGCGGTCCGCACAATACCTACCCGCACACCTCTTCTGGCGCGCCCGACTGGGCTCTTCACTGGCAAGAGACGCTGACCGCCGACCCGGGCGGGTTGAACTGGATTGCCCAGTTCGCCAGGCTGACGGGCAAGCGCATCATCATCCCGGAGTGGGGTCTGGATTTCCACACCTTCGGCGGTCAGGACGACATCTACTTCCTGAACCGGATGACGGCCTGGCTGAAGAAGAACAACGCCATCGGCCTCTACTGGGAACAGGACCACGTTGCTCCGTCCGCCTGGCCTGGCGGCCCGCTGCTCGCGGGCCAAGGAGCGTCGGCGCAGTTTAATACGCCCGGTGCCGTGAACGGTCTGGGAAAGCTGCTTGGCGGACATGTGCAGTACGCGGCTATCTATCTAAGCGATAAAGAGGGAGTCTCGGTTGCCTCGGCGCAGCTCGTCCTCGCGCCATGGGAGAAAGCCGGCTACCAGTTGATTCTGGGCATCGATTTCTTTCCGAACCCGCCGGTCACCAAGTCGTACTCCGGTCCGCCGGAACCTGGCGACAAGTCCTATCGACTCGCGGACTATCCCGATGCGATAGCCGCGCTCAGGCAAGGCCTCCGCTGAGCCGGCACGGTTGCTCGCCCGCTTCTCAGGACCCTGGCGGCTCTGGGTTCACCCCGTTGGCGGTGGCAGGATTCCGCGAGCGCGGAGCAGGGCGACGACGGCCGGACTTGGCTGGGGTTCGTCAGGATCGAGGGTTATCTTGCTCGTCTCGGCGCCGGTGTCGAGCAGAATGCGTACCGTCGCGGCCCAGTCCGGATCGGGGTTGGTGGCGCGGTGCTCGCTGCTGCCGATGAGCGCCCACACGATCGGCGTGCTCTGCCAGTTGCCGTCGAGCACGTCGGCCGGCGCGCCGGCGGCCAGCAGGCGCGCGGCCGACTCGGCGCTGCCGGCCCAGGCGGCCGCGTGCAGTGCGGTGGCGCCGTCCACTCCGGCGGGTTCGAACCGTCCTTCGGCGGTGGCGCGGAACCCGGCGTCAAGCAGCAGTTCGATCCCCTGATCGTTGCCGCTCTCCGCGGCAAGGATCAGCGCGGAGCCGTCCGCGCCGGCGGCCGCTGAGCGCAGCGACTCGTGCTGGCCGAGCAGCCGCTGTGCCGCCGCGCGGTCGCCGCGCAGGCACGCGTTCTTGAGGTGATCGAGCGGCGTCGTGTCGTCGTGCGCGCCGTAGCGTGCCAGCAGCCCCGCCAGGTCGTCGCGTCCGCTCGCGATCGCGACGGCGTACGCGGAGCGGCCCTGTCCGCCGATCGCGTCCGGATCGGCGCCGTGGGCGAGCAGCGATTCGATCAGCGCGAGACCGCAAGCGGCCGCGATCGCCGCCGGCACGACGGCGGCGGCATCGCCGTCGTCGTCACGGTAGCGGCGCGGATCCGCGCCCGCCTCGAGCAGTACTCGCACGCCGTCGGCGTCGTTGAGCGAGATCGGCGCCGCGAGCGCCTTCTCCGCTATCCCCCGTACGTTCGGCGTGTGCTCGGCCAGCAACCGCAGGCACCACTGTTCGCCACCCTCGGCGAACCCGGCGAGGTACAGGTCGTCGTCGTGAACCTCGGCGCCGCGGTCGAGCAGCAGGCGCACGATCGGCTCGTTGCCGCGACCCGAGCCGGTGCTCGCGATCGCGCCCCGCAGCGGCGACCACTGCGAATCGGCGGCGGGCGGCCGGTCCAAGTCGGCGCCCGCGTCCAGCAGCGCTGCCACGATCGCCAAGAGCCCTGCCGCGCGGGCCGGGTCCATGTGCCAGCGCGACGCGCAGGCCAGGTGCAGCGCCGTCCAGCCGGTACGCGGATCACGCCGCACCGGCAGGTCCGGGTCACGCGCCAGCTCGTCACTGAACCGCGCGGCGTCACCCAGGGCGATCGCGGTCCGGACGTCGTAGCCGGCGATCTCGGGATGCTGGCTCAGCAGTTGCCCGGCACGCCCTAGCCGTCCGTTGACGCTGAAGGTGACAAACGCCTCGGCCGCTTCGGCCAGCGGCTGGTCCGGCATCGGGTCTCCCCCCACGGCTCTCCTGGAGATCGGCTCTGCTGGAGATCCTAGGGGACCCGAGATCCTAGGGGACCCGGCGGCATCCGCTCCGGCCGGATGCCGCCGGGTCCCATCCGGAAGGGCCTAGTTGTAGCTGGTCAGGTCGGCTACGGTGCTGCCCGAGTTCACCGTGCCGCCGGTGCCGTTGATGATGTGCTGGATGGTTCCGGTGCCGCCCAGCGAGACCGTGACCATGTCGTGCCACTGCACTCCGGACGAGCTCGGCGAGGTGAGCGCGTTCGCGCTGATCTCACTTGGGTTCACGTTGAAGAAGCAGTACACGCCCAGGCCGTAGGCCGCGAAGCTGGTTACCCCGCTGGCGACCGCGATGGACGGGTAGCCGTCGGCGGATCCGTCCATCCAGGCGGACTGGCTGGGCGGGTCGTAGGGCATCTCGCTCTGGTAGAAGTAGTCGGCTCCGCCGTTGCCGTTCCACTGGACCTGCACGGCCTGGTAATGCTCGACCGCGAGTCCGTACATGGTGACGTTGGCGCCGTTGACGACCAGACCGTTGGCGGCGGTGTTGGTCGTCCAGCCGACGGTGCCGCCGTTGCCGTGGTCCGCCCGCCACAGCCACAGGTCGTCGCCAACCACGTTGGCGCTGTTGACCTGCAACGTCTGCGTGGCCTTGCCGGCGGTGGCACCGCCGATGCGAGCGAACACGTCAGACAGGACGGCCGGGTCGGCTGCGTGGCCGGCGCTGGAGCCGGACGGGCCGACCTGGACCAGGACGGAGCTGTTCGTGCTGCCAGCGTCGAAGATCAGCCCGCCGACGCGGACGCCGTCGACGTCGGCGGTTTGCAGGATCGTGTTGCCGCCGTTCGACACCAGCGTGGCCAGGCCGAGGCCGAGCACGACGCTGTCCGCCCGGGTGACGTTGATCGTGCCGTTGGCCTGGTAGACGCCGGGGGTGAACAGCAGGTCCTGTCCGCCCGCCAGCGCGGCGTTGATCTGGGCGACCGTGCTGCTCGGCGTCGCGATATAGAAGTCGCTCAACGGCAGCGAGGTCCCCGGCGTGTTCCCGCTCGCCCACGAGACGCCCGACGAGTTCGTCCGGTTCGACGGCACGAACACGTCCCAGTTCCCGGCGGAGTCGATGTACACATACGGCTTCTCGTCGACCGTCGGGGTCTGGCCCACGGTCGTGTACGGCGGGTTCGGGAAGCTCTGACCCGGCACGCCGGTGCTGCCCACGAACACCATGTTCCAGTTCGAGCCGGTCCAGCTGCCGAGCCTGTCGTTGCGCATGATGAACTGCTGCTGGGTGCCGGAGTTGACCTGGCCGGTGACGACCGAGTCGCTGATGAAGCCACCGGACGACCAGTTGCTCGTCGTGTTTCCCGAGGTGTCGTCGTCGAGCACCAGGTTTCCGTCGATGTTCACCCGGCGCATCGGGTCGGCCTGCGAAACGGCCCACTCGGTGCTGCCGGACGACGGGTCGATCGTGATGTTCTCCACGCCGCGCCAGAAGTTCGTCGTGGCGTTGCCGCCGTTCCACGCGGCGTCGGCATGGATCCCGCCGCCGGTGATCACGGTCTGGCTCGGGTTCTGGCCGAGGCCGACGACCTCGGTGTAGAACCCGACCGGGATCGAGACGTTGTAGGTGCCTGGCTCGAACATCAGCTCATAGCGCTGGGTGCCGAACTGGTTCGACTGCTGCGTCGCGTAGACCTGGTTGATGTCGTTCTGGATCGTGCTCGCCGGCATCGACGTGCTGAACACGAACACGTTCGGGCCAAGGTTGGGCGTGTTCCCCGTGGGTGTCCCGCCCGGCAGTGCCCACTGCTGATTGGCGCTGCCGGCGCAGGCCCAGATCTGGACCTGGGTGCCGGCCCCGCCGAACCCGGTGTCGTCAAGGCACTTGCCGGAGTTCGGATTCACCAGTTCGCCGTTGGACTGCGGCTGCCAGACCTGCGCGCCGGTGCCGTTGCACGTGTAGAGGTCGACCAGGGTGCCGTTGGCCGTTCCTGCCCCGGCGACGTCGAGGCACATGCCGAGCACCTGGAGCGTGTTGCCCGACCCGACCGTCCACTGCTGCGCGTTCGTGCCGTTGCAGGTATAGACCTGAATCGGGTTGAACAGCGCGGTGCTAGCCGACCGGTCATCCAGGCACAGCCCCTGGTACCCGGTGATCGGTCCGGTGGCCCCGACGGTCGCCGCCCGCGCGTGGTGGGCGGCGGCCGTACCGACACCCGCCATGAGGGCCAGCGCCCCCAGGACGCTCAGCAGTCGTCGCGTCACGGCAGGTTCCATTGCTGGTTGGCGCTGCCGGCGCAGGCCCAGATCTGGACCTGGGTGCCGGCCCCGCCGAACCCGGTATCGTCAAGGCACTTGCCGGAGTTCGGGTTCACCAGTTCGCCGTTGGACTGGTGCTGCCAGACCTGGGCCACGGTGCCGTTGCACGGGTAGTAGTCCACCTTGGTGCCGTTGGCCGTCCCGGCGCCGGCCACGTCGAGGCAACCGCCGAGCACCTGCAGGGTGCCATTGGACTCCACGGTCCAGTTCTGCGCGTTGGTGCCGTTGCACGTGTAGACCTGCACCGGGTTGAAGTTGGCGGTGCTGGCACTGCGGTCGTCCAGGCACAGGCCCTGGTACCCGTGGATCGGTCCCGAGCCGGGCGGCGGCGGGTTGCCACCGCCGCCGGTGATCTGGTTGAAGATCGAGGAGTACTGGTAGCCGATCGGCTTGTCGTAGCCGTCGACCTCCCAGAAGGACAGTTCCGCTACGCCGTTGGACGCGGCGAAGCTCTCCAGCGACGAGGCGTTGGCGGTGGAGAAGAACGTGCCGTCGTCGTTGGTGCCGGCGATCGGCGTCAGGCCCATCATCTGGTAGGCCGCCGAGGTGGAGATCCCGTACAGCCCCGCGAGCTGGCTCGCGGTGCCCTGCGCGGCGGATTCGGCGTCGGCGAGATCGTTGGACCCGCCGCCGAAGTCCATCGTCATGATGTTGACGACGGACACCCGTACGCCCTTGGCCTTGGCGTCCTGAAGAAGCGCGAACTCCGAGCCGTTCCCGGTGGGCAGGCCTTGCGGGGAGACGCCGAGGGTGAAGTCGACCTGCACCGCCGGGTCCTGGGCCTGGAGCGCGGCGAGCGCCTGGTCACGCAGCGACGTGGCGCCGGTATCCGCCAGCGCGCTGTCCTCGATGTCGAAGTCCAGCCGGGTGACGCCGGTGGAATTCACCACGTTCTGGTAGGCGGCGGTGAGCTGCGAGACGTTCGTACAGGTCTGGTCCAGCACGGTGGCGCCCGCGCCGCCGAACGAGATGATGACGTTGCCGCCGGCCGCCTGGATGGCACTGATCTGCGAATCGAAGGTGCTGGCCCCGGAACCGGAGTTGGCCTCCCACCCGGGGGTGCAGCCGCCCTGGGAGACGAGGAAGGCCAGCGTGTAGTCCTTCAGGCCGGTTGCGGACATATCGGCGGACATGTCGCCGGCGTCCGATGAGGCGATCTGCAGGTAGGGGGCGGCGTAGTGGGCCGGGAAGGCAGGGCCGGCCGCGGCTACCTGGCCCGCGGTGGCGAGCGCGAGGCCGCCTGCTGCGACGGTGGTCGCGGCGGCCGCCAGGGCCAGCGCGGGCCGCCACGGTTTCGTGAGGTTCCTTGGTATACGCATACCGGGGAAGATCCCTTCGTCGGCCCGGCTGGAGCGGCCAGCCAGCCGGGGGCGATTGCCCGAACTGTTTCTGAAACAATTCGGAAACGATTCTGTGAGAGATTGCAGCAGCGCGTTCGTTGCCCGTCAAGATGCGTGTGCGATGTTGATGCATTGTTAATCCCTGCTGGTGAGCCGGTAGGCTAAGAGCTGATGAAACAAGAGTCCGTTTCAGATCTTGTTACCGGCACGAGCCGGGTGACGGTGCGCGACATCGCGGCCGAGACCGGGTTGTCGATCGCCACGATCTCCCGGGTGCTCAACGGCAACGGCCACGTTGCCTCGGACACCCGTGAGCGGGTGCGCCAGATCGTCGACCGGCTGGGCGACCGGGCGCCCGAGCCGCGCCGACGGCCGCACGGGCGCGCCACCCGGCCGCCCGTGTTCGTCCGGTGTCCTTATCTGCTCACCGACTACTTCGGCCACATCGTGACCTCGATCGCCGAGACGCTGGCGCTGCACGACCAGCGCATGCTGCTCGACGCGGGCGACGCGGTAGTCAAGTCCGCCGTGGTGCGCGGGCTGCCGCGCCGCGGCGACATGTACGGCGCGCTGCTGATCCTGCCTCCGGAACCACGCGCTGACCTCGAGGCACTGGCCGCACGCGGCTATCCGTTCGTGGTCGTCGACCCGCGCACCGTCGTGCCGCCTGGCTGCGTGTCGATCTCGGCGGCGCACTTCGCCGGCGCGCGGGCCATCACCCGGCACCTGACCGAGCTGGGTCACCGCCGGATCGGGGTCATCACCGGCCCGCCGTACTGGCACACCCGCGACGACCGGGACGGCGGGCACCTCGCCGCGCTGGCCGAAGCCGGGGTGCTGGGCGAACCGGGGCTGATCCGGCACGGCGAGCCGGCCGCCAAGACCGGGGTGCGGGCCGGCGGGGAACTGCTGGACCTGCGGCCGCGGCCGACGGCCGTGGTGTGCTTCAACGACAAGGTCGCGGTGGGTGTGCTGGAGGCGGCCGCGGCGCGCGGACTGCGGGTACCCGAGGACCTGTCCGTGGCCGGCTTCGACGACATCGACGTCAGCCGGGCCACCACGCCCCGCCTCACCACGGTCCGGCAGCCGCTGCAGGAGATGGGCCGCACCGCGGTCACCATGCTGATGCGCCAGCTCGACGGGCACGCCCACGAGGCGCTGAGCATAGAACTCCAGACGCGCCTGATCGTGCGCGAGAGTACCGGTCCGGCACCTCGGTCGTTAACCTGGCGCGCTGGATGAGCCGCCACACGGTGAGCGCCACGATCGCCGCGGCCACGACGGCCGCCACCACCACGAGCACGTCCGCCGGCGGCAGCTGGAGCGCGAAGATCCGGCGGCTCAGCGGGACGGCGAGCAGCAGCACCAGGCCGCCGGCCATGGCGGCGATCAGCGCGACCTTCCACGCGGTCAGCGGCCGGGCGATCAGCACGAGCACCCAGATGCCGAGCGCGAACAGCGCGAGCATGGTGGTGGTGCGCTGCTGCGTGACGCTGACGCTGGTCACGCCCCGCGCGACGCCGTAGCTCGCCAGCGCCGCCGTCCCCGCCGCGACACCGGCCGGGCCGGCGAAGGCGAGCACCCGCCGGGTGAAGCCAGGCCGGGCGCGTGGCGCGCCCGGCGCCAGCGCGAGAAAGAACCCGGGTACCCCGATGGTGAGCGTGCTGATGACCGTGAGGTGGCGCGGGAAGAACGGGTAGCCGATCCCCGCGAGGCCGACCACGACGGCGATCAGCGCCGCGTACCCGGTCTTGGTCACGAACAGCCCGGCCACCCGCTCGATGTTGGCGATGACCCGGCGGCCTTCGGCCAGCATGAGCGGGATCGCGGAGAACGTGCCGTCGAGCAGCACCACCCGGGCCACCGACCGGCTCGCCTGGCTGCCCGAACCCATCGCGATGCCCAGGTCGGCCTGCTTCAGCGCCTGCACGTCGTTGACACCGTCGCCGACCATGGCGACCACGTGTCCCGCGGCCTGAAGCGCGCGCACTCCGGCCAGCTTCTGGCCCGGCTTTACCCGGCCGAGCACGCTCGAGGCGGCCAGCGCAGCCCCCACCTCGTCGTCGTCCTCACCCATCGAGTAGCCGTCGCACGGCGGCCCGAGCACCGGGATTCCGGCACGTTCGGCGATCGCGGCCACCGAGCGCGGCGCGTCGCCGGACATCACCTTGATCGTGACGCCCTGCCCGACCAGGTATCGCACGGTCGCGGCGGTGTCGTCGCGCAACTCCTCCGCCAGCACCAGCAGCGCGGCCGGCACCAGCCCAGCCGGCAGCCCGGCCTCGTCGAGCGGGCCGTCGGCGTGCGCCAGCAGCAGCACCCGGCGGCCGGACTCCTCACGGGTGGCCACCGCGTCCGAAACCTCGCCGGCCAGCCCCGAACCGCCGACCACGCTCGGCGCACCCAGAATCCAAGATCCATGGCCACCGAACGACAAGCCGCTCCACTTCCGGGCCGACGAGAACGGCACGCGAGCTTGGACGGTCCAGCCCGGTGCGTCCGTAAAACGTTCCGCGAGAGCTTGCATAGTGCCGTTCTGAGCATCGTCTGAGGCGACCAGCGCGGCGACTGCGGTAGCGATCCCAGCCTCCGTCCAGCCGGGGAGCACCTGGGTTTCCATCACCCGCATGCCCGGCCGGGTGAGCGTGCCGGTCTTGTCCACGCACAGCACGTCGACCCTGGCCAGACCCTCGATCGCGGCGAGTTCCTGCACCAGCACCCGGCGGCGGGCCAGCCGCATCGCGCCCATCGTGAACGCCAGCGAGGTCAGCAGCACCAGCCCTTCCGGCACCATGCCGGTGACCCCGGCGGCGGATTCGCGCACCGCGTCCGGCAGCGAGTCGTGGCTGCGGAAGAACAGGCTCAGCACCAGCAGCAGCGCCACCGGCACCATCACCCACGTCATCATCCGCAGAATCTGGTTGGTGCCCTGCTGAAGCTCCGAGCGGATCAGGCTGAACCGCCTGGCCTGTGCCTGGATGCGCGCCGCGTAGGCGGCCCCGCCGACGCCGGTGGCCTGCACCCGGCCGGTCCCCGCCACCACGGCGCTGCCGGACAGCACCTTGTCGCCGTCCTGCTTCGCGACGGAGTCCGCCTCGCCGGTGAGCAGCGCCTCGTCCAGCTCCAGGCCGTCGGCGGTGAGCACAACTCCGTCCACCGGGACCTGGTCGCCGGGCCGCAGCTCGAGCACGTCGTCCTGCACGACCTCGTCGACCGGGAGGTCGCTCAGCTGGCCGTCGCGGACCACCCGGGCCCGCGCCGCGGTCAGGATCGCCAGCCGGTCCAGCGCGCGCTTCGCCCGTACCTCCTGGAAGATCCCGATCGCGGTGTTGACCACGAGCACGACGCCGAACAGCGCGTCCTGCGGCGGGCCCACGATCATTACCACGAGGAACAGCGCACCCAGGATCGCGTTGAACCGGGTGACGATGTTGGCGCGGAGAATCTGGCTGAGCGTCCGGCCGGCTTCCGGCGGCGCCTTGTTCACCTGCCCGGCCTGAATCCGGGCCTGGACCGCTGCCTGGTCCAGGCCCGTCATGGCTGGCGAGGTGACCGTCATCTCCTGGGTTTGGCCCGAACGACCTGGGGTGAAACCTCTCACTGATACCTGAGAGCCAGGCCAGGCCGGATCCGGGCGGCCCGGCGCAGCGGCCCGCGGATGACCAGCAGCGTGAGTACCAGCACCCCGGCCAGGGTGCCGAGCAGCCCGGCGGTGCTGCGGCGGCCCACGCCCCCAAATCCGGATATTTCAGCCTATGTCGGGCGTGCCGACAGGTGGGCCAGATCATTGCGGACACTTACCCCCCCAATCTGGGAGGGTAAGTGTCCGCAATAATTTCGCATCGATCTACAGAGTCAGCAGCGTCGTCGAACGTAACGGGACAGAAACGAGCATTACGGGCGCAGCGAGCGGAGGAGGTCGTCGGGAGCCTGGGCGGCACCATGCTGATACGCGGCGGCGAAAGCCGCCTCGCCGAGCGCCGCGCGGGCAGCCGAAGAGACGCGGTCGATGTCGGTCCGCTCGGACGGCGCGGCGGGCACCGACGCCGCCCGCCGCGCTGAATCGGCGGCGCCCAGCAGCCGGGCCGAGGTCTCGTGGTCGCCACCGTAACCGATGGCGCTGGCGAGTCCCTCAAACGCCATCGCGACGCCGCGGGGTCCGCCAAGCGCACGTGCGGCCCGCAGCGCTCGCAGCTGGAGTTCTCTCGCCTCGGCGGTCCTGCCACGCAGCTCGGCGACGAAGCCGAGCTCGGTGAGGACCATCGGCAGGTACAGGGGCGGCGCCTGGTCTTGCGGGCCTGCGGCGCGCACCAGGTTGGTCAGGTGCCGTTCGGCCAGGTCGAGGTCACCCTGCCGCCGGGCGGCGAACGCCACGCCGATCTCGGCGAACGTCTCCCCCATCCGGAGCCCTTGCTCGGCGGCCAGCCGCAGCGCCTGTCCGCTCAGCTCTCCCGCCCGCGGGTAGTCCGCCTGCTGCACGGCAATCCAGCCAAGCCAGGCGAGCCGTACCGAGACCTCGGTCCACAGTCCGAGTTCCCCGGCCATGCGCAGTCCCTCGCCGTGCAGCCGGGACGCGGTGACGTAGTCGCCGACCATCTCGGCCAGCCCGCCCAGCCATGCCGTGGCTTGCAGCAATCCCCATCGGTCGCCAAGCTCGCGGAACAGCTCGGCGCTCTGCTCGCCGTCTGCTTCGAGTGCCTTCAGGTCGGCGCGCAGGTACCACAGCTTGGCGCGGGTGCTCAGCACCGCGGCGGTGCCCCACCGGTCACCGGTGTCGCGGAAGATGGTCAGTGCCCGTTCGAGGCGTTCGTCTACGGCGGGCACGTCGCCGAGGTCGGTCTCCGCGTACGCCAGGAACCACTCCGCCCGCGCCCGGCTTACCGGGTCGGCCACCTCCGCGCACACCCGGCCTGCCGACGGGCTCTGCTCGCCCAGTAGCACCTCGATCCCGGCCAGCCAGGCCGCAGCCCTGGCCCGCTGCGGGCCAGCCGCGCGCCCGTCGGCCGGTTCACCGGCCCGTCCGCCGGCCGCCAGTGCCGCACGGAGCGCACGCCGGGCCTCGGTCAGCCTGCCCCGCAGGAACCAGTACCAGGTCAGCGCGCACACGAGCCGCAGGGCTAGCCCGGCGTCCGGCCGGCGTATCGCGTGATCCAGCGCGCTGCGCAGGTTGGCGGTTTCGCTGTCGAGCCGCCGCAGCCACTGGCGCTGATCGTGCCCGTACAGCCGCTCCTCGGCCCGCCCGGCCAGCTCCGCGTAGTACTGGCCGTGCCTGTCCCGCACCTGTTCCGCCTCGCCCGCCGCCGCCAGCCGGCCGGCACAGTAGGCGGCCACGGACTCAAGCAGCCGGTAGCGCGGGCCTTCGGGGCCATGGGTGACCGCGACGAGGGAGCGGTCGACCAGGCGGGCTAGCAAGCCGGGCACGTCGGCCGGATCGACCGCGCCGGAGCCGGCGCATACCGTCTCGGCCGCCGCCAGCGCGCAGCCGTCGGCGTGGACCGCCAGGCGGCGCAGCACGACGCGTTCCGGCTCGGAGAGCAGGTCCCAGCTCCAGTCGATCACCGCCATCAGCGACTGCTGCCGCTCGGGGGCGTCCCGCCGACCGGCGGCGAGCAGCCGGAACCGGTCGTCCAGCCGGGCGGCCAGCTCAGCGACGCCCAGTGCCCTGACCCGGGTCGCGGCCAGCTCCAGCGCCAGCGGTATCCCGTCGAGCCGCCGGCAGATCACCGCGACGGCCTGCGCGGTACCGGCGGTGAGCGAGAAGCCTGGCGCGGCGGCGGCCGCCCGCGTGACGAACAGCCGCACGGCCGGCGAGCCGGCCAGCTCCGCCGGATCTGGCTCGGCCGCGAGGTCGGGTACGTCGAGCGGCGGGACGGTCCAGACCACCTCCCCAGGCAGGCCGAGCGGCTCGCGGCTGGTCGCCAGGACGCGCAGGCCGGGGCAGCCACGCAGCAGCCGCCCGGCCAGCTCCGCGGCCTGGTCGATGACGTGCTCACAGTTGTCGAGGACGAGCAGCAGCCGCCGGGTGCGCAGCGCGTCGACGAGCCGGTCGGCCGCGTCGGCCGGGGTCACGTCGCGGACGGCGAGCACGGCCATCACGACGTCAGCGGGTCCGCTGGCCGACCCTGGTTCCAGCCCGCCAAGCTCCGCCAGCCACGCGCCGTCGGCGAACCCCGTCGCGGCCTCCAGCGCCAGCCGCGTCTTGCCCACCCCGCCCGGGCCGGTGAGGGTGATGAGCCGGTCAGCCGCGATCCGGGCCCGGATCGCGGCCACGGCCTCGTCCCTGCCGATAAGCTCCGAGAGCGCGGCGGGCAGGTTGGTCCGCGGCGGCTCCGGAGACTGCCGCGCCGAGGACTGCCGTGCCCGGTGGTCGAGCTCGGGATCCCTGGCGAGGACGGCCTGGTGCAGGGCTACCAGGTCGGGGCCGGGGTCCAGACCGAGTTCTTCGGTCAGCCGTACCCGCAGCTCCTCGAAGGAGTCCAGCGCCTCGCTCGGCCGTCCGGCCCGGTACAGGGCCCGCATGTGGGCCGCCCGGAGCCGTTCCCGAAGCGGATGCGCGGCCAGCAGCTCAGCGATCTCGCCGACGAGGTCCCCGCCGCCGGCCCGGGTCCCGTCGCCGGCGAGCCGCGCCTCGGCGTAGTCCTCGAACGCCGCGAGCCGCTCCTCCGTCAGCCGGGCAGCCGCGGTCCTGGCGAAGGGTTCGTCGGCGAAGTCCGCGAAGGCCGGGCCCCGCCACAGCGCCAGCGCGTCGGACAGCAGTCCGGCACGGACGCTGAGGTCACCGGTCTCCCGGGCCCGCGCGGTCAGCGCCCGGAACCGGTCGGCGTCCACCGCGTCCGGGCCGATCCGCAGGCGGTACCCGGGAGGCGGCGAGACGACCAGCCGCCGCCCGCCTGGCGTCGCGCGGTCCAGTGCCTTCCGCAGCTGGGTGACCTTGCCGGACAGCGTGCCAGCCGGGTCGCCCGGCAGTTGCTCGCCCCACAGGGCGTCGATGAGGCGCGACGCCGGTACCGCACGCCCCTCGTGCACGAGCAGCACCGCGAGCAGCGCGCGCACCTTCAGGCCGGGCACGGCGACCGGCTCGCCCCCGGCGGTCCACACCGTCACCGGGCCAAGCACCCCGAAGTACATGCAGGCACGATAACGCGTGGTGATCGCGCCACGAAGGCAGGACGGGGCAGCGGCCGGAACGGCGGAAGACCGTCGACAAACCGTCGACGCCGTTCGCCACGATGGGACCTTCGCGAACGATCAGTACCAGACCAACGGGAGGCACACAGTGGGAAAAATCGTCAACTCGACGTTCGTCAGCATCGACGGGGTCATCAACCACATGGAGGTCTGGCACTTCGCCTACATCGATGACGAGCCCGACCAGATCGCCCTGGACCAGCTGCGGGCGAGCGAGGCCCTGCTGATGGGTCGCAATACCTACGAGATCTACGCGTCCGCCTGGCCGGAGCGCGACGGCGTCTACGCCGACCTGATCAATGCCATGCCCAAGTACGTCGCCTCCACCACCTTGGACAAGGCCGACTGGAACAACACAACTGTGCTCAAGGGCGACCTGGTGACCGAGGTCGCCGCGCTGAAGCAGCGGGGCGGCGACATCCTGATGCATGGGTTCGGCCCGGTGGCGAACACGCTGATGACCAACGGGCTGCTCGACGTCCTGCACCTGTGGGTACACCCGCACTTCGCGGGTGTTGGCGGCCCTGGCGACCTGCTGCTCAAGGACGGCAACAGCACCAGGCTCGAGCTGATCGGCACCCAGGTACTCAAATCCGGCATCGTCCTGCTCTCGTACCAAGTGCCGCCCGCCGCCGAGCGATGACCGGCTTTAGCGCTCCGCGGCTTCCTCGACGGTGAGCTCCGCGGCAGGATCCGCTTCGAGACGTTCGTCCGGAATGGGCACCCCGCTCCGGACGGACGTGCCGTAGGTCCCGCTGTCCAGCCGCGCCAGGGCACGGTCCAGTGCGCCGAGCCGGTCGCGCAGGCTCTCCTCGATGGCGTCGTCCATGCCCTCGGCCTCGAGCGGCTGGGCGGCGTCGGCGATGTCGCCTGTCTCCAGCTCCGACTCACGGTCCTGCTGGCCGGCCTCCTCGGTTCCCTTCAGCAGGTCGAGGACCTCGGCACGCTCGGCCTCCAGCAGTGCCCGCGCTCGCTGCTCGTCCATTCGGCGCTCTCCCGTTCCTTCCGATCCTTTTGTTCCGATGGTCACGCTAGTGCTTGTGGACGGCATGTCCGCCCGCGGTCCCCCCGTGATCATGCGCCCCGTGATCATGCCCGGAATGATCATGCTCATCCGGCGGCCCGCCCATCATCCGCAGCATGCCCAGTCCCCCGGAGCGGAAGAATCTCACCACCAAGGCCGCGGCGAGCACGAGGAAGACGATGTTCAACCAGGTGGTGTAGTTCCAGGTCACGCCCTCGTCGAGGATCTTTTTGGTGGTAACCGCGGGCACCAGGCGCAGACCGCCGAAGACCAGCTCGATGATGTAGCCGGCGACGGCCATCGCGCCATAGAAGGTACCGAGCAGGAACAGCGCCATGCGGGCGCCGTAGTACTTCCGGTAGATGTTCAGGATCGGCGCAATGATCAAATCGGCGAAGATGAACGCGATCACGCCGCCGAAGCTGATGCCGCCCTGCCACAGCACCAGAGCGAGCGGCACGTTGCCGATCGAGCAGACGAACGAGATGATCGCAACCGCCGGTCCCACCAGCGGGCCCCAGATCTTGGCGACCAGGGGGTGGCCTGCGAAGAAGAAACCGTGCCAGAAGCTCTCCGGCACCCAGGCCGCGATCGCGCCGGCCACCAGCAGCCCCACGATGAGATCCCGGATGATCGCCGCCCACTCCATCACGAAGACGCCGGCCACCGCGGTGTAGCCGTCGCGGGACAGCAGCCGGCTGGCGAACGAGCCGTCACGCCGCACGGACATGTCCATCGCCGCGTGACCCTCCATGGAACCGGCCAGGCCCAGGTCCGCCTGGTGCCGAGCGTCAGCCAGCAGGCGATTGCTGAGCAAGCGCCGGAACAGCACGGCGAGCAGCACGATCATGACCGGCCCGCCGGCGAACTCCGCCAGCGTGAACTGCCACCCCATGAGCAGGGCGAGAATTACGCCGAGCTCGATCACCAGGTTCGTCGAGGCGATCTCGAAGGCCATCGTCGCGGTGAAGCTGGCGCCCTTGCGGAACAGCGACCTGGCCAGCGCGACCGCCGCGTAGGAGCACGACGACGATGCGGCACCCAGCCCTGCCGCGATCGCGAGCGTCCGCGGCCGGTCATCACCGAGCAGCCGGACGATCGTGGCTTTGCGGACCACCGCCTGGACGATCGCTGACAGCAGGAACCCGAGTATCAGGGCCCAGGTGATCTCCCAGGTCATCGAGCCCGCGATGGACAGCGCGTGCAAGATCGCGTGCGTCTGCGGTCACCTCCCCGTTGGCCTCTACCCCGCGTACCGCCCCGCCCTAACCACCGCGCGGCGGGCGAAATTCCGGACCTACATCAACCGGACGTCGATCCGGTGATCGTGCGCGAGGCCGTGTGGCGCACATGGCTGGCCCTCGGCACGGGGGCACATCATGGACTGTCCGACGGCGGTGGCGACGTAGAGCCGGGACGGAGCGGGCGCCTGGACCTGCGCCCGTGCCGGACGCCAGCCGCGATCACGCGACCCGGGATAGATGCCGAGCGCCCGGTCGATGTCGGCGTCGGCGACCTGACCGGCGGTCGCGGTCAGGTAGACCGCCTGGCCGGTGCCCGGGGCTACAGTCGAATCGAAGATGACCGCGCTCACCTCCGGGCATTCCGCGATGTTGCGCGAGTGCGTCGCGGTGGGCGCGGACATCCAGAAGAACTCACGGTAGTCACCGGTGGCGAAGAACACCGGGGACGCCCAGGCCCGGCCCTGAGCGTCGACGGTGGCAAGGGTCAAGTAGGCGATACGGTCGATGATCGCCCGGCCGGCGGCAACAAGGTCAGCGTCTGTCACGGCCGAGTATCTTATTGCCAGCGGAGAGGCAGCCACACGCACATGCGACCAGTCACGATCATTACCGGCGGCACCAAGGGCATCGGCGCGGCGACCGCTGTCCGCCTAGCCCACGCTGGTCACGATCTCGCGCTGACCTACCACGAGGACGACGCGGCGGCGGAGCAGGCGGCCACAGCGGTGCGCGACGCCGGAGCCCGCTGCGTGCTGGTCAAGGCCGACGTCGCCACCGAGGAAGATGTGGCGCACCTGTTCGCTACCGCGGCCGGTCAGCTAGGCGCGGTCACCGGTCTGGTGAACAACGCCGGCGCCACGATCCACATCGGTGACCTCGCCGACACCCCGGTCGACGTCATCCGCCGCGTGCTGGACGTCAACCTGCTCGGCGTGATCCTGTGCGCCCGGCAAGCCAGCGCGGTCATGCCGGCACGCCGCGGCGGGCACGGCGGCGCGATCGTCAACGTCTCCTCCGCGGCGTCGACGATCGGATCCCCGCACGAGTACGTCCACTACGCCGCCGCAAAGGCGGCCGTCGAGGCATTCACTGTCGGCCTGGCCAAGGAACTGGCGGCCGACCAGATCCGGGTCAACGCCGTGGCGCCGGGGACGGTCCGCACCACGATCCACGCGGCCGCGGGAGACCCCGGCCGGCCGGACCGGGTCGCGCAACGCATCCCGCTCGGCCGGGCTGGCGAGCCCGACGACGTGGCCCCCGCCATCGCCTGGCTGCTCGGCCCGGAGGCCGGGTACGTCACCGGCGCGGTGCTCCGCGTCGCCGGCGGCCTGTGACCCGGCTGACGCGGCTAGGCGTGCTTGAGGAACCGGAACCGGGAGGCCGCGTGGCCGACCCCGCGGATACGGAACGCCGCGGCGATCTCCATCGTGCCGAACACCAGCAGCCAGATCCCCAAGATGACGGCAAGGCCCAGCAGCGTCAGTCCCGGGAAGGCCAGCACGATGATCCCGGAGACGATGCTGAGCAGGCCCATCGCGACGACCCAGCCCCGGTCAGGCATCCCTTGATGGGCCAGTGCGGTGAACACCTCGATCGGCCCGAGCAGGCCGATTCCAAGGGTCTGTGCGCTGTCCGCCATCGTCATCGCCCCTTTCGCCTCTTTGGTTACTTGAGCATGCGGTAGTCCGATACCGTGCCGATCACGTCCGGATCACGCCGGCCCTGAGGTCGGCGGCCGCCGAACCACCGTAGACTCGCGTGCGTGAGCATCCCCTCCGCCGTGGAGATCAGCGGGCTTGTCAAGCGGTACGGCACGGCTACCGCGGTGGACGGGCTGACGCTGACCGCGGCGCGCGGCGCGGTGACCGCGATCCTCGGGCCGAATGGCGCGGGCAAGACCACGACGATCGAGATCTGCGAGGGTTACCGGCGCCCTGACCAGGGCACGGTGCGCGTGCTCGGCATGACGCCAGGCTCGGCGGCGCTGCGTCCGCGGGTGGGTGTCATGCTCCAGTCCGGCGGCATTCCGCCCTCGGTCCCGGCCGCTGACTACCTCACGCTGCTGAGCCGCTTTCATACCAGCCCCATCGACCCCGTCGCGCTGCTCGGGTTGACCGGTCTCACTAGCGTCGCACGGCTCCCGTACAAGCGGCTGTCCGGCGGGCAGCAGCAGCGCCTGTCGCTGGCGGCGGCGGTGATCGGCCGCCCCGAGCTGGTCTTCCTCGACGAACCGACGGCCGGCATGGATCCGCAAGCCAGGCATGCCACGTGGGAGCTCATTTCAGACCTGCGAATCGCTGGGGTGAGCGTGATCCTGACCACTCATTTCATGGATGAGGCAGAACGACTTTCGGATCACGTCGTGATCATCGATCACGGCCGCATGGTGGCCGAAGGCACGCCCGCGAGCCTCACCGGGACCGCTGGTCAGCTCCGCTTCCGGGCCGAGCCGGGACTGGATACCGAGGCATTGGTGGCCGCTTTGCCGGCCGGGGGCACTGCCAAGGAATCCCCTGCGGGGCACTACGTCGTTGAGGTACTCGGCGGTGCGGTGGACCCGACGCTGCTGGCCACCGTGACCGCCTGGTGCGCGGAGCGCGGCGTGCTGGCGAACAGCCTGCGGATCGAGAGCCGCACGCTGGAGGACGTGTTCCTCGAGCTCACCGGAACGGAGCTCCGGGCATGATGCCGGAGGCGTCTCAGGCAAGCACTGTGAGCGTGAGCTTCGCGCCGGCCCCGGGCGCCGCGCCGCTGCCCCGGATGATCGCGGCGCAGACCGTCGCGGAGACCCGGCAGTTGCTGCGCAACGGGGAACAGCTGCTGCTCACGCTCGTCATCCCGCTGCTGCTGCTCAGCATGCTCAGCCTGGAGCCGATCGTGAACTTCGGCACCGGGGTCAGCCGGATCGACTTCATGACGCCCGGCATCATGGCGCTGGCCGTGATGTCCACGGCATTCACCAGCCAGGCGATCGCCACCGGATTCGAGCGCCGCTACGGGGTGCTCAAGCGGCTCGGCGCCACTCCCCTGTCCCGCGGCGGCCTGATCACCGCCAAGACCCTTACCGTCGTCGCGGTCGAACTGCTTCAGGCCGTGCTGATCCTCATCACCGGGCTCATCATCGGCTGGCGCCCGCACGCCAGCGCCGCGGCCATCCTCACGGTCCCGCTGCTGCTCCTGCTCGGCACCGCCGCGTTCAGCGGACTCGCCCTGGCCATGGCGGGCTCGATCCGGGCCGAAGCCACGCTGGCCGCGGCCAACCTCGTCTGGTTCGTGCTGCTCGGCACCGGCGGGGTGGTGTTCCCGCTCACGAAGTTCCCGGACGGCGCGCGCCACTTCTTCGAGCTGCTGCCCACCGGCGCGCTGTCCACCGGCCTGCGCAGCGCCCTGGCGCACGGTGTCGCCTTCCCGGTCGGCAACACGGTCACGCTGCTGGTCTGGGCGGTCGGCGCGATCGCCGTCGCGGCCCGGGTCTTCCGCTGGGAATGAACCGCCGGACCGCCCTGCCCGGAACGACACTGCCCGCACTGCTCGTCCTCACCGGGGTGGTCTCGGTCCAGTTCGGCGCCGGGATCGCGGACAAGCTGTTCGGCACCGTGTCACCGGCCTCGGTCACCACGTTGCGGCTATGGTCCGCCGCCCTGGTGATGCTGCTCGTTGGCGGGCGCAGTGCGTGGCGCGCGGTGGCCGGCCTGGCTAAACGGCGAGCATGGCCGGACGGGATGACAGCGTTGTCGTTCGGACTGACGCTCGGAATTATGAATTTTTCCATCTATCAGGCCTTTGCCAGGATTCCGCTCGGGGTCACCGTCACCATCGAATTCCTCGGCCCGCTGGCGGTGAGCGTGGCCAGTTCGAGGCACCGCCGTGACCTGCTGTGGGCGGCGCTCGGCGCGCTCGGCGTGCTGCTGCTGACCGGTGGCGCCGGCGGGCACCTCGACCTGGCAGGGGTCGGGTTCGCCGCGCTCGCCGGCGTGTGCTGGGCCGGCTACATCCTGCTGTCGCGCGCGAACGGCCAGCGGTTTCCCGGGCCGGCCGGGCTGGTCCTGGCCATGGCGGTCGCCGCGCTGGTGGTGACGCCGCCCGGCCTGGCCGCGGCGGGCAGCCGCGCGATGTTCCGCCCGCCGGTGCTGGCCCAGGGCGCCGCGATCGGCGTGCTCTCCTCGGTGGTGCCGTACTGGCTGGAGCTCGAAGTGCTGCGGCGGATCCCGGCCCGCGTGTTCGGCGTCTGGATGAGCCTGGAGCCTGCGGTCGCCGCCCTCATCGGACTTGTCATGCTCGGCCAGCACCTGAGCATGGTGGAGTGGTTCGCGATCTGCTGCGTGATCGTCGCCTGCGCCGGCGCGGCGCGGGACGAGCGGGCATGAATTCCCGGCATCATAACGCAAAGTGTTGTCAATTTCGCTCTAAGTGAATGACGCTGCATGCGCCCGCGCCATCCCACTAGCGTCACGGCATGCCTGCCCCCGGCACGACGCCGTTACTTTGCTATTCAAGGAGAATCCCGGCCTTGCCCCAAGGACGTAGCTGTTCACCAGGCGTCACAGGCGTGCTTTCGGATGCCGGTTCGGGGGTGCGCGCGTTTCTGCGGATCGTCCCCAGCAAGACGTCGAGAGGCGGCCATCAAAACAGGGGGGTATGCGGTCCGGTTTGTCCTGCTATGTGGGCCTGCGTTCCGTCGGCTCGCGTGGCTTGTTTCATGATCATGAAGGGTTTTACGTGCTCTAGGTCATAAAACCATTCGTGATCATGAACTATATACCCCTAGAAGGTATAAAGGTCGTTCTCTAATTCGAATATCTATCTCTGTGCCTGGTGAACAGCTACCCAAGATCGTGCAACTGTGCACCAAATCGCTTATAGCTTGTCCGCGGCTGCCCCGCGGTCAGCAGCCCTCTCGCGCAGCGCAACTACGATCTAGGCTTCGCCGGGGGCGAGGCGGCGTGATGATCGTTCGCCTACCATGAGTGCGTGCTCGAACTGCTGCGACCCGTGCTGTCGCCGACGCTGCCTCAGCTGCGCCGGCTGGCGCTGGCCGGGATCGTCGCGGACGTCGTGATCATGTCCACCGGGGCGGCGGTCCGGCTGAGCGCGTCCGGGCTCGGCTGCCCGGACTGGCCGCGGTGCAGCAAGGCGGACGTGGTCGCCAGCCACAACGCGGGCCAGACTCTGCTGAACACCTGGATCGAGTTTGGCAACCGTTTGCTGAACTTTCCTCTGGTGGCCATCGCAGCCCTGATCTTCATCGCGGCCGTAAGGTATCGCCCCGCCGGGGCGCCAGGGGGGCCTGGGGGGATGGCGTCCCCCCAGACGGGGGGTCACCGGGGGGTCGGCCCCCGGGGGCTAGTACTGCTCGCAGCCATACAGCCGCTCGGGGTGATCGCGCAGGCCGTGGTCGGCGGCATCGTGGTGATCACCAAGCTCAACCCCGCGATGGTGTCGGTGCACTTCCTGCTGTCGATCGGTATCGTGGCGGCCGCCGTGCTGCTGTACGCCAGGTGCACCGTGTTCGAGGAGCCGCCTGTCCGGGGTGACCTGCGGATACTGTCCGCGCTGCTGGTGGCGGTGACCGGTGCGATGGTCGCGGCCGGGACGGTGGTGACCGGCACCGGGCCGCTGGCCGGGCACGCCGACACGCCCAGGTACCACCTGCCGCTGGCGGGTGTCACCCAGCTGCACGCCGACATCGGCTGGCTGATGAGCGGGCTGTCGGTCGCGCTGCTCATCGGCGTGCGGCTTTCGCACGCCGGGCCGCGGGCGAGGCGGGCGAGCTGGTGGGTGGTCGGCGGGCTCTTCGTCCAGGGCACGCTCGGCTATGTGCAGTACTTCAACCATCTGCCGGCCGGGCTCGTCTGGGTGCATGTCACCACCGCGGTGATGCTCTGGGTCGCGGTTCTATGGTTGTTCTTCACACTCAGTAGCGGAATACGCCTGGATACGGGGCAGGTCGCTGTACCCCAGCGGGAGCCGGAGCCGGCCGACCGCTAGGCTCGGTACCGTGAGCAATCAGTCCCAGCTTGACTGGTCGGCGGCCGACAAGCGGGCCGTCGACCTCATCCGGGTCCTCGCGATGGACGCCGTGCAGAAGACAGGAAACGGGCACCCTGGTACGGCGATGAGCCTAGCGCCGGCCGCCTACTTGCTGTTCCAGCGCGTCCTGCGCCACGACCCCGCCGACCCCGCCTGGCCGGGCCGCGACCGCTTCGTGCTGTCCTGCGGCCACTCGAGCCTGACGCTGTACTGCCAGCTCTACCTGTCCGGGTACGGGCTGAGCCTGGATGACCTGAAGGCGCTGCGCACCTGGGGCAGCCTGACCCCCGGTCATCCGGAGCACGGGCTGACGCCAGGCGTCGAGACCACCACCGGGCCGCTCGGCCAGGGGATCGCGAACGCGGTTGGTTTTGCGATGGCCGCGCGGCGCGAGCGCGGGCTGCTCGATCCGGATAGCCCGGCGGGCCAGAGCCCGTTCGATCACCACATCTACTGCTTCGCGTCCGACGGGGACATCGAGGAAGGCATCAGCCACGAGGCGTCCGCGATCGCCGGTGTCCAGCAGCTGGGCAATCTTGTCTTGCTGTATGACGACAACAACATCTCGATCGAGGACAACACGAACATCGCCAAGTCCGAGGACGTGTGCGCCCGGTACGAGGCATACGGCTGGCACGTGCAGCAGGTGAACTGGCGCGGTAGCGACGGCGAGTATCACGAGGATGTCCAGGCTCTGTACGACGCGTTCAACGCCGCCAGAGCGGAGACCGGCAGGCCCTCGTTCATCGCGTTGCGCACGATCATCGGCTGGCCGGCGCCGAACAAGCGGAACACCGGCGCGGCCCACGGCGCGGCGCTCGGCGCCGACGAGGTGGCCGCCACCAAACAGATCCTGGGATTCGACCCGGCGGTCGATTTCCCGGTGGAGGACGAGGCGCTGAACCACGCGCGGCAGGTCGCCTCCCGCGGAAAGCAAGTGCACGCCGAGTGGGAGCCGGACTTCGCGGCCTGGGCTACGGCCAACCCGGAGCGCAAGGCGCTGTTCGACCGGCTGGCCACCCGGTCGCTGCCAGCCGGGTGGGCTGACGGACTGCCGGTGTTCGATGCCGATCCGAAGGGGATCGCGACCCGCAAGGCATCCGCGGAAATCCTGACCTCGCTGGCCGCGCCGCTGCCCGAACTGTGGGGCGGGTCCGCCGACCTGGCCGAGAGCAACCTGACCACGATGAAGGGCGAGCCGTCGTTCCTGCCGCTCGACCGCCAGACCGAGATGTGGCCGGGCAACCCGTACGGGCGCACGCTGCACTTCGGCATCCGCGAGCACGCGATGGGCGCCATCTGCAACGGCATCGCGCTGCACGGCGGCACCCGGCCGTACGGCGGCACGTTCCTGGTGTTCAGCGACTACATGCGGCCGGCGGTGCGCCTGTCGGCGCTGATGCAGCTTCCGGTCACGTTCGTCTGGACGCACGACTCGATCGGCCTGGGCGAGGACGGTCCCACGCACCAGCCGGTCGAGCACCTGTGGTCGCTGCGGAACATCCCCGGCTTCAACGTGGTCCGGCCCGGTGACGCGAACGAGGCGACCGTCGCCTGGCGCACGATCCTGGAGCGGGCCGAGCCGGCCGGCCTGGCCCTGACCAGGCAGGCGCTGCCGGTACTCGACAGGTCCGCCGGGTCGGGGCTGGCCTCGGCGGAGGGCGTGGCGCGCGGCGGGTACGTGCTCGCCGACGGCTCCGACGTCATCCTCATCGCCACCGGCAGCGAGGTTCCTCTCGCGGTCGAGGCCCGGTCCCTGCTGGCGTCGTCGGGCATCTCGGCGCGCGTGGTCTCCATGCCGTGCGTGGAGTGGTTCGAGGCGCAGGACTCGGTGTACCGGAATGAGGTTCTACCACCAGATATGCGGGCACGCGTGTCCGTAGAAGCGGGCATTACGCCGCCCTGGCGGATGTTTACCGGAGATGGCGGCGCATCGGTAGGCGTCGACCATTTCGGAGCCTCCGCGGACTATAAGCGGCTGTACGCGGAGTTCGGGTTGACCGCCGAGCGGGTAGCTGCCGTCGCACGCGATGTACTCGGAAGGGAGTAACGATGTCAGGCGACGTACTCGGGGAACTGTCCGCTGCTGGGGTGTCGATATGGCTGGACGACATCAGCCGTGACCGGCTCCGCACCGGCAACCTGAAAGCCCTGATGGATGATTACCACGTCAGCGGCGTGACTTCGAACCCGACGATCTTCTCGAAGGCGGTGTCCAAGGGGAACGCCTACGACGAGCAGGTCGCGGAGCTGGCCATGCGCGGGGTCTCGGTGGAGGAGGCCATGCGGGCCATCACCACCTACGACATCCGGTGGGCCGCCGACGTGCTGCGCCCGGTCTACGACGCCACCGACGGCGTGGACGGCCGGGTCTCGATCGAGGTTGACCCCCGGCTGGCCCAGGACACCGCCAAGACCGTCGCCGAGGCGAAGGCGCTGTGGTGGATGGTGGACCGGCCGAACATGTTCATCAAGATCCCGGCCACGGCCGCGGGTATCCCCGCGATAACCGCGACGCTGGCCGAGGGCATCAGCGTGAACGTCACGCTGATCTTCTCCCTGGCGCGCTATGGCGAGGTCATCGACGCGTACCTGGCGGGCCTGGAGCAGGCGGTGGCCAACGGCCACGATGTGTCCACGATGGCCTCGGTGGCGTCATTCTTCGTCAGCCGGGTGGACTCCGAGGTGGACAACCGGCTGGACAAGATCGGCACGCCGGAGGCGGCGGCGCTGCGCGGCAAGGCGGCCATCGCCAACGCCCGGCTCGCCTACGAACTGGCCGAGCAGCGATTCAGCCAGGACAACCCCCGCTGGGTGGCGCTGCACGACAACCACCACGCGCGGATCCAGCGGCCGCTGTGGGCCTCCACGTCCACCAAGGACCCGACGTTCCCGGACACCATGTACGTGGTGGACCTGGTGGTCTCGGACACGGTGAACACGATGCCGGAGGGGACCATCAAGGCGATGGCGGACCACGGCTCGCTGCGCGGCGACGCCGTCCACGGCACCTACGACGAGGCCCGCCAGCTGTTCGCCGACCTGGAGAAGCTGGGCATCTCCTACGACGACGTGGTGCAGGTGCTCGAGGAAGAGGGCGTCTCGAAGTTCGCCGTCTCGTGGAACGAGATGGTGGAGACGATCAGGAACGAGATGGGGCGCTGAGCCTTGACCGCCGAAACAGGGGAAACCGCCGGCCTCGCGCCCGCTAACCCCGGGGTCATCGACTCGGCCGAACCGTCGGCCAATCCGCTGCGCGACCCGCGGGATCGACGCATCCCGCGGGTGGCGGGGCCGTGCGTGCTGGTGATGTTCGGGGTGACCGGCGACCTCGCCCGAAAGAAGCTGATGCCGGCCGTGTACGACCTGGCCAACCGGGGGTTGCTGCCGCCGGGATTCTCGCTGGTCGGTTACGCCCGCCGGGACTGGGCAGACGAGGACTTCGCCCAGCTCACGTACGAGTCGGTGAAGGAACACGCACGCACGCCGTTCCGCGAGAACGTGTGGCAGCAGCTGTCCGAGGGCGTCCGGTTCGTCCAGGGCGACTTCGACGACGACGCCGCGTTCGACCGGCTGGCGCAGACCGTGCGGCTGCTGGACGCCGAGCGCGGCACCGGCGGCAACTACGCGTTCTACCTGTCGATCCCGCCGAAGTTCTTCCCGGTGGTGGTGCAGCAGCTGAAGCGGTCCGGACTGTCGTCGCCGACGTGGGAGCGGGCACGGACCCCATGGCGGCGGGTGGTGATCGAGAAGCCGTTCGGCCACGACCTGGCGAGCGCGCGGGAGCTGAACTCCACGCTCGACGGGGTCTTTCCGCCGGAGTCGGTGTTCCGCATCGACCACTACCTCGGCAAGGAGACGGTGCAGAACATTCTCGCGCTGCGCTTCGCCAACGAGATGTACGAGCCGATCTGGAACCGCTCCTACATCGACCACGTGCAGATCACGATGGCCGAGGACATCGGCATCGGCGGCCGGGCCGGCTACTACGACGGCATCGGCGCGGCGCGGGACGTGATCCAGAACCACCTGCTCCAGCTGCTCGCGCTGACCGCGATGGAAGAGCCGGTCGCGTTCGACGCGGACTCGCTGCGCACCGAGAAGGAGAAGGTCCTGTCCGCGGTGCGGCTGCCGTCTGACCTGTCTGTGGGTACGGCCCGGGGCCAGTACGCGGCTGGCTGGCAGGGCGGCATCCCAGTGCCCGGGTACCTGGAGGAGGAGGGCATCCCCGCCGACTCCCGGACCGAGACCTACGCCGCACTCCGGCTTGGCGTCGACACCCGGCGCTGGGCCGGGGTGCCGTTCTACCTGCGGGCAGGCAAGCGGCTGCCGCGCCGGATGACCGAGATCGCGATGATGTTCCAGCGCGCACCGCATCTTCCCTTCGCGGCCACGGACACGAAAGAACTTGGCCAGAACGCCCTGGTGATCAGGATCCAGCCCGATGAGGGGATCACGGTGCGATTCGGCTCCAAGGTGCCTGGCACGGCCATGGAAGTGCGGGACGTGAACATGGACTTCGCGTACGGCGAGTCGTTCACCGAGTCGTCGCCAGAGGCGTACGAGCGGCTGCTGCTCGACGTGCTGATCGGCGACCCGCCGCTGTTCCCGCGACAGCAGGAGGTCGAGCTGGGCTGGCGCATCCTGGACCCGGTCGAGAACTTCTGGGCCGAGCACACCAAGCCGGAGCAGTACGCGGCCGGCTCGGCGGGCCCGGCGTCCGCGGACGCGATGATGGCCCGCGACGGTCGTGCTTGGAGAAGACTGTGACGATCGACCTGACCAACACCAGCACGGGCGCGATCCACGACGCGCTGACGCAGGTGCGCCGGCGGATGGGCGGGCCGGCCTCCGGCATGGTGCTGACGCTGATCATCGTCACCAACGAGGAAGCGCAGTACGACGCCGTCCGGGCCGCCGCGCAGGCCGGCCGCGAGCACCCGAGCCGGGTGCTCGCGGTGATCCCGCGCAAGCCGCGCGCCGAGTCCCGGCTCGACGCCGAGATCCGGGTCGGCGAGACCGGCCCGGGCGAAACGATCCTGCTGCGGCTGTACGGGCCGCTCGCCCAGCACGCCGACTCGGTGGTGGCGCCGCTGCTCGCGCCGGACGTCCCGGTGGTCACCTGGTGGCCGGACGAGGTGTCGGCCTCGCCGGTGACGGCGGCGCTCGGCGCCGTCGCCCAGCGCCGGGTCACCGACGCGGCCTCGAACGAGCTGCCACGCGACATGCTGGTGCGCCTTGCCGAGGCATACCGCCCGGGCGACACGGACCTGAGCTGGACCAGGGCCACCCCATGGCGGTCGCTGCTCGCCGCGACGCTGGACCAGCCGTACCCAGCCCTGCTGAGCGGCCAGGTGGCGGCCGAGGCGGCCAACCCGACCGCGGACCTGATCGCCGCGTGGCTCCGGCTGCGGCTCGCCGTCCCGGTTACCCGGACCGACTCGGACGGGCCGGGCATCACCTCGGTCAGCTTCGAGACCCAGGACGGCGAGATCGAGCTGTGCCGGCCGGACGGCCGCACCGCCACGCTGTCCTGGCCCGGCAGACCCGACCGGCGGGTGGCGCTGCACCGCCGGGACATCGCCGACCTGATCGCCGAGGAACTCCGCCGGCTGGAGCCAGACGAGCTCTACGGCGAGACCCTGCGGGAGCTGGCCCGCGATGTCGGGCCCGTCGGCGCAGCCGACCCCGCTGGTACCGCCGCATGAGCGTTCCCGAGGTCCTGGTTCACCACGACGGCCCGCTGCTCGCCAAGGCGGTGGCCGCGCGACTGCTCACCGCGCTGGTCGACTCCGCCGCGGCACGCGGCTCGGCCTCGGTCGTGCTGACCGGCGGCGGTATCGGCACGTCGGTGCTCGCCGAGCTGGCCGTCGCGCCCGCCAGGGACGCGGTCGACTGGCGGCACCTGGACATCTGGTGGGGCGACGAGCGGTTCCAGCCGGCCGGCGACCCGGAGCGGAACGAAACCGGCGCGCGGGCCGCTCTTCTCGATCACGTCGACGTGGACCCGGGGCGGGTACACACGATGCCGGGGCCGGACGGTCCGGACGGGAACGACCCGGAAGCGGCGGCCGCCAGGTACGCCGGGTGGCTCGCGGCCGCGACCCGCCCGGAAGACCATGGCCCGGTGCCGGCCTTCGACGTGCTGCTGCTCGGCATCGGCCCTGAAGCGCACGTGGCGTCGCTGTTTCCCGGGATGCCCGCCTTGTACGACGAGCGGCCGGTGGTCGCCGTCCGCGGCTCCCCCAAACCGCCGCCGACCCGGCTGTCGCTGACCTTGCCGTCCATCCGGGCCGCCCGTGAGGTATGGATCCTCGCCTCCGGCGCGGAGAAGGCCGACGCGGTCGCGATGGCGCTGTCGTCCGACGCCGGACCGGTTCAAGTGCCCGCCGCGGGTGCTCGCGGCAGGCAGCGCACGCTATTCCTGCTTGACCGGGACGCCGCGGCCAAAGTACCGCCCCAGATCGGCCGTCAGGGCCCGCACTGAACGCTCGCCGGGCTGCCGGGCGAACGCCAGCCCGGCAGCGAGGCACGCGGCCGGCACCGCGGCGACCACGTAGCGGTAGCTGAATCCGGCGGTCATCGGCGGGAACACGATCAGCACGGCACCCACCAGCCAGGGCAGCAGCACGATCCCGCCGATTGGCCGGCCGCGGCGCGGCCGCAAGCGGCCGATCACACCCACCGCGCCGATCAGCACGATCAGTCCGAGCAGGCTGCCCGGCAGGTAGACGCCGCTCTGGTAACCCTGGACGAACCCGGCCCACGGATGATTCACGCTGGGCTGGGCGAGTCTGCCACCGAGAGCGCCGGCCAGCTGCTTGTGCAGCGCGTTCGCCGTCTGGTCCGTTGCGGTGGGCTCCACCCACCATGGCGGCTTGACCGGGGAGTTCGAGAACCTGAACGGCGGGCCGTTGCCGTTCCCGATCTTGTTCTGCGGGTCAGGCTGCCGGTTCCACGCGAACGTGTGCACCACGTCGTTGTAGACCGCGCGAACGTAGGCGCCAGGCTGGGCGAGGATTGCCTGCTCGGCGAACTTGGTCATCTGGCCGCTCGCGTGGGCGGTGAAGCGGAACGCGTTGTCCTGCCCGTACGCGGCCATCAGCGGGGTCTCGCGGTTGCTGTCGGGCCATAGCTCGTTGTTGGCCCACAGGTACTCCTGCGACGGCGGCCGCCGGTACGTGGGCGTCGGGTCGCACAGGAACCGCAGGCTGGCGGGCGGGTTGATCTTCGAGCACTCGGCGAACGTGCTGACCCTGCTGTACAGGAACGCGCCCTGGGACTCGGTGAGCGCGTACTTTCCGTAGGAGCCGTGGAACCAGATCATGTACCCGGCGATCGGGGCCACCCCGGCCACGGTCAGCGCGAGGAGCTGGCGCCAGCCGGCCCGGCGGATGAGCATGGCCAGGATGAAGACGATGAGCAACGGCTCACCGACCGACCGGACCAGGGTCGCGTAGCCGACAAGCAGTCCGGTCACCGCCATCGTGGTGACCGACGGCCTGTCTCGCCAGCAGCAGAGCACCAGCGCGACGGTGACCAGGAACGTGAACAGGGTGTCTGCGGTGATCATGTGCTCAAGCTGAAGCTCGAACACGTCGAACAGCACGGGCACCGCGGGCAGGGCGGCACCCCACCAGGGCAGGCCCCTGTGTCGTAGCAAGGCGTAGATCACGATGCCCATCGCCATCCCCATAGCCGCCTGGAGCAGCGCCACCGGGTAGACGTTGTGCCACGGCACCAGCGCGAGCGAGAGGAAGAACGGATAGCCGTTCGCCCGGACTTCGTCAGGGATGAAGCTGATCGCGTCGCTGACGTAGTTGAACGAGTCGTTGAACCACATGATCGGCGGGTACGCGAGCAGCACGACGGCCCGCATCAGGATCGCGGCCGCCACGACCAGGCTGAACTGCCAGTGCACCCGCGTGGTGCGTCGCAACCTGCCGGGCCAGCTAGTTACTCCACGTAGCCGATCGCCGCCGGGCACCGCGTCGTCCGTGGGCGCCTCGGAGGCGGCGTCCGCTCCTAGCTGCCCTCGGGTCGTGGTGTCAGCCAATGTATGCCTCTCAGACTCTCCGGGCCTCAGCTGAATGGTTTCCGACCCTTCCGCCTTGCCCGCAGGTCATGGGGCGTAGCTGACTCATAGTAGCTGCCAGTTACCGCCATCAGGCGTGCTTACGCATTAATTCTCGCTGGGCGTGTTGCCGCTCACCGCCGCGGCGACAGCCGGGTGGCCAGCAGGCCGATGAAAAATACCGTGAGAATACCGGCGATCCACGGGCTGCCGGCCGCCGCCGCGATTACCGCCCAGATGAACAGGGCGGGCAGCAGACGTCCGTCCGGACCACGACGTGGCGGCCGCGGGCGCGGTACCGGCGGGGTTGCCTCCGGGCTCACGGCCGGCAGGGTGGGCATGCCTTGCTGGCCCTGCTCCCGCAGGCTCAGCGCGGGCCGCACCGGGAGGTCCACGGTCAGGTCCGCCAGGTCGCCCCAGGTTCTGGCCGCGTAGGCGGCGGTGGTGCGCTCGTCGAACTCCTCAAGGGTCAGGCGGCCCTCGGCGTGCGCGTCCCGCAGGATCGTCACCACGCCCTCCCGGTCCAGGTCCGACGCGCGGATGTTCCGGTCGGTCATCGGTGGTGACTCATTTCTTCGCCCTCCTGCCATATAGATCTTACCCAGCGACTCTTGTACCCGGACGATTACAATTCGCACCACTTTGGGTCTCGCCAGCAAGGGCGCACAGAGTTACGCTCATGGCGAATCTTTACACCTGGCCGCTCGTGGGCAAGATGTGAACGGAAGGCCTGACGAGTCAAACCTTCATATAGGAGGGATCACTTTGAGCGTCAGCGAAGAACGAGATGTACGGCCCGTCGCGGCCGCCACAACGGGAATCGCCGATCCCGCCCCGCTCGGGCTGGCGGCGTTCGCCCTTACCACCTTCCTCTTTTCCGCCAAGAACGCCAACTGGATGTCCCACGCTGGCGGTCTCACCTTCATCGGGTACGCGTTCGCGTACGGCGGGCTCGTCCAACTGCTGGCCGGCATGTGGGAATTCCGGAACAGGAACGTCTTCGGCTGCACCGCGTTCTCTAGTTACGGAGGCTTCTGGATCGGCGCGGGCCTCTGGATCGAGCTCCACGGCGTCCACGACACTCCGGCGGCGTTCAATCACGACGTCGCCTGGATCAACCTGGCGTTCCTGATCTTCAATACCTACATGATGATCATGAGCCTGCAGATCAACATGGCCGTGTTCGGGGTGTTCCTCACCCTGGGGCTCACGGAGCTGTTCCTGGCCATCGGCTTCTTCTCCGCGGGTGCGGCGGCGACCACCGGACTCATCCAGGTAGCCGGCTACCTCGGTCTGATCACCGCCATTGTCGCGTGGTACACCTCCATGGCCGGGGTGGCCAATGGCATGGGAGGCAGGATCAGGCTTCCCGTCGGTAAACCCCTAGTCGCCTGACCCCTGGCCAGCGGGCTCAGCCCTCGCCAGTCCTTCCGTCCAGTCCCCCCGGTCCGCCGGACCGGGGGGACTGCGGGCTTTCCGGGCCGATACGGTTGTTCGCGTCAGGTCCGCCGTCTGGGAGGGAGTAGCCGCGCGTGCAGTCCTGGGAGCAGATCGATCTGCCGGCCAAGGTGGAGACGGTCCGCCGGAAGACTCGCCCGTGGAAGGCGATCATCGCGCTGCTGCTCGCCATCGTCGCGGCGGTCGTCGCCTACGATGCGCGGGAACGCCTTGGCTTCTTCCACGGAAAAGGGATAAGCGACCTGGCCAGGCATCTCGTCTGGCCCGGTTCGGCGATCGCGTTCTGCGCCCTCGGCTCCATGGCGACGTACGGGCTCGCCGGCAAGGCGCGGCAAATCCTGGAACCGCGGGTGGGCACCTCGCACGCCGCGATCACCCGGTACGCCCTGCTCATCATCGGGGCGTTCACCACGCTCGTGGTGACGCTCGAGCTGTTCGGCGTCCCGATCGGCCAGCTCGTCCTCGGCGGCGCCCTGACCAGCGTGTTCGTCGGAATCGCGGCGCAGCAGGCGCTATCCAACGTGTTCGCCGGCCTGGTGCTGCTGTTCGCCCGCCCGTTCCGGGTCGGCGACACGATCCGGCTGCGGGCCGGGGCGCTGGGCGGGCAGATCGAGGGCACGGTGGCCGACATCGGCATCACCTACGTGCGGCTGGACAGCGGTGGCAGCATCATCGCGATCCCCAACTCCCAGGTGCTGAACGCCGTCGTCGGTCCGGTACCGGCCGGCGAAGACGCCGTCCCGCCGGGCCAGACCGCTCCCCTGACGCAGGCCCTCCCCCCAGCCCAGCCCGCTCCGGACACGCCCGCCGCAACCGCGACCCCCGCCGCATCCGGCAACCCGGCAGCAGCCACCGCACCCGCCGCCGCCACCACCGGAACTACCACCGCGGGAACCGCAGCGACCACCGCCACGGCCGCCGACCGCGCGGACAGGCAGCAGCCGCCCACCCCGCCGACCTGAGCCGCTGCCGCGTCGTTTGCTGCTACGCGGGTGTCGGCGGATCACCGCCCGCTCGCGGTTCGTTCAGCCGCCGATCAACGTAGTTGCGACACCCCTGCGCCGCGCCCGTTTTGCGGTACTTTGCGTGGCCGGTCGTAGCTGTTCACCAAGCGTAGAGGCGTCATATTCGAATGAGTGAACGATCTCTATACCCTCTAGGGGTATATAGTTCATGATCATGAAGGGTTTTACGTGCTCTAGGTCATAAAACCATTCGTGATCATGAAACAAGCCACGCGAACCGGCGGAACGCAGGCCCACATAGCAGGACAAACCAGACCGCATACCCCCCTGTATTGAGGGCCGCCCTCTCGACGCCTCGCCCCGGACGATCGGCACAACGCGCGCTCCGCCCGAACCAGCAACCGAAAACACGCCTGTGACGCCTGGTGAACAGCTACGGCCGGTCGAGGCGGGTGCTCATGATCGTGTGCGAAAAGGTCCGGCTACCCGGCGCTTTTCGCACACGATCTTGGCGGCGGGCGAGTTGCATGACAAAGGGCCGACGCGAGCGAGCACATGCTCGCAGTTGTCGACCCTTTGCCACGCATCACCGGTGCGGAGGTCGCCTCTCGGCGAAAGGCGCAACGCGGCTCCAGCCAAACGGTATTCCGCGAAGGCAGTAGGTGCGGCCCGGGGACACAGCCGCACCGGCTGTTGCATACTAACGCCTCCGGCGCCGTCTCTGTTCCCAGTCGTCGCCCTGACTTTCCTGTGCGCCGTAGGGGAACGAGGTCGCTGGCTGCAACGCGGTGGCGTCAGAATCCCAGCGCGCCGAGGTACCGTTGCCGTCGTAGCCCTGGCTCGGGTACTGCGCTTGGCGCGATTGACCACGATCGGCGTACCCGCTGCCGTAGCCCGCGCCCTGGTATTCGGTGGACTCGTAGTACCCGCGCTCGTCGGCGCGACCCGTCTCGGGGTACTCCTGCTGCTGATACGCGCGGCCGGCATACCGGTCATCTTGATACGCCTGCTGGTCGTATTGCCGCTGGTCAGCGTAGCCGCCCTGGCTGGAATACTCGCGGCCCTGGTACGCGGTCTCGCCCTGGTCGGGATAGCCGGGCCGGTCAGGATATCCAGCCTGGCTGGCGTACTGGCCGGGTGCTGGATGCTCGGGTTGTCCGGGATATTGTCCCGAACCCTGGTACTGCTGCGCCTGGTGCTGCTGAGGCTGCTGGGGCGCCGGGGTGTACTGGGCTTGGGCGGTCGGCTGGGATGGGGCGGCATGCTGGGGTTGGGATGGGACGGCGTGCTGGGGTGGGGCGGCGTACTGACTCTGGCCGCCGCTGTACTGCGCCTGGCTGCCGTAGTCAGCTTGACCGGTGTAGTGCGCCTGGCCGTCGTACTGCCCCTGACCGTTGTACTGCGCTTCGCTGGCGTACTGGCCGTGGCCGTTGTACTGGGCCTCGGCCGAGTACTGGCCCTGGCCGTTGTACTGGGCGTCGCCACCGTACTGGCTCTGGCCGTTGGCGTACTGGCCCTCGCTGGCGTACTGGCCTTGACCGCTGTAGTGCGCGCCGCTGGCGTACTGGCCGCTGTACTGCCCTTCGGCCGGGTACTGTGCTTCGGCCGGGTACTGCGCGTGGCCGTTGTAGTCGGTGTACTGGCTCTGGCCGTTGTACTGGGCGTCACCCGGGTACTGGGCTTGGGCGCCGCTCTGGCCGTACTGAGACTGGGTGGCGTGCTGGCTCTGGCTGGCGTACTGGTCGTGGCCCGGATACTGGCCCTGAGCGGCATGCTGCCCCTGGCTCACGTACTGGCCCTGGCCACCGTACCCATCTTGACCGCCGTACTCACCCTGACCGGCGTAACCGCCGCCCTGGCCCGAATCGTAGCCGCCTTGGCCGGAATCGTAGCCGCTCTGGCCGGAATCGTAACCGCCCTGGGCGGAGTACTGTCCCTGGCCCGCGTACCCCGCGTACTGACCCGCGTACTGAGCGGCGTACTGCCCCTGGCTGTAGGCCGCGTAGCGATCTTGTTCGGGGTAATCGAGCTGTCCGGGGTACTCACCGCGGCCGGAGTACTCCGCCTGGGCGGAATACTGGTCCTGCACCGGGTACCCGCCCGACCCCGCGTACTGCCCCTGTGCGTACTGGCCCTGGCTCGGGTATTCCAGCCGCCCCTGACCGTAGTCGCCGGGAACCGCCTGGACCGGCGCGGGGAGCGCCAGCTGGGCGGCCCGCGCGGGGCGCGCCGGAGCGGGCGGCTGGTCGGCCGGCAGCGCACGGAATTCCCCGGTCGCCGGGTTGGCATACTCGGGCTCATACATCCCGGGCGGGCCGTACCCGGGCACCACCCGCAACCGCGGGTCGGTGGGCGCGCCGGGATACTGCTGCGGCTGCATGTACCGCACGTCACCGGTGACCGGGGCACGCATGTCTACCATGGCGTCGGCGGGCCCCCGCTGGAGGGCGCCGACGAGCCGCTGCAGCTCCTCCATCGGCAGCCGGAACGTGCCGGTGCACGTGCCTCCCTGCCAGATGCTGAACACGGCGATGCCGGTGTCGGAATACCAGCTCAGCCGCATGCTTCTCGAGCTGCCGCGGACGTCGAAGAAGACTTCGCCGAGCCGGGGCAGGGGAGCTGCGTCCGAAGCTGACATGCTGCCCATGGTGGCGTGCCCACAGGGCTTTGTCCAGTTCGTCACAAGCTTTGCCGCACCGGAATTCGTCTGTTCCGGGGGACGTAAGAAAATAGCGTGGGGAATTTCGCCACCCCGCGTGCGAGGGGCCTACCGGTGGTGGCATCATAGTCCGCGGGCATGCAGCGGCCGGTGCTACGGCGAACAGGACGGGTTAACCGAGGCGCTGGCGCTTGCCATTCGGTGCAGTGACCGCCGCTTCTGTGGTCGCTTGGCCACGTGCGGGAACACTGCGGGAACACAGCGCGGCAAAAACGCGTTGCCTCTTAAGCAGGGCACCTTGCAACGGAGCTTTCGCACACGGGTGGGTCGCGCCGCTGTTGCCTGATGTTCTGTACCTAGAGCACTGCTCTTGGGCCTGGTTCCGAGAGTAAGTCTAGGACCCTGACCACAGAACAGAACCTAGAACTACTGTAACGCACGATTTGACCAGCTTGGTTGAGGTGATTGATCCATGTCTCAGGTACGTCGTCAGTCGGCCGTGCTTCCCCGCCCGAACTGGGGGTGGCAGGACGCAGCGGAGTGCCGTGGCGAGGATTTGCTGCTCTTCTTCGGTCCGGACGGTGAACGCCAGCCGGAGCGCGAGATAAGAGAGCGCAAGGCCAAGTCGGTCTGCCAGTCCTGCCCGGTTCGCCTGGAGTGCCTCAACTACGCCGTCTCCCGGCCGGAGAAGTACGGCGTATGGGGCGGCCTGAACGAGGACGAGCGCTCCGCCGAGCGCCGGCGCCGCATGCGCCGCGCCAACGCGGCCTGAGGGCGCCAGGCGTAGTCAAGACCCGCGCCCGGCGAGCACCTCCAGCACATCATCGTCGCTGAGCTGGCCGAACGACTCATACCACTCTCCCACGGACGCGAAGCGCCGGGGCGTGGCGAGGATCACTACCTCGTCGGCCTCGGCGCGCATTGCGTCTATGGCCGGGGAAGGCGCCACCGGCACCGCCAGCACCAACGACGACGCCCCGGCGGTCCGCAGCGACCGCAGCGCGGCCCGCGCGGTCCCGCCCGTGGCCAGCCCATCGTCGACCACGATCACCCGGCGCCCCGCCACCGCAGGCGGCGGACGCCCGCCCCGGTACACCCGCACCCGCCGCGCCAGTTCCTCGCGCTCCGCGGCCACCACCTCGGCCAGATCGGCAGGTCCAAGCCCGAGCCGGTCAAGCAGTTCCCAGTCGAATACCGGCTCTGCTAGCGGGGCTAGCGGGGCCTGCGGGGCCAGGCACTCGGCGATCGCGCCGACGCCCAGCTCGGGCGTCGGCGGATAGCCGATCTTCCGGGTGACGATCACGTCCAGGGGCACATCGAGCAGCACCGCTATCTCGTGCCCTACCGGAACGCCGCCCCGTGGCAGGGCAAGCACCGCTGGTCGTTCTGACCAAAGGCCCTTGAACTTGTCGGCGAGGAGACGGCCTGCGGCGCGGCGGTCGGCAAACGGCGGCATGCCATCCGATGTACCCACGGTGAAGCAGCACAATAGGAGCATGATCTGCGAGTCGTGCCGTAAGCGGCACCATGAGGACTGCCCGGGCGGCACATGGTGCGACTGCCAGCACCTGCCCGCGGCCGGGACCGGCGACCAGGCGAAGGAGCCGACGCTCAGCTGGATTCGCCAAGGCTGAATTCCTATCTATAAAGTAGGAAATTGCTCCCGGGAATACAACTCCGCAAGGGCATGTTCGCGATTACATGGCCCTGCACGCAGCCCGCGCCGTCCATATGGCGGACGTTGCCTGGACAGTCAGGCGGAATGCGTGTGATCCTGTTGTTATGGCTGTTGCGGACCCCCTGCTCGTCGTGCGCAGGCACGTCGACTTGCTGCGTGTCCGTAGCGCCATGTGTCGCGCCGCTCGCTAACCGCTTGCCCATATTTGGGCGCGCGTGCGAGGACCGGCGTCGTCGGCAATGAAGCCCCGAGCTGCCGCTTGCCGGATACGTGCGTCCGCAGACACTCGGAGGACCCCGCGGATGCCAACCGCCACCACCACCGCGACAAGAAGAAAACGCGGCGAAGGACAGTGGGCGCTCGGTTATCACGAGCCGCTCAACAAGAACGAAGAGAACAAGAAGAACGACGACGGACTCAACGTCCGCCAGCGGATTATCGACATCTACTCGCGGTACGGCTTCGATTCCATCGACCCGGCGGACCTGCGCGGCCGGTTCCGCTGGTACGGCCTGTACACGCAGCGCCGGCCGGGCATCGACGGGGGCAAGACCGCGGCGCTCGAGCCCGAGGAGCTCGACGACAAATACTTCATGCTGCGCGTCCGGATCGACGGCGGGCAGCTCTCCCACGCGCAGCTGCGAACGATTGCCGACATCTCCCGGCGGTACGCGCGCGGCACCGCCGACGTCACCGACCGGCAGAACATCCAGCTGCACTGGGTGGAGATCGAGAACGTGCCGGCGATCTGGGAGGCTCTGGAGAGCGTCGGGCTGACCACCACGGAGGCCTGCGGCGACACGCCGCGGGTCATCCTCGGCTGCCCGCTGGCCGGCGTGGACGCGACCGAGATCATCGACGGCTCCCCCGAGATCCGAGCGATCGGCGAGCAGTACATCGGCAGCGAGGCGTTCTCCAATCTGCCGCGCAAGTTCAAGACGAGCATCAGCGGGTGTTCGGCGCAGTGCGCCATCCACGAGATCAACGACGTGGCGTTCGTGGGCGTCACGAGCCCGACGGGCGAGGCGGGTTACGACCTGTGGGTCGGCGGCGGCCTGTCCACCAACCCGATGATCGGCAAGCGGCTCGGCGCCTTCGTCACGCCGGACCAGGTGCCGGAGGTCTGGGCGGGCGTGACCAGCGTGTTCCGCGACTACGGGTACCGGCGGCTGCGGCACCGCGCGCGGATCAAGTTCCTGGTCGCGGACTGGGGGCCGGAGAAGTTCCGCGAGGTGCTGGAGAAGGAGTATCTGGGCTACGCGCTGCCGGACGGTCCCGCGCCGGGCGCGCCCGCGGGCGGCGTGCGCGACCACGTGGGCGTGCACCGGCAGCGGGACGGCCTGTTCTACGTCGGCTTCGCGCCTACCGTGGGGCGGCTGGACGCCGACCTGCTCGACACGATCGGCACGCTGGCCGGCCGGTACGGCAGCGGGCGGGTCAGCACCACGACCGAGCAGAAGATGGTCATCCTCGACGTGCCGGAGGCATCCGTGGACGCCCTGGTGGCCGAGCTGGACGCGGCGGGCCTCCCGGCGAAGCCGAGCGTGTTCCGGCGGCACACGATGGCCTGCACCGGCATCGAGTTCTGCAAGCTGGCGATCGTGGAGACCAAGCAGCGGGCGGCCAGCGCGATCGCCGAGCTGGAGCGGCGGCTGCCGGAGTTCGACGTCCCGGTCACGATCAACGTCAACGGCTGCCCGAACTCCTGTGCCCGGATCCAGACCGCGGACATCGGCCTGAAGGGCCAGCTGGTCACCGACCCCGCCACCGGCAGGCAGGTCGAGGGCTTCCAGATCCACCTGGGCGGCACGCTGAGCGGCGGGGACGGGGCCGGCTCCGGCTTCGGCCGCAAGGTGCGCGGCCTCAAGACCACGGCCGAAGACCTGCCGGACTACCTGGAGCGGGTGCTGCGCCGGTTCGCGGACGGACGGCTCGACGGCGAGTCGTTCGCGCTGTGGGCAGCCCGAGCAGCGGAGGAGGAACTCGTATGAGCACGCGAGCGGTCCCGTTTTACTGCCCGTACTGCGGCGAGGAGAACCTGGAGCCGGCCGGTGCGCACGACGGGGAATGGCACTGCCGCAGCTGCACCAGAAGTTTCCAGCTACGCTTTGCCGGAATAGGAGTCACGCTGTGACCGCGGGCCTGGACCTGACAGCTCCATCGCGCTTGGAGGATGCGGAGGACATGCGAACCCTCGCCGAGCAGGCCGCCGCCGACCTTGCGGACGCCTCCGCCGAGGAGGTGATCCGGTGGGCCACGGACACGTTCGGTGACCGGATCTGCATCACCTCGTCGATGACCGACGCGGTGATCATCCACCTGGCGTCCGCCGTGAAACCCGGCATTGACGTGGTCTTCCTGGACACTGGCTACCATTTCCCGGAGACCGTCGGCACCAGGGATGCGGTCGACGTGGTCTATCCGGTGCGGATGCTCAACATCACTCCGTCACGGACGGTAGCCGAGCAGGATGCCGAGCTTGGCCCGCGGCTGTACGGGCGCAACCCCGACCTGTGCTGCTACCTGCGCAAGGTCGAGCCGCTGGAGCGGGCGCTGAAGAACTACGACGCCTGGATCACCGGGGTCCGCCGCGACGAGACCAATTCGCGCCGGTCGACCAAGGTGGTGGAGTGGGACGACCGCCGCGAGATGGTCAAGGTGAACCCGATCGTCGGCTGGTCAGGCAAGCAGGTCGACGAGTTCATCGCCGAACAGGGCGTGCTGGTGAACCCGCTGGTCTACGACGGGTACCCGTCGATCGGGTGCGCGACCTGCACGGCCAGGGTCGAGCCGGGCGCCGATCCGCGCAGCGGGCGCTGGGCGGGCACCGGCAAGACCGAGTGCGGGATCCATGTGTGAGGTCCTGGTCGCCGTCGCGCACGGGAGCAAGGACCCGCGCGCCGCGGCGGCGGTTTCCGCGCTGACCGCGCTGGTCGCGGAGCGGGCACCGGGACTCGACGTGCGCACCGCGTTCCTGGATCACGCCGCGCCTTCGCTGGCGCAGGTGCTCTCCTCGGTGCCGGCGGACAGCCGGGTGACCGTGCTGCCGCTGCTGCTGACCGCGGCCTACCACAGCAAGATCGACATCCCGCGCTTGCTCGGCCGCCGCGACGTCGGTTACGGCGCGCCGCTCGGTCCGCACCCCCTGTTGCTGCGCGCGCTCGAGCACCGGCTGGCTGAGGATTCTTATCACGGAACGGCAGTGGTGCTTGCCTCGGCGGGTTCCTCCGATCCGGAGGCAAACGCCGTCATCGCCCGGACGGCCGCGGCCTGGCAGCGCTCCCGTGGGTGGCGGGCCGTGGTGCCGGCGTTCGCTTCGGCCGCCTCCCCCACGCCCGCCGAGGCGGTGCGCGCGCTCCGCGCGGACGGTGCCCGCCGGGTGGTGGTCGCGACGTACCTGCTCGCGCCCGGGTTCTTCGCCGACCGGGTGCGCGACACGTCGCTGGCGGCGGGGGCGTCTTTCGTTTCACCCGCGCTCGGTGCGCTGCCCGAAGTCGCCGTGGTGCTGCTGGAGCGGTACGCTGAGGCCGCGGCGCGGGAGACGCGCGCGGCCTGATGAGCCGCAATCGCTTACTCTCGTAACCTGACGAGGGAGGCGGATGCGTACCTGGCCCGGAGCGCCGTATCCGCTCGGCGCCACATGGGACGGATGGGGTACCAACTTCGCCCTGTTCTCCGAGGTCGCCGAGCGGGTCGAGTTGTGCCTGTTCGACGGTGACGGCAGCGAAGAGCGAGTCGACCTCACCGAGATCGACGGCTTCGTCTGGCATGCCTACCTGCCGGGCGTCGAACCCGGGCAGCGCTACGGCTACCGGGTGCACGGCCGGTACGACCCGCTGCGCGGCCTTCGCTGCGAGCCGTCCAAGCTGCTGCTCGACCCGTACGGCAAGGCGGTCGAGGGTGACCTGCGGTGGGACGAGTCGCTGTTCGACTACCACTTCGCCGACCCGCGCCGGCGTAACACCGTCGACAGCGCGCCGAAGATGCCGCGCAACGTCGTCATCAATCCGTTCTTCGACTGGGGCAACGACCGGCCGCCGCGTACCTCGTATCACGAGACCGTCATCTACGAGGCGCACGTCCGCGGCCTGACGCTGCGCCACCCGGACATCCCGCCGGACCAGCGCGGCAGTTACGCCGGCCTGGCCCATCCGGCGATCATCGGGCACCTGCACCGCCTCGGCGTGACCGCGATCGAGCTGATGCCGGTGCATCAGTTCGTCACCGAGCAGGGCCTCGACGCCCGCGGGCTGACGAACTACTGGGGCTACAACACGATCGGCTTCCTCGCCCCGCACAACCGGTACGCGAGCACCGGCCAGCGCGGCGAGCAGGTCGGCGAGTTCAAGTCGATGGTCAAGGCGCTGCACGAGGCCGGCATCGAGGTGATCCTCGACGTGGTCTACAACCACACGGCCGAGGGTGACCACATGGGCCCGACGCTGAGCTTCCGCGGCATCGACAACGCCGCGTACTACCGGCTCTCGGACTCCGAGCCGTGGCGCTACCTGGACTACACCGGGTGCGGCAACAGCCTCAACGCGCGGCATCCGCACTCCCTCCAGCTGGTGATGGACTCGCTGCGGTACTGGGTGCTGGACATGCACGTGGACGGGTTCCGCTTCGACCTCGCCGCCGCGCTGGCCCGCGAACTGCACGACGTGGACCGGCTGTCCACGTTCTTCGACCTGGTGCAGCAGGATCCGGTGGTGTCCCAGGTGAAGCTCATCGCGGAGCCGTGGGACGTCGGCGAGGGCGGCTACCAGGTCGGTAACTTCCCGCCGTTGTGGACCGAATGGAACGGGAAGTACCGGGACACGGTCCGGGAATTCATGATCGGGCGCCCGGGCATGATGGGTGAGTTCGCGTCGCGGATCAGCGGCTCCAGCGATCTGTACGCCAGCAGCGGGCGGCGGCCGGTCGCCAGCATCAACTTCGTGACCTGCCACGACGGGTTCACGCTCACCGACCTGGTGTCCTACAACGGCAAGCACAACGAGGCCAACGGCGAGCACAACCACGACGGCAACGACGACAACCGGTCCTGGAACTGCGGTGCCGAAGGGCAGACCGACGATCCGGACATCCTCGAGCTGCGAGCCCGGCAAAAGCGCAACTTCCTGGTCACCCTGTTCCTGTCCCAGGGCGTCCCGATGCTGCTGTCCGGCGACGAGATGGGCCGCACTCAGGGCGGCAACAACAACGCGTACTGCCAGGACAACGAGATCTCCTGGGTCGACTGGGGCCTGGCCGAGACCGAACCGGACCTGCTGCGGTTCACCGAGGCGCTGGCCACGCTGCGCCGCGCGCACCCGGTGTTCCGCCGCCGCAGGTTCTTCCGCGGTCACCCGCAGGCGCCGGAGGCCGCCGGTGACATCGTCTGGCTGACCCCGGCCGGCGAGGAGATGACGATGTCCGACTGGGGCGCCAGCTACGCCAAGTCGCTCGGCGTCTACCTGAACGGCCGGGCGATCACCGAGCCGGACCCGCGCGGCGAGCCGGTCACCGACGACCGCTTCCTGCTGCTGTTCAACGCGCACAGCGAGCCGGTCACGTTCACGCTGCCGCCGGAGTCGCTGGCGCCGTCGTGGGAGGTCGTCATCGACACCGCGAGCCCTGACGAGACCGGCGGCGCGTGGCAGCCGCGCAGCGAACTCAAGGTCACCGGCCGGGCGATCACCGTCCTGGTAGCTTCGGAGGGTTAGCCGATGGAATATGGGGCGCTCAGCGACGACCAGCTTGCCGCGCTGTATGCGTATCCGGATGGCAATGCGCTGCGCGCGAACATGGTGTCCAGCGCGGACGGCGCGGCGTCGCTGGACGGGGCGTCCGGAGGCCTGTCTTCGGCCGCGGACCGGCGCGTGTTCGCGCTGCTGCGCACGCTCGCCGACGTGATCCTGGTCGGCGCGAACACTGCCCGGGTCGAGCGTTACGCCCCGGTCCGGGTCCGCGAGCTGTGGAAGCACCTGCGGTCCGGGCGCGGGGCTACTCCCCCGATCGCCGTCATCACCGCGTCGGGCGACCTGGATCCGGACAGCCCGCTGATCGCCGACGCCCCGCCGCACGCCCGGACCATCGTGATCACCACGTCGTCCGCGCCGTTGCCGGTCCGGGAGCAGCTGGGCAAGCACGCCGAGGTCATCGTGGCCGGGTCCGTGACGGTGGACCTGCCGACCGCGGTGCGGGCCCTGCACGACCGCGGCCACTCGCACATCCTCGCCGAGGGCGGCCCCGGCATCCTGGGCCAGCTGGTAGCGGCCGGCCTGGTCGACGAGCTGTGCCTGACGATCGGCCCCCTGCTGGCCGGCCCCGGCGCCCCGCGCATCCTCACCGGCGCCCCCATGCCGTCCCCGGTCCCGATGTCACTCGCCCACGTCCTGGAAGACGAAGGCTTCCTCCTCTGCCGCTACACAACGAGGTAAGTGGACGTCCTCCGCGCCTTCCTCTCGCGAGGACCCGGAACCGTCCGGGACGTCCGGGACGTCGAACCGGCGGACCAGTTCCTCTCCTACACGTTGCTGCTCATGCCTGACGGCTAGGTCTGCCACGCGCCGGGCAAACAAGGCGCGTTGCGGGTTGCCCGCCTCGAACCCCATCGCGGTCAGGAAGCCATCGAAGTGATCGCCGGCGGACTTCTCCGATTGATGTCACCCATCCCCGCGTGGACTGGGCCGCGAGTCCGCTTGATCACCGTCCCGCCGATGTCGCCGGTCGTTACCTCACGACCTTGCACCACTGTGCCATGGACTTCGCTGGCCGAATTGCGCACGCCACCGGGCTCAGGCGAACCGGCGGTTGACCGGTCGGCCGCACGCAGTGACGGCACCAGCGCGACTAGCTCATCACCGATCCGCGCTAGATCCGCCTTGTTATCGCGCACATCAAGCACCAGCGACTGCACGTCGGCCAGCCACGCTAGCTCCGTCGGCAGATCCCCGGCCTTCAATCGACCGGTCTTTCGTCCCTTCAGCACAGGAATGACCCGTATCCCGGCGGTATGCGCAGCCATGATTTCCCGGCGCACCCAGTCATGCTCGTCGCGTAGCTCGGGACAATGAGGCCAGCCAGGACTCATGATGGCGAGCAGTACGGCGCTGCCGCGCACTCCGTCGATCAGCTTCTGCGCATAGAGGTCGCCGGGCTGGATGGAAGCGGCGGCGCGGAATATCATTTCCTCGCCGAAGCGATCCGATAGGGCCTGATAAAGCAGGGCGGCGGCTTCGTCGCCGTCCCCCGTGCGGTAATTGATGAAGACTTTGGGCATGGGGTGAGCGTCCCTTTCTCTATATGGTCGCGATCCGCACTGCAGTACTGAGCCCCGGCTGAAGCTCCCGTACCGACGGGTTTCCTGAGTGGCGGGACAACGTCCGAGCGAGGCTGCGCAGATCCGCGATAGTCGCGGAACCGACCATGACGGCATCGTCGAGCAGCTGAGCGGTGAGGCAACACGCGTGATCCACTTCTCCGGCCACAGCGTGGGCGAGAGCACTGCGCACGCCGTAGCGGACGCGGGTCCGCGTAGCCTGGTGCGGCACCCGGGCCAGCTGCCTGTCGATGATCTCCGCGGCGACGCGCGGCCGCCCGAGATCGTGCAGGCACCACCCGCTGACCATCTCGGCCGGGTCAGCCAGGTTCGTGGTGCCGATGACCGGCTCTTCGGAGTCGGAAGCGTCGCGGTCCAACAGCTTTCTGGCCCGATCCAGGCTGCGCATGCATGCGTCGTAGTCTCCGGCCAGTGCATGGCCCTGCGCTTCCCGCTGCGCGGCCAGCCCGCGGATTCGAGGCGGCACGTCTGTGGCTTGCGCTCGCTGGGACAGCTCGATCGTCTGCGCCGCTTGCCGACGGTAGAGGGTGATGAGCGCCTGCCGGATCAGGCCGTATACGGCGAGATGGTGGTCATCACCAGCGGCAGCGAGATCGGCGGCGCGTCGTGTCCACCACAGCGCTGACTGCTCATTGCCGGTCTCTTGGACCAGCCAGCCCACATATTCCGCGTACCGCGAAGCCAGGAGCAACAGTCCCTGGCGTGTTCGCGGTCCAGCTTCCTTTGACAATTCCTGAAGCGCGTACGTATTGGCGATGAGGCCGGGCAGCACCAATCCTGGTGCTACCGTCTGGCCGAGGCGCCGGTACTGGTCAAAGATGGACCGGAATATCCCGATGAGCGTGGAGCTGTCGGCGTCCATCCAAACCCCTTGGCCGCCGAGGCTTATGGCCGGTACCGACACCGCGCCCGCCACCATTACCTGGCGGCGGCTCACCGGCTGGAACCAGCCCTGGCCATCCGCGGGCAATTGCATCAGCCACACCTCCTCATCACCATCTGCCACGAAGGTGACCTCTGCTTCGGGAGGTTCTTGGACCAGGGAGGTGAGCGCTCCACCCGCGCCGAGCACGACGTCACATTGCCGTGCCAGTTGACGGCTCGGCGTTTTGACACCGCGCTCGACCTTGCTCAGCTGGCCTTTGCTGTAATGCACCTGTTGTGCCAGCGCGGTTAGGGTCAGGCCTGCGGCCAAGCGCCGACGCCGAAGTTCTTCACCGAAATGGACAAACCGAATAGGCTGCAGCACACATACCTCCATCGCTGTCCATTGACGGACAGCCGGGAGTCATTCCGCATGCCAGCGTGCGCCCAGCGGGCGTGACGGACAAGGCCGCTCCGGGTGTTTCCCGTTTCCTCTTTACCGGTGCCCCGCCTCGGGGCCTCGTCATCGCGGCCAGCCCACCGCGTCACCGGATTACTGCTGCATTGAGTCCACGATCTCGGTAAGGAGAAACTTCACCTTCGCCGGAACTGGCCGTCCTGGATAAGCCTGCTCAACCAGGTCGAGGCCTTCATCGACGGTGGTGAACCCGAGCTGGCGGTAAAGCAGGATGATATCGTCGCTGTCGATCTCGGCACGGGCCGCGAACAGCTTCATCGCGAGCAGGTACCTCGGCGATGCGACGTCGACGATCAGTGAGTCGCTTGAGTAGAAGCGCTGAGCGTCCGGGTCGGGGCCGGGCAGGAATCCTTTCACGGCGTCATTCAGCCAGTCTTGGGCCAGTCCTCGGTGTTCCGCTACCGCTGTCGCCGCCTGCCGGACTATGCCGCTGGGGATGAACACTGCATCGAGGTCTCTGGTAGCCCTCGTGGCGTCGTACGCCACGGCCAGGGCGGCGCCCCCGACAAGGAAGAGCTCGGCTCTTGCCCCGCGTGCAGCCAGCTCCGCGGACAGGTCGTCTAGGAGCGAGCGGATGTCCTCCCTCCCCAGGCCGGTACTCATGCGCGGTCTAGTGCCCCGCTGGTGATGAAGACGCCCCGGCGGCGGAACGAGGACGGCGACTCGACCAGGGCCCGCGGGTGGAGGCCGCGCAGGTCGGTGACGAACCACCATGGCCATGCCTCACGTCCGGGCAGCCGCGCCCATGACGGAACCTCCCAGCCGTCCCGACGGGCCAGATACTCGGCCATCGCCGCGAACGCGGCATCGACCCGGATGTCTCCCGTGCTCCTGGGAGCGCCTACCCACATCCGCGCGGAGGCCGAGACTCCCGCGTGGCGGAGGACGCTCGTGTAGTCATCAAGCATCTGAACGAAGACATAACGCCAGAGCCTGCTCAACCGCTCGCCCTCCTGAAGCATGGCGAAAGCGCTATCGGCTGCCTGGTCGACTGTCTCGAACGCTCGCATCTCCACCACTTCCAGACGAGACGGTAGCCGACCACTTCGGTCGTTCCCCTGCCTGTAGAAACTCCTTCCGCATGATGTAGACATCGTGGCATAGCTCGTGCCTGGAGGCATGACTGGGTTCCGCATCACCCGATCGTGCGGGGTAGGAGGCCGCGTTCGAAGCCGACGGCCACGGCTGCGGCGCGGTCGTTGACGCCGAGCTTGGCGAAGATGTGCAGCACGTGGGTCTTGACCGTGGCCTCGCTGATGAACAGGCGGCTGGCCGCGTCGCGATTGGAGGCTCCCTGCGCGATCAGCCCGAGCACGTCGAGCTCGCGCTGGCTGAGCGGATCGGCGGCGGGTGCGCGTACCTGGCCGAGGAGCCTGGTGGCAACCGACGGGGACAGCACGGCCTCGCCGCGGGCGGCGGCGCGGGCGCCGCGGAGCAGATCCTCCGGCGGGGAGTCCTTCAACAGGTAGCCGGTCGCGCCGGCCTCGATGGCCGGCAGCACGTCGGTGTCGGTGTCGAACGTGGTCAGCACCAGCACCCTGGCCTTGACGCCGCGCTCGGCCAGCCGCCGGATCGCCGCCACGCCGTCCATCTCCGGCATGCGCAGGTCCATCAGCACCACGTCGGGCTCCAGCGCCGCGGTGCGGTCGACGGCCTCACGGCCGCTGCTGGCCTCGCCGACCACCTCGAAGTCGCCGCTCGCCTCGAAGATGCCGCGCAGGCCGTCGCGCACCACCGGGTGGTCGTCGGCGATCAGCAGCCGGATCATGGCTTGCCTCCCAGCGGGATGGCGGGGACGCTGGCCGACACGGCGGTGCCGCCCCCGGGCTCGGATTCGATCTCCAGCTGGCCGGCCAGCCGGGTCACCCGCTGCCGCATCGCGGTCAGCCCGAAGCCGCCCTTCCGGTCGTCCGTGGTCTTCGGCGTGCTGGCCGGGCAGCCGCTTCCGTTTACGGTGAAGCCGGCTCCGTCGTCGCGGACATCGAGGGTCACCACGTCTCCCATGTAGGACAGCGTGACGCCAGCGTGCGCGGCGCTCGCGTGCTTGGCCACGTTGGCGAGTGCCTCCTGGGCGACCCGCAGCAGCGTCACCTCTACCTCGGGATGCAGCGGCCGGGGATCGCCGGTGGTGGTCACGTCCGCGCCGACCCCGCTGGTCGCGGACCAGCGGGCCACCTCGTCGGTCAGCGCCTCGGGCAGCCTGGCGTCCTCCAGCGCCTGCGGTCGCAGCGCCTGGACCGAGCGCCGCGCCTCGGTCAGGCTTTCCCTGGCGAGCTGCTTGGCGTTGCCGAGCCGCCGCTCGCGCTCGTTCTCCTGGCGGGTCCGCTCCGCGGCCTCCAGCTGGGTGATGATCCCGGTCAGCCCTTGGGCCAGCGTGTCGTGGATCTCCCTGGCCATCCGCTGCCGCTCCGCCAGCACGCCTGCCTCCCTGGCCTGGGTGAGCAGTTGCGCCTGGAGGCCGGTGTTCTCCGCGATCATGTCCTCGAGCCGCTGGTTGGCCTCGGCCAGGTCGGCGATCATGACCTTCCTGGCCTGGTTCTGCTCCTCGCTGCGCTGGCCGAGCGTGCCGAACACGCCGACCATCCCCAGGTCGACCGCGGCCAGCACCAGCCAGATGGCAATCCAGCTCGGCGTCAGCTTGTGGAATCCACCGGTCTGGCTGATGGCGAACGCGAGCGAGGTCAACGAGGCGAACATCCAGCCCCACGCGCCGCGCTGATACCGGAAGGCGTGCAGGAAGCCGATCCAGGTGAAGAACGCGAACCACGGACTGCGCACCGCGAGCGCAAACGAGCAGGCAACCAGCCCGGTCATGTAGAGGCGCATCATCCAGGGTCCCTGGAGCCGGGCCGGCAGCAGCATCGTCAGTGCGCCGATCCAGATCCCGACCCCGGCCATGATCCCCAGGGTGATCAGCAGCGCCCCGGTGCTCGGCTGCTGGCTGAGTGCGTACGGCAGCAGCGGGACCGCGAGCAGCAGGAAGGGCACTCCCCTGAGTACCGCCTCCCAGCGCTGCTCCAGCGCCACGAAGCCGCTGTCCGGTGTCCGGACGGTCATCGTGCTGCCCTCCCTTCCATCAGTACCGTCAGGCCTTTTCCCACCTGAAGAACCGCACCGCGAGCACGGTCGCCAGCGCGGCCCACGCTGCCATTATTCCCAGCCACTCCAGTCGCGGATCCACTCCCCGCCAGCTATCGCGGAAGGCATGCAGGGCCGCGCCGAGCGGGCTGAACTCACCGATCCGCTGGAGCGCGGGGGACATGCTGTCGGTGGGGACGTAGATCCCGGCCAGGAACATGTTCGGGAAGAACAATCCCATGGCGATGGCCATCGCCGACCTGGACGTGGGCGCCACCGCGGACACCAGCATGCCGAGCGAGAACAGCGCGGCCATGCCCAGCACGAACGACACCAGGAACCAGCCGAGCTTAACTGGGGTGGGCACGCCGAACGCCAGCCTGGTGACCGCGACGACGAAGACCGCGGAGAGCACCGCCGCGCCTGCCCACACGGCTAGCTTGGCGATCAGCACGGTCAGCGGCCGTACCGGCGTGACCCCGAGCCGTCGCAGGATGCCGCGCTCCCGGTACTGGGCGATCACCATCGGGATGCCCTGAAGGCCGATCGACACCAGCACGACCGCGATGCCGAGCGCCGCGATGTATTCGGTGCCCGACTGCCCGCTGAGGCTCTTCTGCGGGTGCGCGAAGTTCGGTATCTGCCCGAACCCCACGACCAGGCCAATCGGGATCGCGAACACGCCGAGCAGCGCGAGCTTCTCGCGCAGGAACAGCCTGGTCTCGACCAAGGTGAGCTTTCCGAATCCGTCCATCGTCATCTCCTCAGATCTCCATACCGCGACCGGTCAGCGCGACATATGCGTTGTCCAGGCTGCGTCCCTCGATGCGCAGGTCAGCCACGATGACCTGACGGCGGGCCAGCTCGGCGGTGACCGCGCTGGCGAAGTCCCCGCTGCCCGTGACCGTCACCTGGCTGCCACCGCGGACCACGTCGGTGACCCCCGGCAGCAGGAGCAGCGACAGGTCGTCCAGCGCCGCTGTGGGCCGGAACCGCATCCGGTACTCGCCGCCGGCCTGGTCCACCAGCCCGGCCGGGGTGTTCAGCGCCGCGATCCGCCCCTGTTCCAGGATCGCGACGCGGTCGCACAGTTCCTCCACCTCGTCCATGAAGTGGCTGACCAGGACCACCGTGACCCCGCTTGACCGCACCTGCTTGATCAGATCCCAGGTGGCCCGGCGGGCGCCCGGGTCCAGGCCCGCGGTGAGTTCGTCGAGGAAGACCACTTCCGGGTTCCCCACCAGGGCCAGCGCAATGAACAGCCGCTGCTTCTGCCCGCCGGACAGTTTGGCGAACGGCGCCTTGACCTTGCTGGTCAGCCCCCAGCGGTCAAGCACCTCGCGCCAGTCGGCCGGGTGCGGGTAAAAGGATGCGTACATGTCCAGCGCCTCCCCCACCCGGAGCTTGTCTGGCAGCTGGGTGTCCTGTAGCTGCACCCCGATCCGCTGATGCAGCTGATGGCGGGCGGTCCGCGGGTCGAGCCCGAGCACCCGGACCTGCCCGTCGTCGCGCTGGCGCAGGCCCTCCAGGCACTCGACCGCGGTGGTCTTCCCCGCGCCGTTCGGCCCGAGAATGCCGAAGATCTCGCCACGTTCGACGCTGAACGAGATCCCGTCCACGACCGCGTGGCCGCCATACCGCTTGGTGAGCCCGCTCACCTCGATGACCGCCGTCATTTTCCAGCCCTCCGTATCCGCCAGCCGTCCGCTGGGCACATACCGAGCATCCCTGGCGGACCCCCGCCGCCGGATCGCCCGCACGGCCAGACCTGGCGGTCCCGCCTGGTGAACCGGCGGCCGGCCAACCGGAGCCCGGGCATCCACCGATCGGTCGATGCGCCACAATCGTGGGCATGGTTTCTGAGATCTTCGATCCCGAGCTGTGGCGGCCTGTCGACGGGTTCTCGTTCACCGACATCACGTACCACCGTGCCGTCGGCTCGGGAACGGTGCGGGTGGCGTTCAACCGGCCCGAGGTGCGGAACGCGTTCCGGCCGCACACGGTCGATGAGCTGTACCGGGCGCTCGATCACGCGCGGATGTCCAGCGACGTGGGCTGCGTCCTGCTCACCGGCAACGGTCCGTCGCCGCGAGACGGCGGCTGGGCGTTCTGCTCCGGCGGTGACCAGCGCATCCGGGGCCGGGACGGATACCGGTACGCCGAGGGCGAAACCGGGGAGACCATCGACCCGGCACGCGCCGGGCGGCTGCACATCATGGAGGTGCACCGGCTGATCCGGTTCATGCCCAAGGTCGTCATCTGCGTGGTGCCGGGCTGGGCGGCAGGCGGCGGGCACAGCCTGCACGTGGTCTGTGACCTGACGCTGGCCAGCCGCGAGCACGCCAGGTTCAAGCAGACCGACGCGGACGTGGGCAGCTTCGACGGCGGATTCGGCTCCGCTTACCTCGCCCGCCAGGTGGGGCAGAAGTTCGCGCGGGAGATCTTTTTCCTCGGCGACACCTACGACGCCGCGGCCGCGCACCGCATGGGCATGGTCAACGCCGTGGTCCCGCACGCCGACCTGGAACGGACCGCGCTGGAGTGGGCGGAGAAGATCAACGGCAAGAGCCCCACCTCGCAGCGGATGCTGAAGTTCGCGTTCAACCTGGTGGACGACGGGCTCGTGGGTCAGCAGGTTTTCTCGACCGAGGCGACCCGGCTCGCCTACATGGCCGACGAGGCCGTCGAGGGCCGCGACGCGTTCCTGGAGAAACGCCCGCCGGACTGGAGCCGGTTCCCGTACTACTACTAAGGCATATCCGCTCTCCGTCCGGGGAGGAACGGCCTCATGACACGTCAGCAGCGGCTGCGGCTTGCGGTGGCGGTGGTGGCCGGGTGCTCGGTGCTGCCGCTTGCATTCTCGATGTCGCACCACGCCGCGCACCGGCAGGGGCGGCCGGCCGCCGTGCGGGTCAGCGGCGTCAGCCGGCCGGTTGCCGGAGCGGCGCTCCAGCTGATGCCCGCGCCGTACCAGCTGCCGGCCGGGATGTCCCGCGAGGTGATCTTTCCCGATGCTGGCGGCCTGCTGATCGCCGGCGGGCTGACCCCGTCCGGGGCCTCCACGAACACGGTGACCAGCCTCGATCCGGTCACCGGCGCGACCCGCCAGGTGGGCCGCCTGGCGCAGGCGACGCACGATGCCGGGGGTTTCGTCGTCGGCGGGCGGATGTTCGTGGCGGGGGGCGGCATCGATACCAGCGTGCCAACCATCCAGTCGTTCACGCCAGGAACGGACGCAACGGTAACCGGCGCGTTGAGCCACCCTCGTTCTGATATCAGCGGCGTAACGGCGGGACCGGCCGGCTACCTGGTCGGGGGCTACGACGGCACCACCGTCGACCCGCGGGTGCTGGGCACCACTGACGGGGAGCACTTCCGGGTGGTGGCCCGGCTACCGGTACCGGTCCGCTACGCCGGTACCGCCGCCATGGGCGGTCTGATCTGGGTGTTCGGCGGGCAGACGACGGCCACGACGGCGGACGCGACCGATGTCATCCAGCGAATCGACCCGGCGACCGGGGTGGCCGCCGTGGTCGGGCATCTGCCGCGGCCGGTGCAGGGCGCGACGGCGATCAGCCTGGGCGGCCGGATCTACGTCGCGGGCGGGGCGACCGCGGCGGGAACCAGCCAGGCGGTGTTCCAGTTCGACCCGGCCACGTCCGCGGTGCGCGACGCGGGCGAGCTGCCCGTCCCGGTCGGCTACGCCGCCGCCGCCGTGGTCGGCGGGGTGGGCTACCTGATCGGCGGCGAGGACGGCACCCGTCCGGTGCCCACGGTGACCACGTTCCGGCTGGTGCCGGCCAGGCAGCAGACGGCGCCCTGGCTCGCCCCGACCGCGGCTCCCGGAGAGCTGACGGCAGGCTCGAACCCCTCGGTGCTGCCCGCCGATGTGCTGATCGCCGACCACCACAACAACCGGCTGCTGATCGTGGACCCGCAGGGCCGGATCAGGTGGGAGTTCCCGCGGCCGGGCGATCTCGCGCCGGGCCAGACGTTCCTCCAGCCCGACGACGCGTTCTTCTCCCCCGACGGCAGCTACATCATCGCGACCCAGGAAGACGACCAGGTCGTCAGCCTGATCTCCGTTGCCAGCAGCACGATCGTCTACCAGTACGGGGTGCCCGGCCGGCCCGGCGCCGGGCCTGATCACCTGTTCAACCCCGATGACGCCATGCTCATCCCGGGCGGGGCGATCCTGCTCGCTGACATCAAGAACTGCCGGATCCTACTCATCGCGCCGCCCGCGCGCACGACGAACCGGGTCATCGGCAGAACGACAAACGCCTGCGAGCACGATCCGCCTCGGCGGTTCGGCAGCCCGAACGGCGCGTTCCCGCTGACCGACGGGAACTACCTGGTGACCGAAATCAACGGTGACTGGGCCAACGAGATGTCGCTGCGCGGCCAGATGTCCTGGTCCACGCACCCGCCGGGGGTGCTGTACCCGTCGGACACCAACGAGGTGTACCCGGGGCGGTACCTGACCGTCGATTACTCCGATCCCGGCCAGGTCGTCGAGTTCACCTCGTCCGGCCGGCTGTCGTGGCGGATGGGTGGCTTCAACCAGCCCTCGCTGGCGTTGCCGCTGCCCAACGGCGACATCCTGCTCAACGACGACTTCAACCACCGGGTATGCGTGGTGGACCCGGCCACCAAGCGCATCGTCTGGCAGTACGGCCACACGGGCGTCGCCGGGCGGTCGCCGGGATTCCTGTCCGACCCGGATGGCGTGGACCTCGTCCCGCCGGACTCCCTGCTGGTGACCCACCTCGCGACGATGGGCGCCGCTCCCTAGCCGCTGACCTGGAATCGTCCGCCCGTGCGGTGTCGTTGTTCATCCATGGATGAGAATGTGGGTACTGGGCCTGGTGTTATCACCAATGACGGATGCGCGGTCGAGTTTTACGCGCTGCTGCCGACGTTCGGCGAGCCGGAGATCGTGCACGCGGCGATCCCGGCCGGGGCGTCGATCCTGGAACTCGGCGTCGGCACCGGGCGGCTGCTCCGCCCGCTTGCCGCGCTCGGTCACCCGGTCACCGGAGTGGACGACTCCGCCGACATGCTGGCGCGCAGCCCGGATCTGGAGACCGTGCTGTCCGGTATCGAGACGCTAAGGCTCGACCGCAAGTTCGACGTGGTGCTCCTGGCCAGCACCATGATCAACGCCGATCCCGCGACCCGGCGGGGTTTCCTCGACACGGTCCGCCATCACGTGCGGGACGGCGGCATGGCGGTGCTCCAGCAGAGCCCGCCCGCCTGGTTCGAAACCGTCGAGGACGCCCCGAAGGTGCGGGAGGACTCCGGCGGCATCACCCGCGTCATCCGCACCGCGCGCTGGGAACCGCCGCGACTGCGTGCGGAAATCGAGTACCAGGTCGACGGCAACGTCTGGACCCACGCGTGGACCAGCTTCCAGATCCGCGACGAGGACATGCCCGGCATGCTCGCCGGCTCCGGCCTGCGGTTCGGCGAGTGGCTCACCGACGACCACGCCTGGTTGACCGCCCGCCCGGCCTGATTCCGCCGGCTGCCCGGCTCACTGGCTGCCCGGCGGGTCAGCGGCTGGGGTTTTCGGCTCTATGGGCCTCGATAGCGTGGTGGTTTTCCCCTTTGTGGTAGCGGGACCCTTGTTCACGAGGGTCGATCCTCCACAAAGGGGTAAACGTCCACGTTGCTGACGGGACTCCGGGTGCACGCCGCAGCATTCCAAGCGAAGGCTTGACATCTTGGGCTGCCCTGGCCGATGATTCCAAGCATGTCCTTGGAATCGTCGGAGGGAGCCGCGGGGCGGCAGCGGTGGCGGATGCTGGACGATCCGGTCGCCATCAGGGCACTGGCCCACCCGCTGCGCACCAGGCTGCTGAGCATCATCGGGCGGCTCGGACGGGCGACGACGGCGGACTGCGCGCGGGAGCTGGAGGTCAGCCACGGGCTGGCCTCGCACCACCTGCGGCAGCTCGCCAAGTACGGATTCGTCGAGCAAGTGGCCGGCAAGGACCACCGCGAACGCCCATGGCGGCTGGTCGCGACGTCCTACGACTGGCGCGGGGCGACGGCCACCCCCGAGGGAGCGGCCGCGGTCGACGTGCTTGAGCAACTGCAAGCCGAGCAGGCGCTCGAAGCCTTCCTCGACTGGCAGCAACGGCGCAAGGACTGGCCGCAGGCGTGGCGCGAGCACACCGGCATGGGCAGCAGCACCGTGTACCTGACCGAGTCCGAGGCCGCCGAGCTGACCGCGGCGATGGACGCGCTGCTGCTGCGTTACGCGAACGAGCGGCCGCTCGATGACCTGGCCGCGCGGCCGGCCGGCTCGGTGCCGGTGACCTTCACGCTGTTCGCGGTCCCCGGGGAGGCTGCTCGGTGAGGGCGTCGTGGCGGCTGCTGGCGGGGCAGCGGGACATGCGGCTGGTGCTGTGCGCCGGACTGGTCTCCCTGTCCGGAGACTGGATCCTCACGATCGGCCTGCTGTACCGGGTGTACGCGATGACCGGGTCGACGGTCGCCGCAGCGCTGACCGTGCTGTGCTCGACGGTGCCGCCGGTGCTGCTCGGCTCCGTCGCCGGGATGTTCGCGGATCGCTGGGACCGCAAGCGGACCATGGTCGTCGCCGACCTGCTGATGGCGGCCGGGCTGCTGCCACTGCTGGCCGTGCACGGCCGCGGCCAGGTCTGGCTGGTCTACGCCGTGCTGCTGTTCGAGGGCGTCGTCGCGCAGTTCTTCAGCCCGGCGCAGCAGGCCATGGTCCCCCGGCTGGTGCCCGACGACCAGCTGGTCGCCGCGAACGCGCTGAACGGGCAGGTGCGGGACGTGTCCCGGCTGGCCGGCTCCGCGCTGGGCGGCATCGTCGCCGCGCTCGGCGGCGTCGCGGCGGTGGCGCTCGCGGACGCGGCCAGCTTCGCTGGTTCCGCGGCACTGCTGTGGTGCGTACGGGCCAGCGGCCGGGTGACCACGAGCACGACGCAGGCCATGCCGCTGCCCCGGCGCCTGGCCGCGATGGTCCGAGATACCGGGGATGGCATAATGCCGGCTATCTCAGCAGGCCACTCGGCATCGTGCCGGTGTTCGCCGTGCAGGGCGCCGGCTACGTGCTCGCCGGTCTGGGCATGCTGGCCTGGCTGCGAGAGGGCAGGCACGAGGCAGCCCTAGTCCCCCTCGTCGCCGACAACCCTGTGCGGGAGGGTGCGCTCTAGGATCTCGCGGTGGGTCGGCGCGGCCTCGTCGTATCGCGCCTGACCGGCCTTGGTCAGCTGCACGAAGATGCCGCGGCGGTCCATGTCGCAGGTGAACCGCTCCACCAGGCCTCCCCTGGCCAGCCGGTCGACCAGCCGGGACAGCGCGCTCTGGCTGAGGTGCACCGCGTTCGCCAGGTCCTGGGCACGGTACTTGTGCTCGTCCGCCTCGGCCAGCCGGGCGAGCACCTCGAAGTCGCTTACGCCGAGTCCATGGCGCTCCCCCAGCTCGTGCTCGAGGGCGGCGCACGTGGCGGCGTGACAGGCGGAGATCTCCCGCCATGCGCTCACTACGCGATCCGAAGTCACGCTCACGGCCGTATCCTAGTACGTCGTTCGGATAATTGCAAATGCATTAATTTCTCTTGCAAGCAGTGCTTGCGCATGCATATAGTTTGAGTCATGACTTCTACAGATCGCAAGGTCACTACCTGGACCCCCCAGCTCTGGGGGATCTTGTTCGTGCTCGGGGGCGCGCTCTGCCTGGATGCTCTGGACGTATCGATGGTCGGCGTCGCGCTGCCATCGATCCGCGCGGCGCTCGGACTGAGCACCGCGTCGCTGCAGTGGATCGTCAGCGGATACGTGCTTGGTTACGGCGGCCTGCTGCTGCTCGGGGGCCGGGCCGCGGACCTGCTCGGACGCCGCAGGGTGTTCCTCATCGCGCTGGCGGTGTTCGCCGCCGTCTCACTGCTCGGCGGGCTGGTCAGCAGCGCGCCGCTCCTTATCGGGGCCCGGTTCGTCAAGGGCATCGCGGCGGCGTTCATCGCGCCCGCCAGCATGTCGCTGGTCACCACCACCTTCCCTGAGGGCCCGATGCGGAACCGCGCGTTCAGCGTGTACACCGTGTTCGGGGCCAGCGGTTTCTCGCTGGGACTGGTGCTGTCCGGATTGCTCACCGAGGTCGGCTGGCGCTGGACGCTGCTGGTGCCCGCGCCCGCCGCCTTGATCGTGCTGATCGCGGGCATCGTGCTGATCCCGCGCGGGGCGGAGCAGACCTCGCGGGATGGCCGCAAGTTCGACCTGCCCGGCGCGGCCACGATCACCGCGGCCATGCTGCTGCTGGTCTACACCGTTGTGGAGGCCCAGCAGGCCGGCTGGGCATCGGCACGGACCATCGGTTCGTTCGCGGGCGTTGCGGTGCTGCTCGGTGTGTTCTACGTGATCGAATCGCGCAGCAAGGACCCGCTTGTCCCGTTCTCGATCCTCCGCTCCGGGGCGCTCCGGCGGGCCAATGTGGGCGCGGTGACGCTGTTCGGCACCTACGTGTCGTTCCAGTTCCTCATCACCCAGTACCTGCAGACGCTGGCACACTGGTCGGCGCTGTCGACCGCGCTGGCCTTCCTGCCAGCCGGCATCGTCGTCGCTGTGCTGTCACTGCGGATGGGCGGCCTGATCGGCCGGTTCGGTCCGGTGCGGCTCGCCGCGGTCGCGTTCGTCTGCCTGGCCGTTGCCTACCTGGTGTTCCTGCGGGTGGGGGTCCGGCCGGATTACCCGGCGGTCATGCTGCCGGCCGTGATCCTGATCGGGCTGGCGTTCGGGCTCGGCTTCTCGTCGCTGAGCATCGCGGCCACCGCCGGGGTGCCGAACTCCGAGCAAGGCCTCGCGGCCAGCCTCTTCCAGACCTCGTTCCAGGTCGGCGGCGCCGTGGTGCTCGCCATCGTGACCGCGGTCGTGGACGCGGGCGGCGCCAGCAAGGTGCTTTCGCCGGCCGCCACGGTATCGGCCTACCGGCCGGCGCTGATCCTGATCACCGTCATCGCGGCGGTCGGGATGCTGGTCGCGCTCAGCGGCCTGCGCCGGCGCGCGGCGGGTGCGGTGCCCGACGCGGTGCTGTCCGTGGAGCCTGCCCCGGCGGAGGCCAAGGCGCTGGATCAGGTTTCGTAAGCGTGTGCCCGGGGCCGCTGTGCGACGGCCCCGGGCACGGTCATGCGAGGGCCGGCAGGAGATGCTCCTGGCCGGCCTTCCTCGGTGACCAGGCACGTGGCAAGACTCGGATCGGCGGCGAGCATCGCGGCTAGGCGCTCGGCATCACCGCCCTTGACCGCTGCCGCGAGGTCGCGGGCTTGCGGGTCGTCGCTGCGCAGCGAACGTGGTTCAGTCACCATTTACCTGGCCTTTCGCGCCCAGGAGTGCCTGGCGGGCGACTGCCAGGCACTCCCGTGCGCCGTCTCGCGCGGCCCGAACCGTGACCCGGTCAGGCCGGACGGTGTGCGGAGATGATGATAACCAGTGATGACCCTCGGCGCTCGGCCGATGACAAGCTCGTCCGTGACCAGGTCAGATTCCAGCGCGGAAGGCGGGCCGGCCCCCGTCTATGCTCGGCGGCCCGCCGCCGCAGGTCGTCGTGATGCTGCTCCGCAAGGATCATGGCGTTCTCGGGGTTCATGGCTGCGCGGCTCCTTTGGATTCAGGACGCTCATTATTGCGGTGGGGTCTGACATTTTCGGGGGTCTGGGAGCTAAGTCCCCGGAAGCTTTTTCTTGGGTCAGTTCGGCGAGGCGAGCAAGCGGGTAGGCCAGGTACACCATCTCCACGGGCAGCGCGCCGGGCGGCCGCTTGGCGGGGTCGTCGTGGCGTTCCTTGTGGCAGACCACCATGTCCAGGACGCGCTTGGAGACCTCGCGCAACTCCGCCGGGGTCAAGAACGCGATCCCCACCGATGACTCCTCGGCGCCGCGCCACTCCTCCGGCAGTTCGTCCGTGCTCGTCAGGATCTGCCGCGCCCGCTGAAAGACCCGGTCTAGCCAGAACTCATTCAGCGCCCGTGCGGACATCGCCGTTGCCGCGTCCTCGTGGTGCGTCGTCAGGTGGATCTGCCTGGTCGCCAGCTTCCACGGCCGTTCCCTGCCCTTGCCGCCGCCCGCCTCCGTCACGTAGCCGTACTTGGCGAGGGTGCGCAGGTGAAACGCGCAGTTCGCGGGCGATTCCCCCAGTGCCTCGCTGGCCTGCGTGGCGGTCAGCGTCGGCGCCACTTCCAGCAGTTCGAGCAACGCCATCCGGACCGGATGCGCGACGGCGCGCATCGCCTTGGGGTCGGTCAGGTTCAGGACGCCATCAGGCGCAACACGCTCGGGTCCCTCGGGGGCTTCGGGGTTTGCTGGCTGTGCTGGCTGTGCTGGGTCGCCCGGGTTGGCCTGGGTGACGGGCGCTTCATCGGAACTCATGTTTCGAAACACTACCCTCGAAAGAGTACTTTCCACAACTGGTTTGGGAAGATCTCTTTCGAATGCTTCCTTCCGACAAGCCGGCGTGAGGGCGTTGCTCGCGCTGCGCGCGTGTTCCTGCGCGGGGTGTCGCGGGCGCTCT
>DASRFJ010000073.1:0-2866 GCA_035651595.1 Streptosporangiaceae bacterium | reverse complement strand
CGCGGTTACCGCAGACCTGACGCGCTCGATCTCGTCGTTGCTCATGCCGGGTGTCCCTTCACACGAGGATGAAGTCTTCGTCATCTAGGCGTCTACGACGGGCTCACGGTGAAACTCGCGGTTCGAAGGGACGCGAAAAGGGCGGGCATGGCAATCAGATCAGCCGGTTCTGCGCAGGCCGCGGCACACTTCGGGAACCCTCGAGATGCCGCGCATAGCGACGGCCACTTGCGCGGGTCGGCTCCGCAAAGACGTCGTGCATCGCGACCGACTGAGACGCGCTGACCGCCCTGTCTACGTAGATCGCAGGCTGCCTGCCACTTCCCGGTGACTGGGTCGCTGTAACCGGCCCGCCTCACCCGACGCGGACCAGTCAACGCGTCGGCCGAAGTGCGCCTTCCTCGCGAATGCCGCGAAAGGCCCTTGCCGTCAGCAAGGTATGTGTTCAGGGGGCCTGAACACACTTTTGGGGCTGGCGGGATGGACCGGGCGTGTCTTGCGAGGATACTGTGGTTGATGAGATAAGGAGGCATCAACTATGGACGACCAGCAGATCTGCCAGCACCAGGCAGCCGATCCGGTTCCGGCGGCCTCGACCAGCGCCTCTCGCCGTCACCGTGTCGCGGGCGGCCGTCCGCGACACGTGAAGATCCGTTTCACCGACGCCGAGTACGACGCGATCGCTGCCCGCGCCGTCGAGGCCGGGGTCAGCATCCCGCGGCTCCTGGTCGATGGCGCCCTGATCCGGCGACGTCGCCCCGTGGTGCCGACGGCGCTGACGGCGGAGCTGGCGGGCCTGCGGCGCCTGGTCGCGAACCTGGCGAACAACGTCAACCAGATCGCGCGGAAGCTCAACTCCGGCGGCGTCCCGGACAACAGCATCCCGGTGACCGCCGACGCGCTGTGCCGCACGCTGTCCCGCCTGGACGCGGCCCTATCCGGCCTCGGCCCGCTCGCTCCGCAGCCGCGGACGAGATCCGGTCCGCTGCGGAACGCCGTACCGCCACCGCGGAGCACAGCGCGGTGATCGCCCAGATCGTCCGCGGCAGCTCGATGCCGGACCTGGCGAGCTACCTGTTCGGGCCCGGCAAGCACAACGAGCACGTGAACCAGCACCTGGTCGCCGGTTACGCCGATTCGGTGTTCACCGCGGACGACACGCTGTGGCGATCCGAGCCCGGCATGCGAAGACGGCTCCGCGACGAAGCCAGAGAGCTTGGCTGGCAGGTCGAGTACCCGCATTCCCGCTGGCAGACCGAAGTCCCGCGCGGCTACGTCTGGCACTGCTCGCTCTCCCTCAAGGCCGCCGAAGGCGCCCTTACCGACGCCCAGTGGACCCAGGCCGTCCACATTCTCATCGACGGCCTCGGGTTCTCGGGCAGCGACGGGAAGGCGCCGTGCCGGTGGATCGCCGTCCGCCACGGCCTCTCCAGTGAAGGCAACGACCACATCCACGTGGCGGTCAATCTGGTCCGCGAGGACGGCACCAAGGCGAGCACGTGGAACGACTACCGAAGGGCCGGGAAGGCCTGCGCCGAGATCGAGGAACGGTTCGGACTGGAACACGTCCCGGGCCGGATCACGCACCGGAGCGTTCCGGAACCCTCCCGCGCCGACCGGGAGATCTCCGCCGCCCGCGGCGACTCCGATCCGCTGCGGGTCCGCCTGGAGCGCACCGTCCGCGCCTGCGCAGCCGCCGCCCGATCCGAGGCCCACTTCGTCGCCCTAGCCCGCGGGAACGGCCTGCTCATCCGCCCCCGCTACGCCGGTAACCCAGGTGGCGCCAGGGCTGTCACTGGCTACGCCGTCGCTGACCGCCACGGTCGTCACGCATACAGCCGCAAGACCGGCATGATCGGCCCGATCTGGTTCGGCGGCGGCACGCTGGCCACGGACCTGACTCTCCCGGCCCTGCGTCGCCGCTGGGAGCCCGCTGCCACTAGCCCTGCCGCAGCTCGTGCCGGGGCCCTTGCCGCCTGGTCAGCAGCCGCCAGCCTGGACGATCCGCTCCCGGCCCCGCAGAAGGCGCATCCCGGCCAGCTCAACCAGATCGGTCACGACACGACGGCGGCCGCAGACCTGCTCGCCGCCGCTGCGGGCGGCCTTGAGCGCGGTTCGCCTGGCCCGCTGTCCCAGGCCGCCCGCCACATGGCCCGGGCCGCCCAGCACACCCCGCCCGCGCCACGCCGCCCTGAGGTAATGGCCGTCGTCGGCGACATGGCCGCCACCTTCCTGGCCATCACCCAGTCCAGCCCGGCGGCCCCGGCCGCCGCGCTCACGCTCATGCGCGAGGTCGCTCTCCTGGTCGACGCCTGCGCCGCGACGGCCACCGCTACCCGCGATACGCGCCGGGCCAGGACCCTGGTGAACGCCACGATCGGCATGCTCACCCAGGCCGCCAGCCGCCAGTCCACGACCGCGCTGGCCACTACGAGGAGGATCACCATGACCGCAGAGCTCACCCACGAGGAAGAGTTCCTCACCCACCTGACCACCGCCGGGATCACCGGCGCCCGCCTCTTCCGCGCCGCCGTCGGCCAGCCCGCCGCCGATTCCGCCGACGTCCAAGGCCTCAGGCGCGCCGGCTACACCGAGACGACCCCGTTCGACGAGTGCCTGCGACGCGAGCTGGGTGAGCGGCGCTGGGCCTGGTATGTTGCCGACCCGGCCAGGATCGTGTGCGCCGCCCAGATCACCGACGCGGCAGCGGCCGGGCGAGATGTGCCGGCGGTGCTGCGCAAGGTCTGCGAGCAGCGCGCGTGGGAAGACGACGCCCGCTCCCCAGCCAAATCGATCGCCCGCGTCCTGTCGTACCGCATCGAGCAGGAACTGGCCCGCCCCGCTCCCCGCACTGCCCCGCCGTCCC
>DASRFJ010000072.1:0-34235 GCA_035651595.1 Streptosporangiaceae bacterium | reverse complement strand
GAACCGGGGAACCGGGGGTGGGGCGGGGGCGTCTGATCGGCATGGGTATGCGGTCGGTGCGGGGATTGGGGCGGCTGGGGCAGCTGGCTGGCGTGGGGCGGGGGCGGCTGGCTGGCGTGGGATTGGGGCGGCTGGGGTCGCTGGTTGCGGTGGGGCTTGCGGGGGTGCTGGTGGCTGGGTGCGCCAGTGCGCAGGCTACGCCGCCGGTTAGCCGGGGGGTGGCGGTCCGGGTCGCGGCGGTGAGCGCGCGGCCGCTGGCGGGTGCGGATACGCGCTTCGGGCTGGATGTGCTGCGGGCGTTGTGCCGGGCAGATCCGGGGAACAACCTGGTGTTCTCGCCGTCGACGCTGGCCAGCGCGCTGGGCATGGCGTATCTGGGGGCCGGCGGCACGACGGCGCAGGCGATGGCGCGGACGCTGCACTTGCCGAGCAGCGGGCTCGCACTTGAGGCGGGACTGCATGCGCGCACCACGACGCTCGCCGGGCTGGACGGACCCGGAGTGACGGTCGCGGCCAGCAACCAGGTGTGGGCGGACCCCTCGCTGGTCACGCACGCCAGCTACCTGAACGCGCTGGAAACCGCGTACTCGGCCGGGGTCGAGCGGGTGCCGCTGATGACCGAGCCCGATCAGGCCGCACAGCAGATCAACCAGGCGATCTCGGACGCCACGCGCGGGCACATCCAGCACCTGATCAAGGCGTCCATGCTCGACCAGATCGGGTGGGTGCTCACCTCCGCGCTGTACCTGAACGCGGCGTGGGCGACACCGTTCGACCCGAACCAGACCGAACAGCAGGCGTTCACCACCGCCGGGCAGAGCCAGGTCACCGCCAGCTTCCTGAACGGTGCCGGGCTCCGTTACGGCACCGCGGATGGGTGGACCGGGGTATCGCTTCCCTACCGGGGCGGGAAGCTTTCCATGGTCGCCCTGCTGCCCCCGGCGTCGGCGACTAGCTGCGCGGTGCCGGACGCCGCGACGGTCGCGCGGATCGGCGCCGGGACAGGTGGCCTCGCGGGGATCGCGCTGCCAAAGGTCAACCTGTCCGCGACCGACGACATGAACGCCGTGCTCAGGTCGCTCGGCATGAGCGTGGCGTTCGGCGGCAGCGCGGACTTCGCTCCCCTGTCGCCGCAGGCCTGCTGCATCGGGTTCGTGCGGCAGGCCGCCACCTTGCAGGTCGGCGAGAAGGGCACGGTCGGTGCCGCCGCCGCGGCCGCCGGCATCACGGCCACTTCCGGCACCGCGGCCGGCGGTCGCCGTGTGGTCTTCGACCGCCCGTACCTGATGCTGGTGACCAGTGCGGCCGGGGAGCCGCTGTTCGTCGCCCGGGTGGCGAATCCGGTGGCCGGGTGAGAAACCTCAGGTCGTTCTGAGAAAAAAAGCGCTCTTGACCTTCGCGCGGCGCTAGGGCGCATGGTGGGTCCGTGGAATTGATGGGAATCGGGGAGTTCGCGCGGCTATCGCGGCTGTCCGCGCACGCGCTGCGGCGATACGACGAGATGGGGCTGCTGCTGCCGCGCCGGGTGGACGCGGGGTCGGGGTACCGGTGGTACGCGGCAGAGCAGCTCGACCAGGCGCGGCTGATCGCGGCGTTGCGGCAGCTCGACATGCCGCTGGCGCGGATCAAGGCGGTGGCCGGGCTGCCGGACGCGGCCGTGGCCGCCGAGCTCGCTGGCTGGTGGGCCGATGCGGAGGCCAGCCATTCGGCGCGGCGCGAGCTGGCCGGTTTCCTCATGGACAAACTCAACGGGAAGAGGTCAGTGATGTACGACGTGAGCGTCCGGACGGTGCCCGCGCGGAACGTGCTCAGCCTGCTGCGGCACGTACGGATGCCGGACTTTGCGGCGGTATCCGGGGAATTCTTCGGGCGGTTCGGCGGGGTGCCGCGACTGGACGGCGCCGCCGGCGCCCCATTCGTCGTGTACCACGGTGACGTGAGCGAGGACAGCGACGGGCCGGCAGAATGGTGCCGCCCGGTGCCGCTCGAGGTCGCGGCGGAACTGGCCGCCGAGTTCCCGGACCTGGTGCTGCGGACCGAAGCGGAGCACGAGGAAGCGTTCGTGCGGCTCGCGCGCGACGGCCGGCAGACGCCGTCGGCGCAGTCGCTGATCGTGCTGGAGTCGCTGCACACGTGGGCGGCGGAGCAGGGGCGCCGGCCGAACGGGAACGTGCGGCAGGTCTTCGCGTTGCCGAGAGCCCCCGGGGGCGGGCTGGAGTGCGACTTCTCGATGCCGCTCGCCGCGCCCACGCCCAGCCTGGAGGTGACCTCGGGAATCGCCGCCGCGGACGGGGCGGACATCTACTACGAGCGGCGCGGCGACGGGCCGCCGCTGCTGCTGATCGTCGGGGGCGGCGGGGATGCCGGGTACTACTCGGCGCTGGCGAGCAGCATGGCCTACCGGTACACGGTGCTGACCTACGACCGGCGCGGGAACTCACGGAGCCGGCTGCGCGGGGCGCCGACTGCGGTGACGATGGCCGAGCAGTCGGACGACGCGGTGGCGGTACTGCGGGCCTGCGGGTTCTCGTCGGCCGCGGTGTTCGGCAACAGCGGGGGTGCGACAATCGCGCTCGACCTGGCGGCGCGGCATCCGGACTGTGTCACGGTGGCGGTCGCGCACGAGCCGCCGCTGCCGGACACCGACGAGCTGCGGTCCACATTCGACGAGATCGAGCGGGTGCTGGAACGGGACGGGTGGCTGGCCGCGTTCACGCTGCTCCAGACGCGGATCGGCGGGTTGGACGCAGAGCAGGTGCCGCTGCTGCTCGATGCGGGGAACGCCGCGATGCTGGACGTGGACGAGGCCACGATGGCGCGGATGGCCGGCAACTGGGAGTACATGCTGCGATTCGAGATGAGAGCGTTTGTCTCGTATGCGGTGCCCGTTGACCGGCTGCGGGGTGCGGGGGTGCGGATCGTGCTCGCGGCCGGGGAAGCGACCGGTGAGGACGCTCGGCGGATCAGCGCGGGGGTGGCGGCGCGGCTCGGGACCGAGCTCGCCGAGTTCCCTGGCGGGGACGCCGCGCCGCTGTTCCTGCCGGGCCCGTTCGCCGCACGGCTGCGCGAGGTACTGGCTCCACCTGTGGGTTGACGCCGGAGCCCACCCAAGGTCAACCTGGGCGCTCTGCCGTTCGGGGTGCCTGCCGGGATACGTTGAAGGCGTGTTCCGCTTGCTCACCGACCTGGGCTCGGCCGGCTCTGCTAGCTCTGCCGGCTCTGCCGGCGCTGCTAGCTCTGCCGGCTCGGTCGAGGTGCCGCCGGTACTGAAGGCCTTCCGGGCCCTCGTCCTGGTCATGGTCCTGGTCACCGTCCCGCTGTTCGCCCTGCCGCACCCGCTCGGCGGACCGCGGGACATCGGCGTCCTGGTGTCGCTGTTCGTCTCCTCCGTCGCCTGGGCGATCTGGCTGATCTTCGAGCGGCGGCCGGACGTCGTGCCGGCGGCGCTGGCGGTGATGGGCGTCAGCGGCGGGGTGCTGGCCGGCTTGGCGCCGACGCTGAGCACGGCCGTTACGACCGGTCTGGTGACCACCGTGGCGGCCGGCTCGCGGCTGGATCTCGACAAGTCGATGGCCATCACCGCCGCCACCGTGGCGGGCTTCATCGTCGCCGGGCTGACGGTTGCGCTCCCCGCCGAGGCCCTGTTCGGCTACTCGATCGCGTTCGCCGGCCTGTGGGCCGTCGGGCTGACGCGGCACTCCTTCCTGATCCGCGCCGAGCAGGCGGAGAAGATGCTGGCGGAAAGCCGCCGCGCCCGGGCCGCCGAGACCGAGGCGGCCGCGCTCGGCGAGCGGGCCAGGATCGCCAGGGAGATCCATGACGTGCTCGCCCACTCGCTCGCCGCGGTTTCGGTGAACCTCCAGGCGGCCGAGGGGCTGCTGGCAGCGCTGCCTTCGGGGCCACCGGAACTCGCGAAGGCGATCGAGTGCATCGACCGGGCCGGCGCGTTCACCAGGGAGGGCCTGGCGGACGCACGCCGCGCGATCCTCGCGCTGCGCGGCAACGCCGTGCCGCTGCCCGAGCAGATGGCGATGCTGGCCGAACGATACCGGGCCGACGGCGACCTGGTCGAGTTCTCGATGACCGGTTCGCCGCGGCCTGTCGGGGCCGAGGCTGGGCTGGCTGCCTACCGGGCGGCGCAGGAGGCGCTGACCAACGCGCGCAAGCACGCCCCCGGTCAGCCGGTGTCGGTGTCACTCTCGTTTCTGGACGGAGAGGTGGCGGTGCTGGTGACCAACCCGCTGGACGCTTCGGCCGGCTCGGGTGGGTCGAGCGGGTCGAGCGGGTCGAGCGGGTCGAGCGGCTCGGCCGGCGAGCTGTCGAAGAGCGGCGCCGGATACGGGCTGACCGGCCTGCGAGAGCGCGCGGCGCTGGGCGGCGGCACGCTTGAGGCGGGGCCGGCCGACGGGATCTGGCGGGTATGCCTCAAGATTCCGGCATGAGCCCTGTTGTCACTGTGGTCATCGCGGACGATCAGTCGGCGGTCCGCGAAGGTCTCGTGCTGCTGCTCGGCACCCTCGACGGGATCGAGGTGGCCGGTCAGGCCCCGACCGGGGAAGACGCGGTCGCGCTGGTGGCGGAGCTGAGCCCGCAAGTCGTGCTCATGGACCTGAACATGCCCGGCTGCGGCGGGGTGGCGGCGACCCGGCTGATCACCGCCACGCATCCGGACACCCGGGTGGTGGTGCTCACCACCTACGCCGACGACGAGTCGATCATCGGGGCGCTGCGTGCCGGCGCGCTCGGGTACCTGACCAAGGACGCGTCCCGGGCGGAGATCGAGCGGGCGGTGAAGGCCGCGGCGGCCGGCCAGGCGGTGCTCGATCCGGCGGTGCAGCAGCGGCTGGTGTCCGCGGCCTCCCGGTCTTCTATGGAGTCTTCGGCTGGATCGGAGGTCGTGCCGGATGACGGGGAGCTGACGCCCCGGGAGGCGGAGGTGCTCCGGCTCATCGCGGAAGGCCGGTCGAACCGCGAAATCGCCAGGGAACTGTTCGTCAGCGAGGCCACGGTCAAGACGCACGTGAACCGGATCTTCGCCAAGACCGGGTCGCGGGACCGCGTGCAGGCGATGCGGTACGCGTACTCGCACGGCTACGCGTCGCCGCCACCCGGCAGCTAGTCTTTCGTGCTACGCCAGGGGCGCCGACGGCCTGGGACAGCCGTTGTCGTGTGAGGTAAGCGGGTCCGGCTCAGGACGGCTGGCCGTAGAGGTCGTTCAGGGTAGCTAGAACGATTTTTCCTCGGCTGCCGGTGGCCTCGGCTGTCAGAGCATCATTGAAGCCTGCCACGCTGAACATGCCGAGTGCGGCGCCGGATGCGTCATGTCCGGCCGCGGTCAGCAGGTCGCGGAGGTGCTGGAGCCTGCGCAGCTCGGCTAGGCCGGGACGGCGGTCGCGGTGCTTGGCCTCGGCGATGAAGGCGACCGGCGCGCCGGTGGTCCGCGGGCGACTGCCGCGTGCGAGCGCAAGTACGTCGATCTCGTGGCTGGTCTTGTGCTCGCGGCAGGCGATGACAGTCTGCCCCACCGGGCCGACAGCCAGGCCTGCCTCCCCTGAGGCATACCGGGTGACCCATTCGGCGGCGAGCGTCTCGAAATGCGGCCCGAAGATCTTGGACTCCACCGTGTGCTCTACCTCGGCCCAGACCTGGCGCGCTCCGCCGGCCTCCAGATCGGCCAGATACGGCTCGATGATCAGCTGGTGGAAGCGGACCATCGGGTCGGCGACCGTGACTACGGGGCGCCGGTCCAGGAGCAGGTCGTGCCGACGGTCGATGAATCCTGCCGAGGCCAGCGTGGCCAGCTGATGTGTCAGTGAGGTTGCCGGGCGGCCGAGCAGGCCGCCGATCTTCGTAGGCGACGACTCTCCCGCTGCCACGGCGGCGAGCACCGAGCTATAGGCGGCAGTGTCGCGGATGCGCGGATCCTCGTGCACGACCCGGCGGGCCTCGTCGAATAGCGGCATGGACGGTCGTAGCACGTTCCGGGCCAGCCAGCCGCCGAGCTGTGCTGGATCCTCTGGAACCTGCGGATCTGGCACAAGCTCCCGGTAGCCGGGGGTGCCGCCGACAAGGGCATTGTGAGCGAAGGCCGCACCAAGATCAGCGATGCCCCAGTAGTCGCGCGCGTCCCGGTAACTAAACGGCCGAATGCGCAGTTCGAGCGCGGCACGACCACGCAGCGCCCTGGTCCCGGACAGCAGGTCCGACATGACCGAAATCGCCGAGCCGCACAGCAGCAGGCGAAACGAACCGTTGCTCGCTCCGGCGGCAGGTCCCAGGGTGTCGTAGAGGGACTGCACGATAGACGGCAGACCGGGAGTTTCCTGGCACAAATAGGGAAACTCGTCAAGGACAAGCAGCGGAGGCGCGGTTCGAGAAGCATGGGAGCGGGATGAATCCGCCATCACCTCCGTTGCTGTTCGCAGCGCCTGCTCCCAGCCGCCGAACCCGAACACGCCAGCCGACAGACCTGCCCAGGCCGCCAGCGAGTCACCGAACCGGCGCAACGAGACCGGTTCGGCCTGCTCGGTGGCGAGATGATAGAGCCCGCCAACCGCGTCGGTGAGCCGGCGCAGTAGGTACGATTTGCCCTGTCTGCGCCTGCCGTAGACAACAGCGATCCGCAGCCCCGGCAGCGGCGACAGCGCGAATTCGGCCAGGTCCGCCCACTCAGGCTCGCGGCCGAAGACATCCGCTGGCTTGTCCAGAGTCCCGCTACCCAGCGCCGCCTCCACTAGCTTGACTATAGTTACATTAACTCTATTCGAGCTAGAGTCTCGCGGCTAGTCGTGGAGTTTGGACAACGACGCGCACGCGTTCGTCAATCAGAGCGGCACCGCGACCGACCTCAGCACTTCAATACGGCCGGCTCGCGGGTCACGCGTTGCCTCGGCCGACGGGATCACAGCAACGGGGGGGACGTCGTAGACGACGTCAACAGCAGCATGTCGTGATCCGCCCGCAAGCGCCTGCTGGCTGCATGCGGGAGTCATGCTGAGCCAGGCTCAGGAAGGTCAGACCGTCAGCCTTCGCCGTTGCGGTGGCCTTGGCCGCCGTCGTCGCCGCCGCCGCGTCCGCCAAGGAGCCGGATGACAGCCGTTGCCAGAGCTCCGCCCGCAACGCCCGAGAGGACGGGAACCGGGATGAAGATCGCGATGTGGACAGTTGCGGTCGTCACAAGTCTCACCTTCCTTGCGCCAGAGGACCGCGACAACAGGACGTCGGCAGGCCCAGTGCTATTGGAGATCAACGTACAGGAACTACTCGACCATTGTCGGAGATTCACATTAGTTAACTAGATAGCAGAGCGCTACTTTTAGCTCTCATGAGAGCTGGAACTAGCGTTTTTCAAAAAGAGCTGACGATCGCACCGCCGAAAGCGGATTTGGCGTGACGCCGGATCAAGTGATCCGCTAGCCTCTGCGCCAATGGATGGTGCGGAGGAGACGGCGGAGGAGAGCAAGCGCCGGACGGCGGTTGCCCGTGCGCTCCGCAAAGGACGAAACGGGCTTGAGCTGACCCAGAAGGCCCTTGCTAAGAAGGCCGGCATAGGCTATTCCACGCTACGTGGAATTGAGCAGAATAGAGACGAAGGAAAGCGGCATCGTCCGCTAACCCTGAAGACTCTATCGTTGGCCATCGATCGGCCGGAAGACTTTCTGAACAACATCCAGGAAGGCCAGATTGGGCGGGAGACTGGCGACGTCCTGGAAAGCCAGTCGGAGGAGACTAGCGACGAACTTGAACCTACGGATAGCGTCGTACTGCGATCCTTCCTGGACGCGGTGGCGCCGCGCCTTGACGAAATAGTCATAGCCCGCCTTAACGAAATCGTGGTACCGCGCCTAGACAAAATCGACACAGTCGAAGTACAGGTCCGTGCACTCATGGCTGCTTTCCATAGCTCTAAGAATGAAATCGCAGTTGACTTCGAGTACCCCGGCAGCGAGCAGGACGCATAATGGACATTCACCCTGGACGACGGACTTAACCGGGAGGCTGGTCCGCTGCTGAGGCGTAGTGCTCGACGGCGCGCTGGTAGCGGGAGCTGAGCGTGCGCAGCGCATCCGCCAGCTCGGGTGAGTCCTCGACCGTAAAGTCCGCGCCGAGCATGCCAAGGTAAAGGGCGAGCATCTCCGGGTAGTCCGAACCCGGCTCGAACGCGCAGCGGTCGTTCGTGATGGGTTCCACGTCAACGGGGATCGGCAGCCGCGACCGGACATGGTCGGCCGGCGCGTGGACGATCACCCGCGCCCGGTACCGCCAGGTGGCCTCGCCGATGCCGCGAGCTACCCGGGCCATGATCTCCTCGTCGGATGGCAGCTTCCGGACCGCCGTGAAGCGAGGGCCGTGCGGCGGCGTTCGGGGTTCGATCCGGTCGGCCCGGAACGTTCGCCAGTCGTCGCGGTCCATGTCCCACGCGAACAGGTACCAGCGACGCCGGTCGTTGATCAGGCGGTACGGCTCCACGTCGCGTCGCGTCGTGGTGCCGTCGTGGGCGCGGTATTCGAAGCGAAGCCGCTCGCGGTCGCGGCACGCGCTGCCGATCAGCGTCAGTATGTCGGGATCGGTTCGCGTTCCGGCCTGGGGGCCGCGAGGCGGCATGAGCAGGGCATGGGACTCGAACGCACTGATCCGGTGGCGCAGCCTTGACGGGAGCAACTGCTGGAGCTTGGCCAGCGCGCGGACCGCCGTCTCCTCGATCCCGGTGACCGAGCCGTTCGCCGCGGTGCGCAGGCCGATCGCGACCGCGACCGCCTCCTCGTCGTCGAGCAGCAGCGGCGGCAGCGAGCCGCCGGTGCCGAGCCGGTACCCGCCGGTCACGCCGGGCCGCGCGTCGACCGGGTAGCCGAGGCCGCGCAGCCGGTCCACGTCGTTGCGGATCGTGCGGGTCGTGACGCCGAGCCGGCTGGCTAGTTCGGCGCTGGTCCAGTCGCGTTTGCTCTGGAGCAGGGACAACAGGCGCAGGAGCCGTGCTGAAGTTTCCGCCATTTTGCTATCGTGAACCTCGAACTAGGAACGATTCTTTCCGCTATTGTCTCTAGTGTCCTGGGTATGGACAACTTCCTTATCGAGATCCCGCAGGCCGACATCGACTACCTGCACGACCGTCTCGCGCACGCCCGCTGGCCAAGCGCGGTGCCCGGGACCGAGACGGGCTGGGCCCGCGGCATCCCGCAGAGCGAGCTGAGGGAGCTGGCCGCGTACTGGCGCGACGGCTACGACTGGCGCGCCGCCGAGGCTAGGCTCAACCAGTTCCCCCAGTTCACCACCGAGATCGACGGCCAGCGCATCCACTTCCTGCACGTCAGGTCCGCCCGGCCGGACGCCACGCCGCTGCTCCTCACGCACGGCTACCCCAGCTCGGTCGCCGAGTTCTGGAACCTGATCGAGCCGCTGGTCAACCCGGCTTCGGGGCCAGCGTTCCACGTGGTCGCTCCGTCGCTGCCCGGCTACGCGTTCTCGACGCCGCTGAGCGGGCCGGGCTGGTCGATGGGCCGGACCGCGCGCGCCTGGGTCGAGCTGATGCGCCGGCTCGGCTACAAGCGGTACGGCGTGCACGGCGGCGACATCGGCGGCGGCGTGTCCGGCATGGTGGCCGGCCTCGACGGCTCGCACGTTATCGGCGTCCACGTGGTGACCGATCCGCTGACCGCGGCGAACGTGGCGTCGTTCATCCCGGGGATGGCCGACGGGCTCGACGAGAGCGACCCGGTCGGCAAGCTGATCCTGGGCCGGATCGAGGGGTTCAAGCGGGAGGGTTCCGGCTACCTGGCGATCCAGAACAGCCGGCCGCGGACCATCGGCTACGGCCTGACCGACTCGCCGCTGCTCCAGCTCGCCTGGATCGCGGAGAAGGTGGTTGAGTGGACCGATCTGCCGGTGGACCGCGATCAGCTGCTCACCACGGTCAGCCTGTACTGGCTCACCGGGTCCGGCGCGAGCGCCGCGCACACGCTGTACGACCAGGCGCACTCATCCGACTGGGGCGGGCCGCCGAGCGTGCCACAGGGATTCGCGGTGTTCGGCGCGGACGAGACCGTACGGCGGCTGGTGCCCGCGCCGGCGGACGCGCACTGGACAGAGTTCGAGCGCGGCAAGCACTTCCCGGCCATGGAGGCACCGGCGCTGCTGGCGGAGGATCTCCAGGCTTTCTTCGGGCCGCTTCGCTGAGGGTCTGGCGCGGGCCGGCGAGGGAGCGAGACGACGACCAGACCGCCGAGGAGCAGCAGCGTGCCGACCGCGATGGGAAAGGACGGGTGCTCTCGGAGGATCCCGATCCCCAGCGCGGTCGCCACGAGCGGCTCGGCCAGTGAGAGGGTGGCGGCGGTCGCGGCGGTGAGACGGCGCAGCCCGGTCACATAGAGCCAGTACGCCAGGGCGACGGTGACCGGGCCGAGCCACGCCGTGAGTACCAGCGACCGTGGCTCGGCGAGCCGCGGCAGTTCCGGTGCCAGCCAGGGCGTCAGCGCGGCGCCGCCGAGGAGCGGAGTGACCGGGACCGCGGCCAGCATGTTCACGTCGGCGGCGATGAGCGCTTGGCGGACACGGTGTAGACGCCGAAACAGCCGCCCGCCACGACGCCGCACGCTATTCCGAAGACGTCGGCCCGCGCCGCTCCGGCGCTATGCGGTGATCCGGCGCCGTGTGATGCGCAGATCAGCGCGCAACCCGCGATCGCGCAAGCCGTGCCCCGCCGCCCAGCGGCCGGGAAGCCGGGTGCCGAGCATGATCCGTTCGCACAGACCGGTGCTCACCGGCGCGATGCCGAACGTCCGCGGGGCCGACGGTACCCCAGAACAACCCGGCCGCGAGGACGGCGAGGACCGCGGAAAGACTATTTCGCTGCACGGCCTGGATGCTATGCAAACGTGCGGCAGAAGCGGTGGCCACGCGAATATCTGAATGCTTAGTGGTTTTGTGCTTGCCAATTATTCGATGTACGGCTTGATGTCGCGGGTTACGGCGAAGAAGATTCGGCGGTTATCGCGGTATGCCGTCCGTAAGTTCAGACTGCTCGGCCGGCTGGACGTAGTCGAACACGACCGTGGTCCTGACGTCCACGAACTCCTTGCGGCGGGCCAGCCGGTCGAGCACGAAGTCCCTGAGGTACTGGGTGCTGGGAACCGCCACGTGCACGAGGACGTCCTCGTTGCCGGTGACCACGAACACGCCCAGCGTCTCGGGCAGCTTGGCCATGTTGTCCCGCACGGTCTCGATGGCCTCTCGCGACTGCGGCCGGATCCGGATCGAGATCAGTGCCTGCACGCCACGGCCGAGCGCCGCCATGTCCACCGCTGCGTGGAAACCGGTGATCACGCCGCGGGCGCGCAGCGCCCGGGTTCGCTCCAGGGCCGTCGACGGGGCGATGCCGAGCGCCTCGGCGAGCTCGCGGTTCGTCTGCCGGCCGTCACGCTGCAAGCGCCGCAAGATCGCCTGATCGACCGCGTCCATATGCTGCCCCTCTCCGGCCCCGATGCCGAACACCACACGCCGCCCCAGCGGCTGATTGTGCTTCTAACCGAAGATACTTCGGCTGGGTGGCGGGGGGCGCACCCGGCCCTCGCTCCCCGCTCGACAAATCGGGTATTAACCGCATCGCGGGCGCGCCGTCGGGTGCGCCAGATTATTGCGGACACTTACCCTCCCGGTTTGGGGGGGTAACTGTCCGCAATCTTCCTGATCGCCCCCGGAGCCCGGGACACCGCCGAAGTGCCGCGCGCAACAAGGGACAAATCTGGATAATGCGGGCGGCCGGGGGTGTGTCATTGCGGGCGGCCGGGGGTGCGTCATTGCGGGCGGCGGGGGGGCGGCGTGCGGCGTGCGGGTCAGATCCAGTCGGCGTGGTCGGGCCAGGCCAGGATCGTGTCGACCACCTCGGGCGGCTCTTCCGCCTGGCTCGCGGCGGTCACGCCGTACCGGCCTCGGTAGAACAGCAGCGGCTCGCCGGGCGGGCACTCCCCCAGTTCGGTGACCCGGCCCATGACGACGTGGTGGTCGCCTGCGTCGTGTACCTGCACGACCTCGCACCCGGCCCACGCGAGGACCCCGTCGAGCACCGGCGCGCCGGACGCGGCGGGCGCCCAGCCCACGCCGGCGAACTTGTCCGCACCCGAGGCGCCGAACACCCGGGCCAGCTCCCGCTGCCCCGCATCCAGCACGTTCACGCAGAACACGCCGCTCGCCGCGATCCTGGGCCAGGTCGCGGACGTCTTGCTCGGACAGAACAGCACGAGCGGCGGATCCAGCGACAGCGCGGCGAAGGCCTGGCACGCGAACCCGGCCGGACCCGCCGCGTCGGCGGTGGTGATGATCGTGACCCCCGTGCAGAAGTGACCGAGCACGTGGCGGAACCGATCGGAGGTCGGATCGGCGCTGGCCGGCCCAGAGCCGGGCGACGCGGCTTCACCGAACGCGGCCATGGGATCAGCCTGCCATCCCGCCACGGCCATCGAAAGACCTCAGTGCGCGGGGCCGGCGAAGCTGTGCCCCCACAGGCTGATCGCCGTGGTCTCCCGGCTGATCCAGGTACTGTCGTCGACCTGCTCGCCGTCAAAGCCGTACTCGATATCGAATCCGCCGGGCGTCCGCACGTAAAACGACACCATCCGGTCGTTCGCGTGCCGTCCGAGCGTGGCGGCGATCGGCGCGCCGCGTTTGGCGCACCGGTCCATCGCGCGCCCCACGTCGTCCAGCTCCGCGACCTCCACCATCAGGTGCACGATGCCCTGCTCGGACGGCATCGGCGCCAGCGCCAGCGAGTGGTGCCGCGGGTTGCAGCCCAGGAACCGGAACCACACCGGCGGCGATCCGGCCGGCCTGCCGAACAGCTCGGCCGGCATCCGCATCGAGTCGCGCAGCCGGAACCCGAGCACCTCGGTGTAGAACTCGTACGCGGCTGTCGAGTCCGGCGGCACCGGCAGCACGACGTGCCCCATGCCCATCGGGCCGGTGACGAATCGATTCCCGAACGAGCTGACGGCCGGCCGGTGCTCGAGCGCGGCGCCGCAGAAGATCTCCAGCGTGTTGCCGGCCGGGTCGTCGAGGATCAGCAGTTCGGTGACCCGCCGGGCGGCGATCTCGTCGGCGCTGCCGACCTTGAACGGAACGCCGGCGTCGGACAGCGCCTTCGCGACGGCGCCGAACGCGGCCGGGCTCGCGACCTCCCAGCCCGAGGCGAGCAGCCGCTCCGACTCCCCCGGCACGATCACCAGCCGGGCCGGGAAGTCGTCCATCCGCAGGTAGAGCGCCTGGGCCTCAGGACCCCGGCCCTCCACCATGCCGAGCACACGCACGCCGAACTCGCGCCACGCCGCGACGTCCGCCGACTGGATCCGCAGGTACCCCAGTGAACTCAGCACGCCTATTCTCCCTTCGGGGGGGTTTGGGGGGGTCGTCCCCCCGGGCTGGCAGAGTCACCCTTCAGGAAGTCGATCGCCAGCCGGTTGAAGTCGTCGAACTTCTCAAGCTGCGCCCAATGCCCGCAGCCCCCGAACACGTGCAACTGCGCCTTCCGGATCAGCTTGAGCGCCACCAGGGCTCCGTCGAGCGGGTTCACCCGGTCCTCGCGACCCCAGATCAGCAGCACCCGGTTCCGCAGCCGGTGCACCTCACGCCACAGCAGCCCGTCCTCGAAGTACCGCGGGTCGTAGAACGACGCCCCGAGAGACGCCATCGCGGCGAGCTGCTCCGGATCGGACGCGGCGGCGAACCGCTCGTCGATCAGCTCCTCGGTGACCACCCGCTGGTCGAACACCATCGTCCGGATGAACGCGGCCATCTTCTCCCGGCTAGGGCCGGGCGGCGCCGCGAACTCCATCAGCCGTTTCACGCCCTCGGTGGGATCCGGACTGAAAACGTTCAGCGACAGGCCCCCCGGGCCCATCAGAACAAGCCGCCCACTTCGTTCGGGAAAATTAAGAGAGAAGCGGACCGCCGTTCCGCCGCCCAGAGAATTGCCGACAAGATGTGCTCTTTCTATGCCCACCTCGTCGAGCAGCTCTCGCAGCGCGCTGGCCGCGAACGTGAAGTAATTGCCTTCCACCGGCGGCTTATCGGATTTGCCGAAGCCGGGCTGGTCCACGACGACCACGCGGAAATGCTCGGCGAATACAGGAACGTTGCGCGCGAAATTCGACGCGCCGGAAGCGCCGGGTCCGCCGCCGTGCAAAAGCACCACAACCGGACCGTCGCCGGCTTGTTCGTAATGCAGCCTCATAGCATGCCATCGGCGGGCACGTCGAGGCCGAACTCGTTGCGGCCGAACATCGACAGCGCGCGCTCGGGGTCGTTGATCGCGTGCACGCGGCCGGCGTGCGCGTCGCGCCAGAACCGCTGGATCGGCGTGCCCAGCTTCAGCGCGCGGCCGCCGGAGTTCTCGAACAGCAGGTCAACGGCCCGGATCGACTGGCCGGTGCCGAGCACTTGGTCGCGGCGCACCCGGAGCCGGAGCGGCAGCGGCAGCCGCTCCCCGGCTGTCACCTTCGTCATGAGCTCGGCCATGTTGCGCTCCAGCGCGAGCCACGCGTTGTCGATCAGGGCCGCAGCCTCGGCCACGCGCACCTGCCCGTAGGGATCTTCCTTCGCCTTCTGCCCGATATAGGACGCGCGGATCCGCTCCTTCTGGGCGCCAACGTAGGCGTCGTATGCGCCGGTTGCCATCCCTATAATCGGCGTGGTAATGGCATAAGAGAATATTGACCCGAACGGAATGTGGTACAACGGGCTGTCATTCACCTCGTGTCCGGGGCATTTACAGCGCGATACATCACTGAAGCTGAGCGCGCGATGTTTTGGCACGAATGCGCCGTCGACGACGATGTCGTTGCTGCCCGTGCCGCGCAATCCGACCGTGTCCCACACGTCGTCGATTGAGTAATCAGTATTTGGCAGCAGAAACGTGCAGAAGTCGACCGGCTGGCCCTTATCGTTCAGGACCAGGCCGCCGAGCAACACCCAGGTGGCGTGCTCGCAGCCGGAGGAAAAGCTCCAGCGGCCGTCGAGCCGGTAGCCGCCTTCGGCCTGGACGGCCTTGCCGGTCGGCGCGTAAGAGCTGGACATCCGGGTCGCGGGGTCGGCGCCCCACACCTCGTCCTGGGCCTGCGGCGGGAACAGCGCGAGCTGCCACGGATGCACGCCGACGACGGAGGAGACCCAGCCGGTCGAGCCGCACGCGCTGGCGATCATCCGGACCGCCTTGTAGAACGCGATCGGGTCGGCCTCAAGACCGCCGAACCTGGCCGGCTGGAGCAGCCGGAAGAAACCTGTTTCAGCCAGCGCCTTGATGGAGTCCGCCGGAACACAGCGCGCGTCCTCCGCCTCCTGCGCCCGCTGACGGAAGACGGGGAGCAGTTCGGTGACGGCGTCCAGCACCGCCACCTGCTCGTGGATGTCGCTCATGGCGTCAAGACTAGAACATGTTCTAGTCTATGGGTATGTCTGCGGTACGTTTCATTGACGCCGGGGCCCCACCGGAGCGGTTCGCTCGTGGCTGGCACTGCCTGGGGCTGGTTTCGCGGTTCCGGTCTGGTGGGCCGCACGCGGTCCAGGCGTTCGGCACCAAGCTGGTCGTGTTCGCTTCCTCGGACGGCGCGCTGCATGTGCTGGACGCGTACTGCCGGCACATGGGCGGCGACCTCTCGACGGGCACCGTGAAGGGCGACCAGGTGGCCTGCCCGTTCCACGATTGGCGGTGGGGCGGGGACGGGCGCTGCGCGCGCATCCCGTACGCGCGGCGGGTGCCGCCGGCCGCGCGGACCAGGGCCTGGCCCGTGCTGGAGCGCAACGGGCACCTGTTCGTGTGGCACGATCCGGAGGGGTCTTCGCCCACTTCGGACGTGACGATCCCGGAGATCGCGGGCGCTGGGTCCGACGAGTGGACGTCGTGGACGTGGGAATCGATTCTCGTCGACGGCGCGAACTGCCGCGAGGTCATGGACAACGTGGTCGACATGGCGCACTTCTTCTACGTGCACTTCGCGTTCCCGACGTACTTCAAGAACGTCTTCGAGGGGCACATCGCGACGCAGCACCTGCGCACGCGTTCCCGGCCGGACGTCGGGGGCGTGTCGAACTACTCGGCGGCGGACGGCGTCGAGGTGACGCTGCGGTCGGAGGCGTCGTACTTCGGGCCCGCGTACATGATCGACAACCTGTGGCACGACTACCACGGGATGACGATCGAAAGCGTGCTGATCAACTGCCACTACCCGGTGACGCCGAACTCGTTCATGTTGCAATGGGGGGCGATCGTGAAGAAGCCCGCCGGGCTGTCGGACAAGCATGCGGCGTCGTTGTCTGCCAAGTTCGCCGATTTCGTCGGGCTCGGTTTCCGTCAGGACGTCGAGATCTGGCTGCACAAGGCGCGGGTGGACAACCCGCTGCTCTGCGCCGAGGACGGGCCGGTGTACCAGTTGCGGCGCTGGTACGAGCAGTTCTACGTGAACGTCGCGGACGTGCAGCCGGACATGGTCGCGCGGTACGAGTTCGAGATCGACACCACACGGCCGGTCGCGGAGTGGGAAGCGGAGGTCGCCGAGAACCTCGCCCGGGCCCAGCAGGCTTCGGCTTCGGGTCATGCGGACTGACCCTCGCTTCGACGGGCTGGCGCCGGTGTGCTGCGCGACCTGCGGCGCGTCCGTGCTGGTCGCCAAGTTCAGCGCCGCGCACACGTCGGTACAGTGGTCGCTGCCCGCGATGCGCTCTTGCTGGGAGTTCGCGGCTCTTGTCGCGGGCGGCGAGCCGACCGCGCTGAGCCCAGGCTGCGGCAAGCTGCGCGCCAGCATCGAGGAGGCCGTGCGGTCCGGACGGCTGGCGGTAGCGCCCCCGTGAGCGAACCCGTGAGCGAAGCCGTGAGCGAAGCCAGGGGCGCGGCGTTGCCTGGACTGACGAGCGAGGAGCGCAGCGACGAGCGAGGAGGGAAGGCGACGCCTCAAGGCGCCCCGCCCGCGAGCGAACGAAAAAAGAGCGCCCCGCCCGCGAGCGAACGAAAAAACACTGCCCGTGAGTACTACCAGGTGCCCGTCGCGGCGGTGGTGCGGGAGACCGCGGACGCGTGCGCGCTTGAGCTGTCCGTGCCCGCCGAACTGGCCGGGGTCTTCGCGTATACGCCCGGGCAGTTCATCACGGTGCGGGTGCCGTCGGACCTGACCGGATCGGTCGCCCGCTGCTATTCGCTGTGCAGTTCGCCCGTTGCCGGGGAGCCGCCCGCGATCGCGGTCAAGCGGACGTCCGGTGGCTACGCCTCGAACTGGATCCTCGACAACGTGCGCGCCGGCACCGAGCTGGACGTGCTGCCGCCGGCGGGCACGTTCACGCCGGCGTCGCTGGACGGCGACTTCCTGCTATGCGCGGCCGGCAGCGGGATCACGCCGGTCATCTCCATTCTCAAGTCGGTGCTGTGGGCTGGGCGCGGCCGCCTCGTCCTGGTGTACGCGAACCGGGACGAGCGGTCGGTGATTTTCGGCGCGGCGTTGCGGTCGCTTGCCGAGTCGTCGGGCGGGCGGCTCGTGGTGCTGCACTGGCTGGACTCGCTGCAGGGACTGCCCACCGTGGACGGGCTTCGTGCGCTGTTGCGGCCGTATGCCGCGTGGCAGCCGTTCGTCTGCGGGCCCGATCCGTTCCTTGCCGGTGTCCGGTCGGCGCTGGGGTCGCTTGGCGTGCCGGCCAAGCGGGTGCGCACCGAACGGTTCCTGTCGCTGGAAGAGAACCCTTTCGAGTTCGAGTCGCCCGCGGCTGGTTCTGAAGGGCTGGCCGCGACGCTGACCGTCTCGCTGGACGGCGACCGGCGGGTACTGTCGTGGCCGGCCGGGATGCGGATGCTCGACGTGCTCACCGACGCCGGCCTGGACGCGCCGTTCTCTTGCCGCCAGGGCATCTGCGGCGCGTGCGCATGCCAGCTCACCGGCGGCGAGGTGTCGATGGCGCACAACGAGGTTCTCGAGGACGAGGACCTCGCCGACGGCTACATCCTGGCCTGCCAGGCCCTGGCGCTAACCCCCGAAGTCAGCATCGACTACTAGAGCCCCAACTGGCCCGCCCGATAGGCCGTACGCCGCGACACTGCGCAAGTTCGGTACGTTTTTTCTGCCTGCTTTATGCCCTTATAGGGTGATATCGCTGCGCGGACGGTGCGCAGTGTTTAGTGCCGTCCAGATACCGCGAACCGTGTTGCGCGCACCAGCGGCCGTACTTAGTGTCCGTGGTAGACGGCTTCGACGTTGTGGCCGTCGAGGTCGCGCAGGAACACGCCGTAGTAGCCGGCGTGGTACTCCGGCCACTCCCGCGGCTCGTGCAGGATCTCCGCGCCCGCCTTGACCGCTGCCTCGTGCACCGCGTCGATCGCCGCCCGGTCCGGCGCGCGGAACCCCACGTGCAGTTCGCGGGTCTCCGGTCCGTTAGGCGGGCCGAGCCAGAACGTGGGCTGCCCGTCGGGGCCGGCCATGCCGACGAACGTGCCGTTCGTGGTCGGGAACCGCATCGCCTCGCGCATCCCGATCGCCGCGAAAACGTCAAGGTAGAACCTGGCCGACGCGTCCACATCGGCGACCTGAATGCCCAGATGATCAATCATGGCCGGAGCCTACCTGCGGGCTTGCGGATCGGGCCAGCGGAGTAGCCTGCGGGCATGAGTCTCTTCCAGCGGGCCCATGACATCATGGCGGCCAAGGCTAACAAGGCTCTCGACGCGGCGGAGAAGCCCGACGAGATGCTCGATCTCTCATACGAGCAGATGCTCGACCAGATCACCAGGGTCCGGCGCGGGCTCGTGGACATCGCCGCGTCCCGCAAGCAGATCGAGCTTCAGGAGCAGCAGCTCCAGCATTCGGTCGATCACCTGCAGGATCAGGCGAAGGCGGCGCTCGCGGCCGGCCGCGAGGATCTGGCGCGCGAGGCGCTGTCCCGCAAGGCGGCCGCCCAGGCGCAGATCGCCGAGCTGGAGCCGCAGCACCAGCAGCTCACCGAGGAAGAGGAAAAGCTCACCCAGGCCCTCGCCGCGCTTCAGGACCGGGTCAACAAGTTCCGGTCGCAGAAGGAGGTGCTGAAGGCTCAGTACACCGCGGCCAGCGCGATGACCTCGGTCAACGAGAGCGTCGCCGGCATCTCCGGCACACTCGGCGACTCCGGCGAAGCACTCCAGCGGGCGCAGGACAAGATCGCGAACATGCAGGCCCGGGCGGGTGCGCTGGACGAGTTGCTCGCCTCCGGGGTGCTCGAGGACGTCGGCGGCGGCGATGACGACATCCAGCAGGAACTCGACCAGGTCGGCTCCCAGGCCGACGTGGACAAGGAACTCACCGCGCTCAAGGCCGAACTAGGCCCCGGCACGACCCCACCCCCGGAGCTGCCCGCCGGCGGCTGAGCGCGGCGACGGGCTGCGGGCTGCGGGCTGCGGGCTGCGGGCTGCGGACGCCTCGGCGGATCTCCCGGTACGCCAGCGTTCCCCTGTATACCTAGGTTGTCTTTGTAAGCGAAACCCTACGTTTCGTCGTCCGCAATATCCGGATTTAACCTGATTTGCCTTGTCGGTTTGGCGTACCAAGACATCTGTAGCCTTAGCGGCGCGGTACGGATGTGACTGCCGGGGCGGAGGTGATACCGGGGCGCGCGGGCGGAGGCGGGGCGCGCGGGCGCGGGGCGGGGCGCGCGGGCGCAGGGGGCGCGCGGGCGCGCGGGCGCGGGTTATAGGGGCAGGCGGCGGAGCATGTCGCGGAGGTTGTCTTCGCGGGTGGCTTCGACGGCTTCGGGAACCGTGAGCCAGCGCAGCGGCGCCCCGGGGTTCTCCGGCCGGGCCTTTTCCGGGTTGTCGGTTGCCAGCACGAACCGCAGGTCGGCGTGCTCGTGCGCGGGTTCCTTGTCGTTGGCCGGAACCGTGACGATCACCACATGCCGCAACGCGGCATCGGGCCACGGAACCAGGTCGGTCAGCCCGGTCTCCTCGGCGCCTTCGCGCAGCGCGATGGCGAGCGGGTCCGTTTCGCCCGGATCACCGTGCCCGCCGACCTGGAGCCAGGCCTGCTGCCGCTGATGCCAGCGAAGCAGCACCCGCCCGCTCGGCGGATGCACCACCAGAGCGGACCCGGTGACGTGCAGCGGAAGCGCGCGCGAAAACGGATCCGTACCGGACGAGAGCAGCGCCCGGATGCGCGCCACGTCGGCGGACTCGTCCGCACCGGACGGTGTATACGACTCGAGCGCTTCGGCAACGGTAGGCACACCTATCCTTATCATGCCGGCCAAGCGACGAAGGGACAGCCCCGTGACACGTCTCCCCGCCACCATGCGCGCACTGCGGTTCAGCCAGCACGGCCAGCCGGACGTGCTGGAGGTCGCCGAGCTGAACCTCCCGCAACCGGATGCTGGCGAGGTCCTGCTCCGCGTTCGCGCCGCCGGTCTCAACCCGGTGGATGTCGGCCTCGTCGCGGTGCCGCTGCCGTTCGTGAGCGATTTCAAGCTGCCCGCCGTCCCCGGCTGGGACGTCGCGGGGACCGTGGTCATGCGCGGTCCCGGTGCCACGGAGTTCGCCGTCGGCGACGACGTGTTCGGCGTGTCCCGCTTCCCGCTGATCGGACCGCGCGCCATGGGCACGTTCGCGGAGTATGCCGCCGTTCCGGAGGCGGATCTGGCCATCAAGCCGACCGGGTTGCCCTGGGATCAGGCGGGCGCGCTGCCGCTGGTCGGCCTTACCGTGCTCCAGGCCTTCGAGTCGGTCGGCGGTATCCAGCCGGGCAGCCGGGTGCTCATCGAGGCGGCGGCCGGCGGCGTCGGCCACGTGGCGGCACAGATCGCGAAGGCCGAAGGAGCCACGGTGATCGGCACGGCTTCCGCGCCGCGGCACGACTACCTCCGGTCCATCGGCGTGGCCGAAACCATCGACTACACGCAGGTCACGGATGTGTTCGCCGCGGCCGGCCGGGTCGACGGCGCGCTGCTCAGCACCAGCGAGACCGCGCTGGTCCAGGCCGTCCACTCGGTCACCCCGGGCGGCTTCATCGTGTCGATCCGCCCGGACGTCACGCCGGAGCACATCGCGGTCGCCGACAAGCGTGGCGTCCGGCACGGCGACATCCTGATCGCCGCGGACGGCGCTGGCATGCGCCGCCTCGCGGAACTGGTCACGCAGCGCGGCCTGCACGTGACGGTGGCCGCTACGTACCCGCTTGACCAGGCAGTACCGGCCTACGAGCGGGTCGGCGCACGCCACACGGCAGGCAAGGTCACGCTGATCCCGTTACAGTTCCCGAAATTTTCTGGCATTCGGACCCATCCGCTCGGCCGCCCGCAGCGAACAAGCGCGTGACAAGGAGTCAGTGCGCGCGACTCGGGTGATCCGCCGAACGCATCGGAGAAGAACGTAATGCCCAGAAAGCCATCGCTGTCCCGCCGCTCGCTGCTGCGGGGCGCCGCTGGAGCGGGCGCGGCCGGACTCGCCGCCGGCGCCCTCGGTACGACAGACACCCTCAAGACGACAGACACCCTCAAGACGACAGGCGCCCTCGAGACCACAGGCGCTAGCGCAGCGACCCTCGACAGCGCAACCCCGCTGGTCGTCCACGTCCGCGACGCGCGGACCGGCGACATCGAGGTGTTCGCCGGCGCCACGCAGACTCGCCTGCGGGACCGCGACCTGGCCGCCCGCATCGCCGGCGCGGTCCGGTAACACGGTAAGGGGGACACACAACATGTCATCACACCGCGAAGCACCGGAGATCTCCAAAGACCCGGTCGCCGACAGCACCGACGTGTACGCGTTCGTCAGCCCGGACCGGCCTGGCACGGTCACGCTGATCGCCAACTACATCCCGCTTCAGGGCCCGGCCGGCGGACCGAACTTCTACGAGTTCGGCGACGATGTGCTGTACCAGGTACACGTCGACAACAACGGGGACGGCCGCGCCGACCTGACGTTCCAGTTCCGGTTCCGCACGCATCTCGCCGACCCGGATACGTTCCTCTACAACACGGGCCCGATCGAGAGCCTGAAGAGCCCGAACTGGAACCGGCGCCAGACCTACGATGTCGCACTCGACAACAACACACACACCACGACACTGGCCAAGAACCTCGCTTGCCCGCCGTGCAACATCGGCCCGCTGTCCACGCCCGACTACGGGGCGCTGGCGGCCAAGGCCGTGCACGCCCTCCCGGGCGGCATCAAGGTCTTCGCCGGCCAGCGGGCCGAAGGCTTCTACGTCGACCTCGGCGCGATCTTCGACCTCGGCGACCTGCGGCCGTTCGAGAACCTGCACGCCCAGTACGGCCTCAACGTCTTCCAGAACCCGGCAGCGGGCGTGAACGCCACCAACCACCTCAACGTCCACTCGATCGCGATCCAGGTGCCCACCAACACACTCGCGAAAAAGCACCACCCGACGATCGGCGTGTGGACCACGGCCAGCCGTCAGAAGGTAAGGCTGTGGGACGACGCACACGGCGAAAACGTGAACTCAGGGCCGTTCCGCCAGGTCTCTCGCCTTGGGAACCCGCTGGTGAACGAGGTGCTGATCCCGCTCGGCAAGAAGGACCTGTGGAACTCGCTGCCGCCGTCGGACGACAAGCTGTTCGCCGGCTACGTCACCCAGCCCGGCCTCGCCGCCGCGCTGCCCGCCCTGTACCCGGGCGTGTTCCCCAACCTGGCAAAACTCGCGCAAGCGCATAAACCCCGCAAGGACCTCGAGGCGATCCTGCTGACCGGCATTCCGGCCGGGCTGATCCCCGGCTTCGAGAACTTCACCGGGCCGGTGCTGGCGGACATGCTCCGGCTGAACACGTCGATCCCAGCTACGCCAAGCGCCAAGCAGAGCATCTACGGCCTGCTCGGCGGCGACCCCGCCGGGTTCCCGAACGGCCGCCGCCCCACCGACGACGTGGTCGCGATCGAACTGCGGGCGCTGGCCGGCGTCACGTTCCCGCTTGCCGACAAGTCGTTCACGCCGGACGCGGCCGCCGCCAAGGTCACCGACGGCCTGACCCCGGCCAGCGTCAGCGCCCCGTACCTCGGCGAGTTCCCGTACCTCGGGACGCCCTACAGCGGATTCAGCAACCCGTCATGAGCGTGGTGCTGAACATCGGCGAGGACACCGGCGCGCTGGTGCTCTACGCGCCGGCCGCGCTGGACGGCAGGGAGATAGAGGTCAGCCTTACCGGCAGCGCCACGCGCACCCACGCCGTGGTCCGCCGCCGCGATACCGGCTCCGCCCCGGTGTTCGCCGCCGTGTACCCGGACCTGCCGGCCGGTGACTACACGATCTGGCGCGACGCGCGGACGCGGGCCACGACCGCGACCGTCGCTGGTGGCAGCGTCAGCAACTGCCACTGGCCCAGCTGACCCAAAGCAGCACCGAGAACAAGCCGGTGCCGTCCGCCGGGCTGAGGGGGCCGACGGACGGTACCGGCTTTCGTTACGCGGGCAGGGCCAGCACCAGGATCGGCGTGGTCGTCGGCTGCGACGTCCCGCCGGCCGGCTCCACGGTGAGGCCGAGCTTGTCACCGGCCGCCAGTCCGGAGGCCAGCACCGGCCCGGTCCGCCCGGCCACCGACGCCGGTAGGAGCCCGGCGCTGCGCACCACGGGCGGCCCGATCAGCCACAGCTGGTACACCTTGCCCGGCGGCAGCGGCGCCAGCCCGCTCAGGCTCACCACCAGCTGGTGCCGCGCGGCCGACAGCACAACGGTCGTGGTGCCGCCGGTGGTGACCGTGCCGGTCACGGTCCGCGCGTCGGGCGCGGCGAGCACCGCGGCGATCGCGTCGTTCCGTGCCCGCTCGCTGCTGAGCTGCTGGTTCGCGCCGGACAGCGCGACGCCAAGCACCACCGCCACGACGACGGCGACGGCCGCGAACCCGATCGCGAGCCGCGGCGTCCAGATCGACCACGGCAGCCAGGTCCGCAATCGCCAGCCGCGCCGCTCCGGGGCCACCTCGGGCGGCAGCTGACGCGTCTGGTCGACGGCGGTCATGACGTTCGGCCGGAGCGCGGGCGGCGGTTCGGCGGCGGCCGCGAAGGCGAGCGCGGTGGCGACCTCGCGCAGCCCGCGAAGCTCACCGGTGCACGCCGCGCAGCGCCGCAGGTGGCGGAGGAAGCGCTCCTTCTCCCGCCCCTCGTCGAGCGCGTCGAGCGCGTACGGCCCGGCCAGGCCGTGCAGGTCCTGCCGCTGCGGAAATGCCATCTAGCTCACCCCCAGGCAATCCCGCATGCGGATCAGGCCGTCCCGGATCCGCGTCTTGATCGCGGCCAGCGTGACCCCGAGCAGCGCGGCTACCTGGCGGTACGTGTAGCCGCCGTAGTAGGCCAGCGTGATCGACTCGCGCTGCACTTCGGTCAGCCCGCCGAGGCAGCGCTGCACCCGCTCCCGGTCCAGGCTCGCCTCGACCGCCTCCGCGACTTCGTCCCGCGGCCCCCGCTCGGTCCAGGCCGTCTTCTGCTCCCGCCCGGTCGCCGCTGCCTCGGCCCGCACCCGGTCGATGGCCCGCCGGTGCGCGATCGTCAGCACCCACGTCGCCGCGCTGCCCGCCGCCGGGTCGAACCGCGACGCGGTCCGCCACACCTCGAGCAGCACTTCCTGGGCGACCTCTTCGGACTGCGCCGGATCGCGCAGCACCCGCCGGATCACCCCGTACACCGGGCGGGCCAGCTGGTCATACACCGCCTCGAACGCGCCCTGGTCGCCGCGGGCGACCAGGACCAGCAGCGCGTCAAGACCCGGCTCCCCCCGCCCGGGCGACGGCACCGACGCCAGCGTCGGGTCAGTTTGGTCCATACGCCTCATTCGACGCCGACACAGCTTCGGATGGGGCTGATTTAACAACCTTGGCTCATAACGACATGACCTCAACGAGCCCTCACCCGAGCAGGTCAGCCACGGCGGCGATCGCGGGTTCGATGGCTCGCTCGCGGACGTTGCCGAAACCCATCACCAGCGCCGGCGGCGCCGCGCTGTCGGGGTTGCCGCGATAGGCACTGATGCCGTGCAGCCCCACCCGCCGCGTCAGCGCCGCGGCGATCACCGCCGTCTCGTCGGCGCCGCGCGGCAGCGGCGCCAGGGCCTGGAATCCGGCGGCGAGCCCGGTGAGCCGCATCCCCGGAACATGCCTGGCGAACGCGTCGGTCACCGCCGTGCGGCGGGCGGCGTAGACCGTCCGCATGTGGCGCAGGTGGCGGTCGTACCGGCCGGTCGTGAGCAGGGTGGCCAGGGCGAGCTGGTCGAGCGTGCAGGTGCCCCGATCGCTCATCTCCTTTTCCGCGGCGACGGCGGCGGCCAGCGAGGCGGGCGCGTTGACCCAGCCGAGGCGGACCGCGGGCGCCAGCGCCTTGCTGGCGGTGCCGAGCAGGAAGACCTGGTCCGGGGCCAGTCCTTGCAGCGCGCCCACGGGTTCCTTGTCGTAGCGGTATTCCGAGTCGTAGTCGTCCTCGATCACGTATCCGCATCCGCGTCGCGCCCAGTCGGTCAGCGCGTGCCGCCGTTCCGGGGACATGACCACGCCGGTGGGTGACTGGTGTGCCGGGGTGACCACGACCGCCTGCGCTCCGCTGGCCACCAGTTCGCCGACGACAAGGCCCTGCTCGTCGACCGGGACGTAGCTGACGTGCAGGCCCATCGCCACGGCCGCCCGGATGGTCTCGTCCTCCTGCGGGCTGCCGTAGCCGGGGTCTTCGAACGCCACGCGGGTCACGCCGCCCTGCCGGACCAGGGCGCGCAGTACCAGGTTGATCCCTTGCGCGAAACCGGTGCTGATGATCATCTGCGCCGGGCTGGCGGCGGCGGCCCGCACCCGGCGCAGGTAACCGGCGAGCACCTCGCGCAGCTCCGAGCTGCCGCGCGGGTCGCCGTACCCCAGGTCCGCGGAGGCGACCTCAGTGCACGCCTGCTTGACGGCCCAGGCCCAGTCGGTGCGCGGGAAGCTGGACAGGTCCGGTATGCCGGGCCGGAAGTCCGCGATCAGCGACGGTGCCGCGGGCGCCAGGGGCGCCTCGGGCGAGCCGACGGCCGGATCGGCCGCGCGCTGGTCGGCGGCCTGCTGGCCGCCGATGCCGGCGACCCGGGTAGCGGACCCGGTGCGGCTGGTCAGGTATCCCTCGGCCAGCAGCTGCCCGTAGCACTCCTGCACCATGCCGCGGGACACGCCGAGCGCGTGTGCCAGCTCCCGCGACGACGGCAGCCGTTCCCCCGCGCGGAGCCGGCCGCCCCTGATCGCCTCGCGCAGGCTCGCCTCCAGCTGGGCGCGCAGCGGCTGGCCGGCCGAACGGTCGAGCCGGACCAGCAGTCCCGGACTCAAACCGGACCACTCAATCGCCATGAAATCGGACCTTACCAGGGTGCCGGCTGGATCCTAGCGTTCGTGTTATGAGCACATTGACGCAGGCGCAGCCCAAAGCCGCGGTTCCGGCCCGGCTTCTCACCGTGCCGCTGGCGGTCACGTTCCTGGCCGAGTTCACGTCGCTCACCAGCTTCTTCCTGCTGCTGTCGGTGCTGCCGATGCTCGCGGCGGCGAGCGGGGCCGGCAGTTCCGGCGCCGGGCTGCTCACCGGGTCGCTGCTGCTCGGCACCGTGACCGCCGAGGCAGCCGCCGCGGTGGCTCTCCGGCGGTTCGGCTACCGGACGGTGCTCGCGGCCGGCGCGGTGCTGCTCGGCGCGCCCGCCCTGGCGCTGCTGGTCCCGGAGCCGCAGGTCGTGATGGTGAGCGTCAGCGTGGTGCGCGGGTTCGGCTTCGGCCTGTGCGGCGTGGCCGCCGGCGCGCTCACCGCCAAGCTGCTGCCGCCCGAGCGGCGCGGCGAAGGGCTCGGCCTGCTCGGCCTCGTCTCCGGCGTCCCGGCCATACTCGCGCTGCCGGCCGGGGTCTGGCTCGCCGGGCACCACCTGGCCGCCGCGGCGGCCGCGGTGGCGGCCGCGACCGGCCTGGTGCCGCTGACCGTGATCCGCTGGCTGCCCGGCGAGCGCGAGGCGAGGGGCAGCCGGGCCGCACGCGGCTCCGGGCGGCTGGCGGGCCCCGCCCTGCGGCTGCCGCTGATCTTCGCCGCCGCCACGATCGCGGCCGGCGTGCTCGACTCGTTCCTGCCGCTGGTCAAGGGGGTCCCGAGCAACCTCGCCTCGGCCGCCCTGCTCGTGCAGGCGGTCACCGCCACGCTCAGCCGCTGGCAAGCCGGCCGGCACGGCGACCGGTACGGCCACGCTCGGCTGCTTATCCCGGCGCTCGTCGTTGCGGCGCTCGGCATGGCGGCGATGATGCTGCTGGGCTCGACCGTGCTGATCTTCGCGGGCATGGTGCTGTTCGGCGCCGGGTTCGGGGTGCTGGAGAACGCGACGTTCGCGCTGCTGATCGAGCAACTGCCCGAGGCCAAGGCGAGCGCGCTGTGGAACTTCGCGTACGATGCCGGGTACGGCGCGGGGCCGGCCGTCTTCGGCCTGATCTGCTTCCGCACCGGCTACCCGGTGACATTCGCCCTCACCGGCGCGCTGATGCTCACCGCCATCCCGGTAGCGCTGCGCGAGCGGCGGGCGCGTTAGTAGAGGGTTCCAACGCGAGCCGCGTTTCCTGAGTGTCGGGGTCGGCTGTTGTGCTCGCTGCCCGCGATGCCCTAGTTTGCTCCGGCATGACCCTGCCGTTCAGCGGTCTGCACAGGCTCCGGACGGCGCCCGAAAATCATTGCGGACATTTACTCCTCCCGGATCGGACTCTGCCGGCTTATCCGGGGCTTGCCCGGATCGCTGGCTGCCCGGTGGCCCGGCGGCTGGCTCGATGGGCCTCGATAGCGTGGTGTTTTTCCCCTTTGTGGTAGCGGGACCCCTGTTCACGAGGGTCGATCTTCCACGAGGGGGGAATCGTCCACGTTGATGGCGGGACTGCCGGTGCGCTCCTGTCCCGGTAGTCGCCCACTGCGCTCCAGGCACAGGCTGCGCGCACGCGGCCAGACCCAGCGGCGGCACGGGCCATGCGCGCAATTCGCCGACAGCATCCGGACCGAGGGGTAACTGTTCTCTGCGTCGAAATGATGGGCGGAACGGTTGCTATGGCGACCACTTCTCCCATCTTCTGGCCAAGCCGACGGCGCCGGCGCGGCGGCCGGAGAACACGCAGTCGGCGAGGGACAGGCCGCTGACGTAGGAGCCGGAACAGATCCCCACCGCGCTGCGGCCCGCCGCGTACAGGCCCGGGATACCGGTGCCGTCCGCGCGGAGCACCTGGCCGGTCTCCGGCGCCACGACCAGGCCGCCCAGGGTGAGCACCGGCGCCGGGTAGAACAGCCGCGGGCGGACCGAGCAGTCGATCAGCGAGTAAGGCGGCCGGTCCAGCCTGCGGCGCACCGCGTCCGGCTTGCCGAAGGCGTCGGGGCCCGTCATGTCGTGGTACGCAGCGAGCGTCGCGACCAGGCCGTCGGGATCGACGCCGGCCTTGGCCGCGACTTCGGCCACGGTGGGCGCGGTGACCTTGCCGAAGGTGAGCAGGTAGTACGCCTGGAGGCGCTGGAACCACAGCGTCGAGCCGCGCACCTGACGGCGGGCCTGCGTGATCGTGGCATGGTCGGCGAGCAGCCAGGCCTGGCCGCCGTTGGCGGCCACGGCCGTGCCGAGCGCGCCGCCATACCGTGACTCGTCACAGATCCGCTCCCCTGCGCGGTTCACCAGCACGCCGCGGACCAGGGCCGGGGGCGGAGTGATGAACCGCCACACGGAGACCCGGTCCAGCAGCGCGGTCGCACCGCCCGCCTCGGTGCCGAGCCGGATGCCGCTGCCGTTGTCGCCCGGGGTGGCCAGCGGCAGCGCGCCGCGAGCCTGCGGCGCGTGCTCGCGCAGCAGCCGCTTGTTCGCGGCGAACCCGCCGGCCGCGATCACCACGCCATGCTTGGCGCCGACCCGCAGCGGCCTGGCGAACCGGCGTTCCAGCCAGGCGACCCGCCCGTGCAGCGTCCGGCCGAGCTTGGGGGCGTACAGGTACGGCTTCTTCGACCAGCGGTGCAGCCTGGCGTGCAGCGCCCGCGCCCAGCCGTCCAGCGCCAGGCACTCGACCCCGGTGACCCGGCCGGCCTCGTCGGTGATCAGCCGCTGCGCCGCCGCCTGCGTGCGGACCATTACTCCCGCGCCGCGGACCGCCGCGGCGAGCCTGGCGTACAGCAGCTTGCCCGAGGTGCCGCGGCCGCGGGTGCGGTGGCCGCGCGCGGCCGGCGGCGCGACATCGGCGGCGGACAGTTCGCTGCCGGAGTAATAGAGGTAGTGCTTGTTCGTCGGATAGGACGTCTTGTCCGGGCACAGGCTGCCCTCGAACGGGACGCCGTGGCCCTCGAGCCAGGCCAGCATCGCGACGCTGCCGTCGCAGAACTCCTTGAGGGTCGCCTCCGGCACGACCTCGCCGGCCTCGGTGCGCAGGTAGGCGAGCATCGCTTCGGCGGAGTCGGTGACGCCGGCCGCCTGCTGCTGCGGCGTGCCGCCGCCCGCGTACACGACGCCGCCGGACAGCGCGGTCGCGCCGCCGCCGCCGAACCGGTCGAGCACCAGCACCGAGCGGCCTGCCGCGACGGCCGCCAGCGCCGCGCACGCGCCGGCCGCCCCGAAGCCGATCACGACCACGTCCGCCTCAAGATCGAGCGGTGCCACCTGACCCCCTCTCCAAATACTAGAACGTGTTCTAGTATGAGGGTCGGAGGTGGGCATGACAATGCCAGCGGGGCCGGCGGCGCCGGCGGGGCCAGCGGGGCCGGCGGCGCCGGCGGGGTTCGACGTCGTCGTGGTCGGCAGCGGTGCCGCCGGAATGACGGGTGCGCTGGCTGCGGCGCAACTCGGCAGGTCCGCCGTCGTGCTCGAAAAAGCCTCGTTCTGGGGAGGCTCCACAGCTCGTTCGGGCGGAGGCATCTGGGCCCCGGGAAATGTGGTACTGAGACGGGCGGGGGTCCGCGATACCACGGGCTCGGCCAGCGAATACCTGGAACGTGTTTCCGGCGACGTGGTGCCCGGCGAACTGCGCGAGGCCTACCTCGCGAGCTGCTCGGACATGCTGGACATGGTGCTGGCACGGACGCCGGTGCGATTCTCGTGGGTGCCTGGGTACGCCGACTACTATCCCGAGGCGCCGGGCGGGCTGCCGGGCGGGCGGAGCATCGAGCCGGTGCCGTTGAACGGGCGGATCCTGGGCGCGGAACTGGCCCGGCTGAACCCGCCATACCTACCGATTCCGGACGGGCTCGCGGTCACCCAGGCGGACTACCGCTGGCTCAGCCTGGGCCCGCGGCACCCGCGGGCGGTGCTGGCCGGCATGAAGGTCGCGATGCGGCTGGCCCGGCGGCGCGTGCTCGGGCAGCGCATGCTCAGCCTGGGGCAGGCGCTCGCGACCGGGCTGCGCGCCGGATTGCAGCGCGACGGCGTGCCGGTCTGGCTGGACGCGCCGATGACCGGGCTGATCGTCGAGAACGGCACGGTGTGCGGGGTCCGGGTGCTGCGGAACGGTGCGGCCGAAGACGTGCGGGCGCGGCTCGGCGTGCTGCTGGCGTGCGGCGGGTTCGAGCGGAACGAGGCGATGCGGCGGCAGTACCAGCGCGAGCCGATCGGGACGGAGTGGACCACCGGCGCGGTCAGCAACACCGGGGACGGGATCCTCGCCGGCCAGCAGGCCGGCGGCGACGTCGCGCTGATGGACGACGCCTGGTGGGGGCCGTCGATCCCGCTGCCCGGCGGGCCGTTCTTCTGCCTCGCCGAGCGAAGCCTGCCGGGGTGCGTGCTGGTCAACGGTGCGGGCCAGCGGTTCGTCAACGAGTCGGCGCCGTACGTGGACGCGGTACACGCGATGTACGACGGGCACTCGGCGGGGGTGCCGCACATCCCGTCGTGGCTGGTGTTCGACCAGCGGTACCGGGACCGGTACGTGTTCGCGGGCCGGCCGCCGGGCAAGTCGCTGCCGCGCAGGTGGTACGCGTTCGGCTCGGTGTTCCAGGCTTCTTCGGTGGGTTCGCTGGCCGCTGCTGCCGGGATCGACGGTGCCGGGCTGGCCAAGACGATCGCGCGGTTCAACGAGTTCGCAGCGGCCGGCCGGGACGAGGAGTTTCAGCGCGGCGACTCGGCGTACGACCGGTACTACGGCGACCCGCGGGTCCGGCCCAACCCGAACCTGGCGCCGCTGACACGCCCGCCGTTCTACGCGGTGAAGATCGTGCCTGGTGACCTCGGCACCAAGGGCGGCCTGGTCACGGACTCGCGGGCGCGGGTGCTGCGCGCGGACGGGTCGGTCGTGCCCGGGCTGTACGCGGCGGGCAACGTCAGCGCGTCCGTGATGGGCCACAGCTACGCCGGTGCCGGCGCGACGATAGGGCCTGCGATGACCTTCGGCTATATCGCCGCGCGCGACATGGCGTTGCTCGCTTAGGAGACGGGCACGGGCTCGGGCTCGGCGACCGCGAGGTGCGTGCGGTGCATCAGATGCAGCAGTTCGGCAAGCCGGGCGTCCAGCCTGTCTTCCTCGGTGTTGGCCTCCTGTGTCTTCTGAACCATGGAACCCCCTCTGTCCACTTTGGCGTTCAGCAAACGTTGACCATAGTGGACCTTGTCCGGCCAGACACGGACCGACACGCCAGTAACGTTCGCGATCGGTTCTAACTTCTTCAGCTTGCCCTTAGGGTCGATGACCAGCGCACATGCATGTTCTCACCAAGTGATTGACCGCCCCGTGCACCCGCCCCGAGCGCGCGCAGTTGGCCCGCCCCCGCACCGCACCCCCTGCCCCCGCACCGCACGCCCGGCCGCCGCGCGCGACAAATCCGATATTTCCTTCTATTTCGGCCACAGTCTCCAGCGCGCCAGATCATTGCGGACAGTTACCTACCCAATTCGGGGAGGTAAGTGTCCGCAATGATTCGCAGCCGGGATGTGCCACGGTGGCTTGGCGCCGAGCATCCGCTCTCGCGTCGCCAGGGGTCATCTCGCCGGTCGACGGGCGTCGACAGGCCACTTTGCCGCCCCGCTCCCAGCCTTGCCGCCCAAGTGGCGGAATTTTGTCGGCTTTGTCATGAATTCATCCGCCATTTCAACGGCAAAGCAGCTGGACGGCGGCAAGGTGAGGCGGTGGCGGGAACGAGGAGGGCGGGAACGAGCAGGGGCGGCGTCGGGCCGTCAGGCGGACAGGACGAGGGCGCTTGTCGGAACGCCGGTACCGGCGGTGACCAGGACGGGGCCGTCGCCTGGCACCTGGTTGACGGCGGTGCCGCGGACCTGGCGGACGGCCTCGGCGATGCCGTTCATGCCGTGGATGTACGCCTCGCCGAGCTGGCCGCCGTGCGGGTTGAGCGGCAGCTGGCCGCCCAGCTCCAAAGCGCCGTCGGCGGCGAAGTGCCTGGCCTCCCCCCGCCCGCAGAACCCCAGCTCCTCCAGCTGCATGAGCACGTACGGGGTGAAGTGGTCATACAGCACCGCGGTCCGGATCGCGGACGGGCCGAAGCCGGCCTGGCGCCACAGCTGTCGCGCGACCACGCCCATCTCGGGCAGCGATCCTATGTCGGACCGGTAGTAGCTGGTCATCGTGTACTGGTCCGGGCCCGCGCCCTGCGCGGCGGCGCGGATCACGGCGGGCGGGTGCGGCAGGTCGCGAGCGCGCGACGTGCTCACTACGACCAGCGCGACGGCGCCGTCGCTCTCTTGGCAGCAGTCCAGCAGCCGTAGCGGTTCGGCGATCCAGCGGGACGCCTGGTGCTCCGCCAGCGTGATCGGCCGGCCGTAGAACCACGCGCGCGGGTTCGTCGCGGCGTGCTTGCGATCGGCCACCGCCACGCGGCCGAAGTCCTCGCTGCTGGCGCCCGTCTCGTGCATGTACCGGCGGGCGGCCATCGCGACCATGGCACCGGGCGTCGCCAGCCCCATCGGGTAGTGCCAGCCAGCGTCGATGCCGGACGTGGTCGGCACGCTCACCAGGCCGGCCGACACCCGGCCGAACCGGCGGCCGGAGCGCTCGTTCAGCGCGCGGTAGCACACCACGACGTCGGCGATACCGGCCGAGACGGCAAGCGCGGCCTGCTGCACGGTCGCGCACGCGGCGCCGCCGCCGTAGCCGATCTGGCTGAAGAACGTCAGCTCGGGGATGCCAAGCTCGCGGGCGACCGCCACTTCGGCGTTGGTGTCCATGGTGAACGTGACCAGGCCGTCCACATCGGCCGGAGTCAATCCCGCGTCATCGAGCGCGGCCCGCACCGCCTCGGCCGCGAGCCGCAGCTCGCTGCGGCCGGAGTCCTTGGAGAACTCGGTGGCGCCGATGCCCGCAATCGCCGCCGCGGACGGAAACGCGGTCACGGCGCCCCCTCGATCCGCACGGTCCCGGTGACGTGGTTCCCGAGGCCGCATCGCCCGGTCACCGCGATCTCGCCGGGCAAGACTACGCGGCCGGTCAGCGTCAGCGTGTCCCCGGCATAGCACGGCACACCGAGCCGGATGTCGACGGAACGCACGATCGCCTCCTGGCCGGCCCAGTCGGTGACGTATCGCTGGACCAGGCCGGTCGTGGTGAGGATGTTGAGGAAGATGTCCTTCGAGCCGCGCTGGACGGCGATGTTCCGGTCGTGGTGGACCTCGGTGAAGTCACGGGTCGCCAGCGCGGTCGAGATGACGAACGTCGGCGTCACGTCGATCGTCCGCGGCGGCAACACGTCAGGGCCCGCTGGCCACCAGGACGGCAGCGTCAGTTCGTCGTCGATCCGGTCGTAAATCACCTGGACCGGCATGCCGATCCGGACGTCGTCCGGCGCGACGCCGCGCAGTTCGCCGACCATCCGGACGCCTTCGGGCAGCGCGACGAGCGCGATGACGATCGGCAGGTCCTTGCCCGGCACCGGCGGATGGTGGTGCACGACGTAGCTGTACACCTCGCCGGTCCCGGCGGCCACAGCGTAGTCGCCGGCCGAGGCCGCCCCGCACGAGGGGCACATCGGACCGGGCGGATGCCGGAGCGCGCCGCATGCGGCGCAGCGTTGGACGCGCAGCTCCCCGGCCCGTGTCCCTGCCCAGAAGAAGGCCGTGTCCCGCGACACCTGGGGCCGCATGACACGCTCTAGTGGGCTCGATTGCGCAATTGGCCCGCTCGCGGCGGTGGGGACGGTGGCTGGTGCGGCGGATGTGACGGATGTGGCTATGGTGGCGTACGTGGGCGGGCGGAACTTCAGGATGCGCCAGTCCATCGTGGCGACCGGCTCGTCGCCGGAGTACCAGGTGTTGCGCGTGGTGACGAACCAGCCCTCGCCCAGCCCGGTCTTCTTCGGACCGGTCACGCCGAGC
>DASRFJ010000071.1:0-32501 GCA_035651595.1 Streptosporangiaceae bacterium | reverse complement strand
CTTCTCCCGCAGTAAGAAGTAGTGACGTCAGCCTTCGTCGCCCGCGACGGACGCGCGAATACGCGCCACGATCCGCTCCGCTTCCTCCGCAGAAATCTCGATGAATTTGTTATCCAGATTCCCCCGCTCGGCGGAGTAGAGCGACGAGCTCCGCTCCCAGATCAGACCTCGGGTGAACACCTCGTCATTTTCCCCTTCTGCATCCTCAACGCGACGGAGCACTCCCGCCGGTTCATCACGACTGCTGAGGTCGTCCACCATGGCGTAGTAAGTGATCCTCGGTGTCATTTATCCTCCATCGAGTAATCCGGGATATCCGTCGCACCTCGCGGTGTTGCGAGTCGTCCGCACAAGTCCTTTTGCACCTCACGCAGCTCGCGCAACTCGGCACGCCCGGTGTTCGGATCCCTGGCTCGCTCGTATGCACTATGAGTGAGCTGCTTGGCTTCGTAGCTCGCCTCGGTGTGGAACTGCACCTCAAAGAGCTGCCTAGTTTCAGGATCCCACCACCTACTGTTTATCCCCTTATAGGACTCACCGGTCCAAGTATTCCGACATTCCGTCTGCCTGAATCCCCGTTTTTCTAGATGATTTATGTCAGATCGGACACCTTCCCCATAGCGCTCATCGGTGTATACGAACGTAAACCTGATCGCGTCCTTAACCACCGAAAGCGCATCGGTCGCCGTGCGGCCTTTCTCCGCTACATCCACAGCGACTTTGTCTTTGAGGCGGTCTAGGCCTTTCAGGCGGTGCTCGAAACCGACCAGGCGGCGCTCGGGGTCGCACGCCTCTATCTCCCGCATGGCCGGGGTCAGCACGGTCCGCTCTGCCTCGGCGATCTGTCCGTAACGTTCCTCGACCTCCGCGTTGGCCGAACGGTCGAGAAAGCGTCCGCTGTCGCCTCGCCATGAACCTTCGGGATCCGAGGATCGGTCAACCGGCTCCCGATCCTGATCCGGCCATCGCTCCAGGTGCTCAGCCCAGCGCGCCCGGAACCGCTCCGCCGCGTCGGCCCAGCCCTCCCCCGGCTCGGCGCGCGACTCGGCGCGCGACTCGGCGCGCGACTCAGCGCGAGACTCAGCGCGAGACTCGCCGCGTGAGTCAACGCGCGACTCGGTGCCTGACTCGGCGGGCGACGCGACCTGAGGCGTTTCCGCGGAAACGCGGTCGTCGCACTCCGCGAGACGCAGGGCGTCGTAGTACTCGAACCGGTCCCGCTCCTCGACCACGACCCGGCGGCCCGCACCAGACCGCGACGGTCCGTCCGCCCCACCTCCATCGGGGGCCGAAGGCACCTCGAACTCATCGGGACGATCCACGCCTCATCCGAGCCTTAACGAAGAGAAACGACAAAGTTACTCTCCGCAGTTTAACTCAATCCCAGGATCTCCGCGGAACGCTCGCGCATCTCTACCTTGCGCACCTTCCCGGTGACGGTCATCGGGAATTCGTCCACCACGTGCACGTACCGCGGGATCTTGTAGTGCGCCAGCTTGCCCGCGCAGAACTCCCGCAGCGATTCTGCCGACAGCGACGCGACTCCGGGCCGCAGCCGCACCCACGCCATCAGCTCCTCGCCGTACACCGGGTCCGGCACTCCGATGACCTGCGCGTCCAGGATGTCTGGGTGCGTGTACAGGAACTCCTCGATCTCCCGCGGGTAGACGTTCTCCCCGCCGCGGATCACCATGTCCTTGATCCGCCCGGTGATGGATACGTACCCATCGACGTCCATCACGGCCAGGTCCCCGGTGTGCATCCACCCCGTCGCGTCCAGCGCCGCGGCGGTCTCGGCGGGCTGCTCCCAGTATCCGAGCATCACCGAGTACCCACGAGTGCACAACTCCCCCGGTGAGCCGCACTCGACCGTCACCCCGGTCTCGGGAGAGATGACCTTTACCTCGAGGTGCGGCCCGACCCGGCCCACGGTCGACACCCGGCGCTCCACCGAGTCGTCGACCCGCGTCTGCGTCGACACTGGCGACGTCTCGGTCATCCCGTAGCAGATCGAGACCTCCCGCATCGACATGCGGGTCATGACCTGCTTCATCACCTCGACCGGGCACGGCGACCCCGCCATGATCCCGGTCCGCAGCGACGACAGGTCGTAGGAGTCGAAGTCGGCCACGGCCAGCTCGGCGATGAACATCGTCGGCACCCCGTACAGCGATGTGCACCGCTCGGCGGCGACCGCCCGCAGCGTCGCGACCGGGTCGAACGTCGCCGCCGGGATCACCACGCATGCGCCGTGCGAGACGGCGGCAAGGTTGCACATCACCATGCCGAAGCAGTGATAAAACGGCACCGGCACGCAGATCCGGTCCGCGGCCGTGTACCCGCACAGCTCACCGACGAAGAACCCGTTGTTGAGGATGTTGTGATGCGACAGCGTGGCGCCCTTGGGAAAACCCGTGGTTCCCGATGTGTACTGGATGTTGATTGGATCGTCCCGGTCGAGGACGATCGCGGAGAGATCCGCGGCGGATCCGTCGAACAATTCCACCCATTCCGGGCTCCCCAGCAGCACGACGGACTCAAGCCGGGGACACGACGGCCGGACTTCGTCGATCATCGCCGCATAGTCCGACGTCTTGAACGACGTCGCGGCCACCAGCAGCCGCATCCCCGATTGGTTCAGCACGAACTCAAGCTCGCGCGTCCGGTATGCCGGATTGATGTTCACCAGGATCGCGCCGATCTTCGCGGTCGCGTACTGCACCAGCAGCCATTCCGCGCAGTTCGGCGCCCAGATCCCGACCCGGTCCCCCTTGCCGATCCCGAGCCCAAGCAGCCCGCGGGCCAGCGCGTCAACGTCCAGAGCCAGCTCGGCATAGGTCCACCGCCGCCCGGCCGGCAGGTCCACCAGCGCCTCGCGGTCGCCGTGGGATCGCACCGCCGCGTCGAAGTTCTCCCCGATCGTGTCACCCAGCAGCGGGACGGCCGACGGCCCGGACGAATAGCTCAGCATGCGGCCATCTTCTCAAATATTTGATCAGAACGACATTGGTGCTTCCCGTCCTGAACTGCCGAAATCCCGAGGTCCGGCGGTTCGCGGCTATGCTGAGCGAGAAGCTAGGTAACTGGAGTTCGCGTATGTGCCGTTCGTCATGGTCTGACCTTGTGGCGGTGCCGTGACCGACGACGGCAAGCCAACCGCCGTGGACTACGAGAACCTGCTGGAATTCCGCACCAGCTTGCGCAAGTTCCTGCATTGGAGCGAGACCAAGGCGCGCGGCGCCGGGCTCACCCCGGCACAGCACCAGCTGCTGCTGGCGGTCAAGGGCCATCCCGGCAGCGATCCGCCCACCGTTGGCGAGCTGGCTGATCACCTGCTGCTCCGGCACCACAGCACGGTCGAGCTGATCGACCGGGCGGTGGCCGCGGGCCTGGTCCAGCGCGCGCGGGACGACGGCGACGGCCGCGTTATCCGCATCCGGCTTACCGCCGAAGGCGAAGAGCGGCTGCGCCAGCTTTCCACTGCCCACCTCGACGAACTTCGCCGGCTGGCGCCGGTCCTTGATCACCTGATTACCGGGGACCAGTAGGCGGCTACCCCGCGGGAGTCGGTGACGCGGACTGCGGCGCGGCCACCGCGGGCGCGTCGTCCAGGTCTGCTGGGGCCACCACCTGAAGCGCGCAGGTCCGGTTGCGGCCGCTTTGCTTGGCCTGATACAGGGCGGCATCCGCCGCGGCCATCAGGTCGTTCAGTTCCTTGGTGTGCTCGTCCAGCGCCGCCACGCCAACCGAGACGGTCAGCCGCACGTGCTTTCCGCCCGGAACGGACTCGTCCACCGGGATCGCCATCGCCGCGATCCGGGTACGCAGCCGCTCGGCGATGTTGATCGCGTCCATCTGCCGCGCCTGCGGCAGCAGCACGACGAACTCCTCTCCCCCGAACCGCCCGGCCCGGTCATAACTGCGCAGGTGCTCCTGAATCGCGTGGCTCACCGCCCGGAGCACCCTGTCTCCCACCAGGTGACCGTGGGTGTCATTGACCGCCTTGAAATGATCAATGTCGATCAACGCCACCGACAGCGGACTTCGCGTCCTGATCGCCCGCACGATCTCGTTGATCGCCTCCGCCTCCCAGGTCGCAGAGTTCAGCAAGCCGGTCTTGGTGTCGATCCGGGATTGCGCCAGCAACTGCTCATGCATCATGAACCGCCGGATCAACAGCACAGACGGGATCGCTACGAGCGCTAGTACCACGTTGACGCCAACGACTATCGTGATCAGGATGCCGAGATCTGACTCGGCGAGGTCGGCTTGCAGTCCTTTCCGGTCCGGCACCAGATCCCGCAGCTTCACGCTCGGATCGCTCAGCTTGATGGCGCCGAGGATCAGGATGTGGTGGCCTCTACCGCCGACAAGCTCGCATACAACAACCGCGAGTACCCAGGTCAATGCGTGCTTGCCGCTCCCTATCGAACTGCCCGCAAAGCTAGCGGGGAACATCCGGAATACCAATGACGCCGCCCCGTAGGACAGCCCCATAACGGCAACCGTGAATGCTCGACGATAGACGACACCTCGCTGAATGCGGAACTGAGTGAGGATCTGGAGCGGAATCGGAGTCACCAGAGCGTAGATCGGAGGCAATGCGACGGCCACCGTGAGGACCCACGCGCTGAGGAAGTCTCGGGTGAGCCCGCCAAGGTCGTACGCCTTCCCCGGCTTGGAGACTACGGCGATCACGCCACAGCCGAGCAGCAGCGAATACTTGACCAGATCCGCTGAGTGCCAGGTCGTCTGGGAGGCCGCATATCCGACGAAACCGGCAAACGTCAGTACCGCGATCCCCACGTACCACCGCGGCATCGCGGGTAGTCGCCACCACGCCCACTTCCGGAAGTCTGCCCACGCGAATGTGGAGCGAGCGACTGATGATGCTCCCATGATTCACCGTTCCGGATGCGACCCAATGGGCTCCTGTCTAGTCGGAAGCTGACCGTAAATGACTAGCTCCGAATAGCTACCATAACCCCGGGTTGACCATCTTCGACACCAATCATGCGGATTCGCGTTGCGTTATCCCGACGTAAGGCGCTAAATGGTGTTTGACAAGCCACGATTACCCGCCGTGATTGCGACGGGAGGCCGTATGGTGGCTGCGTGTAACTGCCGGAGGGAGGCAGGACGTGCGCGTCAACTGGGCCTGAAACCCTAACGGCGGGCTTGGGGAGTCTGCGAATGACTTAACTGAAGACGGACGGGCCAGGGGGGACCGTCTGCATGTCGCTCGCTTGGCGGCGTCTTCCCGCCGCCGCCAGCGAGCGACGTGCCACAAGCGCGTGACCGCGGTGGTGCCGCATCACAGAGCCACGGGGTTCGTTCACTGCCCCCGGGCCGGCAAAGTGTCGGGGCTTGGGCTGTAGCCACCGACCAGGCGACGCACCACCGCGGTCACGCCCCTCGCTGATACTGGAAGCGTGATTCAGGAGAGCAACCGCAGCTCGTTCCGCCGAATCGGTGAGATCTTCGCCGACGGCGGCGTCGCGGTCCTCAGCGGCGCGGGGCTGTCAACGGAGTCCGGCATTCCGGATTATCGCGGGCCCACGGGGCAGGCGCGCAGGGGCAGCCCGATGACCTATCAGACGTTCACCAGCGGCGTGGAGGCCAGGCGCCGGTACTGGGCCCGGAGCCACCTCGGCTGGCGCCACATCGCTACCGCCCAGCCGAACGCCGGCCATCTCGCCGTTACCGCGCTGGAGCGGGCGGGCCTGCTCGCCGGGGTGATCACGCAGAACGTGGACGGGCTGCATCAGGCGGCGGGGACCGTGGCGGTGACCGAGCTGCACGGCAGCCTGCACCGGGTGGTATGCCTGTCCTGCGGCGAACGGACGTCTCGGCTGACCCTGGACTCGCGGCTCCGGGCGGCAAATCCTGGCTGGTCGGCGGCGGCGGCCGAGATCAACCCGGACGGCGACGTGGCGCTCGCGGACTCGGCCGCGTCGTCGTTCGCCGTCGTGGAGTGCGCGACGTGCGGTGGCGTGCTCAAGCCGGACGTCGTGTTCTTCGGCGAGAACGTGCCGCCGGCGCGAGCCACCGCGTGCTACGACCTGATCGAATCAGCGAGATCCCTCGCTGTGCTCGGCTCATCGCTGACGGTGATGTCCGGGTTGCGCTACGTGCGGCGCGCCGCGTCGCTCGGCCTGCCGGTCGTGATCATCAACCAGGGGACCACCCGCGGTGACGAACTCGCCACGGTGACCCTCGACGCGCCGCTCGGCGAGACGCTCACCAAGCTCGGGGGCATTTACACGACGGCCGGCGCGACGGACAGTTGACGTATGGGGTTAACGCAATACGAGTCGGTGGACGCTGAGATGGAGCGGCTGCTGACGGCCGCCACCCGCTACGGGGGCGTGCTGCTGCCGCCGCTGACCGCGGGCGATTTGTATGCCCTGTGCGGCGAGAGCCAGGTCACCCTGGAGGGTGACGAGGCGACCTGGTGGGCGGGCATGACCGAGCCCGGCCGCGCGGCGATGAAGGCGGTCGCCGTCGACATGCTGCTGTCCCGGGAACTGCTGGTGCCGGGTTCCGATGACTCCCTCGAGGCCGCTCCCGGTGTCGCGGTGACGCTGGCGGCCCGGCAGGATCCGTCGGTCATGGTGGCCTGTACCAGGCCGGACGGGGTGGCCGCGTGGGCGCCGCGGCTGTACGGGATCGGCGATCCGGGCCAGCGGCCGCGCGCGATCGTCCTCGAGATCGTCATGGACAAGGTCCATGGGCTGTTCGGGCCGTTGCACGAATTCGGGTTGATGTCCGTGGACGCCGCGGTGCGGTTCCTGACCTGGTGGGTGCAGACGCCGTTCCGGGCCAGGTACACCCGCAAGGAGCCACCGCGGCAGGTGGCGGTGTTCCGGGCCGGCGAGCGCGGTGCCGAGATGGAGTGCCACGAGCTGATGATCACGTTGGAGCGCAACGGCACGCTCAGCGTGACGGTGGACCGTGACGAAGGTCCTCCGGAGACCGTGACGTGTGAGCCTCGTTCGCTGGCGCGGCTGTTCGCGCGGCTGCTCGGGCCGCTGCCCGGATAGGCGCTATCCTGCGGCTGGTGGAAGATCCGCTGTTCGACGAGCCAGCCGATCCGGTGCGGGCCGACTATGTCACCTGCTACGACATCGAGGAGTCGCTTGCCGCCGCCGGGCTATCCTGCGTCGCCGGGGTCGACGAGGTGGGCCGCGGGGCGTGGGCGGGGCCGGTGACGGTATGCGCGGCGATCGTCCGGCCCGGGTTCCCGGCGCCCCCGCGCGGGCTGACCGACTCCAAGCTGCTGACCGCGTCGCGGCGCGAGGCGATCGCCGGTGAGCTCACCGGCTGGGTGGCCGCGTACGCGCTCGGCCACGCGGACCACGCGGAGATCGACTCGGCCGGGATGACGGTCGCGCTGCGGCGCGCCGCGGTGCGCGCCCTCGAGGCGTTGCCGCTGCGGCCTGACGTGGTCGTGCTGGACGGCGCCCACGACTACATCGGGCGTCCGTGGCCGGTGCGCTGCGAGGTCAAGGCGGACCGGCGCTCGGTCTCGGTTGCCGCTGCCTCGGTGATCGCGAAGGTGCACCGGGACCGGTTCATGGCGGAGCTGTCATTCGAGGAGTCGGCGGCGTTCGCGTTCGGCGAGAACGCGGGGTATCCGTCGCCAGTGCACAAGCAGGCACTGGAGTCGCTCGGGCCCACGCCATACCACCGGCTGTCCTGGTCCTACCTGGACGATCTGCCCCGGTGGCGGCATCTGAAGCGGCAGCGGCCGGACATCGAGGGTCAGCTCTCCCTGCTGTAGCCGAGCGCTTTAGCCGAGCGCTTTAGCCGAGTGCCCGGGGATGCGCGGCCGCGTACACCTCACGCAGCTTGTCAACGGTGATCAACGTGTAGATCTGGGTGGTGGACACCGACGCGTGGCCCAGCAGCTCCTGGACCACCCGGATGTCCGCGCCGCCGTCGAGCAGGTGAGTGGCGAACGAGTGCCGCAGCGTGTGCGGCGACACGTCGTCCAGGCCCGCCCGCTCGGCGGTGGCTTGCAGGATCCCCCACGCGCCCTGCCTGGTCAGCCGGCCGCCGCGGGCGTTGAGGAAGACCGCCGGCACCACGGCCACGCGTTTCGAGGCCGCGGCCAGCGCGGGCCTGGCGCGGACCAGGTAGGCGTTCAGGGCTTGCGTCGCGTAGCTGCCGACCGGGACGATCCGGTGCTTGCCGCCCTTGCCCGCCAGTCGTACCACCGGATCGTCGTCCAGCTGCAGTTCGTCCACGTCCAGATCGGTCGCCTCGGAGATCCGCGCCCCGGTGCCGTACAGGAACTCCAGCAGCGCGCGGTCCCGGAGCGAGCGCGGGTCGTCGGCCGCGCTCGCTGCCTCGAGCAGCCGCTCCACCTCCGCGAGCGGGATCGCCTTGGGCAGCCGCCTGGGTAGCGCGGGCGGGCTGACCTCGCGGGCGGGGTCCGCTGCCGCGAGGCCTTGCTTGACGAGGAACGCGTGCATGCCACGCACCGCGACCAACGCTCGCGCCGCCGAACTGACGGCGAGCGGATCGTGCTCGTCGTCGCCCTCCCGCAGCGACGCGACAAACTCCGCCACGTCGACGGTGGTCACCTCGTCGAGGTTGCCCCGCCCGCGGTCGGCGAGCACTTCCTCGTACCGGCGCAGGTCCCGCCAGTACGACTCGACGGAGTTGGCCGCCAGCCCGCGCTCCACCTCGAGGAAGTCCAGATACTCCCGCACCCCCTCGCGAACCGTCACCACGCGAGGGTCCCGGCAAAGATTGCGGACACTTACCCCCCCATTCCGGGGGGGTAAGTGTCCGCAATAATCGGGCACACGGGGCGACGGGGCACCTGCGGAGGCCCTGCCTTTAGTTGAGCACTTCGGCGGTCGGGGTGAACTGGAGGCTGTGCGCCTCGGCCACCGGCCCGGAGGTGAGCGCCCCGGCGTGCGTGGACAGGCCCTGCGCGAGCGCCCTGTCGGCCTTCAGCGCCGCGCGCCAGCCACGGTTCGCCATCTCGATCGCGTACGGCAGCGTCACGTTGGTCAGCGCGTACGTCGAGGTGTGCGGCACCGCGCCGGGCATGTTCGCCACGCAGTAGTACAGCGTGTCATGCACCTTGAACGTCGGGTCCGCGTGCGTGGTCGGCCGCGAGCCCTCGAAGCACCCGCCCTGATCGATCGATATGTCGACAAGGACCGCGCCGGACTTCATCCGGGCCACCAACTCGTCGGTTATCAGTTTCGGTGCCTTGGCACCGGGGATGAGCACCGCCCCGATCACCAGGTCGGCGTCCAGCACGGCGCGCTCGACCTCGTACGTGTTCGACGCGACCGTCTGGAGGTGACCCTGGTAGATGGCGTCCGCCTGGCGCAGCCGCGACACGTTCTTGTCCAGCAGCAGCACCTCGGCCTGCATGCCCAGCGCGATCGCCGCCGCGTTCATGCCCGAGACGCCCGCCCCGAGCACGACGACCTTGGCGGCGTACACGCCGGAAACGCCGCCCATCAGCACACCCCGGCCGCCGCCATCGCGCTGCAGGTGGTGCGCCCCGACCTGCGGCGCCATCCGGCCCGCGACCTCGGACATCGGCGCGAGCAGCGGCAGCGACCCGTCCGGCAGCTGCACGGTCTCGTAGGCGATCGAGGTGACGCCCTGCGACAACAGCGCCTCGGTACAGGCACGAGAGGCGGCCAGGTGCAGGTAGGTGAACAGCACCTGCCCGTTGCGCATGCGGTGGTATTCGTCGGCGATGGGCTCCTTGACCTTCAAGATCATGTCCGCTGAGCCCCATACGTCATCCGCTCCGGCAAGGATCTTGGCTCCGGCGGCGGTGAAGTCCTCGTCGGGTATCGACGACCCCACACCGGCTCCCGCTTCGACGAGCACCTCGTGCCCGCCGCGGATCAGCTCATGCACGCCCGCGGGCGTGATGGCCACCCGGTACTCGTGATTCTTGATCTCCCGGGGAATCCCGACCTTCATGTGCTCCTCCAGAGCGCCGTTGCTCAGGTCTCCGGTGCGTCCGCCGGCCGCAGGTCGGCGAAATCACCAGATGCCGCAGCGTACCCGGCCAATATGCCCATGGCCGCCACGCCATTATGCAAGTCACCTGCTAGTACCATGCTGACCGCCTCCCGCAAAGGCAGCCAGGCCCGTTCCAGGCGGGCCTCCTCCTCCTTCAGAACGTACGTACGTTCCTGCTCTGGGATCTCCTCGAGTCCCCGCGCGAGGAAAACGCGCAGCCGTTCGGTGCTGAATCCGGGCGAGGTGAAGAAATCCGTGAGTACGCGCCAGTCGCGAGCCCGGTAGCTGGCCTCCTCGGCCAGCTCACGCTGGGCGGTCAGCCACGGATCCTCCCCCGGCACGTCGCGCAGGCCGGCCGGGATCTCCCACAGCATCCGGCCAACCGGGTGGCGGTACTGGCGGATCATGAGTATGCGACCCGCGTCGTCCAGCGCCAGAACCGCCACGGCGCCCGGGTGTATCACCACATCTCGTTCTGCGTATGTATTGTCCGGCATGCGAACCTTATCGCTCCGCACGGTGACCAGCCGGCTACGGAGCAGCTCGGTCGATTCACCCACCGGCCACAGTTCGAGAGAATCCTTCACGCTGTACCTTTTTGTTCGCTCGCGGGCCGGGCGCTTTGAGGTGATGCCTTCCCTCCTCGCTCACGACTTCGTCGCTCGCTCGTCAGTCCAGGCATCACCGCGCCCCTGGCTTCGCTCACGGGGCTCACGCTGTTGCCCGGGCCGGGACCTTGGGGGCCTTGGCCTTGGCCAGGGCGGCGGCGATCAGGCCGCTGAACAGCGGGTGCGGCCGGGTCGGGCGGGACAGGAACTCGGGGTGCGCCTGGGTGGCCACGAAGAACGGGTGGATTTCGCGCGGCAGCTCGGTGAACTCGACCAGGTGGCCGTCCGGGGACAGGCCGGAGAAGATCAGGCCGGCCTTCTCCAGCGAGCTGCGGTAGGCGTTGTTGACCTCGTACCGGTGCCGGTGCCGCTCCTCGACGGTGTCGGCGCCGTAGAGGTCGCGCACGATCGTGCCGGGCTTCAGCGCCGCCGGGTACAGGCCGAGGCGCATCGTGCCGCCCATGTCGCGCTCGCCGCTGATCACGTCCTCCTGGTCGGCCATCGTGGCGATGACCGGGTGCGGGGTGCCGGGGTTGAACTCCTTGCTGTCCGCCTCCTCGAGACCGGCCAGGTCGCGGGCTACCTCGATGACCATGCACTGCAGGCCGAGGCAGAGACCGAGCAGCGGGATGCGGTTCTCGCGTGCGTACCGGATCGCGCCGATCTTGCCCTCGATGCCGCGCACGCCGAAGCCGCCGGGGATCAGCACCCCGTCAACGCCTTCCAGCGCCGCGGCCGCGCCCTCGGTGGTCTCGCAGTCGTCGCTCACCACCCAGCGGATGTTCACCTGGGCGTCGTTGGCGAAGCCCCCGGCCTTCAGCGCCTCGGCCGGAGAGAGGTACGCGTCGGGGAGATCGACGTACTTTCCCACCAGCGCGATCGTGATGCTGTGCGCGGGCCGGTGCACCCGCCGGAGCAGGTCGTCCCACTCGTTCCAGTCCACGTCGCGGAACGGCAGGCCGAGGCGGCGCACCACGTAGGCGTCCAGGCCCTCGGCGTGCAGCACCTTGGGGATGTCGTAGATGCTCGGCGCGTCCGGGGCGGAGACCACCGCCTCCTCGTCCACGTCGCACATCAGGCTGATCTTGCGCTTGAGGTGCTCGGTGATCGGCCGGTCCGAGCGCGCGACGATCGCGTCCGGCTGGATGCCGATGCTGCGCAGCGCGGCCACGCTGTGCTGGGTGGGCTTGGTCTTGAGCTCGCCGGACGGGCCGATATACGGGAGCAGCGAGACGTGCAGGAAGAAGCAGCGGTCCCTGCCGATCTCGTGCCGGATCTGGCGGATCGCCTCGAGGAACGGCAGGGACTCGATGTCGCCGACGGTGCCGCCGACCTCGGTGATCACCACGTCGACGTCGTCGCCCCCCATGCTCAGGATCCGGCTCTTGATCTCGTTGGTGATGTGCGGGATGACCTGGACGGTGTCCCCGAGGTAGGCGCCCTTGCGCTCGTTCGCGATGACCGCCGAATAGATCTGGCCGGTCGTCACGTTCGCGTCACCCTGGAGGTTCGTGTCGAGGAAGCGCTCGTAGTGACCGACGTCCAGGTCGGTCTCGGTCCCGTCGTCGGTGACGAAGACCTCACCGTGCTGGAACGGGTTCATTGTGCCGGGGTCGACGTTGAGGTAGGGGTCGAGCTTCTGCATCGTGACCTTGAGGCCGCGAAGCTTCAGCAGGCGACCCAGGCTCGAAGCCGTCAGGCCCTTGCCGAGGCTGGAAGCGACGCCGCCGGTGACGAACAGATGCCTGGTTTGCGCAGGCCGGGCGTGACTGTGTGAGGCGGCCACTATGAGACTCCCGTGGGTTCCGTGCCGTTGATGGCGGTAAGCGCGCAAAGAAGCTGCAGGTCCACGGGCCACCAGGATAACAGACCACAGGCAGCGGGCCCCGCATTGGCCTCGTTGGCCTCGTTGGCGCGTCGATGGGCCGCGGCGTCGGCCATCTGGATGTCCTCGGTGTGGTGCGCCTCGCCAAACCTGGCGAGCATGACGGCGCTCGCCACCGCGAGCGCGAAGCCCAGCCAGGCCACGCCCGCCAAGCCCCGGCGCGTCGCGTCGCCGAGGAAGATCACGCCGATCACGGCAGGCGGGACGGTCTCGGCCAGCACCACCGCGGCCGTCGCGGTGGTGACGCTGCCGCCCTCCAGGGCCGTGGCGTAGAACACGAAGCTGATGATGCCGGCCGCCGCGACCGCGTACGCGGCCGGGTCCTTGAGCAGCGCCAGCGGGGCGAAGCCGGTGAGCACCCTAGCGGCGATGCTCAGCACCCCGTAGCCGAGTCCGGCGGTGATGCCCAGGGCCGTGGTCCGGTACGGCTCGGTGAGCTTGGCGGCGGCCATGCCGAGCAGCGCAAGACCCGCCACCGCCAGGATCAGCGCGAGCTTGAAGACCGCGCCGGTGGAACTCGCGCCTTCGGCGCCGGCGGACGAACCGAGCAGGCCCACGCCGGCCACCACGCCAAGCACCGCGGCCCACTCCCTGGCCTGGAGCCTGACCCCGATGAGCCTGCTGGCGACGACCGCGGTGACCGCCAGGTTGCTGGCCACGAAGGCCTGGACGGCGAACAGCGGGAGCCGCTGCAACGCGATCAACTGAGCGACGAAACCCAGGGTGTCGAGCACCATGCTGGCCACGAAACGCCACTGACCGAGCATCCGGACCACCAGGCCGGGGTCGACCTTGACGCCGCCGCCAGCCACTTCGTCCGGTTTGCGCGTGCTGGCGGCGCGCACGGCGATGGCCTGCATCACCGACGCGACGCCGTAGAGCAGTGCGGCCACGATCGCCGCGATGAGGCTAACCAGCACGTGCTACCTACCCCCTAGGGCGCCGTCCCCGTTTCAGCACCTTCCCGGATAAGCCCGGCCGTAACATCCCCTGAGCCAGACTTCCGGAGCGAACGCTGAGACACCCCTCAGCATTCCAGATATGTCGCGATCCATGCTAGCGCGCCGCTCTCGAGAGTTTCGGTCTTTGGCCAAGCCGTTGCGGAACACCGTGGAACATTGCGGAGATCAGCGCAGCGCGGCGGCCGGGCGGGATTCCCACGTTGTCCACAGCGGCCGGTACCCCATCCTGTTCCAGAACGGCCCGGACAGCGGATTGACCTGGGAGTAATGCAGAATCGTCACGCCTACCCCCGCCGCGTCGAGGGCCTCATGGGCCCGCCTGACCAGGCGGGCACCAACGCCGCCGCCGCGCTCGTCCGGGCGGACGAACAGGGTCTGCAGGTAGGCGGCCGGTGCCGCGCTGGTCATCACGGCAATCCAGCCAGCCTCTTGCGGCGGCTGGATGGCGAGCAGGCCGGCCGGCCTGCCGTTGCGTTCGGCCAGCCAGATCCAGCCGCGATGGTTCGTGAGGGCCGCCGTCGCCTCCGCGTGCACCAAGGCCTCGGTGGCGGGACGCACGATCGCGGTGCCGAACTGGCTGTCATAGCGGATGACGCCCATCTCCATGCCGGTCACCGCGGCCAGGTCAGCCGGGCCAGCCTCGCGGATCACCAGCCCATCCACGGGGACAGGACGGTCAGCGGGCACGCCGCCGCGGCGGGCGGCGATCACCGCCATGGGCTGCAGGCCGTGGCTGAGCAGCGGCAGGATGCCGGCGGTGTCCCGGGACGGCCAGTTCACCGTGGCCGCGGTGTCGTAATCGCGCGCCCCCGGCTGGCCGGTCACGTCCCGCTGCCACTGGGTGAGCAGCTGGTCGAGCGCGGTCCGCACGTCCGGGCCGGCGATCCGCGGCCGCATGACGAACTTAGTCGCGGTCCCCCACGTCTGGTCGAGCTTGTCCTGCGGCGACCAGGCTCGCCGGTAAGCCGCGAACCCGGCCGGCCGCCGGTTGCGATCCCAGGCGACCAGGTAATCCGCACCATCCTCGATGTGGCCGGGCAGCCGCGGCAGCAGCGGATCGATCCCCCGCCACCGCGCGTTCACGCCCGCGCATACCTCAGCCACCACATCGTCGATGGCATAGGCCATCAGACGCCGGCTGCCTGCATGCCGCGCAGCTCGTGCTTGAGGTCCTTGATCTCGTCGCGGATCCGCGCCGCCACCTCGAACTGCAGCTCGGCGGCGGCCGCGTGCATCTGCTCGGTGAGCTCGGTGATCAGCCCGATCAGCTCGGTTCGCGCGACGCCGCCGCCCTTGGCCGCCTCGCTCAGCTCGGCACCGGCCCGCGCGGCCGCGGCCTGCGCCGCGGTGGCCCGGGCACGCGACGACAGGCCGGGCACCGGGGCCTTGCCGCGCGACTGCTGCCGGCCCGCGCCGCCGATCAGCTGCTCGGTGTCCGCGTCCTCGCGGACGATCTGATCCAGGATGTCAGCGATGCGCTTGCGCAGCGGCTGCGGATCCACGCCGTTCGCCTTGTTGTAGGCGACCTGCTTCTCCCGGCGCCGGTTGGTCTCGTCGATCGCCTTCTGCATCGACGGCGTCATCTGGTCCGCGTACATGTGCACCTGGCCGGACACGTTACGCGCGGCACGCCCGATCGTCTGGATCAGCGAGGTACCCGACCGCAGGAAGCCTTCCTTGTCCGCGTCGAGGATGGCGACCAGCGACACTTCGGGCAGGTCAAGTCCCTCGCGGAGCAGGTTGATGCCGACCAGCACGTCGTACTCGCCGACCCGCAGCTCGCGGAGCAGCTCGACCCGGCGCAGCGTGTCCACCTCGCTGTGCAGGTACCGGGCGCGGACGCCGTTCTCCAGCAGGTAGTCGGTCAGGTCCTCGGCCATCCGCTTGGTCAGCGTGGTGACCAGCACCCGCTCGTCCCGTTCGGCCCGCACCCTGATCTCGTGCAGCAGGTCGTCGATCTGGCCCTTGGTCGGCTTGATCACGATCTCCGGGTCCACCAGGCCGGTGGGCCGGATCACCTGCTCGACGACATCGCCCTGCACGCGCTGCAGCTCGTACGGGCCGGGCGTGGCCGAGAGGTAGATCGTCTGGCCGATCCGGTCCAGGAACTCTTCCCAGGTCAGCGGCCGGTTGTCGATCGCGCTCGGCAGCCGGAAGCCGTGCTCGACGAGCACCCGCTTGCGACTTACGTCACCTTCGTACATGGCACCGATCTGCGGCACGGTGACGTGCGACTCGTCGATGACCAGCAGGAAGTCCTCCGGGAAGTAGTCCAGCAGGGTGTTCGGCGGGCTGCCCTGCTCGCGGCCGTCGATGTGCCGCGAGTAGTTCTCGATGCCGGAGCAGCTGCCGACCTGGCGCATCATCTCGATGTCGTAGGTCGTGCGCATCCGCAGCCGCTGCGCCTCGAGCAGCTTGCCCTGCTTCTCCAGCTCGGCGAGGCGGTCCGCCAGCTCGGCCTCGATCCCGTGGATCGCGCGCTCCATCCGCTCCGGACCCGCCACGTAGTGCGACGCCGGGAAGATGTACAGCTCGGTGTCCTCGCTGATCACCTCGCCGGTCAGCGGGTGCAGCGTCATCAGCCGCTCGATCTCGTCGCCGAACATCTCGATCCGGACGGCCAGCTCCTCGTACATCGGGATGATCTCGATGGTGTCGCCGCGGACCCGGAACGTGCCGCGGGTGAACGCCAGGTCGTTGCGGTTGTACTGCATGCCGACCAGCCTGCGCAGCAGCTGATCCCGCTCGATCGTGTCGCCGAGCTTGAGGGTCAGCATCCGGTCGACGTACTCCTGCGGAGTGCCCAGGCCGTAGATGCAGGACACCGACGCGACCACGACCGTGTCCCGGCGGGTGAGCAGCGAGTTGGTCGCCGAGTGCCGGAGCCGCTCCACCTCCTGGTTGAGCGAGGAGTCCTTCTCGATGTAGGTGTCGGTCTGCGGAATGTACGCTTCCGGCTGGTAGTAGTCGTAGTACGAGACGAAGTACTCCACCGCGTTCCGCGGGAGCATCTCGCGCAGCTCGTTGGCGAACTGCGCGGCGAGCGTCTTGTTCGGCAGCATGACCAGCAGCGGGCGCTGCACCTGCTCCGCGATCCACGCCACGGACGCGGTCTTACCGGTGCCGGTGGCGCCGAGCAGCACCGTGTCCTTCTCCCCCGCGGTGACCCGGCCGGCGATGTCCGCGATCGCCTGCGGCTGGTCCCCGGCCGGGGTCATCTCGGTGACGACGGTAAACGGCGCGACGCTACGCTGCAGATCGGTTACGGGACGCACAGCAAGGACCTCCTCCGGGCTCTAGTCCAACTCTAGGCCGGGGGTCTGACATTCCTAGCCGGGGTTTGCGAGGCTCGCGGCGATCGGCGCTGGCGGGCGGCACTCGCGGTGCCCGCTGGCGGCGGATAAATCCCGGGACAACGTGGAGGAATACCCCTTTGTGGTAGCGGGACCCCTGTCTTCGAGGGTTAACTCACCACGATGGGTCAATCCACCACATTGATACAGAGGCGGTCAGTGCGCTGGCGCATCGCCAGCCACATTATCCACGCTAGCCCCAGCCGCTATTGAGGCAGGGTCCGTCGGCGGCTAGGACGGGCACGGTCCCGTAGACGGCCAGGACGGGCGCATCCACAGTCGCCGCATCGGGTAACGGCAGGAGTTCGGCCCAGGCCTTGGCGACTTGCTGGTCCAGGTCGGCGAGCGTGCCCGAGTTGTCGATGACGAGGTCGGCGACGGCGAGGCGCTCTTCCCTGGTGGCCTGGGCGGCGACCCGGGCGCGGGCGCCGGCCGATGTCATGCCGCGGTCGAGGACCAGCCGCTCGAGCTGGAGCTCGGTCGGCACGTCCACGACGACGACCTTGTCGTACATCCCCGCGAGGCCGTTCTCGGCGAGCAGCGGGACGTCGTGGACCACGACGATGTCCGGGCCGCCGGCCGTGACCGCCGCTTCCTCGGCCGCGAGCATCCAGGCACCGGCGAGCGGATGCACGATGGCGTTCAGCTCCGCCCGCCGAGCGGGATCCGCGAAGACGATCTCGCCGAGCGCGTCCCGGTCCAGCGAGCCGTCAGGCTGCCGCACTGATGGCCCGAACGCCGCGACCACGCGTGCCAGGCCGTCGGTCCCCGGCGCCACCACCGCGCGCGCCGCCACGTCGGCGTCGATGATCACGGCGCCAAGCGCCGCCAGCCGCCGGGCCACCTCGCTCTTCCCGGCGCCGATCCCTCCCGTCAGTCCCACCCGCATCATGCACCCCTCCCAAGGCCCACGCGGGAGCGCGTGTACGACCGTGGGCCGTACGGGACGTGAGATCGTCCCGTACGGCCCACCGTAAACGAGCGTGTTAGTTCTGGTTGCCAGAGAGCTTGTCGCGCAAGGCGGCGAGCGCCTCGTCCGAGGCCAGCGTGCCGCCGGACTCCGCGCCCGGGCTGGAGCTGGACGTCACGGACGGCCCGCCGGGCCCGCTGGGGCCGCCGGGCCTGCCGCCGCTGCGCCCGCGACCAGCGCCGCGGCCGGCGCCGGAAGCGGATCCTTCGCCGTCGCCCTCGCCGGACGCCGCGGCGGCGATCGCCGCTTCCTCGTCCGCCTTGCGGGACTCCTCGACCTGCTTGCGGTGAGCCTCGAAGCGAGCACGCGCCTCGGCGTACTGGTGCTCCCACTCCTCACGCTGCTTCTCGTAGCCGTCCAGCCACTCGCCGGTCTCGGAGTCGAAGCCCTCCGGGTACAGGTAGTTGCCCTGCTCGTCGTAGGAGGCCGGCATGCCGTACAGCGTCGGGTCGAAGTCCTCGCCGACAGCCTCGCCGATCGTGCCCTCGTTGGCCTGCTTCAGCGACAGCGAGATCCGCCGCCGGTCCAGGTCGATGTCGATGATCTTGACGAAGATCTCGTCGCCCACCTGCACGACCTGCTCCGGGATCTCCACGTGGCGGTCGGCCAGCTCGGAGATGTGAACCAGGCCCTCGATGCCCTCCTCGACCCGGACAAAAGCCCCGAAAGGCACCAGCTTCGTCACGCGGCCGGGCACGACCTGCCCGATCTGGTGCGTCCGCGCGAACTGCTGCCACGGGTCTTCCTGGGTGGACTTCAACGACAAGGACACCCGCTCGCGGTCCATGTCCACGTCCAGCACCTCGACGGTGACCTCCTGGCCCACCTCGACGACCTCGCCCGGGTGGTCGATGTGCTTCCAGGACAGCTCGGACACGTGCACCAGGCCATCCACGCCGCCCAGGTCCACGAACGCGCCGAAGTTCACGATCGAGGACACGACACCCTTGCGGATCTGGCCCTTGGTCAGCGTGTTCAGGAACGTGTGGCGCACCTCGGACTGGGTCTGCTCGAGCCAGGCACGGCGGGACAGCACCACGTTGTTGCGGTTCTTGTCCAGCTCGATGATCTTGGCTTCGATCTCCCGGCCGACATACGGCTGCAGGTCACGCACCCGGCGCATCTCGACCAGCGACGCGGGCAGGAAGCCGCGCAGCCCGATGTCCAGGATCAGGCCGCCCTTGACCACCTCGATCACCGTGCCGGTGACGACGCCGTCCTCTTCCTTGATCTTCTCGATCGTGCCCCACGCGCGCTCGTACTGCGCACGCTTCTTGGACAGGATCAGGCGCCCTTCCTTGTCCTCCTTCTGCAGGACAAGGGCCTCGATGTGCTCGCCGGTCTTGACGACCTCGTGCGGGTCGACGTCATGCTTGATCGACAGCTCGCGAGAGGGGATAACGCCTTCTGTCTTGTAGCCGATATCGAGCAAGACCTCGTCTCGATCGACCTTGACGACGGTCCCCTCGACAATGTCGCCGTCGTTGAAATACTTGATGGTCTCGTCGATCGCGGCGAGGAAAGCTTCCTCGGACCCGATGTCGTTGACCGCCACCTTGGGGGTCGAGTTGGCTTGCGTGCTGCTCGTCATGTGTAGGTTGGCTCCGGATGCGGACAAGGATGCAAATTGGACGCGCTGATCCCCGCACTACCCCTACAGGACCAGGTGACGAGATGTCAGGTGACCGCGATGGAGCGCACGACGACATAGCGCAGCGTTCAGAATATGAGAGCTTGGCCGGAGGGTCAATTGAGACTGGCTACAATCCGGCCTCAGTGTTGGCCTCGACGCACGGTCAGTGTGCCGCTTCGGCCCAGCTTCGCCCGGTTCCCACCGACACCTCCAAGGGCACCCGCAGCGACGCGGCGCCCGCCATGGCGGACTTGACCAGGGATTCCACCTCGGACCGCTCGCCCTCACAGATTTCGATCATCAGTTCGTCGTGCACCTGGAGCAGCATCCGCGACCGCAGCCCGGCCGCGCTAAGCCCTCGGTCCACGGCCAGCATGGCCACCTTGATCACGTCGGCGGCCGAGCCCTGGATCGGCGCGTTCAGCGCCATCCGCTCGGCCATCTGCCGACGCTGCCGGTTGTCCGAAGTCAGGTCCGGCAGATACCGCCGCCGGCCCATCATCGTCTCGGTGTACCCCTCCAGCGAGGCCCGCGCCACCACGGACTTCAGGTAGTCCCTGATCCCGCCGAACTCCTTGAAGTACTCCTCCATCAGCCCGCTCGCCTCGTCGGTCGAGACCCGCAGCTGCTGGGACAGCCCGTACGCGGACAGCCCGTAGGCCAGCCCGTAGTTCATCGCCTTGATCTTGGACCGCAGCTCGGGACCGATGTCCTCCGGCGGCAGGCCGAACACCCGGGACGCGGTCGCCGCGTGAAAGTCGTGCCCGGACTCGAACGCGGCGATCAGCGACGCGTCCTCGGACAGGTGCGCCATGATCCGCAGCTCGATCTGGCTGTAGTCCGCGGTCAGCAGGCACTCGTAGCCGTTGCCGACCACGAACCCTTCCCGGATCCGGCGTCCCAGCTCGGTGCGGATCGGGATGTTCTGCAGGTTCGGGTCCGTCGAGGACAGCCGGCCGGTCGCCGCGACCGTCTGGTTGTAGGTGGTGTGGATCCGCGAGTCGGCGTCCGCCATCGGGATCAGCGAGTCCACGATTGACTTCAGCTTCGCCACGTCCCGCCACCGCATCAGGTGCTCGAGCACCGGGTGCCCGGTCGAGGCAAGCAGCGAGGTCAGCGCCTCGGAGTCGGTGGTGTACCCGGTTTTGATCCGCTTGGTCTTCGGCAGCCCGAGCTCGTTGAACAGGACCTCCTGGAGCTGTTTCGGCGAGCCGAGGTTGAACTCGTGCCCGGTCACCGAATACGCGGCCTGCTCGGCGGCCTTCACCTCGCCATGCAGCTCGGCGGACATCGCCGCGAAGTGGTCCACGTCCGCCGCGATGCCCACCCGCTCCATCTTCGCGAGCACGGTGACCAGCGGCAGCTCCAGGTCGCGCAGCAGATCGGCGCCACCGCGACGGCCAAGGTCTTCCTCGAGAGCGGTCGCCAGCTCCAGCGTCGCCTGCGCCCGCAGCACGAGCGAGAGCGCGGCGTCCCGCTCCCCCGAACCGTCGAGGGTGAGCTGCCCCTCTTCGGCCGGCGGCGCCAGCTCCTTGCCCAGGTAGCGCAGCACCAGGTCGCCCAGATCGAAGGTCAGCTGACCAGGTAGAGCCAGATACGCGGCGAGCGCGGTGTCGCACGCCAGCCCCGCCATCGCGAATCCGCGGGCGAGCAGCGCGTGCATCGGGCCCTTGGCGTCGTGCAGCACCTTCGGCCTGTCCGGGTCGGCCAGCCACGCGGCCAGTGCCTGCTCGTCGGCGGGTGAAAGCTGCGTGGGGTCGATGAAAGCACCATGTCCGTCCGAAGCGGCGATGGCCAGCCCGGTCACGTTCCCCGTGCCGCGCCCCCAGGTTCCGGTCAGTGAAACCCCGGCTCGTTCTGCCGATTCGTGAGCGGCCAGCCATTCGCCGACCTCGCCGGTCTGGAGCAGGGCGGACACCACATCGAACCCCGGTTTTTCCGGGGTCGGGGCCACGGCAGGCGCGGGGCCGGTGTCGCCGGCCGCGTGCGCCGCGATCCCGTGCGGCAGGGTCTGGTAGAGGCGCTCGCGCAGCACGCGGAACTGGAGCGTGTCGAACAGCTGGTGGATCCGGTCGCGGTCCCACGGCTCCGGCGCCAGCTCGCGGGGGCCGACGTCGAGCGGCATGTCCCGGATCAGCGCGGTGAGCCGCCGGTTCTGCATGACGCTGCCGAGGTGCTCCCGCAGCGCGTCGCCGGCCTTGCCCTTCACCTCGTCGACGCGGTTCACCAGCTGTTCGAGCGACCCGAACTCGGTGATCCACTTGGTCGCGGTCTTCTCCCCCACGCCGGGGATGCCGGGCAGATTATCGCTGTTGTCCCCGCGCAGCGCGGCGAAGTCCGGGTACTGCTCCGGGGTCAGGCCGTACTTCTCGAACAGGCTCGCCGGATCGTACCGCTTCATGTCGGACACGCCGCGGCTGTTGTAGAGCACGGTGACCTTGTCGTCGATGAGCTGGAACGTGTCCCGGTCACCGGTGACGACCAGGACCTCCATGCCTTCGGCCTCGGCTTGGGTGGCGAGCGTGGCGATGATGTCGTCCGCCTCGTAGCCGGGCACCGACAGGCGGCTGATGCCGAGCACGTCGAGCACCTCGAAGATCAGGCTGATCTGGCTGCGGAACTCATCCGGCGCCTTGCTGCGGCCAGCCTTGTACTCCGCGTACTGCTCGTGCCTGAAGGTCGGCTCGGACCGGTCGAAGGCCACCGCCACGTGCGTCGGTTTCTCGTCCCGCAGCACGTTGATCAGCATCGCGGTGAACCCGTACACCGCATTGGTGGTCTGCCCGGTCGACGTGGAAAAGTTCTCCTGCGGGAGCGCAAAGAACGCACGATACGACAAAGAGTGACCATCAAGCAGCAGCAGCCGTTCCATAGGTCAAGATCCTATTGGCTGAACGACGAAGGTGCCCCGGTCCGCCGCGTGCGAGTCGCACGAGGCGGGCCGGGGCGAGTGGTGCTTGCTAGTTGAACGCGAAGATAGTCGTGGACGTGAAGGTCTTGCCCGCGTCCAGTTCAGTGGACGGGAAGTTCTTCTGGTTCGGCGAGTCCGGGAAGTGCTGGGTCTCGAACGTGTAGGCCTGGGTCTGCCGGTAGATGTGGCCGGAGGTGCCCACGAGGGTGCCGTTGAGGAAGTTGCTGGTGTAGAACTGCACGCCGGGCTGGTCGGTCCAGACGGTCAGCTGACGGCCGCTGCGCGGGTCACGTGCGGTAGCGGCCAGGTTCAGGCCGTCGAGCTTCGGACCGGTGCTGTTGAGCACCCAGTTGTGGTCCAGGCCCTGGGCGAACAGCAACTGCTGGCAGCCGAGAGAGTTCGGGCCGCCGGTGCAGTCCTCGATCGCCGACGCGATCGTCCGCGGGTGCGTGAAGTCGAACGGCGTGCCGACGACCGACGGCTCGGCACCGGTCGGGATCAGCGTCGAGTCGGTGGGGGTGAAGCGGTTGGCGTTGATGCGGATGACCTGGTTCGCGGCGCTGCCTGAACCCTCGCCAGCCAGGTTGAAGTAGCTGTGGTTGGTCAGGTTCAGCACCGTGTTGAGGTTCGGCGACTGGTCCGTCGCCGCGTAGTGGATGCCGATCTGGTTGTTGTTGTTCAGGGTGTACGTGACGACGGTCTTGAGCTGCGCGGGGTAACCAGTGCAGCCGTTCGGGCAGCCTGGCGAACCGGCCGGGTGGCTCTCGTCGCCGTTCGGGCTGACGAGGGTGAGCTGGACACCGACCTCGGTGCTGGTCTTTACCGCCTGGTCGGCCCAGATGTGGTTACCGAAGCCGACGAGTCCGCCGTGCAGGGCGTTCACCCCGTTGTTGAGCGGCAGCGTGTAGGTGACGGGGCCGACGCCCGGCTGGTTGAGGGTAAACGTGCCCTTGGCGATCCGGTTGCCGTACCGGCCGATCAGCTCGCCGAAGTACGGGCCGCCGTTGGCGATCACGGGCGGGCTCACCTTGGCGACGTAGTCGGCCAGGGTCGGGAACCCGAGCACGACGTCAGCCGTCTTGCCGTGCTTGTCCGGCACGTTGATGGTCTGGATGATCCCGCCGTAGGTCAGGATCTGCACGCTCATGCCGTTCGCGTTGGTGAGGGTGTACCGGAAGACGGCGGTCGACTTGCCGGTGTACGGCTCGACCGCGTTGCCGAAGAACTGCTTGGTGAGGCTCAGCTGGCCGTGATGTGCGCTCGCATGGGTGGCCTTGGTGCCCGCGGCGGCCGCCGACGTCGCCGTTGCCGCGATTGCGCCGCCACCCGCCAGCGCGATCGCGGCCACGAGCCCCGCTGTCGCCGGCCGTAGGCGCAACTTTCTCCCGTTCACGCGCACAATGCGCTCCCTTCATTGGGGGACCTTGGGTCCGCTCCGCAAGTTCCGAACTCTGATTGTGAGCGCTAACAACGTCAAAGTCACGCAGAATTAACAAAATCGCGTCCCCAAAGTTTGCGGACGTGTGACATATCCCCAGCACACGCGGGACCCGCCCCCGCCGCCGTCCCCGCCCCCGCCGCTGCCCCCGCGCCCGCGGCGTACCGCGGGCTTGGCGCGGCGCGGGCTTGGCGCGGCGCGGGCGCTGGCGTGGCTCCGAGCCGCGGCGACGGCATCGCACGCCGCAAACCGGATATATCGGCTTATATCAGGTGCACCGCTAGGCGGGCCTGATGATTGCGGACAGTTACACCCTCCTAGTTCGGATCCTACTGGCTTGTTCCGAGGCTTGCCCGGATTGCTGGTCGCCCGTGGGTCTACGCCAGGCTCGATCGCGTCGGTTAACGTGGCGGATTTCCCCTACGTGGTAACGGGACCCTTGTCCACGGGGGTCGATCCTCCACAAAGGGGAAATCTTCCACGTTGCCGGCGGCACTGCCAGTGCGCTCCTATCCCAGCTGCCGCACACTGCACTCCAGGCACAGGCGGCACGTGGCCAGGCCCGGCGGCCCGACGGCCTGCCGGCGACCGGCACGGCACGCGCATGCAATTCGGCAGCAGGATCCAGTTGGAGGGGGTAAGTGTCCGCAATCATTTTCGGGTCGCCTTACGACGGACGCTGGTGCGCGGCGTGGGAAGCTTGCCTGGACGACGGAGGTACCGGAGTGGACCAAGAGACGCTGGAGCTGATCGCGGCGAGGACGACGGCGCCGGACACGCTCGCCGGGCAGATGGGGATCAGGATCGTGTCGGCGTCCCCGGTGCGCGTCGAGGCGACGATGCCGGTTGCCGGCAACACGCAGCCATACGGGCTGCTGCACGGCGGCGCGTCGTGCGTGCTCGCGGAGACAATCGGCTCGCTCGGCTCGGCGCTGCATGCCGGACTGGACAAGGTCGTCGTCGGCATCGAGATCAGCGCCACGCATCATCGCGGCGCGCGTGACGGGCTGGTAACGGGTGTGGCGACACTGGCACACGGCGGCCGCACGATGGCTACGTTCGAGATCGTCATCACCGACGAGGCGGGCCGGCGCGTGTGTACGTCCCGGCTGAGCTGCCTGATCCGCGACCGGGTGCCTGGCGCGTCGCCGCAATGATCGGTTAAGTGAACAGAGCGTGATCAGTAGCCGATCTTCGGCACACCAGCAGGACAACCTCCTTTTGCGCCACACCCGGCAGGGTCGCTAACGTTGTGTCGGCAGGCCCGGGGGGTTCAAGTAGACAACGTGTCGGCCGGGGAAGGCGGACACGGCACCAACGGCTCCCCGGGTTCCTGCCTAAGTACGTGACCTGCGGCTTCAGGGCTGTTTGGTGTCCGCGGGCACGCGCATGCTGCCCTCGAGGATCGCCTCGGCGACGGCGCGCATCGTCAGGCGGCGGTCCATGGACGTCTTCTGTATCCAGCGGAACGCGGCCGGCTCGCTCATCGCGTAATCGGACTGGAGCAGACCCTTGGCCCGGTCGAGCAGCTTGCGCACCTCAAGCCGATCGCGCAGCGTGCCCACCTCCGTGTCGAGCGCCCTGATCTCGGCGAACCGGCTCACCGCCATCTCGATGGCCGGCACCAGGTCCGCCTTCGTGAACGGCTTGACCAGGTACGCCATCGCCCCCGCGTCGCGGGCCCGCTCCACGAGCTCGCGCTGCGAGAAGGCGGTAAGGATCACCACCGGCGCGACCCGCTCAGCCGCTATCCGCTCCGCCGCGGAGATGCCGTCGAGCACGGGCATCTTGATGTCCAGGATGGCCAGATCCGGCCGCAGCTCCAGCACCCGCTCCACGGCGGTCTCCCCGTCCCCCGCCTCGGCCACGACTGAGTAGCCCTCCTCCTCGAGCATCTCCTTGAGGTCGAGCCGGATCAGCGCCTCATCTTCCGCGATAACTACGCGCAACGGATCTCCACTCACGCGCACGAGCCTACCGCCAGCAGGTAGATTGTCACCGTGCCACCCTCCGGCGAGCGCGGTGCAACCGCCAAGGCCGGGATAGGCCCCGGTACTCCAATTCGGCAGAGAGGGCGGTCTCAAAAGCCGCACAGTGTGGGTTCGAGTCCCACCCGGGGCACCCGTGCGTCAGTACCGTGTGCGAGAAAGTCCGGGATTCCGGACCTCCTCGCACAGCCCCTGTCCGATCCGGTGACCGCAGCGCGTGCGCTAACCGCCGATGACATCGCTGGCCGGCGGGGCGGTGATGGAGACCCGCGCGTTGTAGCGGGAGAAGTCCAGATCCACGCCGGACTGATCGGTGCGCAGGTACTCGGGGGTGCCGGTGTCGGACACGTACGACTTGTCGGTTGCCCCCTGCAGCGTGAGCGTGATCGCCTGCTGGCCGGCGATCTCGGTGACCGGACCCTTGACGAGGGCCGCTCCCGCCACGCTGAAGTCCTGTGCGATCGCCGCGAGGGTGCAGAACCCGACCATCCCCTCGTACTGCGAGTTGCCCGCCGACGTCTTCAGGTACTGACTGGAACCGCCAGCGCTAATCCACAGGACGTGGCCGATCTGGATCAGCTTCAGTGGCCCGGCGGACGTCCCGATCGTCCCCGCGCACTTGCCGTGCGCGATCGTCAGGTCGATCTTCTCGCCGCTGATCGTTCCGACCGCGTGCACCGAGGACGCCGCCTTGAAGTCGGCGGTCGCCTTGCTCGCGATCTGCTGCGCGCTCAGCGACGCGAGCGGGCCGCTGCCCGAGCCGGCGGACGAAGCGTCCGCTGAGGATGACGCCGATGTTGCCGCCACTGTCGCTGACGCCGGCGACCCGGCACCAGACGCGGCACTAGAGCCTGACGATGCAGAGCACGCCGCGGCAAACAGCGGCAACACGCCCGCGACAGCGATCGCCGCAGCCTTCTGGATCAGAGCCATTGGGGTTCTCCTGTTATGTCGTGTCGATTCGCGTACATCAAAGCACTTGTGAACTCGATACACAAGCGAAATGATTGTGGATCTTCATCATGGCTTGCGATAGTGTTTCACGCGTGCAAGACAACACCCTCGTGAACGCCGCTGACATTGCGCGGCTGGCTGACGTGGGCAGATCCGCCGTGAGCAACTGGCGGCGGCGGTACACCGACTTCCCGCGTCCGGCCGGCGGCACGCCGGCGGTGCCGCTGTTCGCGCTGACCGAGGTCGAGGCGTGGCTGCGTATCCAGGGCAAGCTGCTTGAGGTCCCGCTGGCCGAGCGTGCCTGGCAGGAGCTGCGCGCGCGGGCCGGGGACGACCTGCGCCTGGCGGCCACGCTCGCCGACGCCGGTGAGCTGCTCGCGGCTTCGGCGGAACTCGGGGCGCACGGCGGCTCGCCGGCCGTGGCGGCCCTCGCGGTGGCGCTCGGGCCCGCCGACGCGTTCGAGGTGCTGCTCGCACGCCTCCACGAGACACAAGGGCGCGGCGCGGTGACGACGCCCCCCGAGCTCGCGGACCTGATCGTCGCGCTCACCGGCCGCGCGGTCAGCGCGCTCGATCCGGCATGCGGCACGGGCGAGCTGCTGCTCGCGGCTCTCGGCAACGGCGCTCGCCAGCTGTCCGGGCAAGACGCGGCGCCAGACGCGGCCCGGCTTGCCGCGGTGCGGCTGCGGCTGGCGCACCCGCCCGGCTCAGAGGTGACCGTTCACGCCGGCGACGCCATGCTGCGTGACGGGTTCCCGGAGGTCACAGCCGATGTCGTTCTGACAAATCTGGCCGCGGGGAAGCGGGCCGGGACGCCCGACGCGGACCCAAGCGACCCGCGATGGGAGTTCGGCGTGCCGCCGCGGCTGGAGCCAGAGCTGGCCTGGGTGCAGCATATGCTCGCGCACCTGTCGCAGTCCGGGCTGGCCGCCGCCGTGGTGCCGGCGGCGGCGGCCGGCCGGCGGCCCGGGCGACGAATCCGCGCCCAGCTGCTGCGCCGGGGGGCGCTCCGGGCCGTGATCGCGCTGTCCGCGACGCAGCACCTGTGGCTGCTCCGGCGGCCATCCGCGCACGTCCCGGCCAGCGTGCTGATGGTCGTCGCGGACGATCCCGAGACGGTGACCGGCGCGTGGCGGCGATTCGGCACCGAGCCCGAACTGGACGAGCCGGGCGTCGCACGGGCGGTAGCCGTCATCGATTTGCTAGACGACGAGGTAGATGTCACGCCGGGTCGGCACATCTCGGCGCCGGCCCCGGAACGGACGGCCGAACGATTCGCCGCCGGCCGGGAGCGGCTGTCCGCGATGCTCGGATCGGCGATGACGCTGGCCCCCGAGCTGCGCGCGGCGGCACTCCCCCGCGAGGCGGTGACGATCGCCGAGCTGGCCCGGGTCGGGTACCTGTCGGTGCACCAGGCTCCGGTGCGGGGCGACGTTGGCAGCGGCGATGACCCGGTGCTGACCAGCGAGGACGTGCTCGAGAACCGCGCCGCGTCCGGACGGGGCAGACGCGAAGCGCACTTGGTCACGACCCACCGCGGCGACGTGGTGGTGGCCGCGGACGGCGGCCGGTTCGTTGCGGCGGTCACGGCCGAGCACGGCGCGATCGTGGCCCCAGGGCTGACCCTGCTGCGGCCGGATCCGGACCAGCTCGACGCGCACTTTCTCGCCGGAGTACTCCGCAGCACGGAAAACGCGCGGGTGTCGCTGGCGCAGACGGGCAGCGTGGGGCGATCCGACGTGCCGCGGGCACGCGTGCCGCGGCTGCCGGTCGCGGAGCAGCGCGCCTACGGCGTGGCGTTCCGGCAGGTCGAAGAGCTGCGGACGGCTGTCCGGGCCGCCGCGGCCGCCGGGACAGAGCTCGCCCAGCTGCTCGCGGACGGGGTGTCCGGAGGCACCCTTAAACCACCAGAAAACCCGCTAGAGTCTCCCTGACAGGCTGCCGCTGTGAGGAGGCGGACGGTGGGGCAGGATACGTACCTCGCCGACCGCTACCGGCTGGTGAGTCCGCTGGGCCGCGGCGGCATGGGCCAGGTCTGGGAGGCGCAGGACGAGCGGCTGGGCCGTCCGGTCGCGGTGAAGCTGCTGACGCATCAGGCGCTGACGGGGAGCCCGGCGCCCGAGGATGGGATACGGCGGTTCACCCGTGAGGCCGCCGTGACGGCTGGGCTGTCGCACCCGGGCGTGCCGACGATCTACGACGCCGGTGAGTACGACGGTGGCATGTACCTGGTGATGGAGCTCGTCTCGGGCGTCACCGTCGCCGACCTGATCGCGGAGCAGGGGCCGCTGCCGGTACCGTGGGCCGCCGCCATCGGGGCGCAGGTTGGCGCCGTGCTGGCCGGCGCGCACGCGCGTGGCGTTGTGCACCGGGACATCAAGCCGGCGAACGTGATGGTCGCGGGCGACGGGACCGCGAAGATCCTTGACTTCGGCGTCGCGGGCATCGTGAGCCAGCGGATCACCAGCACCGGCGTGGCGTTGGGCACGCCGGCCTACATGGCGCCGGAGCAGCTGCAGGACCACCCGGCCACGCCGGCGTCGGATCTGTACGCGCTCGGCTGCCTGCTGTACGAGATGCTGTCCGGGTCGCCGGTGTTCTCCGCGACGTCGCCGGCCGCGCTGATCCGGATGCACCTGGAGCAAGCACCGACGGCACTGGCGCGAACCGATGTTCCGGTACCGCTGACGCAGCTGGTCTGGCAGCTGCTCGCGAAGGACGCTTCATGGCGGCCTTCGGGCGCGCAGGAGGTGTGCGACCGGCTGCTGGCCTTCGCGGGGACGGCCGGGACGCTCGGCGACATCGACCCGGCCAGCGCGGACGCGGCCGCCGTGCGACGCTACGCGCTGGTGCTGGCCCGGATGGCGGATGGGCGTGCGGGCGCCGCGGCTCCAGCTCCCGCGGCGATGCCCCTGCCGATGGCGCGGGCGCGCGCCGCCGATGGCGCGGCCTCGCGTGGAACGGGTCCGGGCGGGACGGGTCCGGGCGGGACGGGTCCGGGCGGGATGGGTTCTGGCGGGATGGCCTGGCGGGTGTGGCACAGCTTGTGGATACTGCCGACGCTGCTGCTCGGCGGGTTCGGCGCATGGCTCTCGTTCGGCTATGTGGCCGCGGTGCACCGGCGCCTGACCTGGCTGGTCGCGGCAGCGGTCTACTTCGTGGTCGGCGTCGGCGGATTCATTCTGGTCGCGGTCTCGCCAGGCAACGGGACCGGCCCGACGAGCTGGCAGGAAAAGGTGGGCCTGGCGGGTTTCGTGCTGGTGTGGCCGGTCGGGCTGGTTCACGCACTGTGGCTGAACTTCTCGGCCCGGCTGCCGCTGATGGCGCAGCGACGCAAAGCGCGGTAAATCAGGCCGGAAACGCTAACAGGATCCTAACGACGGGCGTCGTGCGCGAAGGATCTCGCGGGGGTACTTTTCTACGCAGACGTGCGGTATCGCCGCACCGACTCGGGGTGATGAGGTCGGATGGCTGGGGCCATAACCGGGGGACGCCATGCTGGGGTACATATCCGGGCCGCCCGGAGATCGCGGCACTCTGGCACGACCCCGCGCCGGGTTGGCGCCGCGGTGGCGGCCATCGTGCTGCTGGCGGCTGGCCTCGGCGCGCTGACCGCGCTCACGTACGCCAAGGTTGGCAGCGGGTTCACGTCGATCGCAAACCAGGACGCACCGCTGGTCGAGGAAAGTACCGGGCTGTACTTCGCGCTCACGGACATGGACGGCCAGGTCGCGAACGTGCTGCTGACCAGCAACGACCCCACGCTTGCCGCGGACCAGCAGGACCTCACCAGCTACGCGGCCGACCGGCAGCATGCCGAACATGACCTCCAGCAGGTGACGGTCACCGCCGCGGCCAACCCGCGGGCGCAGCAGGCGATCGCTCAGGTCCTCGACGCCCTCGGCCGGTACGAGGCCCTAGCCGCCGAAGCCCTCACGATGAACGCACGCGGCAACGATACCAATGGCAGGCCGTCTGCCATCGTGCTCGGGCTCGTGACCCTCGGCGCCCTGGGCGTTACCCAGGTGTTCCTCGCGCGTCGCTATCGGCGGCTGGTCACCCAGCGCTCGCGGCGGCGACCCTGGTGACGGCCGGGCTGGCCATCGGCGGCGCGGTACTGCTCGGCGGCCAGGAAGATCATCTGACGCTTGCGAAGCAAGATGCGCTCGACTCGATCATCGCGCTCACCGATGCTCGCGCGGTCAGCTACCATGCGAACGCCGACGAGAGCTGGTACCTGGCAGACCCGGCACGCGCCACGCAGTATCAAGATGACTTCCTGACCAACGCGCAGCAGTTCGTCGACGTCGGGAGCGCGAGTTTCTTCGGCTACGACACGGCACTCACCGCAGATGTCGACGCCTACCAGTCGGACTACACCGACGTGCCCTTCGGCGGTGATCTGGGCGCTGAATTCCGCAACATCACATTCCCGGGTGAGCGCGCCGCCGCCACCAGGGCGCTGCTTGCGTATCAGGTCTACGAACGCGACGATGAGCGACTGCGCGTGATGGCGGTAAGCAACCTCGACCAGGCGATCGCGTTCGACGTCGGAACCAGTCCCGGTCAGTTGGGGTGGGCATTCAGCAACTTGACCACCGCTCTCGGCGACGTGATCGCCATCAACGAAACCGCGTTCACCGCCGCTGTCCACGACGGCGACAACATCGACAACGGGTGGGACGCCGTCATCCCCGCGGTCGCGGCGACCGCGATTGCCGGGCTTACCGTGGCTGGCGCATGGCGACGCGTCGCCGAATACCGCTAACCTGCGTCTCCGGATCATGGCCCCGCGGCGGTGCCGTGCCGCGTCCCGGCCTCTCGCGCTGCGGCCCCGGCCTCGCTGCGGCCCCGGCCTCGCGCTGCGGCACTGCCCGGCTGTCGCGGCCCCGCCCGGCGTCGCAAATCCGGATAAGTCGCCCGTCGGGGGGCCTGCCGGCCGCGGCAGCAACGGAGCACGCCGCCGCAACGACCCCACCAGAGGGGTCTTGGCGCTTGTCGCGTAGGGATGGCCGGACGCAGAGGGCTGTCGAGGTGGCCGGTGTGATCGATGAGGCCAGAGAGATAGTTACCGTGTTAAAAAAGGGCTCTGTGGCAGAAAAGGCGCCAGATACGGCGCCTTTTCTTACATATAGCACTTTTCTGGCAGAGAAAGCGTGGCGGCTGGGTCAGGTGGTGTGGATGGTGATGGTGGTCCACGCGCCGAGGCTGATGCGGTCGCCGTCGTGCAGCGAGACCTGATGACCGGTGGGGATATCGGTGCCGTTGACTTGCGTGCCGTTGGCCGAGCCGGGATCCAGCACCGCCCAGCCATCCGGCGTCGCCATCAGGACGGCGTGCAGCCGGCTGATGCCGGGGTCGGTGGGCGGTCCGGTCAGGTCGATCTCCGGATCCAGGCCGCGGGACGGACTCCGGCGGCCGATGCGCATCTCGGTGCCGGTGAGCACGAAACGGCGCTCCGGGCAGTACGCGGGAAACGCGATGTCCGAGCCATCGTCACCGCTGAGGGCCTGCATCTGGTCGTAGTACACGCGATCTGCCGCGACCACCGCGCTCCACGTGCCCTGAGTGGTGGGAATGAATACTGGGGTTGCCGATGCCGAAGTTGCAGTGGTGGCGTATGAGGCGGTGGATGCCCCGACGGGCTGCGCGGGCGCGGGGGGCGCGGGGGACGCGGGGGGCGCGGGGGACGCGGGGGACGCGAGTGCGGCGGAGGACGGGGGTGCGACGTGGGGCGGGAATGCAGGGGGCTGGGGCGCGGTCGAGGGCTGGGACCCGGGGGGTGGGGGCGCGG
>DASRFJ010000070.1:0-3063 GCA_035651595.1 Streptosporangiaceae bacterium | reverse complement strand
CGCCGGCCGGTGCAGCCACATGTCCGGTCCCCTGGCCGATGGAGAGCTATCGGACGGCTGCCTGACCTGTCCGTGGCACGGCAGTGTGTTCCGGGTATCGGACGGCTCGGTGGTGCACGGCCCGGCCACCGCACCGCAGCCCGCGTTCGAGACACGTGAGGAGGCGGGCGAGATACTCGTCTGCCTACCTGGCGCAGGCTGATCAGCCGCTGCCCGGTCCTACCGCCAGTCCGCGGTGCGATCCCATTCGGCGAATATCAAAATCACCTAGCAAAGACCTCAGCAGTACTGGCAAGCCGCCGTGGCCAGGGCAAACGAGAAAAAAAGTTACTGGTCATCGCGGCGAGGTTCTCACGTACCGCGCCCGGCTCCAGGCCACCGCCTCGGGCACCACGGGCCCGGACACCAGCTACGCGCAGCGGCTCGCCCGGATGCCGGTCGGGCCCGCCGAGGCACTCGACGCATGCCGCGCCCTGCTCGGCGACCACGGAAGACCCGCGGACACGCTCCAGGCCCAGGCTGAACCGGAGTCAGTCAGCGACGGCCGCCGCCTTGTCCTGGCTGACCCGGTATCAGGACGCCTGGTGGGTCGTCTACGAAGAGGGGTGGCTGCGCGTCACCGAGGAACTGACCGCGGCCGGCATCGACGCCTGCACCGCACGCCTCACCACCGGAACGAAGGAGGAATCATGCCCGCCACCGCATTGATGATCACCCACCGGGAGATGGGCAACGCCCGCGATGCCGGCCGGGCCCGGCAGCTCAGCCTCGCCAGCCGGCTCGAGATCGTCCGCGCTCGCCTGGACGCCGCAGACGAACAGGCCGCCTGCCGCCGGTCGCAGTCCGCTCCCGGGGATGGGGAACCGCCATGTGACAGCCGCGCAGCGTGTGCCGGCCGTCCCGGTGCCGCGGTGCGCGCATCAGCCGGCCTGCCCGGCAGCTACCGAGACGGACCGCCTCGCGGCGATCGTGATAGCCGCGCATCCGGAGCAGGGCTGGTCATTGCTGTGCAACGGCGTGATCGTCTTCGAGGACACCGGGGCCATCGCCGGCGGGCAGATCATCTCGCCCCGGCGCGCCGCTGCGCGTCCGCTTGCGCCCAGGACCGGTGTCTGGCAGCCGGCTCGCCTTGTTACTCTCTGCGATCGAATCACGCGCACTTCCCCTGTCTCGGGCGGCTTCCCGCCCCGTTAGTTACCCTGAGTTATCCCCTCTACGCACCTGGTTTGATACCCGGCGCATCGCGGTTCGCGAGGTCGCGGCGGCGAGCTGGTGTTTCGGCGGAGCTTCGGCGGGCAGTGTTGTTGGCCATGTACAGCAGAAATACTGGTGGCGGGCTGCTGGGGCTCGCCGTTGTGCTCATAGTCATCGGTGCCATCTTGCGGTTCGCGGTAACCGTTACGACCAGCGGGTTCAACATTCACAAAGTCGGCGACATCATGCTTGTGGTGGGGATCGTTCTCGCCGTCTTGAGCGTCGTCCTGATCGTCATGAGCTCGCGGCGGCGTACCACCACGCGCACGGACATCCGGGGCACGCCTGCTGGCGAGCAGCGAGTGCAAGAGCGGCAGGACTGGGGCGGCGACGTTTAGCTGACTCACCGCGCGGAGATGACCGGTCCCGGGACTGCCATGACCGGTCGGCTGGCAGGCACCCGGGCGCACGCGGCGAGCGGGCAACGCAGCTGGCTGCGTAGTAGGCTACGCAGCGGTCGGCCGGTGGCCTGGCGCTGGGCGCTCTTGGTGGCGCTGACCATCGTCAAGACGAGCGACCGAGCACCGAGATGCTTGACAGGAATCCACGCTGGCACGGCGGCGCCCGGTGGGCTAACCTACCCGGAACCGGTACGCTAGCTGGGGTTCCGGCCGCGACGCGCGGGCCGGGACGCCAGGGCGCATAGCTCAGCGGTAGAGCACCCGCCTTACAAGCGCGAAGTCCTGTGGGAGATGCTAACACACGAGATCCTTGATTCCAGCGGGACACGCGTTTACCGAGATGCTCGCCAGCGAGCGACTTAGGGCGTGTTTCATAAGTGGGTAAGAGCCATTCGTTGATCGCGGCGATGCAGACGGTTGCCTCGTAGCGGACGGCGAGCTTGTCGTAGCGGGTGGCGACGGCGCGGTTGCGTTTGAGTCGGCTGATGCCGCATTCCACGGCGTGGCGCCGTTTGTACAGTTCCGGGTCGAAGGCCGGCGGCCGGCCGCCGGCGCGGCCCCTGGCCTTGCGGTGGCGGACCTGGTCGGCCTTCTCCGGGATGGTGCACCGGATCCCGCGCTTGCGCAGGCATGCGCGGTTGGCGCGGGAGCTGTAGGCCTTATCGGCCAGTACCCGGTCCGGCCGGGTCCGCGGCCGCCCGCCGCCGGGCCGCGGGACGCGGATCTGCCCGAGCACGACCTGGAACTGCGGGCTGTCGCCCCGCTGCCCCGCGGTGATCACGATCGACAAGGGTTTCTGGCCCTGCTCGCAAGCCAGGTGGACCTTGGTGGTCAGCCCGCCGCGGGAGCGGCCCAGGCCGTGATCATCCGGCTCTGCCTGGACGCCGCCGGGCGGTTCGGCCTGCAGATCGCCCCGCCTGCGCGCGCCGGCCGCGTGCTGGTGCGCCCGCGCCACCGTGGAGTCCACCGAGACGTCCCAGGTGATCAGCCCGGCCACATCGGCGCGGCCTTGCAGGGCGGTCAGGATCTTGCGCCAGGTCCCGTCGCGCTGCCAGCGGCGGAACAGGCCATAAACCGTCTGCCTATCAGTTACTTGGAATCAGAGTTTCCGGACGATCTTGTCCGGTACGGTCTCGCCGGTAGCTGAGGAGCGTCGTTGTCGGTCGTACTTGAGGAGAAATGGCCCGTCCTTGGGCGGCATGAGCTGGCGGCCGGGTGGCTGCGCATCTGGGTCGATCTGGGGCGGGCACCGCGGACGATTGATGCCTATGCCCGGGGCCTGGCCGAGTATCTGCAGGTGTGTGAGCGAGAAGGCGTGGACCCGGTCACCGCGAACCGGGCGCATGTGGCGGTGTTCGTCCGCGAGCTCACGAGCAGGCCGGGCCATCGCGGGGCCAATGTCGTCTCG
>DASRFJ010000069.1:0-41510 GCA_035651595.1 Streptosporangiaceae bacterium | reverse complement strand
CCTTCGTCTACGGCTGGCACCGGCTGATCGTGACCGCGCCGACCAAAGACCTGTGCGTCCGCCGGGTGGAGGCGCTGGTCGAGCACTACCGGGACATCGGCGTCGACGTGGTCAACTCCACCGGCGACCAGTTCTCGCTGCTGTGCGAGTCGCTGCCCGGCGAGCGGATCCGGCTGAACTCCTACGTGCAGCGCCAGCCGCTTTACACCATCGCCGGGGGCATGCCGACGGCGACCGTGGAGCTCGGTGACCGCCTCGACGGGAGCGTCGGCTGGGTCGGGCCTTACATCGGCGAGACGCTGGGCCGGGCGCGGTCCATCGTGCACTTCGACCCGCTGCTCGCCGCGGCCCGCAACCGGCCCACCGCGGTCGCCGTCACCGGCGAGCCGGGCGCCGGGAAGACGACGCTGGCCATGCTGCTGATCTACCAGCTCGCGCTGCGCGGGGCCACGGTGGCGGTGATCGACCCCAAGGGCGACGCCGAGTCGCTGGTCGAGTACCTCAAAATGCAGGGCAGAAAGGCCCGGGTCCTTCCGCTGAACTCGGCCGCGCCGGGGCTGCTTGACCCGTTCTCCTTCGGGATGGACCTCGCCGAGAAGCGGACGATGGCCACCGAGACGCTCCGGCTGCTGCTGCCCCGGATGAGCGAGGAGCGGGAGAGCGCGATGATCCAGGCGGTCGGCGCGGTGGCCGGCACCGACCGGCCCAGCCTCGGCAAGGTGGTCCGCTATCTGGAGGAGTCCGAAGACCCGGCGTGGAAGAACACCGGCGCGGTCATGCGGTCGATCTCGGAGATGAAGCTGGCCCGGCTGTGCTTCGCGCCTTCGGTCGGGCAGCAGATCGACGCCGAGGGCTGGACCACGGTGTTCACGCTGGCCGGGCTGACGCTGCCGGACACCACGATCTCCCGGGACGACTACTCCTATGAGCAGCGGCTGTCCGTGGCCCTGCTCTACCTGGTGTCGCAGTTCGCCCGAAAGCTGCTGAACGGCATAGACCGCTCCATCCCGAAGGCGATCTTCCTCGACGAGGCGTGGGCGATCACGTCGACCCCGGAGGGCGCCAAGCTGGTGCCCGAGGTCTCCAGGATGGGCCGGTCCCGCAACACCGCACTGATCCTCGTCTCACAGAACGCCGGCGACCTGCTGAACGAACAGGTGACGAACTGCCTGTCCAGCGTGTTCGCGTTCCGGTCCACCGAGCGCGGCGAGGTGGCCAACGTCATGTCCCTGCTTGGCGTCGCGCCGACCGACGAGCACAAAGCAGTGCTCCGCGCGCTCGGCAACGGCGAGTGTATTTTCCGCGACCTCGACGACCGGGCGGGCCGGATCGGCATCGACCTGGTTTCCGAGGAACTGCGCGACTGGATCGACACCAATCCGACCCGCGCCCGTCCCCGTAACGTCAACGCCCCCGCCCCCGGCGCCAGGTCTCAGCCGGCGGTAAGTACCTAACCGCAGAACCCGGAGCCCTCTAGATGTTCAACCCCCGCTCCCCGTCCTCGCGCAGGCTCGCGCAATGGTGCGCCGCAGCCCTGCTGAGCACGGGGGCCATTCTGGCATTCGCAGCTCCCGCCCTGGCGTCCACGCCAGCCCCGGCGTCCGCCCCCAGTGTGTCAATTGCGCAATCGCGCCCACTAGACCGTGTCAATCAGCAGAGCCGACCCGCAGCCATCGTAACGCCGGTCACACCGGCCACACTGGAATCTCGGGTTAGCCTGAAAGAGCCGGGCGGAGTCTGTCAGGTGCCGGGCATCGGCGACATCGGCGGCCTGGTCGGACTCTGTGCTGCCGGGTCGTCGGGGATCATCGGCGACCTGAACAACATCTGCCAGCCGTCGGTGCCCCAGCCGGAGCAGGCGACCGGCGGGCTGAACTCGATGATCGAGCCGCCGCAGAGCGCGGCGGGCGGCAAGACGCTGTACGACAACTACGGCGTGGCCGGGCAGTACTGGGCGGCGCACGACATGCAGTGCTCCGACATGACCTCGCTGGTCGGCAACAACGTCGCGGGGATGGTGTTCGACGCGGCGAAGGCGATGGACCGGGTCACGATCACCGTGTACCAGTCCGCGGCCGGCGACAACATCCTCACCTGGCTGCGCAACGCGGTGGACCGGCTGATCAGCGCGCTCGGCAACGCGATCTACTTCCCGTACCTGGCGCCGGTCGTGCTGCTCGGCGCGGTCTGGCTGGCGTGGCAGGGCCTGGTCCGCAAGCGGGCCACGCGGACGATCGAGGGCACCCTGTGGATGGTGGTGGCCGCCACCGCGGCAATCGCGCTGATCGGCAAGCCGGCCGACTTCACCGGCGTCGGCAGCACCGTGTCCAACGGCGTCACGCAGGTGCTCAACACCGCGTTCGCGAAGCTGCCCAGCCCGGGCGGCAGTGACTGCCTGCCGGTTCAGGCCGGTGACCGGCAGAGCGTGACCGCCAACTACAACTTCGCCTCCGGCAACGGGCTGGTGGACCAGAACGCCGACGAGCTGTGGTCCGTGCTGGTCTGCAAGCCCTGGCTGTACGGCGAGCTGGGCACCACCCAGTTCGCCACCACCGGCAACGGCCCGCAGACGGTGGTGAACCAGTACGGCCGGCAGTTGATATGGGCGCAGGCGATCGCGTCCAACGAAACCCCGTCGACTGCGCTGATCACCGCGAAACAGGACACGTACAGCGGCATCGCGGCCCAGATCAAAGCGAACAACCCGGGGATATACCCGCTGTTCCAGGGGAACCAGTGGACGACCCGGCTGGAGATCGCGTTCGCGGCGATCTTCGCCGCGCTGGTGGCGGGCCTGCTGATCCTGCTGATCGCGCTCACCCTCATCGTGCTCAAGCTCGGCTTCCTGCTGCTGCTCGTCGCCGGGCCGTTCTTCCTCATCATCGGCACCCATCCCGGATTCGGCCGGATCATCGCGATCCGGTGGTTCGAGATGCTCGTCGGTGTCCTGATGAAACAGGTGGCGATAGCGATGGTGCTCAGCGTGCTGCTGTACTGCTATTCGCTGATCATGGGCACCGCCGACACGGTGCTGCCGTGGGCGCTGAAGATCCTGATGATCGCGCTCGTCACGGTCACCGTATTCATCTACCGCAAGCCGTTCCAGCACCTGTTCTCCGCGGTCGGCTACGGCACGATCGGCTCCCAGGAGCGGTCCGACATCAGCCTGCGCGAAGCCAGCGACTCGTTCCGCCGGTCCACGGTCAGCGCGGCGAGCGTAATCCCCGGCTACCGGGCGGCCCGCTGGGCGCGCCGTAACCCGGGCCAGGCCGCGGCACTCGCGGCCGGCACGGTCGCTGCCGGGGTGGGCGCGGCGGCGGGAGCCGCCGCTGCCGCGGCCGGTGCCCGAGGCGGAACCGAGCAAGGCGCCGAGTCGGCCGGAACCACGGCGGGCGCCGCCTATGCGGGCCGCCTGCGGGCCGACTCGCCGCCCGCGTCCGACGGTGAGGGCGATGGCTCAGGGCAGAACGGCGGACGGCCCGCGCTTGGCGGCGGGGGCTCCGCGCGAACCCGGGCCGCGACGGAGGCGGCGGACGCCAGCGGCCGCACCGCGCCCCCGCTCGAACTGCCCGCGCGAGGCGGCACCGGCTCAAGCCGCTGGCCCGGCACCCGTACCGGCCGATCAGGTTCCAGCGGGCCTGTGGGTAGCGCCTCCGGTGGCGTGTCCGGCACGTCCGGCCTGGCCGGCGGGTCCGGCGGGTTTGCTGGTAGCGGCTCTGGCGGCCTGGCCGGCGGCGCGGGCGGGCTGGTCCGCAGCGGTTCCGGCGGCCTGGCCGGCGGCGGGTCCGGTTCCGGCGGCTCTGGCGGGCTCGCGGGTGGCGGCTCCGGTTCCGGCGGCCTGGCCGGTGGCGGTGGCGGCCGATCGGGCGGCTTCTTCGGCGGCGGGCGGAGCGGCGGCGGGCGGAGCGGCGCTGGTTCCGGCGGCGGGTCGGGCTCTGGCGGATCCGGCTCGGGCGGGTCGAGTTCGAGCGGTTCCGGCGGCGGGTCGGGGTCTGGCGGGTCGGGGTCTGGGTTGTTCGGCGGCGGGTCTGGTGCCGCGGCGTCCGGGTGGTCGCGCGGCGCGGGGCGCGCCGCGGCGCGGTCCCGTTCCGGATCCTCGCCGAGCAGGGGAGCGGCTCCGCCGCTGTCCGGCGGCGGCGGGTCCGGGCCGGCTCCGTGGCCGGGCTCCGGACCGGCCCGTTCCGGCGGCGGGCTGAGCGGACAAGAGGCAACGCCTTCCGACGGCCAGCCGTCCGGGACAAGCACGGACGGTGGGGAGAAAGCGATGCCGTTCTGGCTACGCCCGATAAAGCGGGATAAGTAACGGCGGTCACCATGGAACTGAGCCAAGCCAGGCAGAGACTCCTCTTCGTAGCGATCGTGGCCGCGCTCGCGGTGTTCGGGTATTTCCTCGTGCTGCCCGGGCTGCGATCGCACGCCAGTCCGGCCGCCGCGGCGACGCACGCGCCGGCCACGCCCGCGGCGGCGGCGCCGAGCACGGCTGCCCCGGTCGCCACCAACGTGCCGGCCGGCGCGGTGAACATCTACGACTGGCTGCCGTTCACGCAGCAAGACCTGGCGGACGCGGCCGCGGTGGCGACGCGGTTCAGCGGCGACTACGACACGTTCACCTACACCGAGAGCGCGACGACCTACCTCGCGAAGATGAACGGGCTGATCACCGGCCAGCTCGCCGCCACCCTGCAGAACGCGTACACCACGCCCGGGGTGGCGCAGCTCCGGACGAGCCAGCAGCAGGTGGCGACGGCAACCGCGACGATCGAGTCGCTGCGGGGGTTCGGGCAGTCGAGCCTGGTGTTCATCGTGAACATCGCGCAGCGGATGACCACCTCGCAGGGCACCAGCAACGGCAGCCAGAAGTATGCGGTGACGCTCACCGGCAACGGCGCGAGCTGGCAGGTCAGCGACATTGAGCTGGCCTCCCTGGGCAACACGTGAACACCGGTACCCGTACCAGGCTCCTGGAGCGGAGGTCGGAAAGCACCGCTACCGGGCAGAGCAGAGCACCCCGGGTCGTGCTGTTCGCGGTCGCCGGACTGACCGGCGTGCTGCTGCTGGGTCTGCTGACCGTGCCGATCCTGATCGGCGCCAACATGTTCTTCACGCAAGGCGCGGGATGCTCTGGCCAGAAGACCGGGATCACCGGCCAGGTCGCGCCCGATGCGAACGCGAAGAACACCATCCCCGCCGACTACCTGCACTGGTACCGGGTCGTCGGGCAGCAGTACGGCGTGCCGTGGACGCTGCTTGCCGGCATCGGCACCGTGGAAAGCAACAACGGGCGGACCACGCTGCCTGGTGTGCGCAGCGGGGCGAACGCCTTTGGCGCGGCCGGACCGATGCAGATCGGCATCGGCGGGAAGGCCGGCAACGCCTGGGGCGGCGCGCCGGTGCACCCGGCAAGCGAGAAGGTCAACGGCGTGGCGACCGACGAGGACGGCGCGGGGGTCGCGAGCGTGTACGACCCAGCGGACGCGATCGCCGGGGCGGCCAAGTACCTGGTTGCCGCCGGGGTGCAGGCCAATCCTTCGGCAGCCATCTTCGCGTACAACCATCTGCAGTCGTATGTGCAGAGCGTGCTCTACTGGGCTGGGGTCTACGCGGGCGGCAACTTCACCACGGTGACCGCCCAGCTGCCCGCCGCGGCGTGCACCGGGGCTACCGGCGCGATGCCCGCGGTGAACGCGCCGAACCAGGCGGTGTCGACCGCGATCGCGTTCGCGGAGCAGCAGCTCGGCAAGCCGTACCTGTGGGGCGGCACCGGACCCGACGCGTTCGACTGCTCGGGTCTGGTCATGATGGCCTACCGTGCCGCCGGGGTTGACATTCCGCGGGTCTCCGAGACCCAGTTCAATTTTGGTCCGCGTGTGCCGGAGGCCCAGGCGCAGCCCGGTGACCTGGTGTTCTTCGCGGGGTCCGACGGCACCGTGGCGTCGCCTGGACACGTCGGGCTGGTGATCGGCGACGGCAAGATGATCGAGGCGTTCGCGACCGGGACGCCGATTCGTATCGCCAGCTACACGGACCGGGATCCGGTCGGTTTCACGCGCCCGTGGGCCGATCCGTCGGTCCCGCAGTCCGCCGTGACCGGCGTGAACGCGGCCAGTTCCGTTGGGTGAAGGCTCTCGGCGCTGCGGACTGGCTCGAACCTGGATATACCGGGAGGTCCGGGGCGCGAGAGCGAGGGGCCAGATCATTGCGGACACTTACCCCCCCGATCCGGGGGGGTAAGTGTCCGCAATGATTTCTCAGCGCTGCGCCGAGTCCGCAGACGCCGCTGAACGGCTTGGCCATACCGGAACAAACTGGGGCATTGCGGGCAGCCAGCACAGCAGCCGACCCCGGCACGCCGGAAGCGCAACTTGCGTGGTGCGCGGGGAGGCGATGCGGGCGGGTGTGCGGCTGGCGGCGGTGGGGGTGGCCCGGATGCGGGTGGGAGTGGGCTGCGGCGGTGGGAGTGAGCGCGTTTAGTGGCTTTTGCGGGGAAATGAGACCGCGAATGTGACTGTGCGTGTTGGGGTCTTCCCAATGGGTGAAGCGGCGTGGTACTCATAGTTTGTCTGGTTGTAGGTATTGCGTCACAGTATGTGATTGCGGAGGTGGGCTCGGATGTGGGACAACTTCATGCGAGGTAACTGGCCCGTCGCGGCTCCGGCCGTCCCGGCCGGATCGGACGAAGCACCTGCTCACCGGACCGTCGCCGACGCTCCCGCCACGCGCATGCGCGAGCCCGCCGCTGCCACGATGGTCGCGGCGTTCGCTGAGGCGCGGCCGCGTCAGACGCCTGGGCCGCGGCGGACGCATCGGACGCATCGGCGGCTGCGGATGTCGGCGCGTCTCGCGGCTACGTTCGGCGCGGGCTAGCCGACTAAGCGGGCTAGCTGGCCAACCGGCTAGCTGATCGTCGATCGCGCGGCGGCGAAGCGCTCGTGGCGCACGTGGTCGCGCTGGCCGAGGAAGGCCTTGAAGCCGCCGAGCCGGTAGGCGGTCCCGTCGTGCATCTCGGCCGCCTCCAAATCGAAGTCCTGGCTCAGGTGCCGTAGCTGCCGGGTCACCTCACCCGGCGTCAGGCACGCCTGCTCCGCGATCTGCCCGACGGACAGGAACGCGGTGCGAGACCGCAGCACGCGGAACACCGGATCGTCGGGCATCTCCGGTGCCTGCTCGGGAGCGCCGCGGTGCGCGAGCGCGTCGCGGATCGCGGCACCGACCGCCGCGGCCACTGGGGGCGGGAACGCGTTGCCGATCTGCCGGTAGCGAGCGGTTTTCAGGCCGGTGAACCGCCACTGCCACTCATCCCGCCAGCCTTGCAAACGGGCCACCATCTCGCAGGTCAGCCGCGGGATATGGGTGCGCGGCGCGGTCGCGTCCGGCGCTTGGTCCGCGATGCCGAGGCCGTCCACACCGAGCGCGGCCCAGGCGCGCTTGGCCCTGGTCGGACCCAGGTCGGCGCCGCCGTGCTTCTTCGACCCGCCGACGATCGTCGGCGCTATCTTGTCCGCGCGCGCCGCCCACGCCGCCGCGCCACGCCAGCCGCGCGCGGCGATCAGGTCGCCAAGCGCCTGACCCACCGTCGGTGTGACGGCCTCCCCGCCGGAGGGCCAGCGGAACCACGGCGCGTCTTCCGCGCGCAGTGCCACGAGCACCGTCCGCGGGCGCAACTGCGGGACGCCGAAGTCCGCCGCGTGCAGCAGCCGCCACCCAGGCACGTAGCCAAGCTCGCGCAGCCGGTCGAGCACGTGCTGCCGGTACGCGCTGAACCGGTCCGTGCTGAGCCCGCGGACGTTCTCCAGCAGCAGCGCACGCGGCCGCATGACGCCGCACAGCTCGACGGCCCAGGCGTACAAGTCGCGTTCGTCGGTCGCGCCCAGCTGGCGGCCGGCCACGGTGAACGGCGGGCACGGCACGCCGCCGGCCAGCAAGGTCACGCCGCGGTAGTCCGACGGGCGCCACAGCCCAGGGTCGGCCACGTCGCCCTCGGCGATCTTCCATCCCGGCCGGTTGGCGCGCAGCGTCGCGCACGCCTGCGGGTCGATTTCGACGGCGAGTGCGTGCTCGAAGCCGGCGTGCTCGAGCCCGAGGGCCTGGCCGCCCGCGCCCGCACAGATCTCGACCACGTCAAGATCCGCCACCTCGGCCTCCTCGCGCTCGCCCCGCTGACTACCTGTGCGGCACTCTAGCGCGAGGTACCGACAATTCTTCGGAGATACAGCGGGACGCCCCGCCGGCGCCGCGAGAGCTATGCGGAACGGGCGTGGCGCGGTGAGCGGCCGCGCTTGCGCGGCGCGGGCGCCTTACGGGCGAGCTCCTCGGGCAGCGGCAGCAGCGGGTTGGACGCGCTGTCCACGACGTTTTCCGACACCTCCACGACCTTGCGGCCGCCGGCCCTGGCAACGCGCCGGAGCAGGTCAAAGGCCTGCCGCGGCCGAATCCTGTGCCGTTCGGCGAGTACGCCAATGGCCTGCTCGACCCGCACCCGCGCGGTCAGCGCGTGCTCCAGCTGCGCCACGGTCACCGCCAGCCGAGCCGCCTCGTCCTCTGCTTGCCCCCGGGGGACGACCCCCCGGTGACCCCCCGTCCGGGGGGATGCCCTCCCCCCGGACCCCCCTGGAACATCCGCCGCGAGCAAGTCAGCGAGCACCATCGCGCTCGTCAGGTCGGCGGTTTCCTCGCCCGCTACCTGCCAGCCCGTATCCGACCGGCGGACCACTACTTCCTCGGAGGAATTACCCTCCGTAGTCGTCTCCCCGCTCATCTCTCACCCACCCCAGGACTAGCACCACAGTTCGTTAGGATTATGCTGCCTTTAAGAACTGCGGAAACACGTGCAAAGGCACGCTTTTTCACCGATGGCTGAGCGTAGCCAGCCGCTGCTGCACCTGTGACGCCGACGGGTTCACCATGACGCTGCCGTCCGGGAACAGGACGGTGGGCACCGTCCGGTTGCCGCCGTTCACCGACATCACGTATTCGGCCGCCGCCTCGTCCTTCTCGATGTCCACCTCGGCCATCTCGATCCTGGCCCGGGCCAGCTGGCTCTTGAGGTTCCGGCAGAAGCCGCACCACACTGTGGTGTACATCGTCAATTCCGGCACTTGCAAGCCTCCTGTCGTGACAATCGCCGGACCGTACAACACCGGCGGCGCCCGCTGACTTCCCCGCGTGCGGCAGGATGGCGGGGTGACCGCGACGGACGTGCTCGACGGCCTGGACCCGGAGCAGCGTGAGGTGGCTCTCGCCGCTCGCGGGCCGGTGTGCGTGCTGGCCGGCGCGGGCACGGGCAAGACCCGGGCGATCACCCACCGCATCGCGTACGCGGCGACGACCGGAGTGATGGATCCGGCGCACGTGCTCGCGCTGACGTTCACCGTGCGGGCGGCCGGCGAGCTGCGCGGCCGGCTGCGGCAGCTGGGGGACGGCGTCGGCCGGGTGCGGGCCGCCACGTTCCACGCCGCCGCGCTGCGCCAGCTCAACTACTTCTGGCCGCGGGTCGTCGGCGGGCGGCCGCCGCGGCTCGTCGACGCCAAGGCCGCCCTGGTGCGCGAGGCGGCGAAGCTCGTCCGGGTGCGGGTGGACGCGGTCTCCGACGTGGCGTCCGAGATCGAGTGGGCGAAGACCTTGCAGGTGCGGCCCGACGGCTACGTCGCCGCCGCGGTCGCCGCGGGACGGCTGCCGGCCACATCGGCAAACGAACTGGCCGCGGTGTACGCGACCTACGAGCAACTGCGCCGGGAGCGCCACCTGATCGACTTCGAGTCGGTGCTCGAGCTCACCGCGGCGATTATCTACGAGCACCGGTGGGCCGCGGACCAGGTACGGGACGCGTTCCGGTACTTCGTCGTCGACGAGTTCCAGGACGTGAACCCGCTGCAGAAGCTGCTGCTGGACGCCTGGCTCGGGGAGCGGGACGACCTGTGCGTGGTGGGTGACCCGCAGCAGACGATCTACTCCTTCACCGGGGCGACGGCGTCGTTCCTGACCGGGTTCAGCACCGAGTTCCCCGCCGCGCGAGTGGTGCGGCTGGTGCGCGACTACCGGTCGACGCCGCAGGTAGTGGCCGTGGCCAACCAGCTGATCAAGGCCGCTACGCCGCTGGTCGCGCAGCGGCCGCCCGGGCCGTCGCCGTTGCTCACCGAGTTCCGCGACGACGCGGACGAGGCCGAGGGCGTGGCGGTGCAGATCCGCGCGCTGATCGCGGGCGGCACGCCGGCCAGGGAGATCGCCGTGCTGGTCCGGATAAACGCGCAGACCGAACGGTTCGAGCTGGCGCTGGCTTCGGCCGGCGTTCCGTACGTGGTGCGGGGATCGGAACGGTTCTACGAGCGGCCCGTGGTGAAGCAGGCGCTGGTGCTCATCCGCGGGGCCGCGCGCGGCGAGTCCGCGACGGGGTTGTCCGAGCCGTTGCCGGCGGCGGTGCGGCACGTACTGACGGGAATGGGCTTCGCCGACGGACCCCCGCCGGCCACGGCGCCCAGCGGACCGGCCAGCGGACCGGCCGGCGGGTCGGCCGGCGGGCCGGCCGGCGGGCCGGCCGGCCGGGAGCGCTGGGAGTCGCTGACGGCGATCGCCCAGCTCGCCGACGACATGCACGGCAAACACCCGCAGGCCACGCTGGGCGATTTCGCGGCGGAGCTGACGCAGCGCGCGGAACTCGGCCACGCGCCCGTCGTCGACGGCGTGACGCTGGCGTCGATGCACGCGGCGAAGGGCCTGGAGTGGGATGCGGTCCTGCTGCCCGGGCTGGTCGAGGGCATGCTGCCGATCGTCCACGCGAAGACGCCGGATGCGATCGCCGAGGAGCGGCGGCTACTGTATGTGGCCGTGACCCGAGCGCGCGAGCATCTGTACCTGTCCTGGTCACCGGCCCGGGTGGCCGGCGACCCAAGAGCCGCTGCGCGGCCGCGATCACGGTTCCTTGATGACATCCGGCTGGGCGGTCGCCGTGGGTGAGTCGCTGGACAGGCTGCTGGATCTGCTCGACCTGGAGCAGATCGAGGTCAACATCTTCCGCGGGCGCAGTCCGGAAGAGCGAGTACAGCGGGTGTTCGGCGGTCAGGTGGCGGGGCAGGCGCTGGTGGCCGCCGGACGCACCGTACCGTCGGACCGGCCGGTGCATTCGCTGCACGCGTACTTCATCCGGCCCGGTGACCCGGCGGTGCCGCTGATCTATACGGTGGACCGGGTCCGGGACGGGCGGTCGTTCACCACCCGGCGGGTGTCCGCCATTCAGCACGGCAAGGTCGTCTTCACGCTGTCCGCGTCGTTCCACCAGCCCGAGCCGGGCCCGGTGCACGCCGACCCGATGCCCGACGTGCCGCCGCCGGAATCCATCGAGCGGACTCGTGACCGCCTCGCCAGGCTTTTCGGCGGTGAGCTGCCGCGGGAGGCCGCCTTCAACCCGGTGGACCTGCGGTCGATCGGCCCGATCTCGGCTGAGGCGGCACGCGACCCGTCGCTGCGGGCCACGCGGAACATGGTCTGGCTCCGGGTGGACGGCCCGCTGCCGGACGACCCGCTGCTGCACGTCTGCCTGATGACGTACGCGTCCGACATGACGCTGCTCGACCCGGTGCTGCTCGGGCACGGGCTGTCCTGGATGGACGGCCACACCACGGGCGCCAGCCTGGATCACGCGATGTGGTTCCACCGTCAGTTCCGCGCCGATCAGTGGCTGCTGTACGTGCAGGAGTCGCCGGTGGCGTACGGGGCGCGTGGGCTCGCGCGGGGCGAGGTCTTCACCTCCGAAGGCGAACTAGTTGTCTCCGTCGTCCAGGAGGGTCTTATCAGGACGGGGCGTCCGGAGTAACCTAGTAGCAGACGGGGGTCGGCGGTTTGGCGACCAGGCTTCGCAAGAACGTAAAAGCCCAGGTCAAAAATATGTTGCCCCTAGTCTGAAGCATTACATAAGCTGCACACGTGTCCGTGGGACGGTTGTCGACTCTCCAGGAAGGAGGTGTCCCGCGTGTCGAACATTGAGATGAGCGCTCTAGCCGCTTCGCAGTGGCAGTCACAGCTGGGCGCTTCCGTCCTGCCCATGAGCCTGTCGGCTACTGGCCTGCAGGGCGCTCCCATGTCTGGTGCCGGCTTCGGCACTGGGCCGTGCGTCGTCGCCACGCTTCCTGTCCGGCGTCGCCGGGACGAGGCCGCCTTCATCGGCGTCTCCGGTCCGGTCGGCATCCCGGTTCTGGCGGAGCTGGCTCCGGCGGGCGTCCCGGTTCCGACGGCGGCTCCGGCGCCGGGGACCGAGCAGCTCGGCCAGCAGATGGACAACAGCAAGCAGTACGTGACCAGCGTTAACGCCCACGGCGTCGGCGCAGCGGGTCCGCCTCGAAGGCGAGGACCGGCCTAGAAAACAGGCCGGCCGGAATTCCCCTTCGAGGCCGCGGACCCGCACACAGGGTCCGCGGCCTCAGGTATTTCAAGGGCCTAGGTCCCAGGGGCAAGGCGAGAAATCGCATTGAGGACTACTAGGACCGGCAAGCGAGAGGGGATGGCACCGATGCAGTGGCGAGATGCCACCGTCAGCGGGATGGTTGACCCGCGGGCGGCGCGGCAGCAGCCAGATGTCAGTCAGGTAATCGGGCAGATCGACCAGGGCACGTACCAGGGCACGTTCGAGGGCCGCAACGGCTACGAGGGCTACGCGGGGCTGGAGTACCAGGGTCAGGTCGGCCTGGTGGAGCAGTTCGGACCCGAAACGGCGCTGCCCGTTGGCCTGGACCTGCCGTGCACGGAAGACCCGGAGCTGTTCTTCGCCGAGTCGCCGAGCGACGTCGAGCAGGCGAAGGCCATGTGCCTGGGCTGCCGGGCGCGGCTCGCCTGCCTGGCCGGTGCGCTCGAGCGCAGGGAGCCCTGGGGCGTCTGGGGCGGCGAACTGCTTCTGCGTGGCGTGATCGTGCCGCGTAAGCGGCCGCGTGGCCGTCCGCGCAAGACCGAGCAGACCGAGCCTGACAAGGCTGACGTCGCCGCATAACGCAACCGCCCGCAACGTCCAATGATCGTGGTCAGTTTCTGGCGCTATCTGCCCTGAACTGGCCACGATCCTCCACGGCCGCGGTTCCGCACGCCGCGGTGCTATCACGCACAGTCAAGAACATTGCACACAACGGAGTGATCAGCGATGCATCCAACGCAAGAGCTGGCGAGCGAACGAACTCGCAGCCACCTCGAGCTAGCACAACAGATCCGCCAGGGCCGCAAGCTCACCGCGCTGCGGCGGGCCAGGCGGACCGAGCGGAAGGCCGAGCGCCGCATGGTCGCCGCGTGGCGGGCACGTAGCGCGCTCGAAGCCTCGATCGGGATCGAGTAACCCCCGATAGGGATCGAGTAACGCGGAACGATCCCGCGACGGTTTTACTGTGGGACAGGTTTGTCAGAGACAGGGTCGAGGTAGCCCGGGATCCACCGGATTACCTCGGCCCTGAACTCGCCTTCGCACTCCAGCTGGCACAGCACACCGATGCCCGCCGTGGACACGCGGTGGATCAGCACGTAAGACGGCGGCACGTTGAACTTCCGCGAGATGTTCGACGCACGCAGGTCGGTGACCCTGGCCGCCTCGTCCCGCATCCACTCGCGCGAGAACTTGAACGACTCGACCGCCGAAGGCTCCGCCAGCGGCGCCAGGAACGCGTGCAGCGCGTCGAGGTCAACGGAGATCCCCGGCCGCAGGAACCCGTGGTCGCGAAGCTCGCGTTCCACCTCGCCGAGGTCGATGTTGGCGTCCGGCGTGTGCATGATGCGCAGCAGCCGGCCGAAGAACGGCGGCAGCCCGTCGGGCAGATGGTCCACGGCGCCGAAGTCGATCACCCCTAGCCGCCCGTCGGGCAGCAGCCGGAAGTTCCCCGGGTGCGGATCCGCGTGCAGCAGCCCGGCCCTGGACGGCCCGGAGAACAGGAACCGCACCAGCAGGATCCCGGCCCGGTCCCGGTCCGGTTTCGAGCCGCCGCTGATCACCGCGGACAGCGGCGTGCCGTCCATCCACTCGGTGACGAGCACATGCGGAAACGCGGTGACCACATCCGGCACGTAGAAGTCCGGGTCGTTCCGGTACGCCGCGGCGAACGCACGCTGCGCGGCGGCCTCCATGCCGTAGTCGAGTTCCTCGGCGATCCGGTCGCGCAGCTCCTCGAGCAGCGGCTTCACCTCAAGCCCGGGCATCAGCACGCCGAACAGCCGTCCCAGCCGGGCGAGCTGGTTGAAGTCGCCGAGCAGCGCGCGGCCCGCGCCCGGGTACTGGATCTTCACGGCCACGTCGCGGCCGTCCCGCCAGACCGCCTTGTGCACCTGGCCGATCGACGCGGCCGCGGCCGGCGTGTCGGAAAACGACGCGAACGACGACCGCCAGTCCTCGCCGAGGTCCTCGGCCAGCACCCGGTGCACCGTGCTGGCGGGCAGCGGCGGGGCGGACTCCTGCAGACGCGTCAGCGTGGCCCGGTACGGCCCGGCGATCTCCGGCGGCATCGCCGCCTCGAAGATCGACAGCGCCTGGCCGAGCTTCATCGCGCCGCCCTTAAGCTCGCCGAGCACGCGGAAGATCTGGTCCGCGGTGCGCTGCTGGATCTCCTGCGCCACCCGCTCGGCGGGCCGTCCGCCGAGACGTTTCCCGACGCCGACCGCGGTGCGGCCGGCCAGCCCGATCGGCAAGCGGGCCAGTTTCGCGGCCCGCGTTACCGGGTGCTGCGGGACATCATCGCTCACTTATCTATTTTCAGGCACGCGGCGCGGTGCATGAGCACGCCGCATGCTGACCCCAGGTCCGGCGGCGCCATTGCCAGTCGGGAAGAACGAGCTCAAGCGTGCCGTTGACCGCGACCGGCTCGACCGCGGCGTCGATGAACGCGAGCGCCTGCCCGGCCGCGACCGTCGCGGTCATCGCCGCGAGCACGATGCCGGCGGCTTCTGGCCGCGGCCGGGCGCAGATCGCCTGGGCCAGCACCTTCGGCCAGGCCGGGTCCGCCTCGGCCCGGCGCAGGTCGACACAGCGCAGGCACGTGGACCGGCCGGGGACGACCAGCGGCCCGACCACGCCGATCGCCTCGGCGGCGCGGACGGCCAGGTGCGGCACGGCGTCTCGCATCAGCGCGGCGATCAGGTCCGGCGACGGATACGGGACGGTCACTATCGCCAGGTCGGGGACGCCGCCGAAATCGCCGGTCCTCGTCTCCGGCGCGATCCGTTTCACCGCCCGCGCGGCCGCCTCGCCACGCGGCTCGCCCAGGTCGGTGCGGCCCAGTCCGGCCGGCGCGATGTCGCCCGGCTCGGCGGGTGCGGGATCGGTGCACGCGACCCGGCCGACCCCGGCCGCGGCGAGCAGGGTCGCCACGCTGGCGCCGGTCCGGCCGGCGCCGTGCACCCGGACGAACGCGTCGCGGCGCCGGGCCAGCGTCCGGGCGCCGCCGTCGCTGTCCTGGTACGCCAGCGACGCCGTGGCCAGCTCCGGCTCCAGGCGGGCACGCAGCTCGTCCGGCAGCGACCGGTGCAGCGGCGCGGGGAAGTCGTCCAGCACGCCGGCCACCGCGAGCAGGGTGAGCACCCGGCTGGCCGCCGCGGCGGGCACGCCGTAGGTGCCCGCGGTCGCGATGACCTCCGCGCTGTCCCGGCTGCCGTCCAGCAGGCTGATCACCGCCGCGGCCGGGCCCAGCCCCTCGAGCGCGACCGCGCGCCGCCAGTCGATGCCGAGCTGGAGCGTGTTCTGATCCCGCCACACCGGCAGCAGTCCCGCCTTCAGAGCTGGTCTCATGCCAGCACATGCTGCCACGAGGGTGTGACATTTTGTGGTGGCCGACAATCGTTAGCTGTCCGTTGTCCTGGGTGTCGAAAGATTGCGGACGCTTACCCCCCGATCTGGACTCTGTTGGCGAATGCGCACGCATGGCCCGGGCCGGCCGCTGGGCCTGGCCGCCGGGTCTGGCCGCGTGCGCGCAGCAGCCTGTGCCTGGAGTGCAGCGTGCGGCTACCGGGACAAGAGCGCACCCGCAGTCCGTCAGCAACGTGGAAGATTTCCCCTTCGTGGAAGACCGGCCCCCGTGAACAAGGGTCCCGCTACCACAAAGGGGAAACCACCACGCTATCGAGGCCCATCAAGCCTGCCGCCGGCCCACCGGGCGGCCAGCGATCCGGGCAAACCCCGGAACAAGCCAACGGGGTCCAATCCGGGGAGGTAAGTGTCCGCAATAATCTGGCGCGCCTGACGGCGCGCCAGGAAGCCAGCGCGATAACCTCAGCGGGCCGCGCACGGGGTGCGGCGACACGCGGACCATGGGCGAAAGCCCGCTCCACGGTGCCTCCCGGATCGCCTTCATCGCGGCCCGCCGGGTCGCGTTGTCCATCCGGTCGATGAACAAGATCCCGTCCAGGTGGTCGGTTTCGTGCTGGAGGCAGCGCGCCAGCGTCGCGGTGCCGACCACCTGCACCGGGTCGCCCCGGTCGGTGAAGCCGCGCGCCACCGTGTTCCGCCGCCGCTTGACGTCGAAGTACAGCCCGGGGAACGACATGCATCCCTCCTCGCCATCTTGTTCTTCGGCATCGGGGAACTGAAGAACCGGATTGACCAGGTGACCGCGCTGCCCGTCCACGTCATACGCGAACACCCGGAGCCCGACGCCGATCTGCGGCGCGGCGAGCCCCGAACCACCCGAGTCAAGCAGCGTCGACATCAGGTCCTTGACCAGGCCACGGAGTTGCTTGTCGAAGTCGGTGACCGGCTCCGCCGCGGTGAGCAGGATCGGGTCGCCGAACAACCGGATTTCTCGGACAGCCATGCTCAACCGTACCGGCACGTACCGGCACGTGCCGGTAACCCCTCTGGTGGCGCGGCGCTGAGCAGCACCACCAAGATCAGCGCCGCAACCGGCAGCGCCGGCACCCCGGCCGCCGCCGTCTTCACCAGCAGGCCGCTGAGCAGCGCTCCGGCCAGCAGCCCGGCCAGCACGGCAGGCCTGATCGCACCCTCCCGGTCGGGCTGGCGCCGCGGCGATGCCAGCGAGCCCACCAGCCGGGTGAGCGTCCCGGTCAGGTACGTGGTGGACACGTCGGTGAGCCCCATCTGGGTGACCGCCGACGCCTGCATGCCCATCGCGGCGGCGGCGGCCGCGAGCAGGAGGTACTCGGCCCCGCCGGACGGACTCGCCCCGGCGGCCTCCCACCCGGCGAGGAAGCCGGCCATCAGCACGAGCTCCGCGACGAACACGGCCCTGACGTGCGGCGCCCAGGCCTCGACGCCCTTGCGCGGCGCGGGCGCCCCGGTGCGGGCGGTGTGCCACCAGGCGATCCTGGTGCCGCCCGCGACGCCCACCACGTATCCGGCGAACGCGGTCACGGTGTGCGCGATCAACGACACGGAGCCGCGCGCGATGGCCAGCCCGCAGAGCACGATGTTGCCGGTCATGACGCTGGTGAAGACGCCGCCGAGCTTGGTGAAGCTGGCCACGTCCATCGCGCCGGAGCCGAACGTGAGGGAGATCGCGATCAGCGCCGTGACCCGCTGTCTAGATCGGTTCATTGTCCGCCAAGGCTATCCGCACCGCCCGCGCCCACTCGGGAGCGGACGGCGCGGAAGACCCGAGCAGCCCGACCACGATCCGCATTCCCTTCGGCGCCGCTGACGGCCACGGCGTATACCCGTCGGTCAGCACCACGCACACGGCCGGCTTGGGCCGCAGCGCCGCGGCCGCCGCGATCCCCGCGCCCATGTCGGTCCCGCCCCCGCCGGTCAGCGTCACCTGCCGCGCCGAGGTCACCCGCTGGGCCTGCGCCACCGCGGTGTCGCAGGCCAGCACCCGCAGCCGCCGCGCCAGCCCGAGCCCGCGCAGCAGGCCTGCCACCTCGGCGAGGACGACCGCGAGCAGGTTCTCGGTCATGCTCCCCGACGTGTCGCACACCACCGCGATCTCCGGCACCGGCCGCCGCAGCGAGGGCAGCACCACGTCCCCGGTGACCGACGACCGCCGGGACGGCTTGCGGTACGAGTAGTCGACCGCCCCGGCCACTTCGGACACGGCCCGGCGCAGCTCGGCGGCGAGCACCCGCCGCCAGTCCACCTTCGGCGTGAGCAGCTCGCTCGCCCAACGCAGCAGCCCGCCGGGCACCGTGCCCGGCTGCTTGGCGTGCTCGTCGACGACGTCCTGCGCGACCCGCCGCCGCAGCAGCTCCGCCTGCCACGCCGGCAGTTTGCCCGGGCAATCGCAGTCGCCCGGCTGCCCGTCCGCGCCGCTCCCGCAATCCAGCCATTTGTCCGAACGAGCCCTGGTTTCACTAACCCCGTAATACTCTTCGGCCAGCATGCCGACGGGCGCACCGAGGTGACTCGGCAGCACGGGATTTCCCGGTAGCTGGAGGCCAGCGGGGACCAGGTCGTCGTTGATCTCCGCGTCCGCCGCGCGCACCCAGCGGTCACGCTCGTCAGGCCCCACGCCCAGTGCTTGCGCCCGCTCCCCGTGCATCCGCAGCAGGTGGCACACGTGGTGCACGAGCACGCTGCCGAGCTGCGCCGGCGTCCACTGCGCGGTCAGCTCCGGGTCGGCGTGCATCCGCCAGTTCTCGTCCACCGACACGGTGCCGCTGCCAGCCTCCGCGATCACCGTCGCGCCGAACACCCCCGATGCCAGGTACGGGAACCGCGTGGCCGCCCACAGTCGCGCGCCCGCCAGCCCGGGTACCGGGTCCGCGTTCATGGTCAGAGCAGCCCGGCGTCCTTGAGCACCGGGGCGAAGCGCTTGATCTCCGGGGGGAGCGCGGTCAGGTCGGGCGGGCGGCACTTGACCAGCACGCGGGCGGCGACGGCGGCGACGTCAGGGACGGCGTCGGAGACCAGGCCGAGGACCTGCCAGCCGGCCACCCACCGATCCTCGGTCGGGTTGGCGGCGACCGCCGCGGCGATCGAGGCGAGCGCCGCGTAGGCGCGGTCGCCGCGTTCCGGCAGCCGGAACGAGCCGGGGTCGGCGAGCACGGCCTCTGGGTCGGGCAGGTCCATCTGGACCAGCCAGGACAGGAACTCGATGCCGGCGCCCTCGCCGACCGCGCCGCGCACCAGCGCGGACCGTGCTTCTTCCGAGGCCTGCGCCGTGCCGGCCGCGGCGAGCAGCCGCGCGGCCATCTCCCAGGTCCGCGGCGACGGCCAGCCGCGCCCCGCCGCGGCGGCGTCGGACGGCGGCGCGCACGCCAGCGCGGGCCGGACGTGCAGGAATGCGGCGACCAGGCCGCGGGAGAGCACCTCCTCGGCCTGCCAGCCGTCGGGCAGCAGCGGGATCTCCGGTGCCGTGAAGCCGCCGGCCAGGCCGTCCGCGACCGCGCGCGGCTCGGCCTGCCAGGACAGGTGGCACAGCCGGTTGGCCAGCGGCGCGGACAGGTCCCAGCCGTCCGCCGCCTGCTCCGGCGGGTTCGCCGCCGCGACGACCGCGACCTGGTCGGGCAGCGTGAGGTCGCCGACGGCGCGCTCCAGCACGACGCGCAGCAGCGCGGCCTGCACCGCCGGCGGCGCGGTGGACAGCTCGTCGAGGAACAGCAGCCCGTGCCCCGCGTCGGCGAGCCGCCGCGCCCACATCGGCGGTGCGAACCGTACGCCGTCGCCGACAACGATGGGCAGCCCGGCGAAGTCGGACGGCTCGCGGATCGACGCGATCACGGTCTCGCAGGGCAGGCCCATGGCCTCCGCCATCGCACGGATCGCGGACGTCTTGCCGGTGCCTGGCGCGCCCCAGAGCAGCACCGGCACCCGCGCCGCAACCGCGACGCCGAGCGCTTCCACCGCCGGATTGGAGTTCACTCGTCCAGTGTGCGCCACCCCCGCCACTGCCCGAACCGCCCCGCCGACCCCGCCACCCCCCAAGGGGGTGCGTGGCCCCCGAACCCCCCTCGGGGCGGGCAGTCAGGGGCGGGCAGTCAGGGGCGGGCGGTCAGGGGCGGATGGTCCAGGTGGGGGTGCCGGTTTCGTCCGCGGTGCCGTGCACGTCGAGCAGGACCGGGACTCTGCCGGGGGCCGGCAGGGCGAGCACCTGGGCGTCTGGCCAGTCGGGACGGACCGTGGCGACGACCAGGTGGCGGTCCACCAGGCCGAGGCCGCAGGCCCATACGCCGGCGAGCCACTCGGCGGGCAGCCGCGCCCGCAGCGTTAGCCGCGCGCCGCCGCCGGTCAGCTCGACCGAGGCCGGCTCGCCCGGCTGGTGCGGCACGATCACGACCTGATCGGCATCGATGCCCAGCCACTGCTCGGCGAGCGGCGCAAGCCGCCCTTGCGCAGCGGCCGCCAGCGCGGGCCGGTTCTCCGCCGAAGGCCGTGCCGCATGGGCGGCCGCCACCTGCCCGGACAGCCGCACCGCCAGCGCGGGACCGAGGGCGAGCAGCGTCACAAGATCGGTAATGCTCTGCCGGAGGTCCGTGTGCGGCGGGCGGGCGACCTTGCGCCGCAGCCCAAGCGGCGCTGCTGGCTGGGCCGCTGGCCGCGGCGCTGCTGGCTGGGCCGCTGGCCGCGGCGCGGCGGCTGGGCCGGTCAGCGGGGCCCAGGCTGCCTGCGCCGTGGGCCGGATCGCTACCCGCATCGGGACGGATCGCGGCTCGTCGCCGGGCTTGGGCACCTGATCCCAGCCCACCGTGATCTGATCCGCCGGGCCGCGCGGGCCGATCTGGAGCACCCGCAGGTCTTCGGCGTGCCGGTTCCAGATGTCCGCGATGCGGACGCAATCGGCCTGTTCGCCGCCCAGCGCGGCGAGCACGCGCTCGGCCTCCGGGTCAGGGTGCGCCAGCAACTCCAGCGTTCCCGCGTGCCATCGCACGGTGTGTTCGCCGTGCCCGCACGGTACCCGCGCCACGCAGGGTGGCAGGGAGTGGAACCATGTGTCGTTCGGAATAAAAATCACCGCCAGCTCAGGGGAAGGGTGGTGCGGACCTCGGCCGTCCGCCCAGCCGCGGTTATTTCCAGCGAGGTGGCCTGCTGCAGGGGCGGCGTGACCGGCAGCAGCGCCGCGCGCTCGCCGGCGTCGCGGTAGCTCCAGCCGGTGTCGCGTGCCGTGTGCCAGCGGCCGCTGTCGTCGCGAAGCCAGAGCACCGGGAAGAACCCGGCCGGATCGGCGTCCGCCGCCACGCCGCTCGCGTGGACGTGCAGCACGGTGCCGTCCTCGTCGGAGTGCAGGCCGAGGACGGACAGGGTGAGGCCGTCCAGTTCTGGCAGCGTCAGCGCCGCCGCCGCGCAGCCGCCGCGCGGCGGGGAGTTGTCCCGCTTCCTTCGGATGGCGTGGGTGAGCAGGCCGTGCCAGGGCGCGGGCAAGTCGCGGGCGGCGGGCGCGGCGATGCCGTGGTCGCGCACGTCAAGGCTCTCGCACAGCGTGACGAGCTGGCCGGGCAGCGGACTCAGCGGGGACAGCGCCCCGGCGGCTATCAGCGCCTCGACGATCTCGCCGAAGTCGCCGGGCCACGGCTCGGCCGGCCGGCCGGGCCGGCCGCCGAGGATCCCCGCGGCAACCGCGTGCAGCAGGTACTCACCGGGCGAGTGACTGGCCTCGGTCATCGTGACGCGCGGCGGGTGCGGCGGCGGCTCCAGGCTGATCCGCCTGGTCACGCCGTCGCCCACGATCAGGTCCAGCCAGCGGATGTCCGGCGGCGGGTCGGGATCGAGGCGCAGCACGCCGGCCCGGAACTGCGGGTGGCCGCTGCCGGTGAACCAGACCGAGTACCTGGCACCCTGATCGTCGGTCGCGGTCAGCTGCATCAGCGGATCGACCCCCGGCACGCCGCGCTCCCGCGCGTACATGCTGAACCGTGCGCCGCCGCTGGTCCTGGCGTAGGCCAGCAGGTAGAGCTCGCCGTGCACGCCAAAACGCCGCAGCGGCACCATCATCCCCACTGGCACCACGCGCGGCGGTGTGACGGGTGTGTGCGGCGAGACGATCCTGGCCGTCTGCCGGACCCTCGGGTGGTGTGCGAAAAACGCCGTCCTTCCGTGGCCCGCCTGCCGGACCGCGAGGGCCAGATCGAGGCCGGTCAGCAGGTCCTCGGCGCGCTGGGCGTCCAGGGCGCCCACGGCGATCAGCGCGTCGGCGACGTGCCGCGTCCGCGCGGTGCGCGAGCTGACGCCGCGGTTCAGCCCGGCGACCCGGCGCAGCTCGGCCTCGGCCAGCATGCGCAGGTGCGTCTCCGCACGCTCCGCGTCCACGTCCTCATTGTCGCCCGAGTATGGCGTGCACGCGTCGCGCCGGACCGGTTAGGATCAGCTCCGTCACGTCCGCTGGAACAGGCAGCGGCGGGGTCAGCGGCATCCGGAGAACGACGTCGCGGTAACCCCACTGGTCCAGTTCTTCCGCGATCCCGGCCACGTGCCAGCCGCCGGCGCCGTCCCTGATCCACCAGGAGAACCCGGTGCCCCAGTGGGCGCGGGCCCGCACGTGGCCGGTCGCCACGGCGTGCAGCACGCTCTCGCCGCCCGCCGAGGCGAGCCCGGTGACGGCGAACCTGGCGCCGTCGATGGCCGGCAGCGAGAGGGCGCACGGGCTGAATTCCGCGCCGTCTTGGGCTTGCGCTGGCTCGAGCGCGCTGGCCCAGCGGTCCGGGAGCGAACCGGCCGCGCGCGCGGAGATGCCGTGCCGCGGGCGGCCTAGCCGTTCGCAGAGGGCCGCGAGCTGACCGGGGGTGCCGCTGTCCGCGGCGATCAGGCCAGCGCCGCGCAGCACGTCGGTCAGCTCGCCCAGCAGGCCGTCCGCGAACGGCCCGCGGCTGTCCCAGGTGCCGGCCAGGATGTGCTCGGCCGCGATCGCCAGGAGCCGCTCGCCCGGGTTTGCCGCGTGCGTGGTGACTGTCGTCGCCGCTGGTGCCGGCGGACTGGTCAGGTCCAGCCTGGCCAGACGGCGGGCGCCGTCCGCGACGACGTCCAGCCAGCGGACGACGGCGGGCGACGGCAGCACCTCGACGACGCCGTGCCAGGTGTCGCCGCTGGCGGGAGCGTCGCCGTGAAACCTCAGCTGGTAGGGCCGGCCGCTCTCGTCGGCCGCGCCCAGCGCGCGAAACGGCAGCCGATGCGGACCGGTGCCCAGGCCGTCGTCGGGCCAGTGCCCGCGGCCGTGCCCGCGCAGCGCGGCGGTGATCACCGCGCGGCCCGGCAGGCAGGCGAGCGTCAGCAGGTGCAGGGCGAAGTCGTCGCCGGTGACGTCGGCGCCGACCGGAATCGCGCGGGGCGGGGTCGTGTCGTGGGTGGTGTCGTCCTCGGCGTGCGGCGGGTTGCTCAGACGGCGGACGCCGCGGGCCAGGCCGGCCGCGTCGGCGCCGGAGCGCGCCAGCAACGCCAGCTCGAAGCCACTGGTCACGGCGGCCATCTGCTGGTGGGTCAGCGCGCCCGCCACGACGAGGATCTCACCGGCTCGGTGCAACCGCGCGACGCGCTCCAGGGTGCCGGACGGGCCGCGGAGCTCCCGCTCCGCCAGGACCCGCAGATAGGTCTCCGCTCCCTCCGGAGCCGGCGGGCTCAGCTCAGGCCGGCTGCGGCTGGGCGGTGGTGGCGCCGGTCCAGCAGCGGACGATGTCCCGCATGGACAGCAGGCCGGATACTTCGTGGCCGTCGACAACGACCAGGTGCCGGAACCCGCCCCGGACCATGGCCTGCGCGGCGTCCTCGAGCGTCCAGTCCGGCGAGGCATAGACCAGGTGTTCGGTGCGATGCTGGGCGGCGAGCTCGGCGTCCGGGTCTTCGCCGACCGCGATCGAGTTCAGTATGTCCCGTTCTGTCAGGATGCCGATCCCGGCGTGCTCCGGGTCGCTGACCACCGCGGCGCCGACATGCCGCTCGGCCATCATCCTGGCCGCTTGCCGCAGCGTGTGGTTCGGGCCCACGGTCAGGACAAGCGTGGACATTCCGTCACGTACCTTCAAGGCACTCACCACCCCTCGCCCCGGGAGGACTAACTGGCGGGACCCTTACCCGGAGCTTGTGAACTTGTGACGACGTTCATACAGCATCTGTCAAACGGCGGCTGACGGCAACCCCCGGCGACTCATTCGCCTCAGTCGCCCGCGGCCGGCTTGCCATAGCGGAGCCGGGCGAGCACCTCGTCGTGCAGTATCGCGTTGGTGCAGACCACGCTGCCGCCGTCCGGGGTCGGCGCCCCCTCCAGCGAGGTGAACCGGCCGCCGGCCTCGGTGACGATAACTTGCAGCGCGGCCAGGTCCCAGAGCGTCACCTCGGGCTCCGCCGAGATGTCGCAGGCGCCTTCGGCGACCAGCATGTGCGACCAGAAGTCGCCGAACGCCCGGGTCCGCCATACCGACCGGGTCAGCCCGCCGAACTCCTCGCTCAGCCCGCGCTCCGCCCACCCGCCGAGGCTGGAGTAGCTCAGCGAGGCGTCGGCCAGGTCGCTCACGCCGGAGACGCGGCACGGCGAGGCCTTGGTCAGGCTGCGGCCGGTCCACGAGCCGCCGCCGAGCGCGCCCCACCAGCGGCGGCCAAGCGCCGGCGCGGAGACCACGCCGACCACCACGTCCGGCCCGTCCATGAGCCCGATCAGCGTCGCCCAGACCGGGACGCCGCGGATGTAGTTCTTCGTCGCGTCGATCGGATCGATGACCCAGCACCGCGGCCCGCTGCCGGTCCGGCCCAGTTCCTCGCCGAGCACCGCGTCCCGCGGGCGGGCCCGGCGCAGCACGTTACGCAGCGACTCCTCGGTCGCCCGGTCCGCGTCGGAGACCGGCGTGAGGTCCGGCTTGGTGTCGACCTTGAGGTCCAGCGCGCGGAACCGCTTGGCGGTAATGTCATCGGCGGCGTCCGCCAGCACATGCGCGAACCGCAGGTCGTCGTCGTAGTGCGCCACCCGCGAAACGGTACCGCTTAGCACATCGCGCTGGCCATAACCGACGTGCGCGCGGTGGAGTTCGCGACGCATACTGAATATATGAGTGACTCGTCCGTGCTCGCCGACCCGCCGGAGCGGCTGCGGCCGTTCGTGCGCGACGGCCGGATCGCCGCGCTGCCGGTCAAGCGATCCCGGCGGCGGCTGCTCCTCGAGCAGGTGGCCCAGGCGTTCGAGCCCGGCCTCCGGTACCCGGAGCGCGAGGTCGACGAGATCCTCAAGCCGCTGTTCGACGACCATTGCACGCTGCGCCGGTACCTGATCGACGAGGACCTCCTGTCGCGGACACCCGGCGGCGGCCCGTACTGGCGGTCCGGCGGCCCGGTCTCGTTCTACGGAGCCGGGGAAGCCGACGTGGCCAGGGGAGCCGGGGGAGCCGACGCAGTCGGCGGAGCGCAAGGAGCAAGCGATGCGTAAGCCACGGAACCGTCAGCGCGCGGCGTCCCCCTTCACCCTGCTGATACCCCGCGGCAACCGCGGCTGCTATCCACCCGGCCCGGACGCCGCCGACAGCGACTGCTACCAGTCCGACGCGGACCTAGCCGACGGCTGCTACGGCTCGGGCCCCAGCGTCGGCTCCGGCGCCGGCTCCGCCGAAGAGCTCCTCCGCTCGCTGATAACCCCGCGCCACCCCCGCCGCCGCTAACGGCCGGGCCGAGCCCGATTCCTCCTGGTTCGTCGAGCGGCTTGCGGGCTGCCATGTCTCGCGGCCCGGCGGCGCTAGGACACCCACCCGCCCGAACCTGGACATTCGGCAAATTCCGGGCGCGGGAGCGAGCCGGGCCGATGATTGCGGACAGTTACCCACCCAATTCGGGGGGGTAACTGTCCGCAATGATTTCGGGTGCCTTCTCAAGCGCGCATGGACCGCGGGGGGCCCGTGCAATGCCGGGGACAACTGGAGCATTGCGGGCAGTCAGCACGGCGGGCCTGCCGGCAGGCCGCAAACGCGGGCTTCTCCGGAACGACTACACCCGCGCGCAATCAGTCGTGCGAGGTGCCCTCGCGGCTGGCGAGGAGCCGGCGCAGCGAGTCCAGGCGCGCCTCGGCGTGGTGCTCACGGGCCCACTCGTCAAGCGCGCACCCCTCGGGCCCGGCCAGCGCACCGTCCGAAGAGACGACCACGTGCGCACACCCTGGCGGGCATCCGGCGGGATCCAGGTCGCCGAACGCCTCCACCACCCGGTCCGCTGACACGTGCCCGAGCCCGAACCCGCGCAGTCCCGGCGTGTCGATGAGCCAGCCGGGCGGCTTGCCGCGCGCGACCAGCGGAAACGCCACCGCCGACGACGACGTGTGCCGCCCCCGCCCGGTCACCGGGTTGACCGCGCCGGTCGCCCGGACCGCCTCCGGCATCAGGGCGTTCACCAGCGTGGACTTGCCCACACCCGACTGGCCTATCAGCACGCTCACCCGCCCAGCCAGCGCCGAACGCAGCGACGACAGCGTCCGGGACGGCAGCGGCTTACGGGAAACGATCACGGAAACCCCGAGCGGCGCGTAGACACGCCGGACCGCACGAGGCGCGGCGAGGTCGGCCTTGGTCAGCACCAGAATGGGCGTCAGCCCCGCGTCGTAGGCCGCGACCAGGCACCGGTCGACGAAACGCAGCCGCGGTTCCGGCGAGGCCAGCGCGCACACGATCACCATCTGGTCGGCGTTCGCGACGATGACCCGCTCCACCGGATCGGTGTCGTCGGCCGAACGGCGCAGCGCCGACGTCCGCTCGACGATCCGCACGATCCGCGCCAGCGTGCCCGGCCCCCCGGAGACGTCGCCGGCCAGCGCGACCCGGTCACCCACCACCACCGAACCCCGGCCCAGCTCACGCGCCTTCATCGCGACGATCAGCTGGCCAGAATCGGTCACGCAGCCGTAGCGGCCGCGGTCCACCGTGGTGACGAACGCGGGCAGCGCCGTGTCGTGCGACGGCCTGGTCCTGGTCCGCGGTCGTGAGCCGCGCCCGGGGCGCACCCGGACATCGTCCTCGTCGAGCCGGTCGTAACCCCGGCTCAGGGCTCCGGCTCCCGTCCCGCCGGCGCAGCCGGCTCCGCCAGCATCGCTCGCCATGTGTCCATGAACCCGGGGAACGTCTTTCCGACGGTCTCCGCGCCGGCCACGCTGAGCCCCGGCACGCACAGCCCGAGCACCGCCGCGGCCATCACCATCCGGTGGTCCTCGTAGGTGCTGAAAAACGAAGAAGCACGCAACGGCCGCGGCCGGATCGACAGCCCGTCGGGCAGCTCGGTCACGTCGCCGCCCAGCGCGTTGATCTCCTTGACCAGCGCGGCGAGCCGGTCGGTCTCGTGCGTCCGCATGTGCCCGATCCCGCTGAACTCCGACGGCGACGAGGCCACGGCCGCGCACGCGGTCAGCACCTGCGCGAGCTCGCTGACGTCCCGCAGGTCCGCGGTGATCCCGCGCACCGTGCCAGTCCCCGTCACCGTCAGGCCCGATGGCCCCACGGCACACGACGCGCCCATCGCCGTGAACACCTCAAGGATCGCCGACGCGGCCTGGAGGCTGTCCGCCCGCCATCCCTCGATCACCAGCGTGCCGCCGGTCACCAGCGCCGCGGCCAGGAACGGCCCCGCGTTGGACAGGTCCGGCTCCACGTCGATGACACCGACCGACAGCGGCCCCGGCGAGACCCGCCACGAAGAAGGTCGCGGCCCACCAGACGACACAACCTCAGCACCACAAGAACGCAGCATCCGCGCGGTCATCGCGATGTGCGGCATGGACGGCACCGGCGGCCCGGAGTGCCGCACCTCAAGGCCCTGCTCGAACCTCGGGGCCGCGAGCAGCAGCCCGGACACCAGCTGCGAGGACCCGGACGCGTCCAGCACCACGGACCCGCCGCGCACCGAGCCGGACCCGTGCACGGTGAACGGCACCGCGTCGCCCCGCACGTCCGCGCCCACCGAACGCAAGGCGCCGAGCAGCGCGCCCACCGGCCGCTCCCGCGCCCGCGCGTCCCCGTCGAACCGGACCACGGCGCCGGTCAGCGCGGCCACCGCCGGCAGGAACCGCATGCACGTGCCGGAATTACCCACGTCGACGCTCAGGGTGGTGCCCGGTGCGGGGGACCCAGGGGTAATGCGCCATGTCGTTCCGCCGTCATGGGAGACGGTAGCGCCGAGGACGGAGAGTGCCGCCGCGGCCAGCCGCGTATCGCGAGCGTGCAGCGGATTTTCGATAACCGACGGCGTGCCGCTCAGCGCGGCGAGCACGAGCGCGCGGTTTGTGATTGATTTGGATCCAGGCAGCCTGACCTGCGCGCGGACCGGTCCGGTGGCGTGCGGCGCGGGCCAGGTAGTCATACCGTTGACCTTATCGAAGACCACGGCCGCGTTTGGCGGACCCGGATTCTGGCAATGAAATGCGAATCTACGCTTAACGGGTCGTGTACGAACGTATCCATCTCAGAGGCAGGATGCATGTGTGGTCGTTTCGTGTCAGCGCGTAAGCGCCTTGAGCTCCTTGAGGAGTTCGGCGTCACGCGCGACCGGGTGACGGACGAGCCTGCCCCGGACTACAACGTCGCGCCCACCAAGAAGATCTACGCGGTGACGGGCGGCCAGGACGGGGAGCGGGAGCTGCACACCGTGAAATGGGGCCTGGTGCCGTTCTGGGCCAAGGACGCCAAAATCGGCGCGCGGATGATCAATGCCCGCGCCGAGACGGTGGCGGAGAAGCCGGCCTTCCGGCGGCCTTTCGCGAAGCGGCGGTGCCTGCTGCCCGCCGACGGCTACTACGAATGGAAAGACAAAAAACCATTTTATATCATCCGAACGGACGGTGGTATTCTGGCCATGGCCGGTATTTACGAGCTGTGGCGAGATCCTGCCGTGCCTGAGGACCACGAGCTGGCTTTCCTGTGGACGGCCGCGGTGATAACGACCCAGGCCACCGACGACGTCGGGCAGATTCACGACAGGATGCCGATGATCGTGGAGCCCGACCTGTGGGGTGACTGGCTCGACCCCGAGAACACAGAGATCAGTCAGCTGCATGCGGCAATGGTGCCCGCCCAGTCGAAGGGCACCATGACGTCATATTCAGTATCAACGGATGTCAATTTCGTGCGGAACAACGGTCCAGAGCTGATCAGGCCGCTGCCCACGGGAGGCGAATTCTTGGAGGGTTGAGTGGACATCGGCACCGCCCGTAAGCGCCTGGAGGAAATGCGCGAGGAACTGGACCGGTCGATTTCTTACCTGGAAGGGCCAGAGCCGCGGCGAGCCGCGGTGATGGAGAAGGACTCGGCCGACGCCGGCTCGGTCCTGTCCGAGAACGACAGGACCGAGGCGATCTTGCACTCCGCGAAGGGCCAGCGCGACATGGTGCTCGCCGCACTGCTGCGGATCGAGCAGAGCAGGTACGGGCGGTGTGTGGACTGCGGCCACGAGATACCGGAGGGGCGGCTGGAGGCACGCCCGGACGCCGCGCGCTGCGTCGGCTGCCAGGCCAAGCAGGCTCGCCGCCGGTAACCGCTTGACCGCTAAACCCTTGTAGGCGCAGACCACCAGCTGCACGCCGAAGGCCTCATCGGCCTTGGCCTCTTCGGTGTGCGCGCTGAGCTCGGCGCGGACCAGGCGGGGCATCGCGGCCGGGTCCTGGCGGAGCACCCGGCTGACCATGGACTGGGAGAGTACGGTCAGCGGCCGCACCCAGCTGACCCTCAGCCCGGCGCCGCCGAACAGCTCCCTGAGCTGGTCCGTGCCGTAGCAGCGGGTGATCGAGCCATCCGGCCAGGGGATGAGCACCACCTCGGCGTACGGCAGGTCCGCCAGGTGCGGCCAGCGATGCTGGTCGGCCAGCACCGCCATGCCGAGCACCAGGGAGTCCACGCAGGCCAGCACCCGGCCCGCGGGCCGGAGCACGCGGGAGATCTCGGCGATCATGTCTTCGGCGGCCAGGTGGGTGGAGAGGGCGCGGTCACCCGCCAGCACCGCGTCGGCGCACCCGCTGGGCAGGAAAGACAGGTTCGCGGTGTCCGCGATCAGCGTGTGCAGCCCGGGCTGGCGTCGAGTGGCCCGGTGCGCGGCGTGTTCGGGGTCGAGCACGCGGAGCACGCTGTGCCCGGCCCTGGCGGCCAGCAGGGCGCCGTCCCCGCGCGGGCCGGAGACGTCAACAAGGAACCGCCTGCCCGACGGCAGCCACGCGATCAGCTGCGCCCGGGTGACCGCCTGATAGAACCGCCAGTAGGCATCGACGGTATCGGACGCGACGAAATCAGTCGCTGACGCGGTCGTCGCGTACTGCACGACCAATGAGGACCCCTGGCTGATGAGAGGGGGCGCCGGTACGCCCGTCCCTAGTACATGCCCAGTAATCGGCACACCCATGCCCCCGCCAGCCCGTTCGCGGAATTTCGCGGGCTGGTGATCGTGTTACAGCGGACATGCCAGTCGCCTCGCCGCCTCGCGGCGTCCTTATGCCCGCCGGCGCAGCCGGCCTCGCTAGCAGGACTGCGGAACCGGGCACGGTATCCTCCCGCTCATACGATCTGCGACCCAGCAGACCGGTGATGATCTCCCTAGAGGGGGTGGGTCCCGTTCCGGAGACTCTCGAAGAGCGCGGTCAGCGCTTCGAGGCCGAGGTGCTCCCGTACCTTGATCAGCTGTACTCTGCCGCCCTCCGGATGACTCGTAACCCAGCGGACGCTGAAGACCTGGTCCAGGAGACGTTCGCCAAGGCGTACGCCTCATTCCATCAGTTCCAGCAGGGGACGAACCTCAAGGCCTGGCTCTTCCGCATCCTCACTAACACGTTCATCAACACCTACCGCAAGCGGCAGCGCGAGCCGCAGCGTTCGGGTGCTGAGGAGATAGAGGACTGGCAGCTGGCCAGGGCCGCGTCGCACACCTCGACCGGGCTGAAGTCGGCCGAATCCGAGGCGCTGGAACGGCTGCCGGACTCGGACATCAAGTCGGCACTACAGGAGTTGCCGGAGGAGTTCCGGATCGCGGTATACCTGGCCGACGTAGAAGGCTTTGCCTACAAGGAGATTGCCGACATCATGGACACTCCGATTGGTACCGTGATGTCACGGCTGCATCGTGGCCGCCGCCAGCTGCGGGAGCTACTCCAGGACTACGCCGCCGAACGCGGCATGGCGCCAGATGGCGACGGGTCCGGCTCGGGTGCCAGCTCTGGTTCCGGGGAGGATGCGAAATGAGCTGCGGAAAACCGCACGAAACCCCGTGTACCGAGGTGCTGGACAAGGTCTATGGCTACCTCGACGGCGAGATGGGCGACATGGACTGCGCCAAGATCCGCCAGCACCTCGACGAGTGCGGGCCTTGCCTGCGCGAGTATGGCCTGGAGGAGTCCGTGAAGCGGCTTGTCGCCAAGCACTGCGGCTGCGACCCGGTGCCGTCCGAGCTGCGCAGCAAGGTGCTGATCCGGATCCGCGAGATCCAGGCCACGATCGAGTTCGCTGAGTGACGCTTCGTAGCGTCTTGTCACGATATAGTGTGATCTCTGCGACTCCCGGTTCCAATATGTGGCTTATGTCCGAATACCTGGTTGCCCTGTGTGGCTACCGTGTCAACTACTTGCGCACGATAAGCATTTAGGTCTGCGCGAAACGCCACCATGCCGTTATCCTGACCTTGGTAGTGCGCCAGGGAGCTGTATTTGCCCTGCGTGAGGGAGGTTCGTTGATGAGGGCGATCATGCCACTGAACACTGCGTGCTTTGTGGTCGGCCAGGCTGTCTGCGTGGGGGCATACGGCGTTACCTGGAACTAGGACACCGAAGGGCGGATGTACCGGGGTACTTGCTAACTTCGAGGAGGCAGCTTGGGCAAGCTTCCACGAGTAGCGCAGGTCTATATCGGCGTGGTCGTGGCCACCGCCGCGGTTCTGGTTGCGACCGGTCCGTTCGGCGGTCCCGCCTGGTGGCAGGACGTGGTGGTACTCGGGTTGCTGGTGATCCTCTGCCAGTCGACCGCTACGTTCCTGAGCGCCACTGACCTGACGTGGTCGGCCAACTCCGCGGCGATACTCGCCGCCGTCGTGCTGGTCGGCCCGGCCGGGGCCGGCATAGTCGGTGGCTGCACGCTGTTCACCATCCGCAGATCTCCCGCCGCGGTGAAGCGCATCTTCAACTGCGGCATGATGGCGCTGTCCGGGTACCTGCCGGGCCGGGTCTTCTTGCTGCTCGGCGGGCATGTCGGGGTACCGCATACGGACTTCCCGCGGCTGATCGGGATCTTCGTCGTCGTGGCGCTGGTTCACGTGCTCGTCAACTATGCGCTGGTCGAGGGCGTGCTGTGGCTGACCAGAAAGCCGGATCAGCCCGGCGAGCGCGGCCTGGCGGGCTTGGATCTCAGGCTCGGCGTCACCGAGCTCGGGTACTGCGCGTTCGGCCTGCCGATCGCCGCGCTATGGGGCCAGCTCGGCCCGTTCACGCCGGTGCTGGTGCTGGTTCCGCTGTTCGTGGCCAGGTGGGCCGTGGCGCAGTTCGCGGCGCAGCAGCGCGCCTACGAGGCGACGGTGAGCGCGCTGTGCCAGGCCGTCGAGACCAAGGACTTCTACACGCGCGGCCACAGCGAGCGGGTCTCCCGCGGCTCGGTGATGATCGCGCGCGAGATCGGCATGCACAGCGAGCGGGTCGAGGCGATCCGGTACGCGGGCATGCTGCACGACGTGGGCAAGCTCGGCGTCCCCACCAAAGTGCTGCAGAAGACCGGCAAGCTCACCGAGGAGGAGTACGCCGCGATCCAGCTGCATCCGATGCGCGGCCTCGACATCGTCCGCGAAATCGGGTTCCTCGACGAGGCGCTGGCCGGGATCATGCACCACCATGAGCGGATCGACGGCCGCGGCTACCCGATGGGACTGGCAGGGGACGAGATCCCCGAGTTCGCCAGGGTGCTCGCCGTGGCGGACGCGTTCGACTCGATGACCTCGACGCGCTCTTATCGCGGCGCGCGCCCGATTCACGAGGCGATCGCGGAGCTGCGGAAATGGTCGGGCACACAGTTCGACCCGGCGTTCGTCGACGCGTTCGTGGCCGCCATCAAGCGTGACGGCTGGCAGCAGCCGGAGCCGCCCGCACTGGCGGAGGAAGAGCTGACCGTGATGGCAGCGCAGGATCACGACGATCCGACCGCACCACTGCGGGTGATCGACACGTTCTGAGCATCCCTTCGGTGAGATAGCGCTGGTCCCCATGAGCGAACGAAGCAGGCACGAGTCCAGGAGGTTCCGCTGGCAAGCGCGGGACTCCGGGCAGATGCTGCTCGCCGCCGCGGCGGGCGTCCTGCTGGTGGCGTCCGTCGCGCAGACGGCGAACTCCGGCCTGCGCGATACCCACGACGCGGTCGCCTTCGGCGTGGTCATCGCGTTCGGCGAGCTGCTCCGGCTGAGCCTGCCCGGTGACCGGGAATCGGCGCCGATCGCGACCGCCGGCGCCCTCGCGTACGCGTTGCTGATCAAGGTCGGGGACGACCGGGTCTCGCTGGCCGCGCACCAGGTCGTGACCGTCACCGCGATCGGGATGATGATCGGCGCGCTGCCGCACCTGGCGGTGGGCCGTCCGGCCCGGATCGGCGGCATGGCCGCCCGGCTGCTGGCGGTGGCGGCCGTGGCGTTCCTGTTCCGGCCGCTCGCCAAGACCGGCGTCGCGCAAGACTGGCGGGTCGCGCTGCCGTTGATGGCGTCGCTGGTCATCCTGGCGCTGCTGGTCGAGGTGGTGCTCGCCGCGCTGATGCGGGCGGACGAGCAGCGCGCCCTGTTCACCGTCGTGCTGCTCGACGAGATGCGGGTCCAGCTGCCGCTGGGCGCGGCCGTGGGCGCCTCAGCGCTGCTGATCGCCTTCGCGGCGGAGGTTATGGGGCTGGCCGCGCTGGCGGTGTTCACCGCCCCGCTCCTGGTCACCCAAGTGGCGTTCCGGCGGTATTCCGGCATCAGGACCACCTACCTCCAGACGGTACGCGCGCTGGCCAAGGTCACCGAGATCGGCGGCTATGTGGAGACCGGGCACTCCGAGCGGGTGAGCAGGCTCGCCGTGGCCGTCGGCAGGGAGCTGGGCATCCACGAGCCGCAGCTGCTGGAGCTGGAGTACGCCGCGTTGATGCACGACATCGGCCAGCTCTCGCTCAGCGACCCGATCCCCGGCGGGGCCACCGTGCTGGTGTCGCGCACGGACCAGCAGCGGATCGCCGAGCTCGGCGCGGAGGTGATCCAGCAGGCCAAGGTGCTCGGCTCGGTCGCCGAGATCGTGCGGCGGCAGAACGAGCCGTACCGCGACGTGGACTTCGCACCCAACGGCCACGCGGCCCCTGATCGAGGCGATCCGGGGCCGCCGCTGGGCAGCCGGATCATCCGGGCGGCGAACGCGTTCGACGACCTGGTCGGCGGCTCCCTGGACCCGGCCCGCGCCGCCGAGGCGGTGCACCGGCTCCAGCTCGACACCGCGTCCGAGTTCGACCCGCGTGTGGTCGAGGCGCTCAGCCGGGTCGTGCACCGCCGCTCCCTGATCCAGCTCTGATCGCGCACCGGTACGCTAGCGGGATGCTGGAATCGGTCCTTGTCGCCAACCGCGGGGAGATCGCCCGGCGGGTGATCCGCACCGCGCGCCGGATGGGCGTCCGCTCGATCGCCGTCTACTCCGACGCCGACGCGGACCTGCCGTGCGTCGCCGAGGCCGACGAGGCCGTGCACATCGGCGCGGCGCAGCCCGCGGCCAGCTACCTGAACATCGCCGCGCTGCTCGACGCCGCGCGCAAGACCGGCGCCGCCTCCGTGCATCCGGGCTACGGTTTCCTCGCGGAAAACGCCGACTTCGCCCGCCAGGTGATCGCCGCGGGGCTGACTTGGATCGGGCCGGACCCCGGCGCGATCGAGCAGATGGGCGACAAGATCCGCGCCAGGAACCTGATGGAGCAGGCCGGGGTCCCGGTGTCGCCAGGCAGCCGCTCGCCCGTCGCGGACGCGGACGCCGCCGTGGCGGAAGCCGGACGGATCGGCTACCCGGTGATGGTGAAGGCGGCGGGCGGCGGTGGCGGCATCGGCATGGGCGCCGCCGCGTCCGAGCCCGAGCTGCGGGCCGCGTTCGAGACCGCCCGCTCCCGCGCGGAGCGCTTCTTCGGCTCGCCGGAGATCCTGATCGAGCGGTACGTGGAGCGGGCCAGGCACGTGGAGGTGCAGATCCTGGGGCTGGCGGACGGCAGCGTCGTCGCCCTCGGCGAGCGCGACTGCTCGGTGCAGCGACGGCACCAGAAGGTCGCCGAGGAAACCCCGTCTCCCGGGGTGTCGGCTGGGCTGCGGTCGCAGATGCTGGCGGCCGCGGTGCGGGCCGGCGAGGCGGTGGGCTACCGCGGCGCGGGGACCGTGGAGTGCCTGGTCGACACCGCCGCGGGGACGTTCGTCTTCCTTGAGATGAACACCCGGCTTCAGGTGGAGCACCCGGTCACCGAGCTGGTCACCGGCATCGACCTGGTGGAGCAGCAGTTCCTGATCGCGGCCGGCTCGCCGGTGTCGTTCGATCCCGCGGCGGTCACCCCGGCCGGCCACGCGATCGAGCTCCGCGTCTACGCCGAAGACCCGGTCAGGTTCCTGCCCAGACCCGGCACGATCACCTCCTGGACCGAGCCGTCCGGCCCGGGTATCCGTTGTGACGCTGGCTATACGGCCGGGAACACGGTCACGCCGTTCTACGATCCGCTGCTGGCCAAGCTGTGCGCCCACGGTGCGTCCCGCGCCGAGGCGCTGGCCCGGGCGCGCGCCGCGGTGGCGGCGTTCGAGGTCACCGGCCCGAAAACCAACCTGCCGTTCCACGCAGAGCTGCTGGAAGCGCCGGATTTCGTCAGCGGGGACTACGATACGTCCCTGGTAAGCAAGCTGCGTCCGTAAGGGGTGTTGCAGTGGCAGAGGTCCGCGCGGAGATGGTCGCGAACGTGTGGAAGGTGGTCGCCTCCGAAGGGGACCAGGTCGACGACGGCGACACGCTGGTCATCCTGGAGTCCATGAAAATGGAGATCCCGGTCCTGGCCGAGCAGTCGGGCACGGTCACCAAGATGCACGTGGCCGAAGGCGACGTCATCCAGGAAGGCGACCTGATCGCGATCATCACCTGACGGCGATTCTGTCCGCTGTAGCCATTGTGACTGAAGTTTCCACAGTGGCGCCCATTGCATCAGCTCGGCACTTGCGCGGGCTTCGGAAGGCAATCCGGGCCCTGCTGGCCTATTCCGGGGGCTGGCCCGGTTCGCTGGCCGCCCGGCGGGGCAGCGGATGGCTTCGATGGGCGGGGACGGCCCCGGTAACGTGGTGTTTTTGCCTTTCGTGGTAACCCGGCCCTCGCGTGCGGGGGTTGATCCTCCACGAAGGGCAAATCGTCCACGTTGCTGGGAGGCCTGCCGGTGTGCTCGCGCGGCAACGGCGGTCGGGCGGCCTCTTGGCGCTCGTGCCCCTACTGGGGCGAATCGGTGGACGACGCCCCTTTTGTCACGTTACTTTCTCTCAGTGGAAGCCCGTCCGAGTCGCCGCACGATGCTCAGGGGTGCCGCCGGGCTCGCCGCGGGACTTGGCGTCCTGGCGTTCGCCGGGGACAAGGCTTTCCTGCCCGACCGGCACAACAGCGCCGACCCGAACCGGCTCCCCGACATCCAGTTCGACATCGGCGCCCACATCGGCAAAGCGCGCACGTTCAACGACGGCGCCGGCGAGGTGCTCGCCCAGCTGCCGCCGGTGCACACGATGTTCGTCACCGCGACGCTGCACCGCACCCCGAGCACCGCCGACCAGGCGCGGCTCGCCGAGGCGCTCGACGAGATCGAGGCGGCGTACCGGTTCGCCGCGGACGGCATCTTGCTGTTCGTCTCGTACGGCCTGCCGTACTTCAGGCGCCTGCCCAGCGGGCTCGTCGCGGACACGATGCCGCGGTTGCTGGCCGATCGTTCGCGCTGGGCACTGGAGGAGGCCGTCCCTGGCCCGACCGACGTTTCCCCGTCGAACCCTGGCATCACCAAACAGACATTCAACATTCCAGTTCAAATCGAGCAGAACGACATACTCATCACGATCCGCACCGACAATGCCGGCTACCTGCGAGACGTGCTCGCGTGGCTGAGCGGCAGCAATACCCTGCGCGGACGCCGGGTGCGGTCGCCGGCTCTCTTCGACGGGCTCGCCACCATCACCTCCAGCCGCGCGCAGTTCGTCCAGATCGGCCTCCCGGCCAAGATCGCCACGACCGTTGGCGTACCGTACGCCGACCGGATCAGCCCGAACTCCCCGATGTGGATGGGTTTCCTTGATCAGCAGGTGGACGGCAGCGGGCCGGCCGCCATCTGCACATTCGCCGGCGACGCGGCGGCGCGGATCACCACCGCCAAGCGCGGCGACTACTTCGACACGGGCTCGATCCAGCATCTCTCGCACGTGATCGAGGACCTGGAGCAGTTCTACCTGGGCTCGCGGCAGACGTACCTGGAACGCGTGCAGCTCATGTTCCGGTCCAATCCGCCGCCTTCACACGGGTTCAAGGACCAGTTCACCGCGGGTGGCGGCCCCGCGTGCCTGGACAACCACTTCAAGGGGACGCTGGATGCGCGGGACAACGCGCAGGGCATGCACCGGATGGGACACCTGTGCGCGCTCCAGCGCTCCTCCCGGTCGGCCGGTGGCACCGCCATGCACATCCGCATGGATGGCCCCGGCCTCGACGACATGGACGTCTTCAACCGCAACAACGCGCCGAAGCTCCAGTTCACGATCTTCGTGCCCACCGCCGAGTTCTTCCGCACGATGCGGACCAACCAGGCCTCACTCGACCTCGCCGAGCAGCACGACATCAAGCCGGTGCACAACGGGCTGGAGCGGTTCATCACCGCCACCCGGCGGCAGAACTTCCTGGTGCCGCCCCGGCGCCACCGCGCGTTCCCGCTGACCGAGCTCGGCTGAGTTCAGACTCCCGAGGTAGACCGCGGGTAGGCGATCTCCGGGTCGGTGATGACGTTCACCAGGTAGGGGGCGCCGGCCGCGAACGCGCGCCGCAACGCGGGCCCGATCTCACCGGGCGCCGTGACGGTCTCGCCAGCCCCGCCCAGCGCCCGCACCACCTCGTCGTAGCGGCAGCCGGGCTGCAGGTCGGCGGCGACGTCGTACCCGTACAGCGCGCGCATCGGATGCTTCTCCAGGCCCCATGCGCCGTTGTTGCCGCAGATCATCACCACCGGGAGCCCGTGCCGTACCAGCGTGTCCGCGTCCATCAGCGAGAACCCGGCGGCGCCGTCCCCGAGCAGCAGCACGACCTGCGCGGACGGCCGGGCGAGGCGGGCGGCGACGGCATAGCCGAGGCCGGTGCCCAGGCAGCCGAACGGCCCGGGGTCGAGCCAGCCACCTGGCCTGGACGGCTCCACGTACTTGCCGGCGAACGACACGAAGTCGCCGCCGTCGCCGATCACCACCGCGTCGTCGTCCAGCACCCGGAGCAGTTCGCCGTAGATGCGCGCCGGATGGACCGGGTTCGCGTCGCTGGCCAGCAGCGGGGCGTCGGCGGCGAGGGCCGCGTGCACGGCCTCGGCGAGCCGCGCCGTCCAGCCTTCCTCGGCCGTGGGCCCGCCCCCCATCTCGGCGAGCGCGTCGAAGAACAGCGACAGGTCGCCGGCCGCCGACGCGGCGAGCGGGCAGTGCGTCGCCAGGCCGCTGGCCGAGTCCGCCACGTGCACCACCGGCGCGGGCGCCTCCGGCGACCCGAACGTGCCGTAGCCGAGCCGGAAGTCCAGCGGCGTACCCACGACGATCACCAGGTCCGCCTCGCCGAACGCGAGCCTGCGCGCCCGCGTGACCAGCAGGTCGTGCCCGGCAGGCAGGATCCCGCGGGCCTGCCCGTTCGCGATCACCGGCAGCCGCAGCCGCTCCGCGGCCTCCCTGGCCGCCTCCTCGGCGCCGCCCAGCCACACGTCCGTGCCGAGCACCAGCACCGGCCGCTTGGCGGCGCGCAGCAGGCCAGCGATCCGTGCCACGTCGTCCCCGTCCGGGGCTTGTCTGACATCGGCCGTCGCGGCCGGCAGGTCCGCCTCGCCGTCCCCGTACAGCGCCTCCAGCGAGACGTCGAGGAATACCGGCCCGCGGTGCGGCGCCAGCGCCGTGCGGAACGCCTCGTCCACGGCGGCCGCGACCTTGCCGGCCGCGTGTTCGGTCCAGGCCCGCTTGGTGACCGGCGCCAGCAGCGGCGGATGGTCCATCTCCTGCAGCGACCCGGCGCCCCACCGGTAGTCCGGCGCCCGGCCGCCGAGCAGCACGACCGGCGCCCCGTTGAACCAGGCGGTCGTGACCGCGCTCACCGAGTTCGTCACGCCCGGCCCGGCGGTGACCACGGCCAGCCCGGGCAGCCTGGTCAGCCGCGCGGTCGCCTCCGCGGCGAACACCGCCGTCTGCTCGTGCCTGACGTCGATGATCGGCAGCGCCGGTGTCGCCTTGACGGCCCCGTCGTACAGCGGGAACACGTGTCCGCCGGACAGCGTGAACATGGTCGTTACGCCGTGCCGCCGGGCGATCTCGACGGCGTGCGCCCCGCCATGTCCGGTAAGTGTCACCACGGCAGTGACGTTACCAGGCAGTAGCGGGGCGCTGAAGAGGTCAGCCGCCGACGGCGGGTTCCGTGCCGACGCCGGCCGGGACCGGCGCGGGTGCTTCGTCCGGGTCGGCCGTGTACTGGTGGGGGAGGGTCTCGTCGGCGCCCTGCGGAACCCGGACGGCGCGCAGGATCAGGGTCAGCACGACGGAGATCACGATGTTGAGCACGAGGGCGCTCAGCCCGATGTACATCGTGTGGCCGAATTCCAGGTCGGTGGAGGCCGCCCAGTGCGAGGTGGTGGGATTCGACGTCCGGTACGCGGCGATCGTGCCGAAGATCATGCCGCCGAGCCACCCGCCCAGCAGCGCGTAGCGATCGAGCCACCGGGTGAACAGCCCGATCACCAGCGCGGGGAACGTCTGCAGGATCCAGATGCCGCCGAGCAGCTGCAGGTTGATGGAGAACGTCTTCGGCAGCTCCACCGCGAACAGCAGGGCGCCCAGCTTGACGACGAACGAGGCCGCCTGGGAGATCCTCGTCTCGAGCCTGGGACTGGCGTCCGGCTTGACGAACTCCTTGAAGATGTTCCTGGTGAACAAGTTGGCCGCGGCGATGGACATGATGGCGGCCGGCACCAGTGCGCCGATGACGATCGCGGCGAAGGCGATCCCGGTGAACCAGCTCGGGAACATGTGCTGGAACAGGTAGGGGACCGCGAGCTGGCCGTTGCCCTTGCCGGGGCCCTTCACGTTGGCCGCCGTGGTCTTGTCGGCGATCGCCATGTATCCGAGCAGCGCGATGAAGCCGAGCATGATCGAGTAGATCGGCAGCAGCGCCATGTTGCGCTTGATGACATCCCGGCGTTTGGTGGCCAGGGTGGCGGTGATCGCGTGCGGATAGCAGAACAGGGCGCACGCTGAGCCGAGGGAGAGCGTGGCGAAGGCTAGCTGGCTGTTGCCGGAGGTGGGGATGAACACCCCGGTGGGCTTGTTCGTCTTCGGGTTGACCGAGGTCATCTTCGCCTCGCCGGCCGCGAAGATGTGTCCCCAGCCGCCGAGCCTGGTGGGGATGTACAGCACCGCCACGATGATCATGACGTAGATGAGCGTGTCCTTGATGAACGCGATCAGCGTGGGGGCGCGCAGCCCGGACACCGCGGTGAAGATGGCGAGCACCAGGAAGGCGATGATCAGCGGCAGGTCCTTGACCCACGTGTTGGTGGAGGTGGTGCCGACGCCCATCACGGTGAGCACCGCCTGGATGCCGACGAGCTGCAGCGCGATGTAGGGCAGCAGCGCGAGGATGCCGGTGAGGGCGGTGGCCAGCGCCAGGCTGCGGGAGCCGTACCGGCCGCGGATGAAGTCAGCGGGCGTGACGTAGTTGTGCACCCGGGACACCGACCACAGCCGCGGCATGAAGATCAGCGCGATCGGGAAGACCATGATCGTGTAGGAGACCGCGAAGAAGCCCGACACCGCCCCGGCCAGGAACACCGCCGACGGCACGGCGACGAACGTGTACGCGGTGTACAGGTCGCCGCCGATCAAGAACCACCCGATGAACGTGCCGAAGCCCCGGCCGCCGAGTCCCCACTCGTTCAGGTGCAGCATGTTGTCGGCCCGGCGCCAGCGGGCCGCCGCGAATCCCGTCAGCGTGACGACGAGGAACAGGACGAGGACGATCGTGAAGACGGTGTAGTTGACGTGGCTCACCGGGTCACCTCGCTGGTGCCTGTGCCTGTCCCTCTGCCTGCGGCCGGGCTGTCCGCTATGCGTATCTTCTTCTGCAGCAGGTAGACGATCCACAGCACGACGCCGGTCACCGGCATGTAGATCATCAGATAGAAGTAGAAGAACGGGAAGTCGCCGACCTTTGGCGTCGCGCTGGCGTAGAGCGGCACGTAAAGCGTGAACCAGATGTCGGCGGCCACCAGAAGCGCGATCACCGTCGATATCCAGGGATGAGCGGTCAGGGGACTCTTGGTTTTCAGGGCCGGCTGGGTCATGGCATCCCTCTCGCTGGCGCTTCGGATGTGACGGGCGTCACGTGGGTGACATCTATGCTGCGCTCGCCAAGGCGAAACGGCAATGCTCTGCTAACCGCGAAAGGGAAATTGTTACCTGTCCAGATATATCCCCTTGAAAT
>DASRFJ010000068.1:0-15760 GCA_035651595.1 Streptosporangiaceae bacterium | reverse complement strand
GCGGTACGCCTGGCGATCGGCAGGCGGACCGGCCGGAACTACGAGGCAGCCGTGCCGCTGCCCGACGGGCCCCGCGGTGCGGCGCTCGGCCAGATCGACGGCGCGCTCGGCCGGCTCGCGCTGGTCCTCGGCAGGCCCTAGCTCCGGACGCTGGCCTCGCCCCCACCGCGATGAGCACGAGGGTCCGCCTGGCTGGCGGTGTGATCACGTCGAGTAGCGGTCCGTTTACCGACCAGCGAGAGGTCGCCATCGCCTACGCGATCGTCAGCGTCGGCTCGCAGGACGACGCCGTCAAGAGAGCCACCGAGTTCCTTGAACTGTTCCAGCAGCACTTGCCGGCCTGGGAAGGCGGGTCGGAGGTCCGCCAGATCTTCGGCCCTGCCGACTAGCGCATGGCCGAAGCTGGGGTGCCGTATTCGAGCACGGGGGCGGCGCCCCAGCCATGCGAGCGTGACATGGTTGCCAGAGGTCGAGCCGATGTCGTTATGCGAATTATTTGATTGAGCCAGCGGTGAGGCCGCCGACAATGCGCCGCTCGATAAACGCGAAGAGGACGAGGACGGGGATCGTGGCGATCACGGAGGCGGCGAACAGGTGCTGCCAGTCCACCTCGTAGGCGCCGCGGAACGCGTCCATGACCACGGTGAGCGGATACTGCGACGGGTTCGTGGTGAGGGTGAGCGCGGTGATGAACTCGTTCCATGCCGCGATGAACGTGAAGATGAGCGCCGTGACGATGCCGGGCATCGCGATCGGGATCGTCACCTTGAACAGCGCGCCGAGGCGGCTGGTCCCGTCGACCATCGCAGCCTCTTCGAGCTCGGCCGGGATGGAGCCGATGTAGGCGTTGAGGATCCAGATGGAAAATGCCAGGTTGAACGCGGCGTTGACCAGGATCAGCGACCAGACCGGGCTGAAGTGCTGCAGGCCGAAGTTGATGAACTCCTTGTAGAGCCCGACGATCAGCACGGTCGGCTGAAGGATCTGGGTGGCCAGCACCAGCAGCAGGAACGCGCCACGGCCGCGGAACTTGCGGCGGGCCGTGTAGTAGGCGGCGGGCAGCGCCACCAGCAGCACGACGAGCGTCGCGCCGCCCGCGATCTCCAGGCTGGTCTCCAGGCCAGAGGTCACGTTGAGGTTGGACCCCCACAAGTTGCTGAAGGTGGACCAGGTGAAGTGGTGCGGCAGGTAGTTGCGGTCGAGCAGTTCCTTCTGCGGGCGGAGCGCCGTGATCACCATCTCCACGTACGGGAGGATGAAGATGATGCCGATGATGTAGGCGACCGCGGCGATGACCGCGGTCCGGATTCTGGTAGCGGCCATCTCAGCGTGCCTCCTGCAGGGTCCGCCTGTTCATCCGGAGGAACGCGAAGACGATCACGAGGACGATGGCGAAGTTGACGATGGACATGGCCGCGGACTGCCCGACGTTGATGGCCTTGAGGTTGTACATGAAGATCGTGCTCGTGCTCGTCTCATAGCCCGGGCCGCCCTGGGTCATCTCCCAGATGATCGGGAACGAGTTGAACACGTTCATCAGGTTGATGACCAGGCCGATGAAGAACGCCGGGCGGAGCAGGGGAAGCGTGATCCGACGGTAGGTCTCCCACAGCGAGGCCCCGTCCACCCGGGCCGCTTCGTACAGCTCGCCGGGGATCGTCTGCAGGCCGGCCAGCAGCACATAGGTGGTAAACGGCACCGAGACGAACACGGCGACCACGATCATCCAGGCCATCGCGCTGTCCGGGTTCGCCAGCCAGGCGGACTGGTTGGTGTTGAAGCCGTGCACGATGCCGAGCTGGTGCAGCAGGATGTTGATGGCCCCGTTGTTGGGGTCGAGCATCCAGCGGAAGATGAGCGCGGTCATCATCACCGAGGCGGCCCACGGCGCGATCAGCGCCCACCGGACCACGGTGCGGCCGGGAAAGCGCTGGTTGAACAGCTGTGCGAGGCCGAGCGAGATGAGCATGGTGGCGCCTACCACCACGGCAACCCAGATGACGGTGCGCAGCAGGATTCCCGGCAGGTTGGCGTTATTCAGCACGCCGCTGAAGTTGCGCCAGCCGGCCGAGCCGATGTTGATGCCGTCAGCGGTGATGTTCTGGAACGAGGTCTGGAACATCACCACGATCGGCCAGATCACAACCAGGCCGATCAGCACGATGGCCGGGCCGATCCAGGGCAGCGGTGCGAGGATCGCCCGCACTCTCGGGTACTTACGCTGGCGCCGGCCCGGCGGCTGGTCCTGGGTACGCCCGGCCGTCGCGGGCCCGGCGGTAACGATGTTGGACAACAGAGCCTCCTTCGCCCTCAATTAAGAGTGCAGCGTGACGGCCTCGGCCCCGCGCAGCCGCGCCGGGCCGAGGCCTCGCTGTCACAGGCAGGCTCAGCTGCTGGCCGTGGACGCCGTCTGCTGGATCGCGCCGAGGATCGAGGACGGACTGCCGGTGACGACCTGACCCATCGTCTGCTTGATCTGGTTCTCGACCGTAGTCCAGTTAGCCTTGGCCGGGTAGTTGACCGAGTTCGCGATGTTCGTCATGTACTGGCTGAACACCGGGTTCTGCTGGCCGAACGCCTGGTCGCCGCTCTGCGTCGCCGGAAGCAGGTCGTAGTCGTTGTTGAACGCGAGCTGCCACTGGTCCTGGTAGGCGAAGTCAAGGAACAGCTTGATCTGCGCGGCGTGACCGCCGGACTTGAAGGCGACGATGTCGTCATGCACGCCAAGGGTCTGGGTCAGCGGGCCGTTCTTGCCCGCGATGGCCGTGACACCCAGGTCGGACGTGCTCACTGCGCCCTTGAGCTTCACGATCGGGACGATCGCCGGGGAGCAGTTGACCATGCCGATCTTGCCTTCGGCGAAGGAGTTCCACAGGTCCGTGCGGTTGGCCGAGCCGGCACCGGGCTCGGTGTCGCCGGAAGCCGCGAACGACTTCAGGAAGTTCATCGTGGCGATGTTCTGCGCGCTGTTGATGTCGTAGCTGCCGGACGAGCTGAGGTAGCCGCCGCCGTTGCCGAGGAACCACAGCAGTGACTCGGCCTGGGCCTCCTCACTGCCGAGCGGCAGGCCGAAGCCGACGTTGCCGGTCTTGGACTTGATGGCGGCGGCGTCGCTCTGGAGCTGCGCCCAGGTGGTGGGCGGCGAGGAGAGCCCAGCCTTGGAGAACATGGCCTTGTTGTAGCAAAGCGCGCGCGTGCTGGTCGTCCACGGCACGCCGTAGGCGGTCCCGTTGTACTGGGTGTCGTTGAGGAACTTCGGCACCAGGTTGCTGAGCGTGCTCTGCGAGATAATCTGCGACGTCGGGTAGATGAGGTTTTCCGCTGCGTACGGCGGGGCGGCGGAGCCTTCGAGGATGTCCGGGTACTGCTGGTTCTGGATCAGCGCCTTGACCTTGTCCGGGTAGGCGTTCCAGTTGACGGTCGAGACGTCGACCGTGATGTTCGGGTACTTCTTGTGGAACGCCGTCGCGACCTGGTTCCAGAAGGTGGTCGTGCTCACGTTGGTGGTGCCGGCGCCGTAGTCGGCGCCGAACAGGTGCAGCGTCACCGAGCCAGAAGAACTCCCGCTGCCGCTATTCGAACCGGTGGTGCTCGAGCTGCTGCTGCAGCCCGCGACTGCGGCTAGCGCCGCGGCGCTGACGGCCGCCGCGGCCATGAGCCGTGATTTCATGTCGATCTCTCCTCACTCCCAGGAAGGTCGCCCCCGATTCGGCAGGCTTCGCGCACCTTTGGAGCACTACTGCCTGCTTCATGCTGGTTAGTTTGGCGTCCTTTCACGCAACATACAACATTCTGAGTGGTCACAAACCGGTCTCATAGCGCGGCTGGACTGGGCAGGCGTGCGGAATCCCTTGGAAACAAGGGGTTACGGGGGCTGGGCCGTAGGGTGGCGCGGTTCAGCGGCGGCGGCGTTTTGATGGGTGCGGCGCGGGCTGGGCTGGTGGGTGGGGTCGCGCGGGCTCCTCGGGTGGGGTCGCGGGCTCGCGTGCTAGATGTTACCCTTGAGTAACTTCTAGCGGAAAGTAGGTGGGGATGGGCGAGTTCTCGCTGGAGCTGGGGGAGGACCTGGTCCAGATGCGGGACTGGGTGCACGAGTTCGCCGAGTCGGTGATCCGGCCGGCCGGCGCCGAGTGGGACGAGCGCGAGGAGACGCCCTGGCCGGTGCTGGAGGAGGCCGCGAAGATCGGGCTCTACTCTCTGGACTTCTATGCGCAGCAGTACCTGGAGGGTTCCGGGCTGGGGATCCCGGTGGCCTTCGAGGAACTGTTCTGGGGGGATGCCGGCATCGGGCTGTCGCTGGTCGGCAGCTCGCTCGCCGCGGTGTCAGTGGTGGCCAACGGCACGCCCGAGCAGGTAGGGGAGTGGTGCCCGCAGATGTTCGGCGGGCCGGGAGACGTGAAGCTCGGTGCCTTCTGCTCGTCGGAGCCGGACGCGGGCAGTGACGTCTCGGCGATCAAGACGCGTGCCGTCTGGGACGAGGCTAAGCGTGAGTGGGTGCTGAACGGGGTTAAGACGTGGGCGACCAACGGGGGGATCGCCAACGTGCACGTGGTGGTCGCGTCGGTGGACTCAGCGCTCGGGTCGCGCGGTCAGGCCTCGTTCATCGTGCCGCCGGGGACGCCGGGGCTGTCGATGGGGCAGAAGTTCCGCAAGCACGGGATCCGTGCCTCGCACACGGCCGAGGTCGTCCTCTCCGATGTCCGGGTACCGGAAGCGTGCGTGGTCGGCGGGCGGGAGAAGCTCGAGGAGCGGCTGGCGCGGGTGCGCGAGGGCGGCCGCGGCGGCGAGCAGGCGGCGATGAAGACATTCGAGGCGTCCCGGCCGGGGGTGGCCGCGATGGCGGTCGGGGTCGCCCGGGCCGCGTGCGAGTACGCGGCCACCTATGCGGGGCAGCGCGTCCAGTTCGGCCGTCCCATCGGGCAGAACCAGGCGGTGGCGTTCATGCTCGCGGACATGACCGCGGCGGTGGACGCCGCGCGGCTGCTGACCTGGCGCGCGGCGTGGATGGCGCGGCAGGGCAAGCCGTTCGCGCACGCCGAAGGGTCGATGTCGAAGCTGGTCGCGGGGGAGACCGCGGTCCGGGTGACCGAGCAGGCCATCCAGATCCTCGGCGGTAACGGGTACACGCGCGAGTATCCGGTTGAGCGCTGGCACCGGGACGCGAAGATCTTCACGATCTTCGAGGGCACGTCGGAGATCCAGCGGATGATCATCGGAAGGGCCGTCACGGGGCTGGACGTCCGCTAGTCTGACCTGCGGATATACCTATTGTGTACCCGGAAAGCGGACCGGTCTGCTGTGGAGTGGACGGGGCGGGCGGGCGGGTGTGGGTGGGCCCTTGATCGGCGGCGCTGTGCTGCCTCATTCGGCGGGTACCGGCGAGATCACGGTGCGCTTGGCGCAGTGTGTACCCATTCTGGCGTGTTCTGTCCTCCCGCCACAGCCGGTGCCTCTGCCATCATCGCGATGCGGGGAAACTCGGGACGGGTGGAAGCCCGGTCACCGTCAAGCGTCCGCAGGCTCACGACCAGCGCAAACCCTGGCACCGACGGTGCCCGAGCAAGTGGAGAAGTTCCATGCGCGTTCGATGGAAGAAGATCTGTACCGTTGCCGCACTCCCGCTCTTGATCTGCGCGGGCATCATCGGGATCTCGTCCACGCCGGCCCACGCCACCGGCAGCAGTTGCGGAGTGCCGGTCTACCCGTACTACGTCAGGATATGTATCACCGTCGTCGGCGGCGGAGATTACATCAACTACGTCACCGCGACGATGACGAGCCAAGATCCCCCGCCGGATGCTCCCGGGCATGTGCAGATCACCGGCCCCTCCGGCGCTACGTTGTGCAACTCCAACACGCGCTACTTCGGGTCACCGGGCGAGACCGAAACGTGCACCTGGACCCTGAATGCGGAGACCCTGACGGGGAACTACTGCGCCCACGCCTGGATTTACGACGGGGGATACTTCCCGTCGGGGGATGCGTGCGTCAACGTGTGGGTGTGAACCGTGTGGCGGGGAATCGCGGGACGAACTGAGTCCGACGTCGTCAGCCGGACAGGCACGGGTAGTTGATAGAGCCCATAGGCTGTTCATCGGGTCAGGCGGGCATTCTGCTGTCCAAGCAGACCCGTTGGCTGATACGTGGTTTGCCCGGATCGCTGACTGCCCGGTGGGCCGGCGGCTGGCTTGACGGGCCTCGATAGCGTGGTGGTTTTCCCCTTTGTGGTAGCGGGACCCCTGTTCACGAGGGCCGGTCTTCCACGAAGGGGAAATCTTCCACGTTGCTGACGGATTGCCGGTGCGCTCCTGTCCCGGTAGCCGCACGCTGCACTCCAGGCACAGGCTGCGCGCACACGGCCAGGCCCGGCGGCCAGGCCCAGCGGCCGGCACGGGCCATGCGGCACACCGGGAGCGCACGTTGTCTGGACGCTTGAACCTGCACCTATTACGTGCGCGCCTGGACCCGGGGGTGCTCACGCCAGGCGGGAAGCGTGGCCATATAGTCGAGCACCTGTCGTTCGATGTCTCGTTTCGAAGCCGCGGGATCGCGGCGAGCCTGCCACGCGGCCATCCTTGCGAAGCGCTCCTCGAATGACTGGAGCGCACCGCTGTCGTCGGTGCAGTAGCCGCAGTAGCGGCCGGTTTCGATGGGCATGCCGCAGCTCTCACACGTCATGGTTCTCTCCTTCGGTCAGATGGGCACAGTCGATCAAGGCGCGCATCCCAGCGTTCAGCGCGTCGGCCTGACCCGGCGGTAGCCTGGCCATCGCGCGGGCGAGCAGGTCGACGCCGAGCACGTCCCGGTCCCGGCGCAGCGCCACCTGCCCGGCGGGTGTCAGCCAGATCAGCGTCCGCCGCCGGTCCTCCGGGTCGTTCTCCCGCTCCAGCAGACCGTCGCGCTCCAGATGGGTGACGATCTCGCTGATCACCGACTGCGCCCGGCGCATGTGCGTCGCGGCCTCGCCGACGGTCAGCGGGCCGGCCAGCGCCAGGTGCTCGAGAACCGCCCTGGATGCGCCCGGCAGCTCGCTTCGCGGCCGGTCTCGACGGTGAAACGTGAGGTAGACGGCGCGAAAGTGCTCCGCGAACCGTTCCGCCTGCTCCTGTTCCCCAGTCACGGCAACAGCTTGCCGACCAGGTAATTCATCGTCAATCCCGATGGATCCGCCCCGCGAAGACGCTGGCGAGCTGGCGAAGGCGCTGGCGAGGACCGCGATCCCGAGGCAGGCGACGATGATCGCCAGCGAAAGCGCGACCGGGATGTGGACGACGTCGGCCAGCACCATCTTCAGCCCGGCGAACGCGAGGATGACGGCAAGCGCCGGCCTAAGGTAGACGAACCGGTGGAGCAGGCCGTCCAGCAGCGAGTACAGCGCGCGCAGGCCAAGGATCGCGAACGCGTTCGAGGTGAACACGAGGAACGGCTCGCGGGTGACCGACAGCACGGCAGGGATCGAGTCGACGGCGAAGACGAGGTCGCTGACCTCGACGAGCACCAGGACGACGAGCAGCGGCGTCGCCCGGAGGCGGCCCGCCCGGCGGGTCAGGAACCGCGCGCCGTGGTACTCGTTCACCGCGGGGATCATCCGCATGATCAGGCCGCCGCCTGGACCCCCGGGCCGGTGGACCCGCAGCATCCGCCACGCGGTCACCAGCAAGAACCCGCCGAATACGTACAGTATCCAGTTAAACTGGCTGATCAACGCGACCCCGGCGGCGATGAGCGCGCCGCGCATGGCCAGCGCGCCCACCACGCCGAAGAACAGCACCCGGTGCCGGTACGCCGGCGGTACCGCGAAGCTGGTGAAGATCAGCGCGAGAACGGCGACGTTGTCGACGGAGAGGCTCTTCTCCAGCAAGTAGCCGCCGAAGTACTCGCCGGCGCGCTCCGCCCCCCACGCCGCCCACACCACGAGACCGAAGACGACGCCAAGCCCGACCCACGCGGCGCTCCACGCCGCGGCCACGCGCATGCTCCCGTAACGGGCGCCGCGGTGGGCGAGCAGGTCGACGGCCAGCATGGCCGCGATGGCCGCGAGTGTGGCCAGCCAGACCCACGTCGGCACGAGCATGGCCGCCGCCTCAGCCGAAAGACTTAAGCCGACGCCGGGGTTTGCGGCAGCAGGCCGGCCTCGTCGAGCAGCTGCCGCGCCCGCGAGACCGTGCCTTCCCGCGCGATCAGGTCGTAGTGGGTCGCGGACAGCCCGCGCACCGAGCTGAAGTCGCGCTGGCCGCGGGTCGCGGAGTGGGCGACGAAGCCGAACACCGCGCCCCACAGGAGGCCGAACCCGGCCCCGGCCGCGACGACGCCCAGCCACGCGTGCCCGCTCGTGAACAGTGCCAGCAGCGTGCCGATCAGCAGGCCTGCCCACAGCCCGCTGAGCGCGCCGGCGCCGGCCGCGCGCATGGTGGTCAGCCGGCCCGTCACGCGCTCGATCAGCCGCAGGTCGCTGCCGACGATGTCGAGCTTCTCGACCGGGAAGCCGTCATCGGACAGCCGGTCGACCGCGCGCTGGGCGGACTCGTAGTCGTCGAAGCGCGCCACGGTATTCCAGGCGGCACTGACGGGATTCAGCATCTGGTACATGACAATCCTTCCTTCGTCTGACAGCATCCACAGTCGGGCACCCGTATGCACACCAGGCGCGCAACCGATGGAGACCCGATGGAGGCCGCCTCCATCGGGTCTGCAAAACCTCCACACCGGGGCTCCTCAGCCGCGCGCTACAACAAGAACGAGGAGGTACAGACAAATGGCATGGGTGGCCCTTGTCGCGGCGGGCATGTTCGAGACGGCGTTCGCCGTGCTGCTGAAGCTGAGCCATGGACTGACGCGGGTGTGGCCGACGGCCGGCTTCGCGATCTGCGCGCTGATCAGCTTCGCGCTGCTGAACTTCGCGCTGCGCGAGCTGGAGGTGGGACCGGCCTACGCGGTCTGGACCGGGATCGGCGCGACCGGGGCGGCGGCGGTCGGCATGGCGTTCCTCGGTGACGCGGTGTCGGCCACGAAGCTGATCTCGATCGGCCTGATCATCATCGGCATCATCGGCCTCAACCTGGCCGGCGTCACGCCTTGAGGCGGCGGCGCATCCGCCGCACCACCTCGACCAGGCCGCTGACCGCGAGCGTGGCGCCGAACGCGATGATCAGGCCCAGCCACGGCTTGTCCTCGAAGGCCTTGCCGCCGAGGCGGCCGATGAAGAACGCGTACAGCGCCCAGATGACCCCGGCCACCGCCGTCGCCGCCACGAACCGCCGCCGCGGATAGCCGGTGAGCCCGCAGCTGAGGGTGACCGCGGTCCGGCCGCCGGGAATGAACCGGCACACGATGATGAGCTGCATCCCGAACCGCTGGAGCGAGCGTTCGGCCCAGGCCCGGGTCGCCTTGCCCTTGGGCGAGGAGAAAAACCTGCGTTCGGTGGCGGGCCCGAAGCGCCGGCCGAGCAGGTAAGAGAGGTTGTCGCCGAGAAACGCGCCGGCCGCGGCGCAGGCGACCAGCAGCGCGATGCGCGGATCGGTGCTGCCCGCGGTCGCCACGCCAAGGGCGATGACGGCGGTCTCGCTCGGCAGCACCGGAAAGATCGCGTCGAGGGCGGGGATGAGGACCGCGACCAGGTACGAGATCACCGAGTCGACCTGGAGGCTGGTGAGCGCGCTCATCGCTGCCGCGACCCGCGGCGCGAGCGGAGCAGCAGGATGCACAGCACGAGCAGCCCGATCCCGAAGATCATCCACGGGATGGCCACGATCACGTCGCTTCCGGTCATATCCGCTGCCCAATTGCCGTCTTCTGCTGTCTGGGTATCAGTACATCGGGTGCCCGTGCCCGTACGGTGAAGGTGTCATGGTGACGGTGTGGAGAGGCGGTTGACTGAGGCGATGGCCGCGACCGTGCTGGTAGTCGAGGATGAGCGGAAGCTGAGGGACTTTATCCGGTCCTATCTGGAACGTGCGGGCTTGGTCGTATTGTCGACGGGATCGGGTGCCGAGGCGATAGGCCTGGCCGCTAGCGCGACGCCTGACCTGGTCATTCTCGACCTCGGGCTGCCCGACATCCCGGGCGAGGAGGTTGCCCGCGAGCTCGCGACGACCACGCCGATCCTGATACTGACCGCGAAAAGCACCGAGGAAGACCGGATCCGCGGGCTCGAACTCGGCGCCGACGACTACGTGACGAAGCCGTTCAGCCCCCGTGAGCTGGTCCTGCGGGTCCAGGCGATCCTCCGGCGCGGCGGCCCGGCCGCGGATCAGGAGGTCACCAGCTATGGCGGCGGCGAACTGGTCATCGACGAGCCGCGGCGCATCGCGACGGTCCGCGGCGCGCAGACCGAGCTCACGCCCACCGAGTGGGGCGTCCTGGTCGCGCTGGCCACCGTGCCCGGGCGGGTCTACTCGCGGTTCGAGCTGATCAACCGGGTGCGCGGCTACGAGTTCGACGGATATGAGCGCACCGTCGACTCGCACGTCAAGAACCTGCGCCGCAAGATCGAGGAGGATCCGGCCAGTCCCCGCATCATCAGGACCGTCCTGGGCGGTGGCTACCGGCTGGGACTGAGCCGCGATGACTGACACGCTGGGCCTGCGGCTCGCGCTGGCGTTCCTGGCGGTGGCCCTGGCGGCGGTGGCGCTGCTGGCCGCGCTGGTGGCCGTCTTCTCGTCCGCGGATGTGTCCGCGCTGGCCGGCCGGCAGCGCGACGACCTGGCCAGCGCGATGTCGGTGGCGGCGGGCGCGGCCTGGGACAGCGACCTTACCCCCATTCAAGATCTGGCCGAACGGACCGGGGCTAACCTTCAGGTGCGTGACCTCAACCGCAAGGTTGTCGTGTCCACACCGGGCTTCGCCGCCGGAACCGCGCCTGAGTCCAGCGCGCCCGTCGTGGTGCACGGGCGGCGCGTCGGCGAGGTCCTGCTCCAGCTCACCGGTTCCGGTCTCGGCGGCGCCGACAGCGTCCTGCGCAGCGGGCTGCTGCGGGCCATCATCGGCGCCGCCGGGCTGGCGGCGCTGCTCGCCCTGCTGTCCGGCCTGGCGGTGGCCCGGCGCATCACCCGCCCGATCGTTCGGCTGATCGCGGTAACCCGGTCGATGGCGGGCGGGGACCGCTCGTCACGGGCGGGCGACGTCCGGGCACCGGGTGAGCTGCGGGAGCTGTCGGCGGCCTTCGACCAGATGGCCGACACGCTGGACCGGGAGGATCAGATCCGCCGCGACCTTGTGGCGGGCGTCGCGCACGAGCTGCGCACGCCCATCGCGGTGCTCCAGGCGGGCCACGAGGCCCTGCTCGACGGTGTCGCGGAACCCACGCCGGAAGAGCTGTCCTCGCTGCGCGACGAGGTGCTGCGGCTGGCCCGCATGGTCGGTGACCTCCAGACGCTGGCCGCCGCCGACGCCGCCGCCCTGCACCTGGAGCGAAGCCGGACCGACCTGGCGGACATCGCCGCCAGCGCGGCCGACAGCCTGGCCCGTCAGTTCGAGGCGGCCGAAATCTCGCTGGACCGGCGGCTGGCCGGCGCGCCGGTCCTCGCCGACCCGCGCTGGCTGCATCAGGTCGTGGCCAACCTGCTCGGGAACGCGCTCAAGTTCACGCCCGGCGGCGGCAGCGTCACGATCGCCACCAGGCAGGCGGACCGCGCCGCCGTGCTCGAGGTAACCGACACCGGGGCCGGCATCCCGGCCGACGAACTGCCGCGCATCTTCGACCGGTTCTGGCGCGGGCAGGCTGCGGCGCAGACCTCCGGCAGCGGCATCGGCCTGGCGATCGCGGCCGAACTCGCGCGGGCCCACGGCGGCGAGCTGGCCGCCGCCAGCCAGCCAGGACACGGCACCACGATCACGCTCACCCTCCCGGCGCCTGACCGCGCCTGACCGCGTGTGGTGACCGCGTGTGGTGACCGCGTGTGGTGACCCGGCCGGCCTGGTGACCCGGCCAGCGGGTGCTGCCGCGCTGGTGACGGCCGGGGGTGGCGTGCAGCATGTGCCCGGTGGTACGAGAGCGCATCGTCGGCTTCCGCATCAACGTGGAGGATTTCCCTATCGTGGTGATGCGGCCCCCTGATCCGGGGGCCGCACTTCCACAAAGGGGTAGAACTCCACGTTATCCGGCTCATCGGCAGCCGACGCTGGCCGTCCAGACGGGCGGACAGATCCGACCGAACCGGAAACGATTACGAGATCACGAACTCGTAGATGTCCAGACGTACTGAGCCCGGCCATCCCACTGGACGACTTGGGAGCCTTGCGAGCCCAATGGCAACATCAGCAGACCGGAGTTGAAGTTGTAGACGATGAAGTCGTTGATAATGCCGGAGGGAGCGGCGGCCAGCGACCACCGCTGGTCCTGGTTGTCGCTGAAGTCTTTGCAGGGCCAGATGACCAGCGGTGCCCCGTTGTACGTCGCCATCTGGAACACACTCAGGCACTCGCTGGGGTTCGCCTCGTTTCTCATCAGGAAGTAATTCGGCGCGCCAGAGTTCGCGTCAAGCGCCCAAGACTGGTTTGGGCTGCCGTCGCACGTCCAGGCGATGATGGCCGTCCCGGGTGTCATGTTGCCGCCCTGCACCCCCATGCAGAGGCCATCCCGGGTCAGCCATTTGTTGTAGGTCGCGGCTTTTGCGATCCCCGGGTGGACGGCGAGGGCGACGGCAGTGGCCGCCAGCATCGCGATGAGCACGCATAGTTTGCGCATAACATGGCTCCTTCTCCCTGTGCTTTGGGAATCGAATTGGGATGGGCGCGGTGAACCTTTCCCGGCCCGGCGAAAGGGTGGCAGTAATGTGAACGTTTTCGAGGAAGGCATGGTTCGATAACACCTGCTTCGAAAATGTTTCGACGGAATCGTCACGCCCCACCCGTCCCGGACCGGCGCGATCGACATCACAGGTCGTACTGCGACGCCTGCAAGGTGTAGAGTTCCGCGTACTGTCCGCCCAGCGCCATCAAGGACGTGTGCGTGGTCGGCGTGCCGTACGCTCGCCAGCCGGTGCGTGATGATCAGCACCGTCCGGTCAAGCGCCAGCGTCCTGATCGAGGAGAACAGCGCGTACTCAGCGCGCGCGTCCAGCGCCGCGGTGGGCTCGTCCATGATCAGCAGCGGCGCCGTCCGGTAGAACCCGCGCGCGGCGGCGATCCGCTGCCACTGCCCGCCGGACAGTTCGGCGCCGTCCTTGAACTGGCGGGCCAGGAGCGTGTCGTAGCCGCGGGCCAGACCCGAGATCACCGTGTCCGCCCAGGACGCGGTCACCGCGGCGGCGAGCCGACCGCCGCTAGCCAGCCAGGACACGGCACCACCATCACGCTCACCCTCCCCCGCGCCCTGACCGCGTGTGGCCCGGGGAATCGCGCCCCGGGCCACACGTCTATTGCTGCGGCTTAGTGGGACATGATCACCCAGGTAAGGCAGTTCCCGGCAGCGTTTGGCACACCGAATACCGCCTCGCCATTTTCGGGCGGGCAGCCAACGCCGAGCCACCGCCCGAAATGGACGTTCTGGAACTGGTAGCGGCCGCCGCCGACGGAATCCGCAAAGAACTGATAGTTGGTGTTGCCGTTCTCGCAGCCGCTTGTTTCGATAACCGCGAAGTTGTTGCTCGCATCTTGCATTCTGATGCAGTGACCAAAAGCATTGCGGAGGAGGTAGGTGTTCGGCGCCGCAGCGCATATGAACGAGGTGTCGCCGGGCGGGTTATGGACAGTTATCGGGTTCCCGGTGCCGTTATAATCGATACCCACCGACGTACGGGCATTTGCCACGACATGCGAATTCGCGTCGTAGGTGCCTCCGGGAGTACAACTGGCCGGCAGCGACAGCACGGTTGAGTCCGCGAATGCGGCCGGGGCGGCGGCAAGGCCTGCCAGGGCCATGACCGCAATGATCATTGCTGAGATGCGATAACGCATGTGACCACCCTTCTTAGTGGCTAGGTTGCGCCGGGACTGCGGCGACTCTAGCCTCTCGGAAGCGTGTTGAAGTCCTGTTGAACTCGCGTTGCACGCGCCTGAGGGTTCACCGTGACTGACTGCATGTTCCAAGAATCGCAGTTCCCAGGGGAGTTAGGCACGCCCGATACCAGGCTGTCATTTCCGGGCGTGCAATGAATGCCGATAATGCCGAGCCAGCGCCCGGAACCGACATTCACGAACTGATAAGATCCGTCGCCGCCGTCGTTCGCCTGGAATTGATCGCTGGCGTTGTCGTTTTGGCATCCATTTTCCTCTACAACCGCGTAATTGTTGCTCGCGTCGCGCATCCGGAGGCAGTTGCCCGCGGCGTTACGGATGACGTACGTGTTCGGTGACGCAACGCATATGAAAGAGGAGTCGCCAGGAGTGTTGCTCACCCTTACCTGGTTCCCGACCCCGTGATATGCGATACCCACCGATGGATTAGCATTTACCATGATGGTGGAAGATACGTCGTAGGTGTTGCCTACTGTACAGCCGACCGGAAGCTGAAGCTGTACTTGGTCCGCGAACGCGGCAGGGGCAGAGAGGCCTGCCAGGACCATGACCGCGATGATGATCGCTGAGACGCGATAACGCATTTGATCACCTTTGCTGCTTGATTGCGGCTTGCGCCGGAACTTCAGGGGATCTAGCCTCTAGGAAGCGCGTTGAAGTCTTGTTGAACTTGCGTGATGCCTGGCTCAGCGCGGGGTGCGGATGCGGGATGTTCTGTCCAGGGGGACAGGATGTGGCTAGCGGTCTTGGGGCCATTGCTGGTCTACGACGGGGAAACACCGGTCGAATTGCCACGAGGACGCCTGCGCGTGCTGCTCGCGGCCTTGCTACTGCATGCGGGGACCCCCGTCGCGGCCGACGCGCTCGCCGAGATGCTGTGGGACGGCGTGCCCCCGGCCGGAGCCGCGGTCACGCTGCGAACCCACGTGCTGCGGCTGCGGCGTGTGCTGGGGCCCCGGGCTGGACCCCGGCTGGTGACCCGGCACCCTGGCTACCTGCTACAGGCCGGCGAGGACGAGGTGGACCTGCTCCGGTTCCGCTGCCTGTGCCGAGATGGCGGCACTGCATTGCGGCAGGGCGCCTGGGATCGCGCGGACGCGCTGCTGGGTGAGGCGCTCAGCCTGTGGCGCGGGACGCCGCTTGCCGACGTGTCCTGCGAATACCTGCTCCGGGAGGAACTGCCGGGCCTGGAGGAGTTGCGGTTGCGAGCCGAGGAGTGGCGGGCCGATGCCGCGCTACAGCTAGGCCGCCACGACGATCTGGTAGCCAGGTTGCGGGCTCTGGCCGGGGGCCACCCGCTGAGGGAACGGTTTCACGCCCAGCTCATGCTCGCCCTCTACCGGTGCGGCCGCCAGGCTGAGGCACTCGCCGCCTTCCAGGACGCACGGAAGGTACTCATCGACGAACTCGGCGCCGAACCAGGACCCGAACTACGGCAGCTCCACCAGCAGATACTCTGCGCCGACCTCGCTCTGGCCGCACCCGAACCGGAACCGGCCCCGGCAGCGCCGGCAAAGACCGTCGTACCGTGCGAACTGCCCGCGAGGGTACGGAACTTTACCGGGCGGTCCGGCGAACTACGCGCGCTCAGCGAGCTGCTCAACGAGCCGGACGCGGAAACGCCCGGAACAGTGGTCATCAGTGCGATCGGCGGCACGGCGGGTGTCGGCAACCCGAAACCCGGAGCAAATACACCAGATCGTTACCCGAACGGATGGGCATGTCACCGGGCGGCGATGGCGCGGTTGAGGCAAGGGTGGCGAGTTCGCCAGGGCCGACATCGGCCGCGCCGATCAGCTCGGCA
>DASRFJ010000067.1:0-24711 GCA_035651595.1 Streptosporangiaceae bacterium | reverse complement strand
TGGCCGCCATCCGCTGGCCGCCATCCGCTGGCCGCCATCCGCTCGCCCCCATCCGCTCGCCCCCATCCGCTCGCCCCCATCAGGCCCGCACCCGACCCAGCCCGATCGCCCCAGCGTGCCAATTGCGCAATCGAGCCCACTAGAGCGTGTCAACGCGCCGGCCCGCCCACCGTGCCGCCCGACCGGATCGTGTACAACGGCGACAGCCCGCCGGACGACGCGGGTTTGGCGGTGGGGCGCGGAGCGCGGGAATCCACCCGTATTGGCCTCGTGTAGCCGCAGGCGCTTAACGATATCGTTACCGGAAGATGAACGTGAGGTGATAATGAGGGAGCTTCGGGCCTTCGTGCTGGGTGGCGATGGTGATCCGCTCGCGGACGTGATGGCGGCGCTGGGTCAGGCGTTCACCGTCATCGAGGAACACGGCACGGCCGGCGGCGGCTCGCGTCGGCGGACCTGGCTCGACACGTTCGACTGGCGGCTGCACGACGCCGGATTCACCCTCGAGCACGAGCAGACCAGACGCGGCGGCCGCCTCATCCTCACGACTAAGGCGCTCACCGCCGAGCAGCCCGCGCCCGGCTGGCAATCCAGACGTCCCGTCGCCCCGGCCGGTCTCCCGCAGGGCCCGATCCGGGACGTGATCAGCCGGCTCGTCGCGCCGCGCGCGCTGCTGCCCGCGGCGAAGGCGGTCACCGTCCGTACCGCGCTCCGGCTGCTCAACGCGGACGGCAAGACCGTCGCCCGCCTGCTCGCCGACCGGACCACGGTCACCGCCGCCCCCTCCGGTCCGGTGAGCCCCGTCAGCCTCCCGCCTCTGGTCTCGATCGCCGAAGTCCGCGGCTATCCCGCCCAGGCGCGCCGCGCCGCCGCCCTGATCGCCGAGCTCCCGGGCACCCGCCTGGCCGGTGCCGATGTCTTCGCCGCTGCGCTCGAGGCGGCCGGCCACCGGCCCGGCGAGTACACCGGCAAGGTCACCGCCTCGATCACCGCCCAGATGCCGGGCGCGCACGCGGTCGCGACCGTGCTGCTCGACCTGCTCACGACGCTCACCGTCAATGTGGACGGCGTCATCCGCGACATCGACACCGAGTTCCTGCACGACCTGCGCGTGTCGGTCCGCCGCACCCGCGCCGCGATCAAGCTGCTCGGCGACGTGCTGCCGTCGGAGCTGGCCGCCCACTACCGGGCCGAATTCAAGTGGCTCGGCGACCTGACCACCCCGGTCCGCGACCTGGACGTGCACCTGCTTGGCCACGACGACCTGGCCGCCAGCCTCACCGCCGCCGCGCCGTCCGACCTCGAGCCGCTGCGCGAATTCCTCGTCCGCCGCCGTGCCGCAGAGTTCCGCGTGCTCACTCGCGGCCTGCGCTCGACCCGGTTCCGCGCCCTCACCCACGACTGGGACAAGGCGCTCCGCGAGGTTCTCGACACCCGCCCCGGCAGCGCGGCCGCCGCACCGTCACAGCGTGGTCGCCGCCAGCCGAAGGCGAGCGCGCTGGCCGCCGAGCGGACCGCCCGCGCGTACCGGGTCATCGTCAGGCGGGGCGGTGTGATCACCGCGCAGTCGGCCCCGGAATCGCTGCATGACCTGCGCAAACGCTGCAAGGAGCTGCGCTACTTGCTGGAGTTCTTCGCCCCGCTGTACGAACCGTCCGGCTACCGCAAGGCCGTCGGCGACCTCAAGCAGCTGCAAGACTGCCTCGGCGAGTTCCAGGACAGCCAGGTGCAGCGCGAGGAAATCCACGACCTGGCGGAGCAGATGCTGAACGAACGCTCTCGCCCGCCGGCCGCTACTCTCCTGGCCATGGGTGAACTAGCCGCCCGGCTCGCGGCCAGCCAGCAGCGTGCCCGCGACGAGTTCGGCCAGCGGTTCACCAGGTTCGCCGGCCCTAGCGGCGAGCAACGGCTCCGCGCCCTCCTGGAAGGCCAGCCACGGTGAAGATCTACGCCACGTACAACATCAAGGGCGGCGTGGGCAAGACAACCGCCGCGGTCAACCTCGCGTACCTCGCCGCCGCCGAAGGCAATCGCACGCTCCTGTGGGACCTGGACCCGCAGGGCGCCGCGAGCTTCCTGTTCCGCGTCAAACCCAAGATCAAGGGCGGCGGCAAGGCCCTGATCAACGGCACGAAAACGCTGGACGACGCCATCAAGGGCACCGACTTCGACGGCCTCGACCTGCTCCCGGCCGACTTCACCTACCGCAACATGGACCTCCTCCTTGGCGGCGCGGCGAAGCACCCGACCGAGAAGATCGCCCGCCTGCTGACCCCGCTCGCCGCCGAATACGACGTGGTGTTCCTCGACTGCCCGCCGAGCATTTCCCTCGTCTCGGAGAATGTACTGCACGCCGCCGACATTCTCGTGGTGCCGCTGATCCCCACAACGCTCTCGGTCCGCACATTGGACCAGCTCAGTGACTTCGTGTCGGGCTTTAACGGCCGCCAGCCGCGGGTGCTCGCGTTCTTCTCGATGGTGGATCGCCGCAAGCGCCTGCACCTGGAAACCATTAAGACCCTAGTGTCCGAACGACCTGTGGTTTCACCGACGATCATCCCCGCTCTCTCGCTCATCGAGCGGATGTCGGTGGAGCGTGCTCCGGTCACCGCGTTCGCCCCCCGTACGGCGGCCGCGCGCGCCTACCGCGACCTGTGGGCACAACTAATGCAGTAAGCCCGCAGGACAACGTTGGACATGTCATGATATGTCCAAGTATCGGAGCGTGGGTGCCCTGGGGGGGCTGTCGTGCCAACTGTGACTGTGCACAATTTCTCGTACGGTATACTGAATCCAGGCCTTGCGTACCTGCTGTCCTGCCTGGGCGCGTTTCTCGGCCTGCGCTGTATCACCCGTGCTCGCGCGCACGCCGGCCCGGCGAAGGCGGCCTGGCTGATCGTGGCGTCGGTGGCGGTGGGTGCGACCGGCATCTGGGTCATGCACTTCATCGCGATGCTCGGCTTCACGATCCCCGGCCAGACGATGCTCTACAGCGTGCCGGAGACCCTGATCAGCATGCTGCTCGCGGTTCTCGTGGTGGGCGTCGGGCTGTTCATCGTCGGTTACAGCGACGGCGGCCCGCTGCCGATCCTGGCCGGCGGCGTGATCATCGGCATCGGCGTGGCGACCATGCACTACGTCGGGATGAACGCGATGAGCATGGACGACCGGCAGGAGTACAACGTGCCGCTGGTCGCGGTCTCGGTGCTGATCGCGATCGTGGCCGGCACCGCCGCGCTGTGGGCCGGGCTGCGGGTCAAGGGGCTCGGCTCCACCATCGCCGCCTCGCTGGTCATGGGCGTCGCGGTGACCGGTATGCACTACACCGGAATGGCCGCGATGCGGGTTTACCCGGGCACCGGCACGATGACCATGTCGGGCGAGTCGGCCGAGAGCTTCCTGCTTCCGCTGCTGCTCGGGGTCAGCGTCGCCACGTTCTTGATGACGCTGGTGATCGCGCTGTCCCCGTCGGAGGACGAGATCCGCGAGGACGCCAGCCTCAGCGAGCGCATCCGTGCCGGCGGCAAGCCGCGCACAACTGATAACGTGCGGTGATGTGGGGGATGGCACTGAGCCGAGTGCCTCGGGGCTGACGAACCTGCTGCGGCTGCTCGGCACCGCGTTGTGCATGAGCGGCGAGGCGACCAGCCGGGTCGCCGCGCACCTGGACGACGTGGCCAAGGCGTACGGGGTGTCCGGCGTCAGGTTCTTCGTGCTGCCCACCGGCGTGTTCGTCCGCATCACCCAGCACGGCGTGACGGCCATCGACTTCGCGCCGGCCAGCGGCGGCACGCTGCGGCTGGACCAGATCAGCGCGGTCTACGACCTGCTCGCCACCGTCAAGGACAGCGGCAGTCCGCACCAGCCCGCGCCGGAAGAGGCGGCCAGGCAGATCGGGAAGATCTTCGAGGCGCCGTCCCGCCGCTCTCCGCTGGCCACTGTCCTCGGCCACATGATCCTGGTCACCGGGCTCGGCATGATCACCAACCCGGAGCCGAAGGCGCTGCTCTGCTACGCGGCGCTCGGGCTCCTGGTCGGTGTGCTGAAGCTGGCCGCGAGCGTCTTCAGCATTCTCACCGAGGCGCTGCCGGCGGTCGCCGCGTTGCTTGTCACGGTCGTCGCGGTGGTGCTCGCCGCGCAACTGCACGTCGCCGAAGCCAACCGGCTGATCATCCCGGCCCTGGTGACGCTGCTGCCGGGCACCGCGCTGACCATCGGCAGCATGGAACTGGCCGCGGGGGAGATGATCGCCGGCACCTCCCGGCTGGTCTACGGCCTCAACGTGCTGCTGCTGCTCGCGTTCGGCATGCTGGTGGGCAACCATGTGATCGGCGCGCCCGCCACAGAGGCGGCCGGCGCGCCGCTCGGCGCGTGGTCGCCGTGGGTGGGCGTGGTCCTCGTGGGCCTCGGCTTCTTCCTGCACTTCTCGGCGCCGGCCAGATCGCTGCCCTGGCTGCTGCTCGTGCTGTTCGCGGTGTGGGGCGCGCAGGCGACCGGAACCGCGCTGGCCGGCGGGCTGGCCGGGGCGTTCCTCGGCGGCCTGGTGGTCACCCCCGCCGCGTACTTCGCCCAGTCGCAGCGCGGCGGGCCGCCGGCCCAGGTGACGTTCCTGCCCTCGTTCTGGATGCTGGTGCCGGGGGCGCTCGGCCTGACCGGCGTGTCGCAGCTCGTCCTGCTCGGCAGCAAGGCCAGCCTGAACGACGTGACCCAGGCGCTGCTCACGATCGTGGCGATCTCCCTCGGCATGATGGTGGGCGCCAGCCTGCTGCAGACCGCCGCCAAGCCATCCTCATGGCTGGACGCGCCGCCGCCGATCAGGTCGCCGGTGGTGACCTCGCCGCCCGCCCTCACCGCGCCGGTGAACGGCGCGGCCAGACACGCCACGCGGATCCGTCCCGACGCCGCGTATCGCCGTCTGGTCAGCCAGGCCTCCCGCGCCCGCCGCCGCGCCCGCTGACTCGTGTGCTCATGGCATGCCGCCCGGCCTAGGTCTGCTATGACCTGTCCACGCCCGCAAATCGCACCTTATCCGCATATGTCGGGCGCATCGCCAGGCGCGCCAGATTATTGCGGACACTTACCCCCGGATCAGGTAACTGTTCGCCAAGCGTAGAGGAAAGTATTCGAAAGAGTGAACGATCTATATACCCCTCAAGGGTATCTAGTTCGTGATCTGATCACGAAGGGTTTTATGGCCTAGAGGATCCTGGTGGCTTATTCAGGGTCCTGCGGCGAGGCGACCGGCGCTCGCGGGCGGCCCGCTGGCGACGAAAATCTCGAACAACGTGGCGGATTACCCCTTTGTGGCGGGCTGACCCTCGTTTTCAAAGGTCAATCCACCACGATAGGGAAATCCACCACATTGATGCAGAGCCAGGCGGCGCGCTGGCGCATCGCCAGCCCCATGCCGCACGCCAGTTCCAGTCGCCATCAGGGGCTGCCGGCAGATGGCCGGGCCGGCACATCCGAAGCCCAGGAGAATACGCCACCAGGATCCTAGAGCACGTAAAACCCTTCGTGATCTGATCATGAGCTATATACTCCAGCAGGATATAGTAGATCGTCTACTTGTTCGAATATTCTGGCCTTTTACGCTGCGTGAATAGTTACGATGCGGCCGCGTTGCCGACAGTGCTCTTTGATTAGCTGCCTGACGGACAGCGAGAGCGATTTCCAGGCCTTAGTTGAGGCAGATCACGAGCAGGCAGCTTTGGACGCGGACGTTGTCTATGACGGGGCCGCCCTCGCCTGGATTGGTGCTAGCGAACTCCAGCGTGGTCGATGTTCCTGTCGCGAGGAACGTGAATTCCTCTGTTACATATCCCATGTTCGCCGGGCTTTTCCCGGTGACGTTGAACGAGAACTCCTTCACGACCTGCCCGTTGATGAGGGCCTGTCCCGTCTTGGTCAGCGGCCCGGCCGTCGGGTCGCCCTGGGAAAGGGGGTTCCCGGCGAGCGCGAAGCTCACCTCGTATGCGAAAAGCGGGGTCGTGGCGAAGGTCTGGGAGACCGCTCCGGCTGCGCCGGGAATGCTGGCGGTCTGGCCGTTCAGGTCAACGGACTGAACCCCGTCGGCCGCTTGCCAGTACCCTGCGCCGATGAGGTCGACCAGGCCTGCCGTGACTGTCCACGGTCCGATGGACTGCCCCTGGCTGACATCCGTGAAGGTGCCCGGTGTCACCACCGGCGTTTCGAAACTGCCGTCGCTGAAAGGGGTCCCGGTCCCGGCATGGGCGGGGGTGGCCGCGACAGCGCCGATGCCGCAGGACATGACTATCACCGCCGCGCTTGCGAGCAGGCCCCGCCGCCTTCTGCGGCGGCTGTTGCCATCAGTCATGATTTCCCTCCTGCTTGCGTTTCTCTTTCTGGATTTGCCGTCATTAAAGATCGAATCGCGGGAATCTGATACATGCGCTAACCATGCGTGACTGCCGCTAAAGACGGCAATACCCGAAAGAGATAGATCTGCATAACCGAAGAATCAGCCATGTGTGCCCGCCGGTAATTATGATGATAAATCGCGAACTGTAACGCCATCCTTAACTGAAGAGCCAGTTGTGCGCACGCCTCGCATCAGCGACTTGGGGCGGGCTTCCTCGGGAGCGCGATGACAGTGGCGTGACAGTGGCCACTGCCAGTCTCGAGGCTTGGACTCGATGTTCCGGGCATGGGTGACTGCCAGGCTGAAACAGCTCGTCGGCGGACTTGCCGAGCCACTGCGCGGGCTGGCGATGCCGCTCGTGTTCCGGCCGGGCAAGGGACTGCGGGCCGCCCTCGTGCAGGCATGCGCCCCCGAGGCCAGTGCGGACCCGGAGCTAGTCGCCAGGCTCGGGGCCGTCGTGGAACTGATTCACCTGGCCTCGCTGCTGCATGACGACGTGGTGGACCGGTCAGCTACCCGGCGCGGCGCGCCCGCTGCGCACACGGTTGCCGGGCCCGAGCAGGCGACGCTGGCCGGCCTGGCCTGTTTCGCACTCGCCGGGATGGAGGCGGCCAGTATCGGCGGCGGCGCCGATCTGCTGACGGCACGTGCCTGCTCGGGCCTTTCGTACGGGCAGGTGCTCGACGTGGAACGCGCGTTTGACACCTCGCTGACGATCGAGGACTACACCGAGCTGGCGGCCCGCAAGACCGGGGAGCTGTTCCAGCTGAGCTGCCTGCTGGGCGCGGCGTCGGGCGACACCGACCCGGAGACCGGCCGGCTGCTCGGCTCGTTCGGGCTCAGCTTCGGGATCGCGTTCCAGATCCTCGACGACTGCCTCGACCTCGACGCCGGCCAGGCCGGCAAGCCAACGGGGCTCGATCACCTGCGCGGCCTGTTCGGCGCGCCGACGCTGTACGCGCTGGCGGCGGATGCGAGTGGCGGCCTGGCGGAACTGCTGCTGTCTCCCGACCTCGCGGCGGACGACATTCCCGTGGTGCGGCGGATGGTGGTCGACCTTGGCGGGCTGCATGCGGCGCGGCAGCTAGCCGCCGACCACCAGCAGCGAGCCGTGAACGTGCTCGGGGCTGCGGACACCCGCGTCCGTGACCGTGTGCTGACGGTCGTTTCGGACCTGTCGTTTTCGGGCCGGTGACCCGGGGCCTGCCGGGAGCGGCATGACAGTGCCGTGACAGCGGGCGTTGCCAGCCTCGACCGCAACGACAGGAAGGTTACCGGATGTCCGATGAGACAGGCCGCCCGGGGATCCCGGGTTTGCGCAACAAGAACCTGACCAGGCGCGGCGTGATCGGTGGTGCCGTCGGCGCCGGGCTGGCGACACTTGTCAGTGTTTCCCCGGCAAGTGCGAGCGCTACGACGCTTCAGGAGCAGCGGTTCGCGATGGCACTGCGGGTTACCAGGGCGATGGCGCAGTTCCCCATCGAATTCCCTGCTATCCACGAGATGGCACCCGCGCTGGCCAGGGCGAGCGCTCCGCGCCTGACCAGCACCGTGCGCAAGCTCAAGGCCGGGAACCTGGCCCGGGCTAATGCCGCTGCCGACAGCCTGCTCGCCGATGGCATGCTCAGCAAGCCGCTGCCGAACCTGGTCGCCAGGCTCGGCGAACGATCCGGTGACGGGTCGCTGGCAGCCCTGGCGGCGGTGAGCGTGGCCACGCTCGCTCCGGTAAACGACCCCAACGACACCCAGGGATCCGCGCAGACCTGGCTTGGCACGCTCGGCCGCATGCACGATCAGGGCACGCTTACCGACGCGGTGAATCGCCGGGGGATCAGATGAGCATCAGGCCGGAAATCCGCGAAGCCCTGCTCCAAGGCCGCGATCAGATCTGGGCTAGGCACGGCAAGGACCCCAACTTCACCGGTTGCGGGATCGGATACCGCCGCCGTGGCGGGACGGTTACCTACGAGCCGGTGGTCATCGCCATGGTCGTCGACAAGCTCCCCGCCGGGGCACTGTCATCCCGGCGCCTGATCCCATCCGCCGTGACCGTGAACGGCAGCGACTACGGCGTGGACGTCGTCGAGGCCGGGCCGGTGTACGCATCCGGACAATACCCCGACGTATCGCCGCGAAGCGTGAGCACAAGCTCCCCCATCACGGGCCCGTTCCGGCCGCTCCTGCAAGGCTGCGGGATCTCCAACGCCGACCTCACCGTGCCGAGCAGCTCCCCTGTCAGCCAGAACAGCCCCGCGCCGGCCGGCACGCTAGGCTGCTTCGCCCAGGATGCAAGTGGCGCCATTTACCTGGTATCCGCTGGTCACATTCTCGCCGCCGGCGTCAACCAGTGGAGCGCCGGCAGCACCGATCCCGGGCACATCACTCAGCCCGCTCTGGTCGACCAGGGCCTCACCGGAACCGAATACAACACCCCGGTGGCGGTCACCACCTACGTCAGCCCCCTGGACACCACTGCTGGGTCCATGAATAACACGGTCGACTGCGGCGCCGCGAAGATAGACCCCGCCGTCACCTCAGCAGGGGTGGGTTTCGCCAACGATGACATGACGCCCATTTCCGCCGCCCATCCCGCCGTGGGCATGTGCGTCGCGTCTGACTCCTCGGGCAACTCATTCCTCGCCGATATGGCAGCCACCCTCGGCAACCTCAATATGTCGCTCCTGGGCATGGCCTCTCCAAGCGACGGCACCACCACGGCGCAGGTCGGCATGCACATCGAGAAGGTCGGCCGCACCAGCGGATACACGTCCTCCACCGTCGACGCCACCGATGCCATCGTCAATGTCCTGTTCATCGATTGCGTCGTCAACGCATTCGTCCAGGTGACCATGTCGGGCATGATCTGGTCGCAGTGGCTCACCATGCGTGGCGATTCCGGCGCCATCGCCTGCCAGGGCGGCGACGGCCAGACTTACATCCTGCCGCCCCGCGCGCCCTGTGCGCTGACGAACAGCGTCCAGACGTACTACGCTCTGCCTGCCAACCTCTCCGACAACAACCTCACCAACAACTTCCAGGCCAAGGTACTTACCCAGACACCCACCGGCAACCTGGTGATCGGCCTGATTTACCTGAACCAGCAGACCTTCATTAACCGGCTCAGCACGATGACCGGGCCCGACTACAACCAAGCCACCGCACAAGCGCTCTTCCAGCAGCTTTATGCCACCTACCGGCCGGTGGTCGTGTCGGCCTTGACCAGCCCGCAGTCTTTCGTGCTCACTCCCCAGATGGGGACCGATGCCACGACCGCGTACCACATGCTCGCGGACGCGCCAGCAGACGGAGGTCAGGGCATCCTCACGCGCGATGAAAGCATCATCATCGACGGCCTGCTGGGAAGCTTCACGGCGTGGTGCTCGCGTGGATATACCTACCAGCAGTGTCAGGACAAACTCGCCAATCCCTGGATGTATGAAGTCCTCTGGGAGTGGCTCCCGTATACCCCGACCATCATCGCACCTTGACCTTGACAAGATCTGTGCCGGAGATAGATGTCCTGGTCACCGGAGCGGGTCCGGCCGGCGCGGCGGCTGCCCTGGTGGCCGCTCGCGCCGGCCTGCGAGTGCTGATCCGCGACCGCCGCGGCCGAAGGCCCAGGCCAATCGAACGCGGCGTCCCGCGGCCGGCGCACGACATCATGGTCAGCGATGTCGCCGTCGGCCGCCTCGCCGAACTGGGGATCGACACCGCCGGCTACCCGCGCACCGGCGAGTTCGAGCTGCGCTTCCCCACGTGCACCAGATCTGTCACCGACTCTGGGGCCGCGATCCTCGATGCCGACGCGCTGCGCGAGAGCCTGATCGAGGCCGCCATGCGGGCGGGCGCCGAGTTCGTCACCGAACCGCCGGACGAGGCCGTGCGGCATGTGGTGACGGCCACGGGCGCGTCGGCACCCGATGGCGTCGTCTGCGCGGGCCGGTTCGCCGGAATCGATATCAAGGGGCAGATACTGATGGCCCCGGTCACGCCGGTCGCGGATCCGCGCAGCAGGCCCGCGATGCTGACGATCCTGCCCGGCGATGACGGCGCCGCGACGGCCTGGCTCGCGCGACTCGACGGCAGCGTGACCGGCAACCCCGACGAGATGCTGGCCGATGCGCTCGCTGCCCTGGCACGCAGCGATGGTCGCGTCCGGCACGCGTACCCCCTCGGCCCGGCAGCCGCCGGGCCGCTGCCGGCCAGCTTCTCCCCCGGGCGGCTCATGCTGTCGCGGGAACTGATCGTCGGTGACGCGGCGGGCCTGGTGAACCCGTTCACCGGGGAAGGTCTCGGTGCCGCCCTGCTCAGCGGCACGCTGGCCGCTGAGGCAATCGTCAGGCACCCGGCCGACACCGACGCCGCTCGGGCCGACTACGCCCAGCGGCTTTCTGCGGAATACGTCGGCTACTTCGAGACGGCGCAGCACGCCGCGCGCCGCTACCACCTGGTCTGGCGCATGCTGGAGGGGGCAGCCGGGAGCGACCACATATTCCTCACCCGGGCGCGCCGCGCCGTGCTGCTGCCGGAAAGCACCGGCAAGGTCAGTGATCAGCTGGTGCCAGTCGAGGGCCAGGACCGGGTGATCACCGGGCCGTTCCTGTTCGCCTGCGACGAGATGCAGATCGCGACGCTGCGGGTCCAATGGCCGTTCCTGGCGCGGCTGCTGGTGGACGGCTCGGGATTCTCGCGTCACCGCCTCCGGTCCGGCCTGCTCTTCCTGGCCGGGCTGCTCGCCGAGGACCGTAAGCCAGACCTGGCCCACGCCACTGCTGCCGCCGCAATCGAGCTCGCCATTTTCGGCACCCTGGCCTTTCTCGGTAGCGAAGGAGAGGGCCACGCGACAGCACGAAGCGTCGACTGGGCAGCCGCGACGCTCGTGCTCGCCGGGGACTTCCTGTTGTCGCAGGGGTCACGGCTGATCGCCGAGTCCGCACCGGAGCTGTCGTGGGCATTCGCCGACTGGCTTGCCGAGCTGAGCGAACTGCGCGCCAGCCGCCTCCGCGACGGTCCCGCCACAGCCGCGGCGCTGCAGGCGTCGCTGATGGAATTTCCGGCGCGCGCCGGCGCTCTGCTGGGCTGCTGCGCGGACGAGACCGTCCAGACACTGCGCGGCATCGGCCATGCCCTCGGCGAGGCTTTCGGCTACGCAGAGGATGTGCTCGCGCTCAGCGGGCAGCGCACGCGGCTCGATGCCACGCTCGCCACCATGGTCGCCACCCGGACCTCGACGATTCCGGACCTGACAGCGACACCGCCGGATCAGGTGGCTGACCGCCTGGCGGATCGCGGCTACACCGCGATCGCCCTGGCGGCAGCGCGCACGGCATGCTCGGACGCTCTCCAGCGGGCCCGTACCGCAATCACCGCGGTGCCCGGTCCCACCGCCAGGCGAATACTGCTGGCCTACGCCGCGGCGATCGAACCGGGAGGTCGGCTGCCGCGTGACAGCGCAACGGGAGCACCGCGACAGCGGCCGTTCTTAGCTTCGTCTGGACCCGGGCTGTGCGCCGTGCATGCCCGCAGCGGAGGTGACGACGTTGAAATACCGACGGCCCCGACGGGCCCTGATCGCCGTGCTGGCTGCGATGTCGATAGCGGGCACATCCGTGGCGCTGCTGCCGCCGGATCCAGCCGGTGCCGTGACAGCCGGGCCCGCCCAGCATGACAATGCTCCCCGCCCCCTGCCCAAGGGCTTGAAGCGCATCTGCCCCGAGCCGAAAGCAGGGCATTTCTCCTGCGACGCCGTCGGCTTCACCACAAAGCGCCGGTTCGCGGCTCCGCGCGCCAACGTGATGCAACCGCCATATGGACCCTCGGCGCTCCGGTTCGCATACAACCTCAGTTATTCCTCCACTGCCAAAGGCGACGGCCAGACGGTGGCGATCGTTGATTCGAACGACTATCCGAACCTCGAAAGCGATCTGGCCACGTACCGGAGCCAGTACGGCCTCCCGCCCTGTACGACCGCGAGCGGGTGCTTCAGGAAGGTCAACCAGTCAGGGGCGCAGTCGAACTATCCGGCCTACGACGGAGGCTGGGGCGGTGAGGAGGTGCTGGACGTCGACATGGTGTCGGCGATCTGCCCGAACTGCCACATCATCGTTGTCGAGGCGAACTCTCCCACTGCCAACGACCTCAACGCGGCCGAGGACACAGCGATCCAGCTAGGCGCGAAGTTCATCTCAAACAGCTGGGGCGGCACATCGTCCGTTTCCGGGACCGCGGGGAACGGGCCCTGGGACAGCCATCCCGGCGTCGTCATCACCGCCTCAAGCGGCGATAGCGGATATGGAGTCCAGTATCCCGCCGCGTACACCGATGTGGTGGGAGTCGGCGGAACGTCTCTGCTGCCCGCCGCCAATGCCCGGGGCTGGGACGAGATCGCCTGGACAAATGCCGGGTCGGGATGCTCATCCGAACCTAAGCCACGCTGGCAGACCGATACCGGCTGCTCCGGCAAGACGATTGCCGACGTATCGGCCGTGGCTGACCCGAGCACGGGTGTCATGATCTATGACAGCGATCCCAACGGACCCACCCTGGGCTGGGGTCAGATCGGCGGGACCAGTGCGTCGTCGCCGATCATCGCGGCCACCTTCGCACTTGCCGGACAGCTGACAATCAGCGATGCGGGAGCCGTGCTGTGGCGCCACGCGTCCAGTTTCAACGACATCGTGGCCGGGACGAACTCGCTCAACAGCTGCACGCCTACCTACCTGTGCACGGCAGGAGCCGGATTCGACGGGCCGACCGGCTTGGGCACGCCAGACAACACCGACGCGTTCATCGGCCCCAACGTCAGTACCGGCGGCTACACACATGGGCCCCCGGTCCCCTCCCCGGCGAATCAGAACGACCTTGTCAATACCGGCGGCGGACCCGTCATGAACAGCGTCGTGGTGTACCTCGTCTTCTGGTTGCCTCCCGGAAGGAGTTTCCGCGGCACCAATCCGGACCCCAGCGGCGACCAGGCCTTCGAGGCCCAGCAGGAGCGCTTCATCAGTGACCTCAGCGGCTCGCCATACTGGAACACGCTCTCTCAGTACGGCGTACCGACCACGGTGACGCTCGGCGGTGCGGTCGTGGACACAGACGCATACCCAGCGATCCCGATTCCGGGGCCCACCGCTGAGCCGCAGGAAGCCAGTAACATCGACAAGCGCATGGGCTGGCCGGTAGACCTCAATCACGTCACGATACTCATAACGGCATACGGGGTCGCCGACACGAACACCGGCAACTGCGGTGCGCATAACGTCCTTCAAAAGACCGGGCCGTTCGCCTGGATAGGCGACCACCTCAGCGGCTGCGACACGCCAGAGCCCGGCCCAGGCAACCCGGCTGATGATGACGTGACCGCCACCTTGGCCCACGAACTGGCCGAGTCGGCCACCGATCCGAAGCTCAATGCCTGGCACGCTCCGGTCGGAAGCGACGAGGTCGCGGACGTGTGCGGAGGGCAGGGCTACCTCGTGACCGGGCCGTGGAACGACCAGGGCGCCGACGTGGACCTGAACGGTGATCACTACCTGATCCCGCAACTGTGGAGCAACGCGGTGCACACCTGCGATATGGGCCTGGTCTCGAACGGGCCCCCTTCGCAGGAGCTGTTTACCTCCCCGCCGCCGCTGGTGTCGGTGAAGCAATCTGTGGATAACGCCAACCCCGCACCGGGGACCACCGTCCACCTCACTGTGACATTGACCAACTCGAGTCCGTCCGGTGCGGCAACGAACCTGGACTTGCAGGAGAGCCTGCCGTCCAACTTCACCATCACCAACATCGCGACCGTCGGTGACACGTCACACGGCTCTACCGGCACTAGCTTCTACCTCAACAATGACGCACTGCCGATAGAGCAAACGGTAACGATCTCGGTCACCGCAGTGGCGCACGCCGGACCGACCGCCAGTGTCTGCCCGTCGCTGACTCTCGACGACCTCGTCGGGAACAGCGTCCCGCCGGCCAGCACCGGTTGCGTCACCCTGTAACAACGTGTCGATGGCGCCTGCGATCCCGCCTTAGCGTGTCGCTGGCGCCATCGGCATCACTGGGGGTCTGCGTCCGGAGTAGTGGAGCAACTGTACGGACTTGGACGCGTTCCTCGCATCCCGGTCCTCGCCCGGCCACCATGATCAACGAGGCGCCTCGTGAGCGAAGTTGTTTCCGAGTCGAATGGAACCCCGGAGTGTCCATGGTGTCTAGGCGAGGCGAGATGATGACGGTGAAGTTCGCCGTGCTCGGGCCGGTAGCCGCGTGCTCCGACGGGATACCGATAAAAGTGACGGGATCGACGGCACTCACGGTCCTCGCCGGGCTGCTCGTGTCGGCCAACGAGGTGGTCCCCAGGGACACCCTCGTCGGCTGGGCCTGGCCGGGGAGGCGTCCGGACAATCCCAAGGGCGCGCTGCAGAACGCGATGTCACGACTGCGGAAGCTCATCGGTGACGACAACGTCACGACGCTGCCGTGGGGATACCTGCTGTGCGCCGACGGGGAGCGGCTCGACCTGGTGAGGTTCCGTGCGCTCAGCGCTGCCGCGACGGCGGCGATCGCCGCCGGCGCGGCCGAGAAGGCACTGGCGCTGCTGGATGAGGCCATTGGACTCTGGTACTGGCCGGTGCTGGCCAACGTGTCCTCGGAGGTTCTGCTCCGGGATGCCGTTCCGCATCTCACCGAGCAGTACTTGAGGGCTGTCGAACAGCGCGCCGCGTTGCGGCTGAGGCTACGCCGGCCAGCGGGATTGCCGGAGGAACTCACCGAACTCGCCCGCGAGCACCCGTTCAGGGAGACCCTGATCGGCCATCTGATGGTGGCGCTTTACCTGACGGGGCGGCCGAGCGAGGCTTTCGCCGCGTTCCACGCGCTGCGTCTGGCACTCAGCGCCGACCTCGGCATCGTGCCGAGCCCGGCGCTGCGGGGGCTCTACGAGACGCTCGTCCAGGACATTCCCTCGTTCGACAGGTGGCTCGGTGACTGGGCAGCGATGAACTGCCACGCGTGACGTGCAGGCCGCGCGATGCGAACGTTTCCTACACTTCGCTATCTCGCTGACAACCTGGGAACACGAATGGCGAGGCGTCGAGCTTCTCCCGGAGCCGGGCGGCGTGAGTCTCCGGCAGGTCCGCGAACACTGCCATCGCCTGCCCGTGCCGCTCCCATGCCTCCGTTACGCGTCCGCGAGCCTGCAAGGTCCGTGCGATGCCGTTGAGGCTGTCGGCGTGGATCAAGCGATCTCCCGCGGCCTTGGCGACCGCGGCGGAGTCTGCCAGGACGGCCTCGGCGTCGGCGTACTGCCCGAGCAGCCAGTACGCGTTACCCATGTTCCGAAGTCCGGAGGCAAGTCCGCGCTGGTCGCTCAGCGACCGGCAGATGCCGCAATAGGCGTGCAGGTATCCCAGCGCCTCGGCCGGCCGGTCGAGGCGGAGCAGGCATCTCGATATGGCGTGGAGCAGCATGCCGGTACCGGCCGTCTCGTCGTCGCCGAACTCCGCCAGCCCGGCGACACCAAACTCCAGTCCGGTCTCTGGCTGGCCGGCCACGCCATGGGCGGTGACCAGGAAGCCAAGCACTCGTGCCTCCGCGTCCCGGTCCGCGAGCTCGCGGCAGACCTCTCGAACCAGGGTCAACGCGGCGATGCCCTCTTCCGGCCTTCCCGTCGAGCAGAGCGCCGCGGCCAGATGCCGCGTAACCTCGGCCGTGGTCACCTGACCCGGTCGCTGAGCTCGCCGAGCGTACGGTAGCGCGGCCGACATCAGCCGCTCGATCTCGGGCCAGTTCTCCGATATCGCTTCTAGCCGCGCGAGCGCCACGGCCAGCAGCCAGGCCGGTTCGTCAAAGGCCAGCCGCCGCGCGGTCGCCACGGCGCAGAGCAGGTTCACGCGCTCCTGCTCATACCAGCGCGTCGCCTCGTCGCCGCCGCCGAACAGGACCGGATGGCCGCGCAGCGCGGAAACCGGACCTGGCAGGGCCGGGTAGGCGGTGCTCACCGCTTCGGTGGCCGCGATGGCGGTGGCGGTGTACCAGGCGATCACGGCCTCGACGGCCGCCGTGCGCTCGGCCGCGGACAGCTGTCCCGCCGCCAGCTCGGCCGCGTAGGCCCGGAGCAGGTCGTGCAGCTCGAACCGGCCAGGCACCCGCTGATGCACCAGGTACTCGTCTTGGAGTAGCTCCAGGGTCTGCTCCGCTTCGCCGATGCCGACACCGGCCAGCGCGCTGACCGCGGCCGCGGTGACGTCAGTACCCGGATCGAGCCCCAGCAGCGGGAACACCCGGCGCGCCCGGTCAGGAAGCCCGCGGTACGACAGGTCGAACACGGCAGAGAGATCCTTGCCGCCAGCGGCGATCTCCCCGATCCCTCTGGTAAGGCGTCCGGCCAGGTCCGCCACGCGCCATGCCGGGCGGGACCGCAGTCTGGCCGCCGCCAGCGACACCGCGAGCGGCAGGCCGCCGCACAGTGACGCGATCCGCGCGGCGGCGTCGGGTTCGGCGGCGACCCGCTCCGCTCCGGCGATTCCGGCCAGCAGGTCGACCGCCTCTGCCTCGCTGAGCACATCCAGCGTCAGGACGACCGCGTTGTCGAGCAGGGGAAGGCTGCGCCTGCTGGTGATCAGGACCAGGCAGCCGGGACCGGACGGGATCAGCGGACGGACTTGCGCGTCGTCGGCGGCGTTGTCGAGCACGATCAGCGCGTCGCGGCCGTACATCTGGTCCCGGAACATCGCGGCGCGGTCATCGAGCGTGCCCGGTATGTGCTGTGGCGCTATCCCTAGCTGACGCAGGAAGCTTTCCAGGACCGCGGCAGGCTCCGCGGGCGGCCGGTCCGGATCGAAACCGCGCAGGTTCACGAACAGCTGGAGTTCGGCATACCGCCCCGCGTCCGCCAGCAGGTGACCAGCCCGCAGTGCCAGTTGTGTCTTGCCGATCCCGGCCATTCCCTCGACCGCGCAGATCACCACCGTACCCGGACCGCCACGACGGGTCCCCGGTGACGCTACGGCCAGCAGCCGCTCTAGTTCCGCGTCCCTGCCGGTGAACGTGCCCAGCGCCGCCGGCAGCTGCCGGAAAACGCCGACAGCGCCGCCGCTCCTCGCGTCGGCCTGGACCCGGATGCACGCCGCCCGCCAGCCCGCGACGGCCTCCTCGGACAGACCCATCGCGCGGACGGTGGTCGCGACCAGGTCCACGTCGAGCCGCTGCCGGCCGGGCTGGAACAGATCGCTGATCGTAGTGTGAGCCAGCATCTGCGGCGGCCGCAACATCGGCCCCACCCGCGTGGCCAGGCGCCGGTAAGAAGGGGACCCGGCCCACAGCCGGAGCAGGCCGAGCGCCGCCACGAACTCCGTCACATCCCGGGCAGCCGCCGGATCCGGCGCCCCCGCCTTCACGCCCGAGATCACGTCTGACTGCACGCCCGAGGTCACGTCTGAGGTCACCTCGCTCACCCGAGCCTCCCTATGCGACGCTTGTCCCGCCCGTTCCGCAGAGATGAGGCAATTGTACGGATATGGACGGACTTATCGCGGTCCGGCGGTAGCCTGGTTGGAAAGTTTCCCTCCTGGTTGCAGCCTGTGCCTGGAGTGCAGTGTGCGGCTGCCGGGATAGGAGCGCACCGGCAGTCCCGCGAGCAACGTGGAAGATTACCTCTTTGTGGAGGATCGACCCCCGTACGCGAGGGCCGCGTTACCACGAAAGGCAAATCCGCCACGTTAACCGAGGCCCATCGAGCCTGTAGCTGGCCCACCGGACGGCCAGCCACCCGGGCAAGCCCCGGAACAAGCCAGCAGGATCCGATCCCGCGGGGTAGCTGTCCGCAATGATTTTCGGCCGGCTCCCGGAGTCAGTCGGTGGAGGCTCGCGATCTGGTATTTACCGGGTATGCGCCCGTTACCGTCGTTTCTGTGGTTGCGGGTGTGGTCCCAGCGGGCACAGGGTATGAAATAGTGGGATAACACCCGTTCACCTGGAGAAACTCGCCGTGTCAGCCATACCGGGTAGTGAGTCCGGCCTGCCCGGCGGGCCGGCGATCGTGAGCTCGCCAGATTTCGTGGGTCGTCAGCGAGAGGTCGCGGCGCTGACCCGTGCCCTGGCCACTCCCCCCACGGTCATCCTCATCGAGGGCGAGGCGGGTATCGGCAAGACCAGGCTGGTGCGGGAATTCCTCGCGGCGGCGGGCGAGCACACGCGCCGGGCGCTAGTGGCTTCCTGCCCGCCGTTCCGTGAGCCGCACACCCTCGGGCCCGCCGCCGATGCGCTGCGCCAGGTGGTTGACGACGTGGCGGCACTGCACCTCAGTCCGCTCGGCGGCACGCTGCGGCCGCTATTTCCCGAGTGGTCGGCGGAGCTGCCGGCCGCACCCGACCCCGCCGACGACCCGTCCTCGGCGCGGCACCGGGTATTCCGCGCGCTCACCGAGCTGCTGGGCCGGCTGGAGATCGAACTCCTGGTGGTCGAGGACGTGCACTGGGCCGACGAGGCGACGTTGGAGTTCCTGCTCCACCTTACAGTGCAGCACCCGCAGCGGATCAGCCTGATCGTGACGTACCGTCCGGAAGAAATCGCGGCGGAGTCGCTCGTTCGCCGGCTGTCCTCGCACCTGGCCGGCGGCAGGAGCCGACTGCGCGTCGAGCTCGGACCGCTTGATGTCACCGGCACTGCCATGCTCATGTCCTCGATGCTGGCCGACCAGCATGTATCTGCCGAATTCGCCGATTTCGTTCATGAGCACACAGACGGGGTGCCGCTGGCGGTGGAGGAGTCGGTCCGCCTGATGGGCGAGCGGGAAGACCTCACCCGGCACAACGGCGAATGGGTGCGGCGCGACCTGACCGACATCGTGGTCCCGCCGACGATCCGCGACTCGGTGCTCGAGCGCGCGGGACGTCTCAGCAGTGCGGCACATACGGTGCTTCAGTCCGCGGCTGTACTCACCGAACCCGTGAGCGAGGTGCTGCTCAGCGCCGTAGCGGACCTGTCAGCCGACGCGACGCGGGCCGGGCTGTCGCACGCGCTCGCCTCTGGCCTGCTGAGTGAGGACGCCCGCGGCCTGACCGCCTTCCATCATGTGCTCGCGCAACGGGCCGTGTACGAGGCGATCCCGGCACCGGTCAGGCGCACGATGCACCGCCGCGCGGGTGCGGCGCTCGAGTCCCTGCCAGCTCCGGCGGCGCGGCTGGCCAGGCACTTCCGCGCGGCGGCCGACCCGGATAAGTGGCGCGAGTACGCCACGCAGGCCGCCGAGCTGGCGGCCACGGCGGGGGACGAGCAGACCGCGGCCAATCTGGTCATCGAGCTGATCCGCAGCGCGCCAGGCCCGGCTGTCTTCCAGCTGCTCGACCATCTCAACGCCGCCTCGCTCGCCGATCCGGTCCGGCACCTGAAAGACCTGGAGAACGCGCTGCGGGACACGATCGCACGGGGCGGGCTGAGCGCCGGAGCCGAAGGGCTCGCCCGCTTCCAGCTTGGGCGCGCCGTGGGTATGCAGCACGACTTCGCCGGATGCCGCACCGAACTCCAGCGGGCGATCCCGTACCTGCGGGATGACCCGGCGCACGCCGCCTGGGCGATGACCCTGCTCGGCTGGCCGCATGACAACACCTGGCCGGCCTCGGTGCACCTGCGCTGGCTGCACCGGGCGGCGACGCTGACGGACACGCTTGAGCCGCGCATCCGGGCCCGGATTCGCGGCGACCGGATCAGCGCCCTGCTGCTGCTCGGCGACCCGGCGGGCTTCCGTGAGGCCGAACAGCTGCCGGTGGATCAGCCGCCGGGGCTGGAACTGCGGATACTGGCTGGAGCCCAGGGCAACCTGGCCGACATGGCGATGAGGTGGGGCCGCCATGACGACGCACGCCGATGGCTGGACTCGGCACTGCGGCTCGCCGACACCAACGACTACGTCCGGCTGCGGACGGTACTGCGGCTCATCCAGGCGCACCTCGACTGGTTCACCGGTGACTGGGACGGGCTGCGGGAACGGCTGCGTCGCACCATGGCGAACGCGGACAGCGAGCTGGGCATGGAGCAGGGCGTGCTGGTTTCCGCGTTCCTCGACGCCGCGACCGGGGCGCGAGCACAGGCCGCCGAGGCCTTGCGCCAGGAACTGGAGCGGGCCAAGGGCCACGGCGCGACCTGGGAGATGGGCGAGACCGCCGCGGCGCTCGCCCGGCTCGAACTGGCCAACGGTGACGTCGACGCCGCCGTGCGGGTGACCGACGAGACGGCCGCGGTGGTGGCCCGCAAGGGCATCTGGCTATGGGCCGCCGAACTGGGCCCCGCACGGGTCGCCGCGCTGAGTGCCGCGGGGCGCCTCGACGAAGCGCAGCAGGTTGTCCTGGCGTTCGGCCGCTGGCTGCGCGACCGCGACGTCCCCGCGGCGCGGGCCGGGCTGATCCTGTCGCGGGCGATACTCGCCGAGGCGCGCGGCCGCCTTCCGGTCGCCGTCCGCATGTTCGGCCTGGCCGCGGAGGCGTGGCAGGCACTCCCGCGCCCCTACGACGCGCTGCTGGCCCGTGAAGCCCAGGCCCGCTGCCTGCTCGCCGGTGACCGCGGCGCCGAAGGCATCGCCGGGCTACGCCAGGTCGCCGGGGACCTCGCCAGTCTTGGCGCGTCCGAGGACGCGTTGCGGGTCAAGGAGCTGCTGCGGGCGCACGGCGTCGAGATCAAGCGAGACCGGCCGGGACGCCCGTCCTACGGCAGCGAACTGTCGCCGCGTGAACTCGACGTGGCCAGGCTGCTCGTCCACGGCACCACCAACAAGGAAATCGCCGAGCGGCTCTTCCTGTCACCGAAGACCGTCGCCAGGCACGTGGAATCCGCCATGCGCAAGCTGGGCGTCGCGAGCAGGACCGCCCTGGCGGTGCAACTGGTCGAACGAGCGATCGTCCTAGCTGATCAGCAAGCGTGACAGGCGGGGCTTGTTCGACTCCGGATTGGCCCGCGTGTCGCGCGCTGCCCGCGATACCCGCATATATCCGGTACGTTCGGCGCTAGCCCCGGCCCCGAAAGAGGGGTCGAAATTATTGCGGACACTTACCCTCCCAGATCGGGGGGGTAAGTGTCCGCAATAATCTGGCACCCCCGTCGGCCTGCCCGGAATGTGGCTTATGTTCGTTTTCTGGCACGGGTGGGGCGGTGCGATGGCGATGAGACCGCGCGGCACGCCGCGAGCGCGCGTCTGAAACGCCCCGCCTGGCGCCTTTTCCGCGCACGAAACTGGCGCGGCGCGGGAACTGAGGTCTGCGAGCAGGGTATATGGATCGATTATTTGTGCGAACACCGCATTAATTGCGGCATCTGCCCAATATTCACGGCGGGCCCACGCGCCAAGACTGAGTGCGTGACCACCCCGACCCGTCCGGCGGACGAGCCAGAACCAGCGGCCCCGGACTCGCCGGCCGGCCACCCCGATCCCAAGCCCCACCCCGAACCGAAGCCCCACCCCAAGCCCGAACCTGAGCCCGAGGGCGCGGAGACGATGCCTCCCGGCACCCCGCGCAAGGACGACTACCAGCCCTTGTAGACGGCCGTGACCTGAAGACGTCGCGCAGAAAGGCAACCCCCGCTATGCATTTCTGGCTGAACAAACGGCGCGGCGGGCGCCTGGCGCTCGCGACCGCGGGCGCCGCCGCGCTCACCGTGACGCTCGCGGTCGTACCCGCGCACGCATCGGTTGCCGCTCTCACCGCACCGGCGCCCGGCCCGGCGTCCGCACCGGCGCCCGGCCCGGCATCCGCACCGGCGCCCAGCCCGACGCCCGCATCGACGCCCAGACTCACGACGAACACCGACGCTCCGTGCAACGTCACGCCGAGGCCTGGATTCGTCCGCTGCCTGGCGGTCGTGCGCACGACGGCGGCACACAACATCATGGCGGCAAGCTCGAATCAGCCGCCGGCCACGGCGCTCGGGCCGGCCGACCTCCAGTCCGCTTACCACATGCCCGCTCTCGGAGCGGGGCAGACCGTGGCGATCGTGGACGCCAACGGCGACTCCAAAGCCGAGTCAGACCTGGCAACCTTCCGTGCCCAGTACGGGCTGCCGCCGTGTACCGCGGCGAACGGCTGCTTCCGCAAGGTCGATCAGGCCGGCGGGACGAACTACCCGCCCGACGATCCCGGCTGGGCACTCGAGACGTCGCTCGACCTGGACGCCGTCTCCGCGGCGTGCCCGAAGTGCAATATTTTGCTGGTACAAGGCAACTCGCCGAGCGTCTCCGACCTAGCCGCCGCGGTCGACGAAGCGGTGACGCTCGGCGCCAAGTTCGTCTCGAACTCCTACGGCGCGCCCGACGGCAGCGCGGACAGCTACAACGCCTCGTACACCCACTCAGGCGTCGCGATCGTGGCGTCCTCCGGCGATACCGGGTACATCGCCGAGTGGCCTTCGGCCCTCCCGGTGGTCACGGCGGTCGGCGGCACCCTGCTGACGAAGGACAGCGCGGTTTCCCGTGGCTGGGACGAAACCGCGTGGGACAGCGGCGGATCGGGCTGCTCCGCGACCGAAGCGCAACCAGACTTCCAGGCCGGCCTCAACACCGACTGCTCGATGCGCGCGGTCGCGGACATCTCCGCCGACGCCGACCCCGCCTCCGGGCTGGCGACGTATGACACGCTCGGCGAGAACGGATGGCTCCAGGTCGGCGGCACGAGCCTTGCCGCGCCGCTGATCACCGCCATGTACGCGATGGCGGGCACGCCCGAATCCGGCTCCTACCCCGTCAGCTACGCCTACCACGACAAGAACCCCGCGGCCGACCTGTTCGATGTCACCCAGGGCAGCAACGGATCGTGTGGCACCGTGCTGTGCACCGCCGGACCCGGCTGGGATGGTCCGACCGGCCTCGGGACACCAGACGGGCTGGGCGCGCTCTCCAGTGGGCCGCAGTCGGTTATCACCGGGCAGGCCACCGATGCGACCACCGGGAAGCCGCTGGCCGGCGTGACCGTGACCGCCAGTCCCGGCGGCTACCAGACCCAGACCGACGCCGGCGGCAAGTTCGAGCTTGACGTGACGGCCGGGAGCTACACCGTCACGGGCTCGCTGTACGCGTATCAGTCCGCTATGGACTCCGTCCAGGCGACCGCGAACCAGACCGCCACCGCGAACCTCTCGCTGGCCGAACTGCCGCACACCACGCTGACCGGCACGGTCAGGGACGGCTCTGGCCACGGCTGGCCGGTGTACGCGAAGATCATCATCGGCGGCGGTTACCCCGGCGCGCCGGTCTACACCGACCCGTTCACCGGCAAGTACAGCGTGATCCTGGCCGCGCCCAGCACCTATCCGGTCACGGTCAGCGCCGCGGCACCGACCGTCGACGCGCCGCCGGGTGACGGCTACCAGACCCTCAGTTCCCAGGTCACGGCGGGCAGTTCCAGCACAACGAGGGCCGACTTCACGCTCAGCGCCGACAAGACCGCCTGCATCGCGCCTGGCTACGGGTATCCCGGCCTGAACGAGCATTTCACCTCCTGGACTCAGGGCACGCCGCGCGATGGCTGGACCGTGACCGGCAGTCGCGACGGGTGGCGGTTCGACAACCCGGGTAACCGGCCGCCGCCCACGATGACGACCGGCAACGACACGTTCGCGATCGCCGACTCCGGCACCAGCGGCGGCTACCTGAACAGCACGCTGACCTCGCCCGCCATCGACCTGTCCGGTCAGCTGTCACCCGAGCTCAGCTTCCAGTCCGAGTATTACGGCGCGCCCGGCCAGCAGGGCACGATCGAGCTGAGCACCGACGGCGGCGGCTCGTGGACTCCCATCTGGCACCACACCACCGACGATGTCGTGAGCACCAGCCCGTACACCACCATCGCGATTCCCGCCGCGGCGGGCAAGCACGACGTGCGGATACGGTTCCGGTATTCCGGCGACGACGCCTGGTGGTGGTCGGTGGGCAACGTCCACGTCGGCGATCCGGGCTGCACCGCGCTTCCCGGCGGTCTGGTCTCCGGTCTGGTCACCGACGCGGGCACCGGCCAGGCGGTCGCGGGGGCTTCGGTTACCTCGACGACGCAGCCGGGTGTCAGCGGCTTCGCGACCGGGACCGGCGACACCGCGGTCAACGGAGCGCTGTACTCCGTGTTCAGTCCGGCCACCGGCAGCCAGGGCTTCACCGCGACCGCCGCCGGCTATTCCTCGTCGACGGCCTCGGTGAACGTCACCGCGGACCAGCTCACCAGGCAGGACTTCGCCCTGACCGCATCCGCCACCGCCGCTGCCGCAACCAGGCACGTCACCTCAGCGAAGACAGCCTCAGCGAAGACAGCCTCAGCGAAGCCGGCGCCAGAACCGGCCGGCCAGCCACCGGCCGGCCAGCT
>DASRFJ010000066.1:0-37649 GCA_035651595.1 Streptosporangiaceae bacterium | reverse complement strand
ACGTGCGCCATGATCGCGCGGTCGGTGAACGCACGGGCCACCGCCAGCTCGGTGGCGATCTCCGCGAGCACGAACTTGCTGTGCTGGAACGACCCGATCGGACTGCCGAACGCCTGGCGCTGCTTGCAGTATTCCAGCGTGTCCTCGAACGCCTTCTCCGCGCCGGCGAGCGCCGTGACGCCGATCGTGATCCGCTCGCGCGGCAGGTTCCGCATGAGCGCGACGAATCCGCCGCCCTCCTCGCCCAGCAGGTTCGCGGCCGGCACCCGCACGTCGCTGAAGAACAGCTCGGACGTGTCCTGGGCGTGCATGCCGATCTTGTCCAGGTTCCGGCCGCGCTCGAACCCGGGCATGCCGCGCTCGACCATGAGCAGGCTGATCCCGCGGTGCCCCGCCGCCGGATCGGTGCGCGCCACCACGATCACGAGGTCGGCGAGCTGGCCATTGGAAATAAAGGTCTTCTGGCCGTTCAACACATAATCATTTCCCGAACGTACGGCGGTGCTTCGGATCCCCTGAAGGTCACTCCCCGCGCCAGGTTCGGACATCGCGATTGCCGCGACGAGCTCTCCAGAGCAGTAGCCGGGCAGCCAGCGTTCCTTCTGCTCCGGTGTGCACAGCCGGTCCAGGTACGGGCCGATCATGTCGTTGTGCACGGTGAAGCCGGGCCCGTTGGCACCTGCCCGGGCCAGTTCTTCGTTGAAGATCACGTAGAAGCGGTAGTCGGGGTTGCCGCCACCGCCGTACTGCTCCTCGACGTGGATGCCGAGCAACCCGGTGCGCCCGGCTGCCAGCCAGGCGTCCCTGGAGACCATCTTGTCTTGTTCCCACTGAGCCCAGTGCGGGGTGATCTCCTTCGCGATGAAGGAGCGCGCCAGGTCACGGAACGCGTCGTGTTCTTCGGTAAAGATCTCGCGCCGCATAGCCGCATGGTAACTCGCGCGTGCGCGGCGGTCAGCCTCGGTACTCGTCGTCGGTGACGTGCTCGTGCCATTCCGTGGCGCCGTCGGAGACCGCGATGTGCGTCATCAGCGTGCCGGGAGCGGCGCCGTGCCAGTGCAGTTCGCCGGGAACGGCGGTGACCGTGTCGCCGGCCCTGACCTCCTGCCGGTCGCCGCCGCGGACCTGGACCAGGCCGGCGCCCTCGGTGATGTACAGCAGCTGCCCGCCGGGGTGCGCGTGCCATGCGGTGCGGGCGCCGGGGGTGAAGTGCACCGACATGACCCGCGTGTGCTCGGTCGGCCCCAGGGCGTTCAGCCAGACCTCACCGGTGAACCAGTCGGCCGGGCCGTGCGCGGTGTCCGTGGGCGTGCGGTCGATCTCCATCAGTCCTCCTTGAGCAGGGCCAGCACCGCGACGATAGCGGACGCCGTTTCACGCCGACAGGTCAGGTACGCAGTCGGTTCATGATCGCGCCCCGCACTGCTAACGCATTGAGTCGTACGCTAGGCACCGCGAACCGAACATATGCCCGCAATCAGCGCGGGCTGTCGGGCGCGCCAGATCATTGCGGACAGTTACCCCCCAGTTTGGACCTCGTTGGCTTATTCGGGGGTTTGCCCGGGTCGCTGGCTGCCCGGTGGGCCGGCGGCTGGCGTGATGGGCCTGGATAGCGTGGTGGTTTTCCCCTTTGTGGTAGCGGGACCCCCGTTCACGAGGGCCGGCCTTCCACGAAGGGGAAATCTTCCACGTTGCTGACGGACTGCGGGTGCGCTCCTGTCCCGGTAGCCGCACGCTGCACTCCAGACACTGGCTGCGCGCGCTCGGGGCAGGGAGCAACGCCGGGCCCGAGCCGGCCACGGAGCCCGTCCGCCGGACACTTGTGAAGGGTTTACTTCGAAAGGTATCTTTCACATATGGGCGATGCGGCACGGCCGGGGACACCGGAGAACCCGGTCGCGCTGACCGACCCGCGGGCGATGCGGGCGCTGGCACATCCGGCGCGGATCAAGATCTGGCTGCACCTGATCGTGCGCGGGTCCGGCACCGCGACCGAATGCGCGGACGTGGCCGGCATCTCACCCTCGGCGTGCAGCTATCACCTGCGCGCGCTGGCGAAGTACGGGTTCGTCGAGGAGGATCTGGACAGCGCGGCGGACGGACGGCAGCGGCCTTGGCGAGCGCGGATCGTGTCGTTCAGCATCGAGGACGTGTCCGGCAACCCGGCGGCCGACCTGGCCTCGCGGTTCCTGGTGGAGGCCGTGCGCGCGGACGCCGAGGAGACGAGGGCGCGCTACGTGGCCCGCCAGTCGGAATACCCCAAGGACTGGCAGCAGGCCGCCGGCGAGATCATGACCGGCGGATACGTCACCGCGGCGGAGCTGATGGAGCTGCGCAAACGCATCCAGGAACTGGTCACGCCGTACGCGCGGCTCGAGCCCGCCAACCGGCCGCCGGGCGCGCTGCCGGTCCAGCTGATGTTCGATATGTTCCCCTGGTTCGGCCCCGAGGAGGCCCGGTGAGCGAGGTGAAGGGGCGCGGCGACGCCTGGACTGAGGAGGGAGCGACGCAGGAGCGAGCGACGAGGGAAGACGTTGCCTCGGAGCGCCCCGAGCCGAGCGAGCCAGATAAGCAGAGCCCGCTGGCGATCCGCCCGTTCCAGCTGCTGGCCGGCGGGCAGTTCGCGTCCACGATCGGCGACTACTGCTACGCGGTGGCACTCCCCTGGCTGGTGCTGTCCAACCACGGCAGCCCCGCGCTGCTCGGGATCGTGCTCGCCTGCTACGGCGTGCCGCGCATGGTGCTGATCCCGGTCGGCGGGGTGCTGGCGGACAAGTTCGGCCCGCGGCTGCTGATGATGTCTTCGGACGTGCTGCGCTGCGTGCTCGTCCTGGCGCTGACCGTGCTGGCGGCAAAGCACGACGCGTCGCTCGCCGCGCTCGGGCCGACCGCCGCGCTGATCGGCGCGGGTGAAGGTCTGTTCCTGCCGTCGTCTCTGGCGATCATGCCGGCGCTGGTGTCCGGCGAACAGCTCCCGGCCGCGAACGCCATCTCCTCCGCGATGGTTCAGGCCGGCTCGCTGATCGGCCCTGCGATCGGCGGCGCGCTGGTCGCCACGACGGGCGCGTCGACGGCCGCGTTCGCGGTCGACGCGGCCTCGTTCGGCATCTCCGCGCTGACCCTCGCCTTCATCAGGCCGAGGGCCACGGCGGCCGAACTCGCCGAGGAAACCGAGCCGAGTGAGCCAGGCACACAGAAAGTCATCGACTACCTGCGGCGGACGCGGGCGATGCAGGTGATCATCGTGGTGGTCATCGCCGCCAACCTGGCGGGCGGCGGGATGAGCGAGGTGGCGCTGCCCTCGCTGGCGCACGCCAAGTACGGTGCCGCCGGGTACGGCGCGCTGCTCGCTTGCTTCGCGGCCGGCGCGGTGCTCGGCACGCTGGCGGCGGCCCGCTCCGGCGGCCTGCGCGCCCCCGCGAGGTTCGCGTCCGCGATCTTCCTCGTGGAGGCCGCGGCCATCTGCCTGGTGCCCTACCTCGGCGGGGAGGCCGGGGCAGCCGCCGCGCTGTTCGTGACCGGCGCCGCCAACGGGCTTGGCAACACCGTGTTCCTGACCGTCGCGCAGCGGCAGGTCCCGCCGGCCATGATCGGCCGGGTGATGAGCGCGGTGATGCTGGGCGCGTTCGGCTCGTTCCCGCTGTCGGTGGTGCTGGCCGGGCTGCTGGTGCACCACATCGGGGCGGCGCCGTTCTTCCCGATCGCGGGCGCGCTGGTGGCGGTCGCGCTCGGCTACGGGTTTACCCAGCGGGAGTTCCGCGAGTTCGGGTCACAAGCACCGAGGTCGTTATGCGGCACTGGGTTCGCGAAGATAGGCGGCCCACTGCGGATCGCCGTCATGATGAGCGCCGACCAGCCGCCAGTGCGCGCCGCGCGGCACCACCGGTGGGACGGCGAGCGACCAGCCCAGCTCCTCCAGCAGGCGGTCCGCCTTGCGGTGGTTGCAGCCGGTGCAGGAGGCCACGCAGTTCTCCCACGCGTGGGCGCCGCCGCGGCTGCGCGGGATTACGTGGTCGATGGTCTCCGCCTTGTGGCCGCAGTAGGCGCACCGGTAGTTGTCCCGGCGCATCAGCGCGGCCCTGGTCAGCGGCACCCGGTTCCGGTAGGGAACGCGCACGTACCGGCTCAGCCTGATCACGGAGGGTGTAATCAGCGCCACGGAAGCGGCGTGGAGCACAGCTCCCTCGACGTCATCGTGGACGACCTCCGCCTTACCACCGAGCACGAGGCACACCGCGCGCCGCAACCCGACCGTAGTCAGCGGCTCATACGTAATGTTGAGCAGCAGCACTCGTCGCACTGCACCTCCCGCTCGCGCCGGGGCGTCCTAACGGAACTCCATACCTCCAGTGTGTCCCCTGGTACGTTGCTCCGCCACCAGATAAGCGTACAAGGTGCCCCAGAGTGCCAGCTGACGGCGCGCCCCTCAGGTGCCAAAAGACCCTTAAGGTGGCGGCATGGACTTCATGCGTTACCCCCCGGCACGGCGGCTCGACCTGACCGAGGACCTGTTCGGGCGTCAGGTCAGCGACCCGTACCGGTGGCTCGAATCCGGCGGGCCCGAACGAGATGACTGGCTCCGGGCACAAGAGGAGCTGTTCCGTTCGTACCGGGACGAACTGCCGGGACGAGACCGCCTGGCGGCCTCGGTGCGGGCACTGCTGGACATCGGTGCGGTGGGGGTCCCGGTCTGGCGCGGCGAGCGCTGCTTCTACGGGCGGCGCGATCCAGGTCAGGAGCACGCCGTCCTGTATACGCGGGTCGGCGACGAGCCCGAGGTCGCGCTCATCGACCCGATGGCGCTTGACCCGTCGGGCCTGACGACGCTGGACGCGTGGCAGATCGACAAGGAGGGCCGCCTGCTCGCCTACCAGTTGTCATCAGGCGGCGACGAAGAGTCGCTGCTGCGGGTCATGGACGTCACCGCCGGCACGATCGTGGACGGGCCGATCGACCGGTGCCGGTACTCGGGGGTCGGCTGGCTGCCGGGCGGGAAGGCCTTCTATTACGTGCGGCGGCTCCCCGCCGCGGAGGTGCCCGACGGCGAGTCGATGTACCATCGGCGCGTCTACCTGCATCAGGTCGGCACGCCGGCCGAGGCGGACACGCTGATCTTCGGGGAGGGCCGGGACAAGACGGACTACTACGGCGCCGGGGTCAGCCGGGACGGCCGCTGGCTGGTCGTGTCCGCGTCCCGCGGCACCGCGCCACGCGACGACGTGTGGCTCGCCGACCTTTCCGCCTCCTCGCCCGAGGCGCCGGACCTGCGGCCGGTGACCGTCGGCCTCGACGCGCAGACCGGCCTGCACATCGGGCGGGACGGGCGGCTGTACGTGTTCACCGACCTGGACGCGCCGCGGGCGCGGCTCGCGGTGACCTCCCCGTCCGAGCCGGAGCCCGAGCGCTGGCGGGACCTGATCCCGCAGGACCGGGAGGCGGTGCTGCGCGGGTACTCGATCCTGGACGGGCCCGAACTGGCGCGGCCGGTGCTGCTGGCGACCTGGACCAGGCACGCGGTGAGCGAGATCTCGGTGCACGACCTGGAGACCGGGTCGCGCCTGTCATCGGTGGCGCTGCCGGGGCTCGGCTCGGCGGGCGGGACGTCGGCGCGGCCCGAGGGCGGGCACGAGGCATGGTTCGGGTACACGGACTACGTCACGCCGTCGCTGGTGCTGCACTTCGACGCGCGGACGTCCTCGGTGACCACCTGGGCGCAGGCGCCGGGCGCCACGGCGCTCGTGCAGCCGGCGGTGACGACGCGCCAGGTGACGTTCGAGTCCGCGGACGGGACGGCCGTCCGGATGATCGTCCTCGCGCCCGCCTCGGCCGAGGCGGGGCCACGCCCGGCGATCCTGTACGGGTACGGCGGCTTCGACATCAGCCTCACCCCGGCGTTCTCGGCGAACATCTTGACCTGGGTGGCGGCCGGCGGCGTGTACGCGGTGGCGGGCCTGCGCGGCGGCAGCGAGGAAGGCCAGCAGTGGCACCGCGACGGGATGCTGGACAAGAAGCAGAACGTCTTTGACGACTTCCACGCGGCGGCCGTGGCGTTGATCGACGGCGGGTGGACCACGCCGGCGCAGCTCGCCATCTCCGGCGGGTCGAACGGCGGACTGCTGGTCGGCGCCGCCTTGACGCAATGGCCGTCGCTGTTCGCGTGCGTGGTGTGCTCCGCGCCGCTGCTCGACATGGTGCGATACGAGAAGTTCGGGCTGGGCGAGACGTGGAACGAGGAGTACGGCACGGCCGACGACCCGGAACAGCTCGGCTGGCTGCTCGGCTACTCGCCGTACCACCGCGTGGTCGCGGGTACTCAGTACCCCGCGGTGCTGTTTACCGTGTTCACCAACGACACGCGGGTGGATCCGCTGCACGCGTACAAGATGTGTGCCGCGCTGCAAGCGTCGTCCGCCGCTGCCGATCGCCCGGTCTTGCTCCGGGCGGAGGCGCAGGTGGGGCACGGCGCGCGTTCGGTCAGCCGGACCGCCGAACTGTCCGCGGACGTGCTGGCGTTCACCGCGCGGCACACCGGCCTGGCGGTCTAAGCGCCGCGGTAGTACGCGGCCGGCGTCACGCCAAGCTCGCGGCGGAACGCGGCGACGAACGCGCTGGGCGTGTCGTACCCGACGCGCACCGCGACCCGGCCGGCCGCGTCGCCCGCCGCCAGCATGGGCAGTGCCGCCTGCAACCGCAACAACGTGCGCCATCGGCCGAACGGCAGTCCGGCCCCCGACACGAACGCCCGCGCCAGGGTCCGCTCGCTGGCGCCCACGACCATCCCCCATTCGGCCAGGGTGCGCTTGTCCGCGGGGTCGCGGCGCAGTCCGTCGGCGACCCGGCGGGCGGGCTCGCCAGCCGGCATCCCGAGCGAGATCGTGGTGACCGGCATCGGCGTGAGCAGGTCGGCGAGCAGCGTTTCCGCGTGCGCCCGCTGACCGGCCGCCAGCTCGGTGCCGCCCAGGTACCCGATCAGCTCGGCCAGCAACGGGGTGGCCGCGACCACGACCGGCTCGGTCGCTGGCTGAAGCGACACCCCGGCACCCGGCCGTACGTACAAGGAGCGCATGGTGGCGCGACCCGCCGCGCCGGTCTCATGCCGCACACCGGCCGGGATCCACAGCGCGCGGCTCGGCGGGAGCACCCAGGTTGACTGCTCCGTCAGCACGGTCAGCACGCCGCTGAAGGCCCAGGCCAGCTGGTGATACTCGTGGGTGTGCCAGTCGAACACGGTGCCGGACGGCATCGGGAACGTGGCCACCACGACGGCGCCTTCCGCGTTCTGTCCGGCTAGCGACACAAGATGGCAGCTTACGCGCTATCGGCGCCGATGACCGCACTCGTAACGTCGCTGGCATGAACGAGAATCACGCCAAGCTGATGCCGAGCCCGGAATGGGCCGCACACATACACGACGAGGTGCTGCCGGTCGCCACGGCCGGCGTCGACCTCGGCGACGACCTGCTCGAACTCGGCCCGGGCCCGGGCGCGGCGACGGAGTGGCTGCGGCAGCGCGTCGCCCGCCTGGTCGCGGTCGAGCACGAATCGGACGCCGCCGCGGCTCTCGTCTCGCGGTTCGGCGTGGGAAACGTCGAAGTGCTGCACGGCAACGCCAGCGCCCTGCCCTACCCGGACGAGTCCTTCGACACCGTCGCCACGTGCACGATGCTGCACCACGTGCCGACCCGCGCCGCGCAGGACCGGGTGCTGGCCGAGGCGTTCCGCGTGCTGCGGCCCGGCGGCACCTTCCTCGGCTCGGACAGCCTGCCCAGCGATCACCTGCACCAGTTCCACGAGGGAGACGTGTACAACCCGGTCGAGCCGGCCGCGTTCCTCACCCGGCTCCAGACCATCGGCTTCACCAGCATCACCCTGCACGTGAGCGACAACTTGATCTTCACGGTGCGCAAATGAGGTCCGCGATCACCGGGCTGCTGTTCGAGACGGCCGCGGCGGAGCAGACGCTGCTGCTCGAAGACGGCTCTTCCGCCGGGACCCCAGATGACTGGGCCGCCGTCCCCCTTGTGGCACACTGCGTCGATTTTAAGGACCAGCAGTCAGAACGGCTTTCGTGTCTCCTGGCCGGGACCGTTCCTCCCCAATTCGGTGAGGTGGACCATCGCTCCGACTCGCTCTACCAGGCTTTGTCCGCTCGGCCGGCGGACGAGGTGCTCGCGGATTCCCGCCGGGTCACCGCCGCGCTGATCGACGGCCTGTGGGCGGTCGCGGACGATGATCTGACCGATCCGTCGCGCCATCCGTGGCTCAACGGACGGATGCTGTGGCTTCAGATCGTGGTGCGCGGCTTCTGGCACCCGATGGGCCACCTCGGCGACTACTACCTCAGCCACGGTCAGGCCGAGCGGGCCGTGGCAATGCAGTCCCATGCGCTTGCCACGGCCCGGTACCTCGCCATACCCGCCCCCGCGGAGGGCATGGCGGCCTACAACCTCGCCTGCGCGCTGGCCCGGGCCGGGTTCGTCGAGCGGGCGCGCGCGACGCTGTCCGACGCGATCTCGCTGAACGCGGACCTGACCGCCAACGCCGGCCGCGACCCGGACCTAACGGCGGTGCGCGGCTAGTTGCATGCCGCGGGGTCGCTGTCGTCATGGCCCCTTGACCCTCCGTCGAACCGCACGATGTACGATTGTCTCGTACACTGTTCGAGTAGTGGCACACCTTACTATGGTCGTACACTGTTCGACTGTCAAGGGACGGAGACGCAACTGTTCACCGCGCGCAAGGCCAAGGCACCCGCGCCATGCAGGACCCCGGTGGCCTGTTCCCCCGTTGCCTGCAGCCAGGTTGCCCGCAGTGCCCCCTTTTGCCCCGATACGTTCAGCGCTAGCCTCGACGCCGACAAGGACGCCGAAATTATTGCGGACACTTACCCCCCCAGATCGGGGGGGTAAGTGTCCGCAATCATCTGGCGCGCCCTTCGGCGGGCCCGGAATCGGACGGAATGTCCCAATGCGGAGCGGGCGGCATGACTCGCGGACGAGCGGCGGAACCGCCTATCGAATTCGGTACGGTCTGGCTCCGCCGGGACGACGGGAAGGCCGGGAAGTCCGCGCCGCTTTCCCGGGACCAGATCGTCGCCGCCGCGATAGCGCTCGCCGACGCCGAGGGCCTGGACGCGGTCTCGATCCGCAAGATCGCGGCCAGCCTCGGTGCGGGCGCCACGTCCCTGTACTGGCACGTCCGCAGCAAGAATGACCTGTTTGAGCTCATGTTCGACGCCGTCTACGGAGAGCTGGAGTACCCCGAGCCGAGCGGCGACTGGCGCGCGGATCTGCGTGCGATCTGCGTCGGCATCCGCGCGCTGGGGCGTCGCCACCGGTGGGTGATCCTGCTGGGCGTGCAGCCAGCCATGGGGCCGAACGTGGTCCGCTACCGGCAGTTCCTCGCCGATGTGCTGGGCCCGCTCGGCCTGGACCAGCGGACGAGGGTCGAAGTCGCGGCCGTGCTCAACAACTACCTGATGGGCTCCGCGCATCGCGACACGGCGTGGGACCAGATCCGGGTGCGCGCCGGGCTCACCGGCGAGCAGTGGCGGGAGCGGCTCAGCGAGTTTCTCGTCCGGGCGGAGCGCGACAATCCGGAGCTGGCGGCCGACATCGCGACCCGGCTGCACCTGACCAGCGACGACAGCTTCGAGCTCGGCCTGGACTGCGTCCTGGACGGCGTCGCCGCGCGGCTCATCGAGCCGCGGAGCTAGCGCTCATCCGAAGGTGCCGATGCGCCGCATGATGCTCGCCGCATCGGCGCCTCCGCCGTCGGTGAGCAGGATGTCCTCCGTGATCCGGCCGCCGGCGAGCCGCACTAGCCGCTCGCACCTGGCCGCGATCCGAGGATCGTGCGAGGCGAGCAGTACCGTCATGGAGTGCTCGATGCGCAAGCTGATCAGCAGGTCGAGGATCTCGTCGGCGTTGCGCGCGTCCAGATTGCCGGCCGGCTCGTCGGCGAGCAGCAGCGCCGGGGTGTTGATCAGGGCGCGGGCGATGGCCACCCGCTGTTTCTCGCCGCCGGAGAGCTGGGACGGCAGCGATCGCTCCCGGCTACGCAGACCGACGGCCGCGAGCAGGTCCGCGGCCCTGGCTCGCTTGTCCCAGCCGGTGCGCAGCGGCAGCACCGGGGCGACCACGTTGTCCAGCGCGGTGAGGGCGGGCAGCAGCGTGCAGCGCTGGAACACGAAGCCGACCCGGCGCCGGTACCTGGCCGCCGCCGTGCCGCGCAGCGCGGTGATGTCGGTGCCGTCGCTGACGATCGTGCCGGTATCCGGCGCGTCGACCGCGCCGATCAGGTTCAGCAGGGTCGTCTTGCCCGCACCAGATTCACCGTGAAGCCCGACGAGCTCGCCGGACCGCACAGTGAGCGTGACGTCGTGGGCGGCGCATACCCGGCGGCCGCCGGCGATGTCGTAGTGCTTGCTGACTCCGCGCAGCGCCACCGAGCCGGCGGCGCTGGAATCTTCGGCCACGTACGCTCACTCCTCGGCTACCAGCGGCGCGGCAACCCTGGCGGAAACGGGGGAACAGGTCTACCGTATCTTTTACCTAGTGACAATGTAAGGGCCTAATAGATGCCGTTGCACCACGCGGTCCTGGCGCTGCTCGCCGGCAAACCCGCCCACGGTTACGAGCTGAAGAGCGAGTTCGAACAGGCCGTCGGCGACCAGTGGGGCGGACTGAACATCGGGCATCTTTACCAGCTGCTCGACCGGCTCTCCCGCGACGGGCTGATCGAATCCGAACGGCGTCCGCAGCAGGTCAAACCAGACCGGATCGTGCACCGGATCACCCCGGCCGGCCGCGACGAACTGGGCCGCTGGCTCGCCGAGCCGAGTGTCCGCACGCGCGGCTACCGCGACGACTTCTTCCTCAAGGTGATGGCTGCCGTGCGCTCCGGCGATCCCGCGATGCTGGCGGGAGTGCTCAGCCGTCAGCGTACGCACCTGCTCCGCGAGCTGCACACCCTCGCCGAAGCCCGCCGCATCGGCCCTTCGGCAGTGGACGCGCTCCTCATCACCGCGGCCGAACTTCACACCCGCGCCGACCTGGATGTCGTATCCGCCGCCGAACAGTCTCTTGTGATCGAGCCCGCGACCACGCCGCAAGCTGACGCGCCGGCAACACGGCGAGCCAGCAATGAGTGATCTGCACGTTGCCGCGGTCCGCAAGACGTACCGGACGGGATCGGGCATGCCGGTGCGCGCACTGGATGACGTCACGCTGGACATCCCGGCCGGCCAGACAGTCGCGGTCACGGGGCGGTCCGGCTCCGGCAAGTCCACCCTGCTCCATCTGGTCGGCGCGATGGACGTGCCGGACAGCGGCACGATAACCGTCGATGGCCGTGACCTCACCGCCCTGAGCGACGCGCAGCGCGCCGTCTACCGGCGCGGCGTCGGGTTCGTGTTCCAGCGCTTCCACCTGCTGCCGGCACTGACCGCGTGCGACAACGTCGCCGCTCCCGTGCTGCCCTTCCGCGCCGGCTTTGACAAGCGCGCCAGGGCGGCGGAACTGCTCACCGCCGTGGGGCTCGGCGGCCGCGAACATGACCTGCCGGTGAAGCTGTCCGGCGGCCAGCAGCAGCGGGTCGCCATCGCCCGCGCGCTGATCGGCGAGCCGCGGCTGCTGCTCGCCGACGAGCCAACCGGCAATCTGGACTCCGCCACCGGTGCGGACGTGCTGGACCTGCTGTTCCGCCTGCATCGCGACCGCGGCCTGACCATGCTGCTCGCCACCCACGACGCGGCGGTCGCCGATCGGTGTCAGCGGGTCGTCGAGCTCAGCGACGGCGCCGTCGCTGGCGACCGCCTCATCAGTGCCTCCGGAGCCGACCGGTGATCCGGCTGATCTGGCAGGGCGTGCGGTTCGCCCGCGGCCGCGCGGTGGCCCTGGCCGTGGGGATGCTGGTGGCCGCGGTGGCGTTCTCGCTGCTGACCGCCTCGGTTGACGTGAGCGCGGCGCGGATCGAGGGCGCCGTGGGGCAGAACTGGCGCGGGCCGTACGACCTCGTGGTGCTGCCGCCCGGACCGTCGGGATCGGCCGGGGTGACCGGAGCGTCGGGGTCACGCCAGCTGGTGCAGCTCAACTACCTGTCGACCGCCGGCAGCGGGATCACGATGGCGCAGTACCAGAAGATCGCGCGGCTCCAGGGCGTGGGAATCGCCGCGCCCCTGACGATTGTCGGCTACCTGCAAGAGTCGGTGATCATCCCGGTACCGCTGTCCGCGGCGGCCACCGGGACCTCCGGCGCCAGGGTGCTGACGCTCACCTCGCAGTACACCTCGGATCAAGGGCTGTCGACCTATCCGCCCTATTACGAGGAGTACGTCTACCTCACGCCCGACCAGCTGGGCTCGCCGCCGCAACAAGGCGGCGGCACGTGGATGACCGAACGGTTGCCGGGCGGCAAGCAGGCCACCGTCTGCCCCTGGGAGTGGTGGCTGGTCAACCAGTCGCCGTTCCCGGGCAACGGCGGGCTGCTGAACAGCAACTGCTACTCGCGCGCCAAGGCCGGCTCCTCAGGCCAGGTGGACGGATACGTGCTCTGGTCGTTCCCGGTGCTGCTGGCCGGCATCGACCCCGTGGCGGAGGACGAGATGACCGGCCTGTCGAAGGCGGTGACCTCCGGCGGCTACCTGAACAACGGCAGCCAGCTGAACCAGTACCCCAACGCGCCGGTGCTGGCCAGCACCGTGCCGTTCGACGGAGACACCGATCACGTGACCGTACGGGCGCTGCCGCGGTCAGCGGTCGGCGTGGCGCGTTCCGGGACGTCGTCGTACCTCGTGGCGTCGGCGACCAGCATCGCCAAGACGTTCGCCGCCGAGCCGGGCACGGTGGTGCAGCGGACCACGATCACAGCCCAGCAAGCGTGGCAGCAGCTGCTGAGCCAGCTCTTCTCCTGGCAGAGCCCCAATCAGCAAACGTCCGGACCGCAAGCCATACCCACCGGCGCCCTCCAGTTCTGGACGTCGGGCCCGGTGACGTTCCGGCGGGCGGCGAACGGGGTTCTGAACGTCGCGCCGCAGCCCAACCCGCAGTGGCTGTGGTCGGGAATCGCCGCTCCGGCGGCACAGGCGGACACCGGATTCCGCACGCTGCACATGGCGGCGGCGGTCGCGGGCGGTCCGCACAACTCAGACGGTGCCGGCGACCTGCCGGGACTTCAGCTGGTCGGGCAATTTGATCCGTACCGTCTCGCCGGATTCTCCGGATACGGGCCGGGCGCGTCCCTGGCCAGCTACCGGGCACCGTCGCTGACCGGCGCGGACGCGGCAAGCCGCGCGGCGCTGAAGAACCAGTCGCTCGCGCCGGACGGGAACATGTCCGGATATGCGCAGCAGCCGCCGCTCCTGGTGACCACGCTGAAGGGCGCGGCGATGCTGCGGGGCTTCGTCCCGTATCCGCCGGGACCGTCGCCGGAGAAAACACCCATCGGCTCCATCCGGATCCGCGTGTCCGGAGTGAGTGGCTCGATACCGCGGCAGCTCGCCAGGATCGCCGCCGTCGGCCAGGAGATCTACCAGGCCACCGGGCTGCGCGTGGTGGTGACCGCCGGCGCCTCGCCGCGACTGGTCACCATCGGCCTGCCGGCGGGCAAGTTCGGCCGGCCCGCGCTGAAACTGGCCGAGTCGTGGACGGAGACCGGGGTCGCGCTGGTGATCCTGCGGCAGGCGGACCGCGAGTCGGTGGCGCTGTTCGTGGTGATCCTGGTCGTCTGCGCGCTGTTTCTCGGCGGTGCGGCGCTGGCCGGGGTGCGCGGCCGACGTGCCGAGATCGGCACGCTGCGCGCACTGGGCTGGGGGCGGGCGCAGGTGTTTACCATGGTCCTCGGTGAGGTGGTGACGCTCGGCGTGCTGTCCGGGCTGGCCGGCGCCGCGCTGTCGGCCTGCCTGATCGCGGTTTTGCGCCTGCACCTCGCCCTGTGGCGGGCCGCGCTGGTGCTCCCGGTGGCGGCGGCGCTCGCCACGGCGGCAGGACTCGCGCCCGCCGCACTGGCCGCCGGGACCGAGCCGGCCGGCACGCTCGCTCGCCCGGCGCGGGCACCGAGGCGGCGCGCGCTCCCGGTGCGCGGCGTCACCGGCCTCGCCGTGGCGGGCATGACCCGGGTCCCGGGCCGCTGCGCGCTCGCCGCGGCCGGACTTGCCGCCGGGGTGGCGGGCCTGTCGGTGCTGCTCGCCGCGCAAGCGTCGTTCCACCGGTCGATCGGGATCAGCGCGCTGTCCGGCCTGGTCACCTCCACGACGCGGGACACCGACCTGGTCTCGGCCATCCTGGCCGTCGGCCTCGGCGCCGCGGCCGTGGCGGACGTGACATACCTGAACCTGCGAGAGCGGGCAGGTGAGCTGGCCGCGCTGGCAGCCTCCGGCTGGGCCCGGCGGCAACTGGGCCGGCTGCTGCTGACCGAGGCTCTGATCACCGCGGCGGCCGGATCGGTTGCCGGCGCCGCGATAGGTCTCGCGGCAGCGGCCGACGCCTTCGGCCTGACGGGGCCTGTGATCGGGGGCGCGGCCGGGGCGGCCACCGTCGGCACGGTGGTTGCCCTGGCCGGCACGGGCACGGTCCTGCTCACCGCCCCCGCCCGCTCCCCCGCCACCGCCCTGGCCGCCGACGACTAACCCTGCCCACCCGCACCCCGGCCCGGGTGACGGTGTGCGAACCGGGGACGGGGCGGCGTGCGGGCCGGCCAGGATGGGGATATGAGCACGCTTACCAGCAGCTGCGGAACGGATCCGGGCATCGCCTGCCGTCTCGCCTGGGATCTCACGCACAGCGCGGGCACGACCGCGACCGTCAACGTCTACCTGGCCGGGCCGATCGGCCGGACGCTGCGGATCGCGTTCGTGATCGTGCTCGCGCTCGTCGCCCGCATGCTCACGTACCGGCTGATCCACCGCCTGACCGAGCACGCGGCGGCGTCGCGGCTGGCGGCGGGGACCAGCGAACGGCGCGAGCAGCGGGCCAGGGCGCTCGGCCAGATCCTGCTCAGCGGCGTGTCCGTGGTGATCTTCTTCATCGCCGCGCTGACCGTCCTCAGCGACCTGGGCATCAACCTCGCGCCGCTGCTGGCGAGCGCGGGCGTGCTGGGCGTGGCCCTCGGCTTCGGCGCGCAGAACCTGGTGAAGGACTACCTGGCCGGCATCTTCATGCTGGTCGAGGACCACTACGGCGTCGGCGACATGATCAGCCTCGGCAAGGCGACCGGCACGGTGGAGGCGATGACGCTGCTGACCACCAGGATCAGGGATCTGAACGGCGTGGTCTGGCACGTCCATAACGGCACGATCAGCCGCGTGGGCAACGAGTCGCAGGGCTGGTCGCGCGCGGTGATCGACTACCCGGTCCCGTACGACTCCGACCTGACCAGGATCAAGGAACTGATGGAGCGGGCCGCGGCGGGCGTGTGGGCGGACCCCGTGTGGCACGACCTGATGCTGGAGGAACCCGAGGTCTGGGGCGCCCAGGAGCTGTCCGGCACCGAAGTGATCATGCGCATCGTCGCCAAGACCGCCGCACTGCGCCAGTGGGAGGTGGCCCGCGAGCTCCGCATCCGCGTCAAGGCCGCCCTGGACTCCGCGAACCTCACGCTGCCCGCGCCGGAGACCGTGGACGTCACCGTCGCGGAGCCGCCAGCCGAGCAGCCCTCGTAAGCTGTGAGGCATGAGCGAGCCGGTCAGCTTTTACGACGCGGTGGGCGGCGAGGAGACCTTCCGGCGCCTGGTCCACCGGTTCTACCAGGGGGTCGCCGACGACCCGGCGCTACGGGCGGTCTACCCGGCGAAGAACCTCGGACCCGCCGAGGAGCACCTCCGGCTGTTCCTTATGCAGTACTGGGGCGGACCGCGCACCTATGACGAGTTGCGCGGCCACCCGCGGCTCCGGATGCGGCACGTGCCGTTCCGGATCGGCGAAGCCGAGCGTGACGCCTGGCTCCGCCACATGCGCGAGTCGATGGACGAGCTGAAGCTCGACGAAGCCCTCGACGCCCAGCTCTGGGACTACCTGGTCATGGCCGCGCACAGCCTGGTCAACGACTTCCCCGATCGCCCCGACCTCGGCCTCACCCCGCGCTGACCTCGGGTCAGCCGGCGTGGCGGACTCCGGTCGCGTCGTACAGGTGGTGGATCGGGTCGTGGATGAAATACCGGGCGAACGACTCGACGGTGAAGTGGGCGCCATCGCTGCGGGTTCCGGTCCGGTGCCACTGACCGCCGCTCACGGTGGAGAACCGCGCGGCCAGGATCCGGGCCTGCTCGGTGAGCCGCTTGGCGACGGGTGCCGGGTCCTGGGCGCCGTAGCACTCGATCACCGCGGTCGCGTCCTGGTCCCAGTTCTCGAAGGACGGGTCATCCTGGGTCAGCATCAGCTGGAGTCGCAGGTCATAGATCCGGAGCACGTCCCGGACGTGGCAGGCGTACTCGAGCGGTGACCATTTGCCCGGCTCCGGGCGGGTCCGGACATCGCCGGAGCCAGTAAGCAATTCCTGCCAGGACGCGGCATTCGCGAGGATCATCCCGGCGACGTCATCGCGCGCGAACGAGTTGGTGTCGAAGCCGCATTCGGGGCAGGGGCGCCGCAGCACCCAGGTCCAGTCCTTGGTGTCCGGAACAATCGTCATACCAGCATGTTAAGGGGCGGTAGGCGCGGACGTCGGCGACGCTCCACCAGCTGCCGCTTGACGCGGTGAGCGTGACCCGCACATACCGGACCGGAGCACCCCTCAGGCCGACGGTGGTGAACTGCCCGGTTCCCTGGCCGGCAAGGACAGCGGTGCTCCAGTTCACGCCGTCGGCGCTCGTCGTGACCGTGTAGCCGCGCGGGTAGTCGCCGGTGGACACGCCGGTGTCGAACACGACCCGCCTCGCGTCCACAGCGCGGCCGAAGTCGACCTGAAGGTACTGGCCGGGAGCCTGGCCGGTCCCGGTCGAGTAGCGGGTGCTGGCGTCAGCGTCCACGGCGTTCGCCGCCACATCGCCCGTGCAGCACGGGTCCGTCGGGCCGGGCGGGTTCGCGACGGCGGTCCAGCCGGCGGGCACGACCTGGCGCAGCGCATACGTGCCGGGCACGACGCCGCGCCACGTGAACGTCGCCAGCGCCCCGCCCGGCAGGGTGTAGCTGAACGCCTGGTCACCCTCCCGCACCCCGAACGTGCTCGGGTTGTCGTTCTCGTTGTGCGCGACCAGGACCGTGCTGCCGTCCGGGTTGCGGAACGCGACGTCCATGACCTGCCCGTTCCACCCCGTGGTGCCGAACGACGTGCTGGCGATGCGCACCGCGCCCGGCTGCACGAACCGGGCCAGGTGCCCGAGCGTGTAGTACTCGGCGTCGTTGGTCACCGTGTCGCCGGGACCGACGGTGACGATGCCGGTACAGGTGCCGCAGCCGCCTAGGTGCGGGCCGCCGGACGGGTCGAGCGCCAGGTTCCAGTTGATGACGGTCTGCGCCCAGTTGCGGGTCGCGCCGATGATCAGGTTGCGGGCGTGCCACTTGAGCGTGTCGGAGAACGTGTTCGCCGGGTCGGCGGACTGGCTTCCCGAGCACTCGGTGAAGTAGATCGCCTTGTCCGGGAACTGGTTGTGCAACGCGGTCATCGCGCTCGGGTCGCCGAAGTAGCAGTGGTACGCGACACCGGCCACCCATTTGGCGGCCGGGGAGTTCAGCACGTTCTGCGGGTAGGCGTTGACGTCCGCGGTCTCGTCCGGCGGGGTGGCCGCGACGTCGTTGGGGTGCTCGGTCCAGTTGTGGTCGTAGGCGAGGATCTGGGTGCGCAGGCCCGCGTCGCGCAGCATCGGCCCGAGATCGGAGATGACCTTCTCCTCCTGCCACGACGGCATGTCCGTGCCCGGATACCCGGACGGGGCGCGGTTCTGCGGTTCGTTCTGCACGGTGATCGTGTCGACGGTGACGCCGCTCGCCCGGTAGGCCTCGACGAACTTCAGCAGGTACAGCGCGTAAGACTGGTAGACGCGCGGGTCGTCGATGAGGCGGCCGCCGATCAGCGAGTCGCCGGTCTTCATCCACGCAGGCGGGCTCCATGGAGACGCGATGATCTGGAGCCGGGGGTTGATGGCCTTGGCCTCGCGCAGCAGCGGCAGGATCTGCGCCCGGTCGTGCGCGATCGAGAAATGACGCTGCTGGTAGTCGGTCTGCCCGGCGGGCATGTCGTCGTAGGTGTAGTCCGCGGTGGCGACGAAGTCCGAGGCGCCGATCGGCTGGCGCAGGTAGTCCAGGCCGTCACCCGTCGCCGGGTCGAACAGCGATCGCATCGTGGCCGTGCGCACCGCCGGGGACAGCCGGTAGAGCACCGTCGCCGCGGAGTCGGTGATCGCCCCGCCGAACCCTTGCATCGTCTGGAAGGTCTGGGTGGGGTCGACGACGATGGTGGGTGCGGTGACCGGCGCGCCGCCGAACGCGACCGTGCCGAGGTCGCTGAGCTTGTCCGTACCGTCCGGCGTCGTCACCCACACGTGCGCCAGCACCGGCGGCGCACCGCCGGCCAGCGCGCCCGCGGCGGGCACGGTCACGGCAACGGCCGCGGCCAGCGCCGCGCCAGCCGAGGCCGCGATAAGGCTGATGCGCGACATCCTCGTCCCTCCAACGGGAGCGTGAAACAAAATGAAACAAATTCGAACAACTTGCTCACGCGTAGCGAATCAGCACGGAACGTTTCCTGTCAAGAGCTCCGCGGTCCGCGAGTCAAGAACAACGCGGAAATTCGGTTTGCCCCGGTCCGGCCCCACCGTTCGACGACTCCGCCGACCTCCGGCCAGCAGCCGAAAATTATTGCGGACACTTACCCCCCCAAACAGGGTAGGTAAGTGTCCGCAATAATCCGCGACGTCCGGCCATGCACCCGAAATAATCGGATAAATCCGATTTGCGCGGGGCGGGGCGGGCGCGCAGGCGGGGCGGGCGCGCGGGCGGGGCGGGGCGGGCGCGCGGGCAGGGCGGGCGGCCCGGCCCGGTGAACCACCGTCGTTATGAAGATCAACCTCTTGTCAGCTTGCGGTAGGTGACGCGGTGCGGGCGGGCGGCCTCAGCGCCGAGCCGCTCGATCTTGTTCTTTTCGTAGGCCTCGAAGTTGCCCTCGAACCAGAACCAGTTCGCGCCGCCCTCCCAGGCCAGGATGTGCGTCGCGACGCGGTCGAGGAACCAGCGGTCGTGGCTGGTGATCACCGCGCAGCCGGGGAACTCGAGCAGCGCGTTCTCCAGGCTGGCCAGGGTCTCCACGTCCAGGTCGTTGGTCGGCTCGTCGAGCAGCAGCAGGTTGCCGCCCTGCTTCAGCGTCAGCGCGAGGTTCATCCGGTTCCGCTCGCCGCCGGACATCACGCCGGCCGGCTTCTGCTGGTCCGCGCCTTTGAAGCCGAACGCAGCCACGTACGCCCGGCTGGGAATCTCGACATTGCCGACGCGAATGAACGTCTCGCCGTCGGAGATGACCTCCCAGACGTTCTTGTTCGCGTCCATCCGGGCGCGCGCCTGGTCGACATACGAGATGACGACCGTGTCCCCGATCCGGATGACCCCGCTGTCCGGCTTCTCCTCGCCGACGATCATCTTGAACAGGGTGGTCTTGCCCACGCCGTTCGGACCGAGGACACCGACGATGCCGTTGCGGGGCAGGCTGAAGCCCAGCTTCTCGAACAGCATCCGGTCGCCGAAGCCCTTGACCAGGTCCTCCACCTCGACCACCAGGTTGCCGAGCCGCGGGCCCGGCGGGATCTGGATCTCCTCGAAGTCGAGCTTGCGGTTCTTGTCCGCCTCGGCGGCCATCTCCTCATAGCGCTGGAGCCGAGCCCTGGACTTGGTCTGCCTGGCCCGCGGGCTGGAGCGGACCCATTCCAGCTCATCGGCGAGGCGCTTCTGCTTCTTGGCGTCCTTGGCACCCTCGACCTTGAGCCGGGCGGCCTTGGTCTCCAGGTAGGTGGAGTAGTTGCCCTCGTACGGGTACGCGTGGCCGCGGTCCAGCTCGAGGATCCACTGCGCGACGTTGTCCAGGAAGTACCGGTCGTGGGTGACGGCGACGACGGTGCCCGGGTACTTCTCCAGGTGCTGCTCCAGCCACAGCACGCTTTCCGCGTCCAGGTGGTTGGTGGGCTCGTCGAGCAGCAGCAGGTCCGGCTGGGACAGCAGCAGCTTGCACAGCGCCACGCGCCGCTTCTCACCGCCGGACAGGCTCGTCACCGGGGAGTCGGGCGGCGGGCAGCGCAGCGCGTCCATCGCCTGCTCAAGCTGACTGTCCAGGTCCCAGGCGTCCTTGTGGTCGAGCTGCTCCTGAAGCTTGCCCATCTCCTCGAGCAGCTCGTCGGAGTAGTCGGTCGCCATCTGCTCGGCGATCTCGTTGTACCGGTCGATCAGCTTCTTGGTCTCCGCGACGCCTTCCTCGACGTTGCCGAGCACGGTCTTCTCGTCGTTGAGTTCCGGCTCCTGGTCCAGGATGCCGACGGTGAACCCGGGCATCAGCTTGCCCTCGCCGTTGGACGGCTGCTCCTTGCCGGCCATCATCCGCAGCAGCGTGGACTTGCCCATGCCATTCGGGCCGACCACGCCGATTTTCGCTCCCGGCAGGAAAGAGAGCGTGACGTTGTCGAGAATGACCTTGTCGCCGTGCGCCTTACGCACGCCGCGCAGCGTGTAGATGTACTCGGGCATGTCTATAAGCCTATGGCCTGGGATCGGCTGCCTCGTCGCCGCCGTAGAGGCAGACCTGATTGCGGCCCTTGTCCTTGGCCCGGTACAGCGCGAGGTCGGCGGCGGCCAGCAGCTCGAACAAGTCGCGGCCGTGCTGGCCGTAGACCGCGACGCCGATCGAGACCGTCACGCCGATCCGCGCGTCGCCAGCGAAGATGCTCAGCGAGCCGGCGCCGCGGCGGAGACGCTCCGCGATCGCGAGCGCCTCGGCGGCATCCGCCCTGGGCAGCAGGACGGTGAACTCCTCACCGCCGAACCTGCCGACGATGTCGGAGTCGCGGACCTGTTGCCGCAGCTCGGTCGCCAGGCTCCTGAGCACCTCGTCGCCGGCCAGGTGGCCGTGGGTGTCGTTCACCCGCTTGAAGTGGTCCACGTCGATGAGCAGCATGGACAGATTGGCGTTCTGCGGCGCCCCGGTCCGCTGGGTGCGATTTATCTCGGCGTCGGCCTCGCGTTGCCAGGCGGCGGCGTTCAGCAGGCCGGTCTTCGGGTCGGTGCGGGCGGCGGCCTGGAGCTGCTGGTGCATCAGGCTGCGCTGGAGCAGGATGACCGGCGGCAGCGCCACGAGCAGGAGCAGCGGGCTGAGCGCACACGTGATCGCGACCAGGATGCCCACGCAGGTCTCGGTGAGGTCGAGGAGGAAGGTCTCCTTGTCCCACAAGATCTCGCCAACCCGTGCCTCCGGCTCGGCCAGGTGCGCGGCGATCGCGACGATGACGGTGTTGACCAGGCTGAACAACACCGCGCAGCCCACGGCGGTGAGCACCACCTCGGGTTTGGTCAGCCACGCAGGCGTGCCACCCAGGCTGACCTTGGTTGCTTGCGGCCAGGCCCGGTGGAAGGTGACCGAGGTGGCGGCCCCGGCGAGTCCGAGCGCCGCCGAGCTGAACACCCGGCGGTAGACGGGCGTGGCGCGCTGGCCCCTGGCGTAGAGCGCGAACCCGACGACGAACGGGGCGAGCAGCGCGTAGATCGGCGGCAGCAGCAGCGCGATCGGCAGCCACCACGCGGATAGCAGGTCCCGGGACACGCCGGACGGCTGGCCGAGCCGGCGGATCGCCTCGATGCAGATGGCGGCGGCGATCAGCAGCGCGGCGGCGAGCCCGAGGTCCCCGGCTCGCCACGTCGTTTCGGCCAGCTCCCAGCCGATCAGCGCCAGGTCGACGGCGATGACGGTCAGCACGTACACAATCAGTGACAGCGGCATCGCCAGCAGCGGCCATGCCCACGGCCACCGCACGAGCCGCCGCAGGCCCCGCTGACGCTGCCTGATCGCGTCCTGAACTGCCGACATGCCTTTCCTGCCCCACTGGCCCCCGGCCGGGCTCGGTCACCCGGCGTGCCATCACGTTAGGTAACATTATAGATGCGATGCGTACCTGCCGGCCGTCAAACCGATAGGTTCGACGGTGGTCACGGTTCGGCCCGGCACGGAGCGGTCACGCTAAGAGGCGAGACGCATCCGCTCCGTGCTGGTACGATTGCTCCGGCTGTTGCGCTACGGAAGAGAGGGAATTCGGTGCGAGGCGTTATCTGGTCCTAGTTCGCCGTCCTCGGCGAGCGCCTTGTCGAGTTCCCGGTTGAGCTGCTCGACGGCTTCCTCCTCGTCCACGGCGTCCGACTCCAGATTGCTGAAGCCAGACGTGCCATCGGGCGCGCCGAACGGCGGGATTCCGGTGCCGGCCAGCATCTCCGCATCGCCGTCACCGTCGCCGCCTTCCCCATCGCTGACGTCGCCGCCGCCGAAGTCGTTGCGCATGGCCATGTCGTCCTCCTCAGCGGTGCGCTGCCGCTCTGGCGGGCGGATGTAGTTGGCGATGCCACGGCTCAGGTCGTGCCCGATCGTGTCTGCGGTGATCTCTACCTCGGTCCTGATCCGGCCCTGCTTGTCCTCATAGGTGTGCGTGCGGAACCGTCCCTTGACCATGACCGGATCGCCCTTGCGCAGGCTGGCCTTCGCGTAATCTGCCAGCCGACGCCAGCAGGTCACCGTGTAGTAGCTGGTGTCGCCGTCGGTCCACGCACCGAGGCTCTTGTCGAAATACCTGGTGGTCGCGCCGACCCGGACGTCCGCGACCGGCTTGTCGTCCTTGGTCTTGCGAAGGCTCGGCTCCCGTGCGACGAAGCCGATGAGGGTCACGTACCCGCCCTGACTCATGTTGCTCGCTCCTTCTTGGCCTCCCGGGACCCCACGTCGCCGGGATGCCTCCAACGGTGCGCGAAAGCCAGGAACTCCGCTCGGACGGCCGCGGAGCTGTGGACAACAGGTAAAGGACCCCCCGCCTGTGGACGCCCCATTTGCCAGGGGCAACGAGTTGCGCGATACTTCGCCGCCGCGACGCTCAGCTCAGCGGCCGCTGAGCCGCTTGACCTCCTCGTCGGTCAGCGAGAAGCCGAACACGTCGAAGTTCGACGCGATCCGCTCCGGTCGCTTGGACCGCGGGAGGACGACGATGCCGAGTTCGATATGCCACCGCAGCACCACCTGCGCCGGCGTCACGCCGTGCGCCTCGGCTATCTCGGTGAGCGTGCGGTCCTTGAGGTTGGTGTTCTTGAGCGGGCTGTAGCCTTCGACCACCACACCGCGGTCCCGGAACGAAGCGAGCAGCGCGGGGTCGTGCTCGGACGGCGACCACGGCACCTGGTTGACCGCGGGAGTCTCGCCGGTGCCCGAGGTCAGCTCGTCGATCTGAGCCGGGCTGAAGTTCGATACCCCGATCGTGCGGGCCTTTCCTTCCGAACGCAGCGTGCGCATCTCCTGCCAGGCATTCAGCGAGGAAGCCGAGCGCCGTCCCGGCCAGTGAATCAGCCACAGGTCCACGTGGTCGGTACCGAGGCCGGCCAGCGACTCGGTGATCGTCTCCCGCTCCTTGCCGAACCGGCCCGGCGCCAGCTTCGTGGTGATGAAGACCTCGCGACGGTCCAGGCCGCTGTCCCGCAGCGCCCGGCCGACCTCGGCCTGATTGCCGTACATCGTCGCGGTGTCGATGTGCCGGTATCCCACGTCCAGCGCGCGGCGCACCCCGTCGTACGCCTGCTTTCCTGTCAGCTGCCAGGTGCCGAACCCCACCATCGGCATCTCGACCCCGTCGCCCACCTGCACCATCGGCATATCGCTCATGCCATCAATCTATCCACAGGGAGGTATGGCACACTGAACCGGTGCCAGGGGGTCCGACGATGCAAGAGCCAGAGGGTATGGAACCAGACAGCACTGAGGCCACGACCGAGCCGGAAGCCACGACCGAGACCGAGGCGCAACCCGGGACGGACGGCGAGGCCGCCGACGCCACCGCGGCCGACGGCACGGACAATCTCGGCAAGAAGGGCAAGAAGGGCAAGAAGCTCTACCGCGAACTGGCGATCATCGTCGTCGCCGCGGTCGTGCTCACCCTGCTGGTCAAGGCGTTCGTCGTGCAGGTGTACCGGATCCCTTCGGCGTCCATGGAGAACACGCTGCTGCCTGGCGACCGGGTGCTGGTCAACAAGCTCGTCTACCACTTCCGCGGCATCGATCGCGGCGACGTCATCGTGTTCAGCGGCGCCGGCTCCTGGGGCAACCTCGACGGCAGCCCGGTCCCGCCGCCGCCCAGCAACCCGGTGGTCCGGTTCTTCGACGCCGTGCTCGCCGACGTGGGGATTCACAACAACACGACGTACTACATCAAACGGGTCATCGGCTTGCCCGGCGACCACGTGGCCTGCTGTACCAACGGCCTGATGACGGTCAACGGCGTCCCGCTGCATGAGACGGGCTACATCTATCCGGGTGCGCCCGCGTCCGCGTACCAATTCAGCATCACGGTGCCGCGCGGCCGGCTGTGGGTGATGGGCGACAACCGGAACTTCTCCGACGACTCGGTGCTGCACGACAAGGACGGGTTCCCGGATCACGGCACGGTGCCGATCAGCGCGGTGAGCGGCCGCGCCTTCCTGGTCATCTGGCCGCTTTCGCGGATCGGCGACATCCCCATTCCCGGCACGTTCAAGCAGGCCGCCCTCGACACGGCCCCGGCCGCCGCCGCGGTCATGCTGGTCACCCCCGTGCTCTTGTGGCGCCGCCGCCGCACCCGCTTACCGGAGCGCCCGGATGGCGGCGTCTAGCTCCGCGGGGAGGTCCGCCACCAGCAGGTGGACGCCGTCACGGACGACGTCGCGGCCGCTGATGACCACGTCGCGCACGTCGGACGCGGTGGCGGCGAAGACCGCCGACTCGGCGGGGTGGTCGCCGATGCCCGCGGTGCGAACGGAGTCAAGCCCGATGGTGACCAGGTCGGCCCACGCGCCGGGGGCGATGTCGCCGGCATCGGGCCAGCCCAGACTGGCATGCCCAGCGCGCGTGGCCGCGCTCAGCAGTTCGTCCGCGCCGAACACCCCGCGCGACTGACGCGCCAGCCGCTCGCCGTACTCCACGCCGCGCGCCTCCTCGAGCATGTCGATCACCGCGTGGCTGTCGCTGCCGAGCGTCAGCTCGCACCCCGCCGAGGACAGCTCCAGCGACGGCGCGAGCCCGTCCCCAAGGTCACGCTCGGTAGTCGGGCAGATGCACGCGTACCCGCGCGACCCGCCGAGCAGCAACACGTCCGACGCGGACAGGTGCGTCGCGTGCACCACCGAAGTCCGCGGCCCCAGCGCCTCCTCGTCATACAGCAGCCGGGTGGGCGACACCCCGTACACCGCGACGCACGCCTCGTTCTCCGCGAGCTGCTCGGACAGGTGGACGTGCAGCGGCGCGCCGTACTGATGTGCCCACGCCACCACCGGCCCCATCTGCTCCGGCGGCACCGCCCGCACCGAATGGATCGCGGCGCCCACCCGCGCCGACGGCGTCAGCATTCCGTGCGGATCGAGCGGGAACGCGGACATCCGTGCCGCCCACCCCTCGCCGTCCCCGTCCCCGAACCGCAGCTGCCGCTCCCCCAGCGGCACCACGCCGTCCCGGTCAAGCCCGCCGGCGAGGTAGCACGTGTCGAGCAGCGTGACCCGCACGCCTGCCTCGGCGGCCGCCGCGATCAGGGCTCCGCCCATCGCGTTCGGCGACTCGTACGGCGCGCCGCCCGGCTGATGGTGCAGGTAGTGGAACTCTCCCACGCAGCTGATCCCGGCCCGCGCCATCTCGGCGTACACCGCGCGCGCCAGCCGGAAGTAGCTGTCCGGATCCAGCCGCTCCGCGACCGAGTACATGATCTCGCGCCATGTCCAGAACGTCCCCTTGCCGGCCTGGGTGACGCCGCGCAGCGCCCGGTGAAACGCGTGCGAGTGCGCGTTCGCGAACCCCGGCAGGGTGAGTCCGCGCAGCCGCGTGGCATCGCCAGGCGCTGTGACCCCAGGGGTCACGGTGGTGAACCGTTCCCCGTTGGCCTCGACGAGTACGTCCCGGCTCAGGCCACGCCCGGGCAGCCAGACCTGTTCGGCGTGCCAGCGCCTCAGCGGCATGCCAGTTCCTCCAGCACCGCGGCGAGCGCGAGCACCCCGGCCTCGCAGTCTTCGGCCTCGGCGTGTTCGGCCGGCGAGTGCGACACCCCGGTCGGGTTCCGCACGAACAGCATCGCGGTCGGCACCCGCGCGGCGAGCACCCCCGCGTCGTGGCCCGCCCCGGTCGGCAGCACCGGCACGCCGCCGAGGATGACCGCGATCCGCTCCCGCAGCCCCGGGTCGAACACGGTCACCGCGGTCGCCGACTCCTGCCGTACGCTGAGGCCGACCCCGTGTTCCCCGCTGAAAACGTCGGCCTCAGAACGTACGGTGGTGACACATCCCGCCAGCGTTTCCTCATCCGGGGCTCTGGCGTCCAGCCAGGCATGCACGGCCGCGGGAACGCCGTTCACCGCCCCGGGTTCGGCGGCGACCTTGCCGAACGTGGCCAGGGCGCCTAGGTCTGCCGCGATGCGGCGGGCCGCGAGCACGGTGCTTGCGAACGGAAGCATCGGATCCCGCCGGTCCGCGAACCGGGCGGTACCGGCGTGATCTGGCACGCCCGTGAAGTCAAACCGCCACCGGCCATGCGGCCAGATACCGTCCGCGACAGCGAGCGCCCCCGAATTGACACGCTCTAGTGGGCTCAACTGCGCATTTGACCCGCTGGGCGCCGACGTTGCGGGCGGGGTTGCGGGGGCGGGGAGGGCCGCGAGGGCGCGGCCTTGCTCGATGTGAAGTTCAACGAAGGCGTGGATGTTGCCGAGGAGGTCCTCGTCGGGGCCGATCCCGGCCGGGTCCAGCCCGGCCGCGGCCATCGCCTCCGCCCACGTCACACCGCTATCGTCCGCCAGCGCAGCTGCTCGACCAGGGTCGACCGCACCCGTTAGCAGCTTGCTGCCGAGGCAGGCCAGCCCGAAACGGGCCCCTTCCTCCTCGACGAAGACGGTCACCGCGATAGGCCGCCTGGGCGTGACGCCCCGGGCCCGAAGCAGGTCAATCGCGGCCAGCCCGGAGACCACGCCCAACGGCCCGTCGAACGCGCCACCGTCAGGGACCGAATCCAGATGGCTCCCGGTCACAATCGCGCCAGGTCGAGGGGCCGCGTGAGTGTCGCCGCCGGCCTTCGGAGTCGGCCGGCGGCGATACTCATCGGACCCCGAGACATCCCACCAAGCCCAGATGTTCCCGTTACGGTCGGTCTCGGCAGAAAGCCCTCGGGACGTTGCGCTTTCGATGAACCAGTTGCGCAACAAGGTATCGACCGAAGTCCAGGTATAGCGACGATAACCCGACGTCGTTCTGCCGATGGGTTCTAGGCCTTTCCAGAGCCGCGCGAAGGTCACTCCGCTGCTCATTGTTCGCTCGCCGTCGGGGCGCTTCGAGGTGATGCCTTCCTTCGTCGCTCGCTCCTTCGTCGCTCCCTCCTCAGTCCAGGCATCACCGCGCCCCGCCGCTCGCTCACATTGGTACCCGTACGCCGCGCTGCGTGGCGACGGTCGAGGCCTTCTCGTAGCCGGCGTCGGCGTGGCGCAGGACGCCCATGCCGGGGTCGTTGGTGAGGACGCGCTCCAGTTTCTGGGCCGCCAGTTCGGTGCCGTCGGCGACGCAGACCTGGCCGGCGTGGATGGACCTGCCGATCCCGACGCCGCCGCCGTGGTGGATCGACACCCAGGTCGCGCCGGAAGAGGTGTTGACCAGCGCGTTCAGCAGCGGCCAGTCGGCGATCGCGTCGGAGCCGTCGGCCATGCCCTCGGTCTCGCGGTACGGCGAGGCGACCGAGCCGCAGTCCAAGTGGTCCCTTCCTAGCACGATCGGGGCCTGGACCTCGCCGTTGGCGACCAGTTCGTTGAACCTCAGGCCGGCCAGGTGCCGCTCGCCGTAGCCGAGCCAGCAGATCCGGGCCGGCAGGCCCTGGTAGTGCACCTTCTCGCCGGCCATCCGGATCCACCTGGCCAGCGGCTCGTTCTGCGGGAACAGGTCGAGGATGGCCTTGTCGGTCCTGGCGATGTCCGCCGGGTCGCCGGACAGCGCGGCCCACCGGAACGGGCCCTTGCCCTCGCAGAACAGCGGCCTGATGTAGGCAGGCACGAAGCCGGGGAAGTCGAACGCGCGGGTGTACCCGGCCAGTTCGGCCTCACCGCGGATCGAGTTGCCGTAGTCGAAGACCTCGGCGCCGGCGTCGAGGAAGCCGACCATCGCGGCGACGTGATTGGCCATCGACTCGCGGGCCCGCCGGGTGAAGCCCGCCGGGTCTTCGGCGCGAAGGGCGGCCATGTCCTCGAACGCGACGCCGCTGGGCAGGTAGCTGAGCGGGTCGTGCGCCGAGGTCTGGTCGGTCACGATGTCGATCGCCGCGCCGCGGGCAAGGAAGTCCGGCACCACGTCGGCGGCGTTCCCGAGCAGGCCGATGGACAGCGGTCGGCTTTGGTCGCGGGCGGCGGTGGCCCGGCGGATGGCGTCGTCGATGTCGTGCGCCTGCTCGTCCAGGTAGCCGTGCTCGATCCGCCGGGTGATGCTGGCCTGGTCGCAGTCGACGCAGATCACCACGCCGCCGTTCATCGTGACGGCGAGCGGCTGGGCGCCGCCCATGCCGCCGAGGCCCGCGGTGAGCGTGATCGTGCCGGCCAGCGTGCCGCCGAACCGCTTCTCCGCTATCGCGGCGAACGTCTCGTACGTGCCCTGGAGGATGCCCTGGGTGCCGATGTAGATCCACGAACCGGCCGTCATCTGGCCGTACATGGTGAGGCCGAGCTGCTCGAGCCGGCGGAATTCGTCCCAGGTGGCCCACTGCGGGACCAGGTTCGAATTGGCGATCAGCACGCGGGGCGCCCACTCGTGGGTTCTGAGTACGCCGACCGGCTTGCCGGACTGGACCAGCAGAGTCTCGTCCTGCTCGAGGTCCTTGAGGGTGGCGATGATCGCGTGGTACGCGTCCCAGCTGCGCGCGGCCCGGCCGGAACCGCCGTAGACCACGAGCTGGTCCGGATGTTCGGCCACCTCGGGGTCGAGGTTGTTCATCAGCATCCGCATCGCGGCTTCCTGGGGCCAGCCCTTGCAGCTGAGCTCCGTGCCGCGCGGCGCGTGGATCGGTCCGTTGATCATGCCCACATCATTCCGCACCGGCGGGCAGGCGGGCAGGGCCGGCCGCGCACTAGGCGGTCGCGACCAGCTCTGCGGGCTCGGCGATGACGTCGACCAGGGCGCCGTTGCGCATGACCGTGATCGGCATCGGGCGGCCGATCGCGTCGGCGAACATCAGGCGCTGGAGGTCCTGTGCGGTCGCGACCGGCTTGCCGCCGGCGGTCAGCAGCAGGTCGCCGCGCCTGAGGCCGGCGTGTTCGGCCGGTCCGCCGCGGACCGCCTCGGAGACGAGCAGGCCGGTGGTCCGGCCGAGCCGCTCGCGCCAGGCGGTCGGCACCGGACCTGGCATCGTGACCAGGCCCAGGTAGGCGCGGCGCACCCGGCCGTCCTGCATCAGCGCGGAGATGATCCGGCGGGTCGTCGCGTTCACCGGGACGGCCATGCCCAGGCCGACGCCGGCCACCGCGGTGTTGATGCCGACGACGCGCGCGTCCGAGTCGGCGAGGGCGCCGCCCGAATTGCCCGGGTTGAGCGCCGCGTCGGTCTGGATCACGTCCTCGATCAGCCGGCCGCGGGCCGGCAGCGAGCGGCCGAGCGCGCTGACCACGCCAGCGGTGACCGAGCCGGCCAGGCCGAGCGGATTGCCGACAGCGACCACGAGCTGGCCGACGACGAGCTGGTCGGCCTCGCCCAGTTCGGCCGGATCCGGGGTCGTGCCGTTCGCCCTGATCACCGCGAGGTCGGAGAGCGGATCGGCGCCGACCACGGTGAACGTCGCCTCGGTCCCGTCGGAAAACTGGGCGGTGCCGCCGGACGCGCCGCCCACCACGTGCGCGTTCGTGAGCACGAAGCCGTCTCCGGTGAATACGACCCCCGACCCCAGGCCTTCGCGCCCCAGATGCGGTACCCGCAGGCTGGCCACTTTGGGGGTGAGCTTCGCGGCCACGCCGGAAACGATCCGCGAGTACGCGTCCATTACCATGATTACAAGATTACAGCGCAGTCGGGACCGCATCAACCGCTCAAATCGGCCTAGCGCGGCCCTGATCGGCGGCGTCTTGGGTGCCGATGTGCGACGTTGGCCTGCCGAGGCGCCCGCGACGACCGAACCGGCCCGTCGCCTGCCCGATTTGCGCCGCATGTCCGGCCGCGGCGACCACCTCCCGTGTTAGAAAAGTGCTCTGTGTTGAAAAAGGTGCCATATCTGACACCTTTCCTGCCACGAAGCACTTTTCTGACATATAAGGTGCCCCATCCGTCACTCAGGTCGCGGCAGTAACACTCGCGGGAGGGCTAGCGGTGGCGGGCGCGGCGGAGGTTAGGGTCTGGCGGCGGCTAGTTCGGTGCGGAAGCGCTCGTAGTCCGTCAGTTCCTTGCCGGTGGGGACGAGGACGAGTTCCCTTGTCACGGTCTCGATGCGGGAGCGGATCGTCTGCACCGCCTGGTCGTGTTCGCGGTCGGCGGCGAGGATCACCATGTTCTGGCACCACGACGAGATCAGCGAACCGAGCAGCAGCAGCGCGACCACCATGACGATCAGCCACGGGATCAGCGACAGGTCGTTGACCAGGGACGACGGCGCCTTGCGTGCCACGTGGAACTGGCCGTAGGCGAGGATCACCCCGATCCAGGCAACGCCGGCCGCCACGAGCAGGAGCAGCAGCCACTGCGCCATCGCGACCAGCCGCCACCAGGGAGTGATCCTGTCGCGGGGCGGCAGGCCGCGGGTCACGGCCGCGCCGAGGGCCTCCTGCGCGTGGCCGGCCCGGGAGCGGGCCGCGTCCCTGACCGTCTGCGACCACGGCTCGGGCAGCCCGGTGCCGCCGTGCTCGTCGGTGACCAGCGCGTCCGCGAACGCGGTGATCGCGTTGTCGATGTCCGAGCGCTGCGCCTGCTGAGGGCCGGCCTGCTCGGGCTGCCTGCCGGACGCGCGGCCAGCCGGTGCGTGCCCGGGCCGGAGGAACCGGCCGAGCGGCCAGCCGACGTAGCGCAACGCGATGCGCTCCCGGGCGCCATGCAGTGTCTCGGTCACCGCGGACATGCCCGCCGCCTTCTCGAACGCGACGGTCAGCGCGGCCGCTGGCGCGGTCGGTACGAAGCTGACCGGATCGAGCGCGGGAACATCCGCCGACGTCGCGTCCTCCCAGGGCGGGCGGGAAGCCGGCGCGGCATGGCCGTTCAGCGAGGACGGTGGGCTCCAGTCCTCCGCGCCCGCCACCTCCCACGGGGGCAGCGACGGGGCCTCCGGCTCCTCGGCGGCTTCCTCCTCGGCCCACAGCTCCCAGGGCGGTACGTCGCGGGTGCCGTCGTCGGCGTCCGCGGCCCCCTGCGCCGCGATCAGCGTGGCTCGCTCGACGGGAGGCACGCCGGCCAGCGGCTCGCCCGAATACACCGCGAAGCGGTCGAGCAGCACGTCGATGTCCGCGGCGATCCGGTCGCTGGCCGCGTGGCGGGCGGCGACCGCGACCGCGAGGACGGCCTTCAGCTCGTCCAGGCCTGCCCCGGTGGTGGCGGAGGTGACCAGGACCTGGGTGTCCAGCAGGCCTTCGGCGTCGAGGAGACGACGCAGGTCGGCGGCGCAGTCGTCGACCTCTTCCGGGCTCAGCGTGTCCGACTGGTTCAGCACGACGCTGGTCACCGCGGAGTGCCCGGCCAGCGGGACCAGGTAGCGCTGGTGCACCGCGGCGTCGGCGTACTTCAGCGGGTCGAGCACCCAGATGAGCATGTCGGCGAGCTTGACCAGGCGATCCACCAGCGCCGCGGAGCCGGACACCACCGAGTCGTGATCCGGCAGGTCGAGCAGCAGCAGGCCGTTCAGGCTGGTCTCGCCCTCGTCCAGGGCGCTGGCCCGGGCATACCGGTGCCGCCGCTGCACGCCCAGCCAGTCGAGCAGCGGAGCCGCGCCCTCCATTCCCCACACACACGCGTGCGAGTGCCTGGTCGTCGGCCTGGTCACGCCCGTGGGCGAGAAGGTGGCGCCGGAAAGCGCGTTGAACAACGAGGACTTGCCGCTGCCGGTGCCGCCGGCCAGCGCCACCACGGTGTGCGTCGCGGACATCCGCATCCGCTCGCCGGACCGGCGCAGCAGTTGCTCCGCGTCCTTGAGCAGGGCCGGGTCGAAGCCGGGGCCGTCGGCGGCCGCCCGCGCCATGCCGAGGCGGGTGAGCTCGGCCAGCGCGGCCAGGCGGGTCGTGACGTCGCCGCTCGTGGTGCTGCTCGTCACGGTCATCTGACCGCCTCCAGTGAGTATTCGGCCTGGTAGAGGCGGATCGCCGCGACGTCGTCGCACGGTCCGGCGGACTCGATCACCGCGTCAAAGCCCAGCATCTCCTCGTCGTACAGGAGCCGAATGTGATCCAGCAGGTCGGCGCGGGCCTTGGCGAGCACGCTTTCTTCGCTGGCGGGGTCGGCGGGGCCGGCCAGGAGGCCGCGCGCCTCGACGGCGACCGGCTCGTCGGCTCCCTCGGCGAGCATCGCGGTGGTCAGGATCAGGCCGAGCGCCTCCGGGTTGCGGTCGGGAAGGAGCTGGCTCACGCTGTCCTGCCAGGCGGCGACCGCCCGCGCGGTACGCAGCGGGAAGTCCGACGACGAGCGCCCGGCGAGTCCGGCGGGCGCATGGTACGGATGCTCGCCGAAGGCGGATTCATAAACGGCGTTGACCTGCTGATTCCTCGCCCGCTCCGCGGCGGCGTCGGCGAGCAGCAGGGCACCGGCCGGGGTGGCCCGCCAGCGGGCCTGCACCTGTTCGGCGGCCCGGTCGGCCAAGGACACCACGAAGGACTCCAGGGCCGAGCGCAGCGCCACGTTGAGCGCGGCGATCCGCTGCGGGCCGCGGCGAGCCCGGCGGCCCTTGCGCGGCTGCTTCTGCTTGGCGGGACCGGGCCTGGCGCCCTGGCCACGGCGGCGGAGGTCGCCGCTTGCCACGCAGTCCTGCCAGCGGGCCAGCACCTCGCCCTGGAGCAGCACGCCGTCCTGCAGGCCCTTGCGGGTCTGGGCCAGCGCCTGCTGGTACGCGTCCGCGGCCAGGCGCTTGAGCTCGGCACGCAGCACGACCTGCGCCTCGACGTGGGCAGCGACCCTCGGCACCCGGGTCTTGAAGGTGTCCAGCACGCCAGACATCGTCTGGGTGAGCACCGCCACCCTTCTGTCCGACTTGCTGGCGGTGTCGGCCAGCCAGTTGCGGATCTCCTGGTAGGCGTCCGGCGGCAGCATGCCGTCCAGCAGCGGGATCTCGGGGATCACGAACCGGTCGTCGGCTGTGATGCCGTTCGCGTCGAGCATCGCCTCGAAGTGGTCCACCAGTTCGCCGCGGTGGCTCTGCGGGACCCGGGACAGCACGACCCCGAGCGCGGCACGCCGCTCCCTGGCGTGCTGGAGGATCTCCCATACCGGGCCGTCCGCGTACCGGCTGGAACTGGTCATGAACAGCCACAGGTCGGAGGCGTCGAGGAACTGGTAAGCGAACTCGTGGTGCGCCTTCACCACCGAATCGATGTCCGGGGTGTCCAGCAGCGCGATGCCGCGCGGCATGCCCTCGCTGGCGGCCAGCACCAGCAGGCCGTCCCGGCCCGGGCGGGCCAGGCCCTCCTGGCGAACCCGGGGCAGGGTCGGCAGGAAGTTGTTCTCCGCGAACCAGTCGATGTCGTCCGGGTGGCAGGCCAGCACCGGACTGTTCGTGGTGGGCCTGCGTACGCCGGTCGCGCTGACCTTGGTACCGACGATGCTGTTGATCAGGGTGGACTTGCCCGCGCCGGTGGAGCCGACGAGCGCGACCAGGACGGGCGCGGCGGACCTGCGGACCCGCGGCAGCAGGTAGTCGTCAATCTGGCTGAGGAGCTTGGCGCGTTCGGTCTTGACCTCGTCGGAGCCGTCGATCTCGAAGACGAGCGGGATGGCGGCGATCCGCTTTCTGAGGTTGAGCAGAGCGGCCTCGAGAAGGCGCGCGTCCACGCGGACGTGCGGCTGAGGCTGCTGCTCACGCTCGGGCTCAGGTTGAGGTTCGGATTCAGGCTCGGGCACGGGCTCGGGTTCGGGCCCGGCCGCTTGCTTGGGCTCGGGTTCGGCTTCGGCCGCCTGGCCGAGCTGAGGCGCCTGCTGTGGCTCCCGCGCGGACTCGGGTTCGCGTGCCGACTCGGGCTCAGGCGCTTGCTCAGGCGCTTGCTCAGGCGCTTGTTCGGGCGCGCGCCGAGAACTGTCAGTAGCGGAATGGTGACCCGGGGCAGTCATCACTATGGTGTCATCCCCGCTTCGGCCCCGACCATCACCACCGTCCGCCACCTCACTGGTCACTCCATCCACATCAGGGTCATGCAGCTCGTCAGCCACAGAGGTATCGGCATCTGGCATCGACGACGATGCCACGCCCTGACTATCCATCATTCTCCTCGGCCCCTGGCGGGGTGCTCACCTGGCACGGGGAGTTTAATCCCTTTTGTCTCCCTGAGGTATCTGGAGTTGCCGGCTACCTCCTTCACCACCAGGCTTGCCACTTTTCGAGCGTTGAGTCAATTGTGCGCTGACACGGCAGGGTACCGTCCGCGATTACCGAAACGGGTGCACATGGATTGCATCTGTAGCTGACGACCGTATCCACCGCACCGGCCATGACGTGTCGTCAAGGCCCTCTCGTGCGATAATCGAGCCGCGTGCGGGACGTTAACCGCAAACACGCCCAAGGGGATGGTATGGCCCACAGCAAGCGCCGCGGTCCACGGCGATGACCGGCCAGACGAAGCCCGTTACGGTGCTCCTCGTGGATGACCACGCGCTGGTCTGCGAAGGGTTGCGCGGTATTCTCGAAAAGCAAGACGACATGCGGGTGGTCGGCCAGGCCAGCGACAGCGACAGCGCGGTCACCCTCGCCGGGGATGCGCAACCCGATGTGGTCCTGCTGGACGTCGAGATCCCAGGCGGCGACGCGGCGACCACCGTGCACCGCATCCTCGATTGCTCGCCTCGGTCCCGGGTGGTCATCCTCAGCATGTACGAGGGACCGCACCTCGTCGAGGCGCTCCTCGGCGCGGGCATCCGGGGCTACCTGCTGAAGAGCGTCCACTGGCAGGAACTCGTGGCGGCGATCCGCGCGGTCGTCGCCGACGATGACCGGGTGGTACTCGGCGTCTCCCGGGAGAGCCTGCGCCCGCTCCAGCTCGCGTCGGCCGCGGAAACGCTGTCACCGCGCGAGCGCGAGGTCCTCGGGCTGGTGGGCGAGGCGCTCAGCAACCGGCAGATCGCGAGTCGTCTCTCGCTGACCGAGGCCACGGTCAAGCGGCACCTCAGGAACATCTTCGTCAAGCTCGGCGCGGTCTCCCGGATAGACGCGGTCAACAAGGCCGCGTTGCCAGCGGCCGGGGCCGGCCCTGGCCCGTCCCCCGCCACAAGGCGCCGGATCGTCGCGAGCGCGGACACCCCGGCGGGCCAATCCTGAGGGATCCACGGGTCCGGGTCCCACGCTGGCTCATACTGGGTCACACTGCCGCGTGCCGGTTCCTGAGCCGCTCGGCGAACTCGCGCCACTCCGCGCTCATCGTTTCCGCCACCTGGCTGACGTCCCTCAGCCAGTGCATCGGTATGGCGTCAATGAACTCCCGCCATTCGTCAGCCTTCGTCGAGCGCGCGGCCATCCAGCGCAGGAAGGCCCGGCCGCCGTCGGTGTACTTCAGCGCCGGGTCACCGGCTAGCTTCGCCGAGATCGTCGGCCAGGCCAGCGGCGGCTGAGAGTTCCTGCCGATCCGGGCACGCAGCGGGCTCGGGGCCAGCGCACTCTGCGCCAGCGGGCCCCGAGACAGCGAACTCAGAGGCAGCGAGCCCTGAGACAGCGGAGAGCCCTCGGGTACCGGAGCGGACAGGCCCCCGGCCGGCCGCACGGGGGGCGCCATGGCCAGCTGCCGGCCGCGCTCCTGCGCCGCGCAGTCCCACCCGCGGCGCAGCCGCTCCCGCACGTCGTGCACGGTGCCCAGCGACACGTCCGCCTCGCGGGCGACCTCGCGCAGCGGCGCCTCCGGATGGGCGCCGATATACGCGGCGGCACGCTTTCTTCCTTCCGCGGCCGACAGCGGCCTGCGCCTGCCGTCGCGCCCGAGTCGCTTGCCACGGAACTGCATGTCGTCGGTGGCGCGGTTCCGCAGCGAGGCAATGGTCTTCGCGCTCAGTCCGGAGATCTCCGCCACGGCGCGATCCGACCAGTCGGCATGCGCGGCCAGGACGCGTTTCGCCCCGGAAATGCGATCGGCCTTGGAGAGCGGCAGCCCGTGCAGGACGTTCGACTTGATGGCGAGAACAAGCGCTTCCCCGTCCGTGCAGTCGACGAGGCGCGCGCGAATGGTCACCTCGCCACGCAGCTTGGCCGCCTCGACCCGGTGCATCCCGTCGATGATCCGGTAGTTGCCTTCCTGGACGAGGATCGGCGGTAGCTTCGTCGTTCCCGCGGCATCGGCGAGCAGCCGGATGTGAGCCGGGTCGGTCCCCGCTTGCCGCAGGTAGAACCCGGGCACGAGAGAGCTCACCTGGACGTCAGTTTCCGGCAAATGCTCGATGCCGCTCATGGCGTCTAGACCGTCATAATCAGCGGCGCCAATAAAACCGCTTTCCGCGGCCGTTATCTGAATTTCAGCCGTCACAGAAATCCTCGCTCTTTACCGACTTCAGGTAGCCGCCCCTCATTAACCAGCGGCGACGTCACGAGGAAACATTAATCGCGGCCCTTGACGCAGGCAATACGATTACCACTAAAGCGGCATCACTTCCTCCTATGGCGCCTAAAGGTGTAATTCCAGAGGCAGCCCGCATGCGTCTTTCGACATCCTCGGGATGCGCCTTCGAGAGCCACCAGACGCACCGCCTGGCGGCGGGACGCACGGCCTAGCGCCAGCGCCAGCGGCAGCGCCAGCGCCAGCGAGCCCGCGCAGGAGACAGCAGACACGGCCAGGCGAGCCAAACCGGACCGAGCCGGATATTTCACGTTATTCCGGGGTGCACCGTCAGGCGCGCCAGAATATTGCGGACACTTACCCCCCGATCTGGACCTTGTTGGCGAATTGCGCGCGTGGCCGTGCCTGCCGCCGGCAGGCCGCGGGGCGTGACCGCGCGCTGCCTGTGCCTGGAGTGCACTGTGCGACAGCTGGGATAGGGCGCACCGGCAATCCCGTCAGCAACGTGGACGATTTCCCCCTTGTGGAGGATCGACCCCCGTAACCAGGGGTCCCGCTACCACGAAGGGCAAATCCGCCACGTTAACCGAGGCCCATCGAGCCTGCCGCTGACCCGCCGGGCGGCGGCCGGTGATCCGGGCACGCCCTGGAAATAAGCCAGCAGGATCAATCCGGGAGGGTAACTGTCCGCAATAATCTGGCGCGCCTGCCGGCGCGCCCGGAACGGGCGAAATGTCGTGATACGGCTTGGGCTGCCCAGTCCCAGCCGGACTGCGGGGGCGGGCGGGCCGTCGAGTGGGCG
>DASRFJ010000065.1:0-9879 GCA_035651595.1 Streptosporangiaceae bacterium | reverse complement strand
CCGAGATGCTTGTCGGGACCCTCGCCAGACCGGCTAAAAGACCAGGTCAGTGGGCACAACTGGGTTCGAACCAGTGACCCCCCGCTTGTAAGGCGGGTGCTCTACCGCTGAGCTATGCGCCCTGGCGTCCCGGCCCGCGCGTCGCGGCCGGAACCCCAGCTAGCGTACCGGTTTCCGGCGGGTAAGCCCACCGGGCGCCGCCGTGCGAGCGCGGATTCCTGTCAAGCATCTCGGTGCTAGGTCACTTATCTTGACGCTTAGAAAGTGACCTAGCTCCCCCGGACAGGATGGGAGTTCACCATGGTCAGCACGACCAAGACCGCCCAGCGCCGGGCCACCGGCCGCCCGCTGCGCAGCCCGCTCGCCGCTCCGGCCGCATGGAGCGCCCCAGATCAGCAGGCGGGCAGCACCCGGCTCAAGGCCGCTGAGGATCTCAGCGACCGGCAGGCGACGATCGCCGAGTTCACGGATTACCTGCGGACCATCACCAACCGAGATAACCGCCCGTACCAGGAAGCCAGCATCAACGCATACGTCGGCCCGGCCAAGAACCTCGACGCGTGGCTCACCGAAAGCGGGATCGACGGCGACTTCGACGTGGTGGACACTCACCTGCTCAACCGGTACTTCCGCGACTACTTCAACCGGCACGGCCAGGGCGGCACGCACACCCTGCAGCGCAACCTCCTCCAACTGTTCAACTACCTCCAGGCGGAGCGTGACATCCCGAGCCCATGCGGAAAAGGTCTCTACCGGTACGCGGAAGTGAAGGGGCGCCCGAGTACGCTCTCCGCCAGCTTCATCGATGACCTCCTGGAGCGCCGCGCGCAGGGAGAGCCGAGCTGGCCCGCCCTTGCTGCGGCGCTCCGGCGTGCCAGCATCGCCGGGCACGACCCGGCCACAGTGCTCATCGCCGTGGCGCGCAGCCGTGAACTGCGCAGCGCACGCAATATCAGCCAGACCCTCGCCTGGCGCATCGGCCGCTACCTGACCGCCAATCCCAGCCCATTGGCCGACGCGCTCTGCGGTAAGGGCAGCGTTTCTGGGCGGGAGACCTGGCGGCTGCTCGCCTGGACGCTCAAAGCAGCCGAGGACAACGGAATCCCCGCCGAGCAGATCCTCGCCACCGCCCGCCGCGCACGTGACATCCGCGACGTGATCGCTGTCGTGTCGCAGGCCGCGCTGCGGCACTCGGCAGAGCCAGCCGCAGCGTCCCTGCCGCCATGGCTACGATCCCCTCCAGCTCACGCAGGTGGCGGCATGGGGCGCTACCTTGACGACGCCGCGACGTTGATCAGCGCCCGGGTCCGGGTTCTGGGCAGCCGACGTCGAACACGACCGGCCCGCCTGGATGAACCTCCTCGGCATCATCGCCGCCTACCGCGACCAGCACCAGGTCATCACCGACGACCCGCAACAGGTCCTCGGCCCTTACCCGAACCCGGCAAGGCCGGGCACGCCGCCTATTGGCACGCGGCCGACGCCGTGCTCGCCGCGCGCCGCATCGCGGCCGTCGACACGGCTCCTGGTCCGCGGCAGCCCGACCAGATCGGCGCACAGATCGCCGCCGACATCTACCGCGCCCTGCCCGACGGCGAGCGCCGCGACATCGCCGCCACCATCGCCTCCCGGCCCGGACCGGCCTGGCTCGGCCACCCCAGCGAACCCGACGAACACGCCGTAACCTAGCCCGCCCACGCCGCTCATCTCGCCCAGCTCCTCACTGCACGGGGCCACCTCAGCCCGGCAGCGTCACCCCGGACCGTCCGGGACGACGGGGCTGAGCCGCTCGAAGCCGCGCTCGGCCGCCGACGCGACAACCGCCCCCGTCGCCTAAGCGCCACAGCAGGTCCGGTGACAGCTCCCCACACCGGTGCCCTGCTGCATACCCGGAAGCCCGGCACCGCGCCAAGACCACCAGCCGACAGCGAGCCTGACAGGATCCTGCCCGTTGCTTAGTCGGTGCTTCGGTAAGCCTGGTCCCTGGTGGGCGAGCCGCACGCTGGCCCGTGCAGGTGGCGGGAACGGTGCGGCTCGACCACCTGGCCCGGTCCAGGTCACCGCCGTCGAGCCCGCGGCAGCCGTGGCCAGGAAACGGTCCGAGCCTGCGGGCTCATACGGTGAAGACGGGCAGCGCACCGCCGCGGATGGCGGTACCCCCGGCGCCAGCAGGGCACTGACTGATACATCACCGGGACACTTGATCCCAGGTCCAGTCCCACGAGCTGGTGGGCTGCACGCATGCCACCCCTTCACCCTGGCTGGGCGGGTTGAATACTGCCAGGTAGCAGTTGCCGTCGGCATTCTTATAGTGGCCGTTCGTAATTGTCCACTCTGCCGAACGGCCCCCGCAGCTGGTGCTTGTTTCCACGATGCTGCCGTCGGCCACGAGACAGTGTCCCAGTTCATTTGCCACGAAGATCGTGAAGCCTGTGTCGATATAAGTAGTGCGGTCGTTGTCTGTGATCGTCACCTGGGCGCCGATGCCCTGGCTGGAAAGGCACTGGTTGCTGTTCAGATGCGTGCAGATCTGAAATGAGCTGGCAGATGCCGACCGGCCTGATGCCGGGCTGGCGAAGGCAGGCGCCGTGATACCGCCCAGCATCACCACGGTGAACAAGACAGGCAGGATTTGCCGGAACATTGAGATTCCCTTCTGCGCGTACCGGTCAGATTTCTTGTCAACGCAGCGTACGGATGCCGAGGACGGCAATGGGACCCTTTAGACCAGAACTGAAACGTCGCTTAAAGGAGACGAGGAGCCCGGCTTTGCTTCAAGTCCATCTGACCGCCGAGGACCTGCTGCGCACCAAGTTCGCCAGCCAGCCCGCACCGCTCATCGAGCTCAGCCTCGCGCTGGCCACCCTGCAGCGCCGCGATCCGGTCTTCGGCACATGGCGCCGCAGCGCCGCTGCCCGGCTGCCCGCGGCCGCCCGGCCACTGCTCGACCTGATCCAGCCCACCGGGGCCGGGCCCGTGTTCCTGGACCCGATCACCACCAGCCTGGCCGAAGGGCTGGAGGAGGTACAGCACTCCCCCAGCAAGCTCGTTCTCGACGAGCTGCACTGGCTGTTCCCCGCCGGGCCGCCCGCCCCGTGGATCCGCCTGGTCGCCACCCGCGACCGCCAGACCTGGCGCGAGCTGCACGCCGCTCAGCGCCTAGCCCACCGTAACCTGATCGACGGCACAGCCACACGAGCCCGCCACGGCTACCAGGCCGAACTTGCCTGGCGCGGCCAGATGATCGCCGAATCCGGCGTCCAGGCCACCCTGTCAGCGCTGCACCCCTCGATCAGCTGGCACGGAGCCATTCTGCAGATCAACACCCCTGGCCACTGGGAGCTCCGCCCAGGCGGCAACGGCCTGACGCTCATGCCTTCGGTGTACTGGACCGGCCACCCCACGTTCACCTGGCACCCCGACGGCTCGCTGGCGATCATCTATGCCGCCCTCACCCCGCTCCCGCTCATCAGCCAGACCCACGGCGACCCGCTGGCCAGCCTGCTCGGCCACACCCGCGCCGCGCTACTGCACCTGACGGTCACCGAGCAGACCACCACCAGCCTAGCCCGCGAACTGCACGTCAGCCCCGCCACCGTATCAGCGCACACCAAGACGCTGCGCGCGGCCGGGCTGATCACAACCGTCCGGGCAGGCAAAGCGGTGCTGCATTCAATCACCCCGCTAGGCAACCGCCTGCTGCGCAGTTGCGCACAGCATTGAACCCCCAGCCACATGCTGCTACATAGTGACCCCGCCGATCTTCCGGATCGCGCGGCCTGCGCAGACCGAGCCCGCCGATCAGGTCGACGTAGTGCCGAGCCACGGCGGCTACCTGCCCTGGCGATTCGGATTACTGGCGCGCAGCTCGCTACCGGCATGGGGACCACGTCCGGTCAGCGCCAGCCACCTCGGTCATCGCCTCGGCACGCACTGGACATTCCAGAATATCGAATACAACCCCGGGCCCGGCTGCGGCCTGGCCATTTCCGACGGACCAGTAACTGATGTAGTCATGACCGGAAACGGGCCCTGGACATACCAGGACTGCGTCCGCGCGGCCTACAACCCGGATGACAGCCCGGGTAACCCGAATAACATCAGCACGTCCGATCTGAGGCCAGGACGCGGGATCTGCGTCCACACCCGCGATGAACCTGTCAACAATCCTGGGAAGACCGACGGCGGACATTACGTCCTGCTCCCCGGCAGTGAGGGCCAGCAGCCATTCACTTAGGTCCGTGCAACCGCGTACGTTCCGCTTGTACTTGCCCCGGTGACCGGTCAGCGAGGTTCGCGGCGAAGCTTGAGGCCGGCTTGTTCTTCCAGCAGAGCGACGGGCAGCAGTTCGCCTTTGACCGGGCCGAAGCGGCGCAGTGCCTGCTGGTAGGTGTCTTCGACGAGTCCGGTCAGCTGGCAGGGGACCGCGAGGTCGCGGGCCAGCTGGGTGATGGCGGCGAGTTCCTCCCAGCATCGGTCCAACCCGAACGAGGCAAGGTAGTCCCCGTCCAGCAGGGCGCCGAGGTCGTCGCGGATAAATGCGCTCGATCCGGCGCTCGCGCCCAGTACCTGGTGCAGGGTATCGATGTCGAGCCCGGCTCTCACGCCGGTGAGCAGGGCTTCTGCGGTGGCGATAGCCTGCCCGAACCACAGCAGGTTGACCAGGAGCTTGGTGATGTACCCGGCCCCGGTGCCGCCGGCATGGGTAATGCAGCCGGTGCCGGCGAGTGCCTCAAGGACCGGGCGAGACCGGTCCAGGACCTCCCGGTCGCCGCCGGCGAAGATCTGCAGTGTCCCTGCCCGGGCGGCCGCGATGCCTCCGCCGACCGGGGCGTCGAGCGTATCAATCCCGCGGGCCCTGGCCGCCGCGACCAGCGCCCGGCCGGCGGCTGGGGAATTGCTGGTCATGTCGATCCAGACCGCGCCGGCAGACAGCGCGCCCAGCACACCGCCAGCCCCGGTCATCACCTCGGTGACTGCGCCCGCGCCCGGCAGCATGGTGATCAGGAACCCGGCGTCAGCGGCCGCCCCGGCAGGGCTGAGCGCCCAGCGCGCTCCGCACCGCAGCACTGGGGCCTGCCGGTCCGGGCGCTTATCGGCAGCGGTGACGTCGAATCCAGCGCAGACCAGGTTGGCGCACATCGGCAGGCCCATGCTTCCCGTGCCGATGAACCCGACCCGGGTCATGACGGCACACCAGCCAGGGTCCATGCACGAGCCCGCCTGCTGTCCATGGCGGGCAGCTTCCACCGGCCCGGCGGCCGAAACATCGTGCACCGGCCCGGGATGCACCGCCTGAAGCCCATGATCATGAGCCAGGTCAGGTCAAAGGTGTCGGATCGGCTGACCTGCCTTTGGGCGCACTGGTCAGGCGGGTTCGAAGATCAGCTGCTTGCTGAGTGTCGCCCGTACCGGCGAGCGTTCGATGCGTTCCGTGACTGCCAGCCGGTGAGGTTCGAGCGCCGGGTCGAGGGCGAGCTCGTAGCGGAACCGCGTGGCTGACTCTTCGCGTTCCAGATGCACCCGCACGCCCACGCTCGCCTCGCCGTGTACGAGGCCCAGGTCCGCGAGCGCCATCCGCGCGGAGATGGTCATGCAGGTGCCCAGCGCTGCTTCCAGGAGTTCATGCGGCCGCATTCCCGCGGCGCCGCCGGCACCGTTCTTGACGGTGTCGGCCACGCCCTCGTTTTCCCCGGCCCGGAACCTGACCTGCCAGGCTGCTGGAAGCGCCATTGCCTCGATCATGGATGCTCCTGTTCCGCCGGGACGGGCACATGCGATCCTAGCAGAACGGCTCACATTCCAAGACGTGTTGTCCGCATACTGGAACATGCCGGAGCGCCGCGGCGCTCGCTGGGATGCAGGCGACCAGAACCACCGGAATCCCGTCGCGACCATGTCGCCCAGGGCAAAGACGGTCCCACACTTGAACTCGCTCACCTCCGAAGGCACACCGCCGCGGCCGCGCGCTTTCAAGCCAGGTGTCCCCGCAGACCGGGAGAGCGCGCTTACCGGGTGTTGCCGAACGCGCGGGCGAGGAAGTCGCGGGTGGCGGCGAACGAGAGCGTGTCGGCCTGCTCGTGGTATGCGACGCCAGGGATCGCGCAGGGCTTGGCATCGGTGTGGGTGAAGCCGTGCTGGGCACCGCCGTACATGTTCAGCTGCCAGTCCGCGCCGGCGGCGTTCATCTCTTCGGCGAACGCGGTGACGTCGGCGAGCGGGACGTGCGGGTCCATGGCGCCGTCGCAAACGAGCAGTCGCAGAGGCGCGGACACGTAGCGCTAGGAGATGGACTGGTAGCGGACCGCGAGAGTAGAAGGCCATTGCGGTTGATAGCACCACTGGCCGTTCGATGGAAAGGGCGAATCAGCCGAACGGACGGTGGTTACTCACACGATCCCTGCCTCCCCCATCGATGGCAACCAGCAGCTTGTCCAGTAGGTGGCCGCGCGGATGGGAAGCAATCCGGATTGCCAGCAGCGAGACGCCGACGGCAGCGGCGTCCGCAAGATAGTCCGCACCTGCCGCGAAGACGGCCAGCGAGTGCGCGTCCAGCCCCATGACCGCGAGGGCCGTGACGAGGCCGAGGTTGGGCAGCAGTACCACAGCCAGGCGCCGCGTACGGGACACGCCCCGATAATATGAGGGCCTGCCGGCCGTGGGCCGGCACGGCGGCGATCGCTCCGCTCACCTGATGCGGACGACGAGGAGGCAGGAGTCGTCTCCCGTGTCGGAGGTCGCCTCGTCGATCAGGTGGCTGGCGAATTCGCTGATGTCGCCGGCGGGCCGGCTGGCAAACCGGATCAGGTCGGTGAGCGCGGCGTCGAGGGTCCGGTCGCGGCGTTCGATGAGCCCGTCGGTGAACAGCACCACGGTGTCGCCGAGCTGGAGCCGCAGGGTGGCTTCGCGGTAGGCCGCGTCTGGCCCGGCTCCGACCAGTATCCCGGCGGGCAGCGTCGGCAGGCGGGCTTTCCCGCCGCGGACGACCACTGGTGGCAGGTGTCCGGCACGCGCCCAGCGCAACATCCGGGTGGCCGGGTCGTAGATGGCACAGATCACGGTGGCCATGGTGCCGTCCAGGTGGAACGCGGCGCTGTTCAGCCTGGTCAGCAGGACGGCCGGGCCTACGCCGGTGATGGCCAGGCCGCGCAGGTAGTTCCGCAGCGCGACCATGCCGGTGACGGCGCTGATCCCGTGCCCGGCGACGTCGCCGACCGCCAGCAGCACCTTCTTGTCGGGCAGCAACACCGCGTCGTACCAGTCGCCGCCGACTTGATGCTCCTGGCTGGCGGGCCGGTACCGCGCCGCGACGTCGATCCCGGCGGCCTCGACAGGGTGGGAGACCTGCGGGGTGATGGCCTGCTGCAACTGCACCGACAGCCTATGCTCCGCATGTGCTCGCTGCTCGCTCCCGGCGAGTTGTTCCCGGGCGAGCGTGAACGCGGTTTCGGTGTGGTACCGGTCTGAGACGTCCTGGTAGGCCCCGCGCACCACCGTCAGTTTCCCGCCCGGCTCGGTCACCGGCTCGGCGAAGGCGCGCAGCTGCCGGATACCGCCGTTGTCGGCGCGGATGATCCGGAACGCGGCCGAGGCCGCCTGCTGGTTCCTGGTGATCCGGTCGCGGAAGGCTGTCACCGCGGGCACGTCCTCGGCCGGCACGTGCCGGTCCAGTGCGGCAAGCGGTACCGGATGTCCGGGAGGAAGGCCGAACAGGAAGAACGTGGCCGTGTCCCACCGGACCTGGCCGGTCCGGACGTTTTCCTCCCAGGTGCCGATCCGGCCCAGCCACTGGGCCTGTTCCAGCAGCGCGGTCAGCCGTTCGGTCTCTGCCGCGTCACGCCAGGCGATCACCACGCCGTCGAACAGCGGTGCGATGTTCACCTCAGCCGCACCGCCGGCCGCGGCCAGCGGCATCGCGGGAAAGTGCCGCGGCTCGCCGGTGGCCAGCACGTCGGCGACTGCGTCGAGCAGGCCGCCGGGCCGCGCCGCGTCCGAATGCACCTCCAGCAGCTGGCGCCCAGCCGTGCCGACGCTGGGGGTGGCCCACCCGATCACGAGGCTGGGCGGCTCCCCGTGACCGTCGCGGATCGTCCGCGCGAACAGCACGTTCGCGTGCAGTCCTTGCAGCAGGCTGAAGACCCACGCCTGGGAATAGGGCGGAGTGGCCGGCGGCAGCCCTGCGGTGAGCGCCTGGACACACGATCCGGCCAGCGCGGTCAGCTGGCTCCGGACTGATGCGGAGAACGCGGTCATCGGCGCCGACCAGCAGGCTTCGAGGGCACCGATGCAGGTACCCGCCTGGCGCAGCGGGATGACCGCGCGGGCGCCGTCCGGCCGCCGGCCGATCACCACGCTGTCGTCACCGTGCGGCCTCCCGGCAGGCCACCAGATCGGTGAGTCCTGCCGCGCTACCCGCAGCGCCAGGAACGGCATGTCCGGCGTGATGCGCCGCCAGCGGCTGGCCTCCCGTCCCCCGAAACCTGCCTCGCCCGCCAGCTCCATGCCGCCGTCGGGGGCCAGCAGCCAGATCGCCGCGGCCTCGGCGCCTTCGGCCGACAGCGCTTCGGTTAGCAGCGCCTCGGCCAAGCGCCCCGCATCGGGAGCGGCCGCTATCGCGGCGTCCGCCGCGGCTGCCCGGCGCCTGGCCGCAGGCGCTGCCGCCAGCGATTGCCCCGCGATGTCGGCGGCTATCTCCGCGCGGGCCATCCCCGCCTGACCGGCGAGCGTGGCCAGTTGCTGCCTAGCGTCCGCGGCGGTGCAGCCGAGCCGTTCCATCAAGATCCCGGTAGCGCGTTCGACCAGCCGCCCGGCGGCTGCCTCCGCGCGCAGCTGGTCAAGCTCCCGGCGCTGCCATTCGGCAAGCGCGGTGAGGCTGGCGATCTCGTCACGATCGGATTCCTGCACGCCTGCGAGCCCTTCGACAGCAAACCGCAGTGGTCGCCATGCTGGACCGTCCGGCCGGCCAAGGACGGTCGTGGTTACCCAGCCGACGGGCGCGGTGGCATGATCGTACCGTAACCCGATACGGCCTTGCTGGTGACGCGCGCTGCCCGGCAGCGGGAGCCCGCGGCGTGCCAGCGGCCCCGCGAAGCTGAGGTGATCGCGATGGCAACGGCGACCCAGACCAGACGGCACGACGACGCCCAGCTGCGGCAGCTGCTGGCGGGGCTGACCGCCGTGCGCGGCGGGGATTTCAGTACCCGGCTGCCGGATGGCCGGGATCCGCTGATGAACCAGATCGCGGCCGTGTTCAATGCGACAAGCGAGCAGCTTGCCGTGTTCACCTCAGAGGTAACGCGGGTCGCCCGTGAGGTCGGCACCGACGGGCAGCTGGGCGGCCAGGCGCAGGTGGCGGAGGTCACCGGTACCTGGAAAGACCTGACGGATTCGGTGAACGCGATGGCCGGGAACCTGACCAGCCAGGTGCGCAGCATCGCCCAGGTGACCACGGCCGTGGCCCGCGGCGACCTGAGTCAGAAGATCAGTGTCGAGGCTAAGGGCGAGGTCGCCGCGCTGGCCCAGACGATCAACGGGATGGTCGACCAGTTGTCCGGGTTTGCCGGGGAAGTCACCCGGGTGGCGCGGGAAGTGGGCACTGAGGGGCGGCTTGGCGGGCAGGCGCTGGTGCCCGGGGCGGGCGGCACGTGGCGGGACCTGACCGACTCGGTGAACTTCATGGCCGGGAACCTGACCAGCCAAGTCCGTAATATTGCACAGGTCACCACCGCCGTCGCGAAGGGCGACCTGAGCCAGAAGATCACCGTGGACGCGCGCGGGGAGATCGCCGAGCTGAAGAGCACCATCAACACGATGGTCGACCAGCTATCCGGATTCGCGGACGAGGTCACCCGCGTCGCCCGGGAGGTCGGCACCGACGGA
>DASRFJ010000064.1:0-17270 GCA_035651595.1 Streptosporangiaceae bacterium | reverse complement strand
CGGAAACGTGGTTGAGCCCCAGTATCACACAATGTCGCCATTCGGGATATACGTGTGGTCGGCACGCTAGAGGGCGGTGGACGCCCGCGCTGCCGCGAACGCGTTCTCTTCAACGGGATGCATGGCGACAGGAATGCTCAGCCGCGGCGCGCCGTATTCGGCGGTCCACGCGTCATAGGCGTCGCGGGTGTCCGCGGCCCAGCCCCATCCGGTGTCCGGCACGAGCGGCGCGATGCGGCGGGCGCCCATCGCAGCGAGATGATCGAGCACCCACCGCGGCCCCCGCCGCCCCGGGAGGCGATCCGAAATGATTGCGGACAGTTACCCCCCGGATCGGGCCTCGTTGGCTTATTCGGGGGTTTGCCCGGGTCGCTGGCTGCCCGGTGGGCGTGCGGCTGGTTTGATGGGCCTGGATAGCGTGGTGGTTTTCCCCTTTGTGGTAGCGGGACCCCTGTTCACGAGGGCCGGTCTTCCACGAAGGGGAAATCTTCCACGTTGATGACGGACTGCGGGCGCGCTCCTGTCCCGGTAGCCGCACGCTGCACTCCAGGCACAGGCTGCGCGCACACGGCCAGACCCGGCGGCCAGGCCCAGCGGCAGCCGGCGACCGGCACGTGCGCACGCAATTCGCCAGCAGGGTCCAGATCGGGGGGTAAGGGTAAGTGTCCGCAGTAATCGAGCGTGTCCGCCGGTCCGCCAGAAATGTGGCTTGTGTCCGGTTCTTGACGGGGTGGGACGGCGCGATGGCCATGAGACCGCGCGGCGCGCCGCGAGCGTGAGCCCGAACGCCCCGCCTGGCGCCTTTCCTGCCACGAGACCGGCGCGGCGCGGGACCGACGGCAGTCCGGGGGTGCACCTTCAGGGCTTGGCCTGGCGCACCGCGACCGAGCCGGCCGCGCCGGCCAGGGCCGCACCGCCCGCCGACGCGACGACGAGCCACCGCGTCAGCTTGGGCAGCTCGCCCCAGGACGCCAGGCTCGCCGCCACGTCCAGGGAATCGGACAACGCTCCGGCCGCCACCCACGCGCTGGCGGAGCCGGCCTGGGCATCCTGCTGCCGGAGTGCCGCCAGCGCACCCAGCCCGAGCGCCAGGTCCCGCGCGCCAAGCGCCCGGCCGAAGACCCGGGCCGTCACGTCATCCGCGGACGCACCAACCCAGGGCCGAGCCGGCACCGCAGGCCAGGCAAGCGCGGTCAGGCCCAGGGCGACCCGCCCGGCCGCCACGGTCGCCGCACCTCGTCGCAGCCACACAGACAGTTCGGTCACCGTCAGATGATAGCGGCCGAGCCGCCCGGCCCTCGTCCCGATATATGGTGCTGTCGTGATGAGGGGTGCGCTCCTGGGCCTGGCCGTCGTGACCGCGGTTTGCGCGGGGTGCACCGGCGGATCGTCGCCCGCGCGGCACAGCGCGCGAGCCAGCGCCCCCGCGCCGCAAAGCGCTCCCGCGCCGCACAGCGCCCCGGCCCGCGCTCACGTGTCACCGATGACCGACATCAGCTCCGGCTGTGCGGGCGGCGGCTCGGAGGTCGAGGAGGCAACGGCCGCGCCAGACCACGTGTACGCCACCTGGATCGGCTGCGGCGGCATCGGGTTCGCCGCCTCCACCGACTCGGGCCTGCACTTCGGCAAGCCGGTGACCGTCCCCGGGTCGGCCGGCCACAGCTGGGATCCGGCGATCGCCACCGCCCCGGACGGCACCGTGTACGTGTCCTACATGCACGCCACCGGCCCCATCGGGGTGAAAAGCACGCTCATGTATCCGTCCGTGGCCGTGTCGGCGGACCACGGCACGACCTTCACCGCCCGCAAGATCCAGCCGCCCGCGCCGGGCAACTGGGGAGACCGGGACTTCATCGCCGCGGGCAGTACCGGCCAGCTGTACCTCACCTGGGACTACGGCCCGTCCGCCGCCGAGGTGAAGCTGCTGTGCAGCAAGTCCGGCAGCTGCGCGTACTCGGCGGGCGACTTCAACATCGTCCTGCAGACCTCCGCCGACGGCGGGAAAACCTGGAGCCCGATCCGGCGGGTCGAGCCCGGCTTCCCGCTGGGCGGCGGTTACAGCGGGCCGCTGATAGTCGACCGACGGGGCCGGGTGGACGTGCTGTACGCGGGCCACCCCACCAGCAAGAGCACGCTCGCGGTGCGGCCCGGCTATGAGTACTTCGTCTCCTCCGCCGACGCCGTGCACTGGCCGGCCAGCCCGCGGCCGCTCGCGCCGGGCAGCGGCAGCCTGTCGCTGCGGGAATGGTGGATCGACGGGGACATCAGCGCCGACGCCGCCGGGAACCTGTACGCGACCTGGGACACCCAGGCGAGCACCGCCGACATCGGCTGGCTGAGTTACTCCACCGACGGCGGCGGCACCTGGTCGGCGCCGATCCGGGTCACCCCGGACACCGACAGCGCGCCGCACATCACCGAGTCGGCCGGCGGCCCGGCGGGCGTCGCGTACGTCGCATGGCAGACCAGCGGCCCGTCCGCCGGATACACGACCTACCTACGGCCCTTCTCCCTCGCGAAAGGCTGGCTCGGCCCGGCGGTCACCGTGTCCGGTGCCCGCGGCAACCCGGCCGTCTGGCCCGGTGACACGTTCGGCATCTCCCTGCTGCCCGGGAGCGGGACCCGGCTGTCGCTCACCTGGGGCAGCGCGGTGCCGCCCGGCAAGCACTCCGAGATCTACGCGTCGGTGGTCACGCTCAGCACCTGATCCAGGCCGAACGCGGGGAACAGCCCGGCGCCGAACGTGGTGATCTCCGCGATCGCCCCGTCCGCCATCCGCATCACATCGAGCTTGAACGCGCGGAACACCGTGTCGCCGGGCCGGCGCAGGTAGCTGGCGGCGGCCGGCATGCGGTTGGCGCGCACCGGGACCAGCCGCCAGGTGCCCATTTCGGCCGCCCTGGCCATCAGCGGCGCGATCGACTCCACGCCGTCGAAGCACATCGGCTGCGGCGGCATCGTGACGCGGAGGTCCCTGACCGCGACCGCCATCGCGGCCGCGGCGTCGGCCCGCTCGTGCGCCGCGATGAACTCGGCGACCAGCGCCATCTCCTCGGCAGACGGCGAGGCGATGGGTGTCCAGGAGGCACGCTGTGAAGGCAGGTGCTGCTGCATGGTCGCGCGGGCCCGCTGCAACGCGCTGTTCGCCGCGGCCACGCTGGTCCCGAGCGTCTCCGCGACCTCGCTGGCCCGCCAGCCGAGCACGTCCCGCGCGATCAGCGCGGCCCGCTGCCGCGGCGGCAGCACCTGAAGCGCGGCCAGGAATGCCAGCGAGATCGTCTCGCGGCGGACCGCGATCTCCTCCGGCTGGTCCTCCTCCGGGCCCGGCAGCACCTCGTCGAGCAGAGTGTCCGGATACGGCTGGAGCCACGGCACCTCGGCGAACGAGGTCATCTTGGACACGCTCTTACGGCTCCGGAGCATGTCCAGGCATACATTCGTCGCGATCTTGTACAGCCAGGCCCGGAACTGGCCTGAGCCGTCGAAGCGGTCGCGGGCCCGCCACGCGCGCAGCAGCGCCTCCTGCACCGCGTCCTCGGCCTCGTCGAAGGAGGCGAGCATGCGGTAGCAGTGCACATGCAGCTCACGGCGGTACCGCTGGGCGGACTCTTCGAAATCAGAGCTCATGCCCGGTGCACTTCCTGGAGCAGCCAGAGATTGCAGTCCGGGTCGGCGATCTCGGCGAACGACATGTAGTCCCCACGGTCCGGGTGCGGACCGGCCCCCCAGCCGCCGTCGTCGTAGTGCTTGACATCCCCCACCTCGACACCGCGCCCGGCCAGTTCCGCGTGAGCCTCGACGATATCGCTCACCACCAGGTGCAGGCCCTGCTGGGATCCGGGCGGCGCCGCGGTCACGCCGGTGCCGAAGCCGATCGAGCACGCCGAACCGGGCGGCGTCACCTGCACGATCCGCTTCCCTGGGCCGATCGGGGTGTCGACGAGCAGGTCGAACCCCATCTGGTCGGTGTAGAACTCCTTCGCGCGGTCGACGTCGGTGACCGGGATCAGCACGAGTTCAAGTGTGTAGTCCATGCCCGTGAAACGCGGGCCGCGCGGAAAACTCATCGGTGAACCGCTCAGTACCCGCCCTCGCCGACCACGTTTTGCAGCGGCTCGCCCGCCGCGTACCGGATGAGCTGGGCTTTCGCGACCGCCATGGCTCGGATCATCGGCTTGCCGCTGGCGCCGCCCACGTGCGGGGTGAGGATCAGCCCCGGCGCGGACCACAGCGGATGGCCCGGCGGCAGCGGCTCGGGATCGGTCACGTCCAGCGCCGCGGACAGCCGCTCCGAACTCAGCTCGGCGAGCAGCGCGCCGGTGTCCACGATGCCGCCACGGGCAGCGTTGACCACCAACGCCCCGTCGGGCAACTGGGCGAGGAACTTGGCATCAACCATGCCCTCGGTCGCCGGGGTGACCGGGACCAGCAGCACCACGACATCGGCCCGCGGCAGCAGCGCCGGGAGCTCGTCGACCCCGCTGACACCTGGTCGCGGGCGCCGGGCCACCGGCAGCAGCGTGACGTCGAAGCCCGCCAGCCGCCGGGCGACTGCCTCGCCGATCGAGCCGAAACCGAGGATCAGCACGGTCTTCCCGGACAGTTCACCGGTCAGCGTGAAGTCCCACCGCTGCTCGCGCTGGGCCAGCGTGAACCTGGGCAGGTAGTGATAGTGCGCGAGCAGGACGCTCAGCACCCACTCGGCGACCGCCGTGTCGTGCGCGCCGCGCGCCGTGGCCAGCGTGACGCCGGGCGGCACGAACGGGATGACCTTCTCCGCGCCGGCCGACTGAAGCTGGACCAGCCGCAGCCGGGGCAACCCGCTGAGCAGCGACAGATCAGGCCGCATGATCGGGAACGGCGGAATGACCACCTCGACCTCGCTGGCCGAGGCCGGCAGCTCGGCTCCGCCCTCCCAGACGTCGGCCCGGTAACCGGAAGGCACTCCCCCCATCGCCCGTTCCGCGGCGGCGTCGGGCAGCCATACGACGATGCTGCTAGGCGGCGGGCCCGCCGCGGGCGTCACAGGCCGAACTCCGCCCGCCGCCCGGCCGGGACCAGCTCCGCGTAGTCCGGGTGTTTCTCCAGCCAGGTCCGCACGAACGGGCAGGAGGGCAGCACCGCGAGGCCGCGTTCCCTGGCCGAGTCAAGGCTGGCCTGGACAAGCCGGCCCCCGACACCCTTCCCGCGGAAACGATCCTCGGTTTCCGTGTGGAGAAACGCGATGTCGTTCTGCGAAAGGCGGTAATCGATAAAGCCGGCAACTTCGCCATCAACCGTCGCCTCATACCGCGATTTATCCGGATTATCCGCTACACGAAGCTCCATACTTCGTAACGCTATCGCTCAGCCGCCGGGCTGGACGACCTCGACGTGCAGGATCGTGATCGCCGTGGATTTGCACCCGGTTGCGGTGTATGGCACAGACGCCGCGGCGGTCTGGCCGGGCGGGTAGATGACCATCGTGGTGGCCGGCGCCGGATCACAGGTGGCGGCCGGATAGTTGCCGGCCTGGGTGACCTGGACGGTGGCGTGCGCGATGCCGCCTGCCTGGAGCGTGACCAGGGCCGGAGCGGCGGCCGTGGTGCGCGCCGCGGCCGCGCCGAGCTGCGCGGGCGGGTTGCCGTCGGCCAGCGAGACCCCCGGGTAGCCGTACAGCGAGCAGGTCACGGCGGTGGTATTGGTGAAGTCGATCGCGAGGTACACACTGCCCGCCGCACCATTCGGCGGACCGAGCGTCACCTTCAGGCCAGAGGTCGCACACGGCGGCACGCTCGGCACGGCGCGCGGCGACAGTCCGCCCGAGGTGGGCGTGTTCCCCGGGCGCACGGACGCGGCGGCCGGCGAGGAGGGCGACGTCGCGGGCGCGGGAGAGCCGGAGCCGGCCGCGGCGGCGCCACTCGACGTGCTGCCGCAGGCGGCGAGCAGGACCACGACGGCACCGGAGAGCAGCACACCCGCGAGTCGCATCTCACACCTCTCGATCACCCATGGCTGGCCCGCGCGAAGTCGAGCGCCTCGCGCGCCAGGGGCAGCCAGTCCAGCGACGACTCCGGGTCGAGGCTGAACCACTCCTTCATCGGCGTGCCCTTATTCGCGTCGAACCGGTCACCCTCCCCGGCGGCGAGCAGCTCGTCCACCCGCGGGGCGGGCAGCTTGACCACCAGCCGGCCGCGGACCAGCATCGCGAAGATCTTCCGCCGGTAACGGATGCTGCCGCGGCCGAATCCGCTGCCGCCGGGCGGCGTCACTCCGTCCGTGCCGAGCAGCTGGTCGATCAGCTCTTCGTACCGTTCCTCGGTGGTGGGCACGCTTCATTGTCCCGCATCGGCGCCATTGTCCCGCATCAGCGCCGCGGCCGTCGTCGCGTCGGCGGGCAGGAACGCCTCCAGTTTCAGCTCCGAGATCGTGACGTCGACCGCGGTGGCGAAGCTGGTGATCGTCGTCATCAGCCGCAGGTCCTCGCCGCCGTGCCGGAGCAGCAACGGCACCGCGAAGCCCAGGTGACCGGCGGCGGGACGGGCCGGCGGGACGTACCCGCTCAGCTCCGCGTGCAGCGCGGCCAGCCGGTCGTCCGGGTTGCGGGCCAGGTCGGCGCCGATGTTGTCCACCACGTGGCGGGCCCAGTCGGTGAAGTTCCCGACCCGCGGCGCCATCCCCTCCGGGTGCAGCGCCAGCCGGTACGCGTTCGACCGCACGTGCGCGGGGGCGTCGCCGGCCAGCATGGCCTGCGCGGCGTTCGCGCCGACGATCGCGCCGTACCGATCGACGATGAGCGCGGGGTACGGCATGTGCGCGTCGAGGATGTGGGTCAGCGCGGTCATGACCGGCGCCAGGTCGGCACTGTCCAGCGGCGTTTCCGGGTAGGCCGGCGCGAACCCTGCCTTGAGCAGCAACTGGTTGCGCTCGCGGAGCGGGAGGCCGAGCGACTCGGTCAGCCGGATGACCATGTCCCGGCCGGGCGCCGAACGGCCGCTCTCGATGAAGCTCAGATGCCGCTGCGTCGTGCCCGCCTTGAGCGCGAGCTCGAGCTGGCTGACCTTGCGGGCGGCGCGACGTTCTTTCAGCGCGGTCGGGAAGTCCACGCTCCAGTAATAGCCGGTCAGCGCGGTGCGCGCGATTCCCCGCGGGGAATTGCCGCGGCGCGGCCGGCCTCGCAGGATGGCCCCCATGGACGACATAAAGCTCGGCGTGCTGATCCCGATCGGCCAGGCGCAGTGGGGGCCGGGCACGGATCCGCGCGCGCTCACCGACTTCGCGGTGCGCGCCGAAGACCTCGGCTACGACTCGCTGTGGGCGAACGATTTCCTGCTCACGCCCCGGATCGAGGCGCTGACCATGCTCGCCGCGGTGGCGCCGCTGACCAGCCGCGTCACGCTCGGCACCGCGGCACTGCTGCCGGTGCTGCGGCGGCCGGTCCAGGCGGCGCAGACGCTCGCCTCCATCGACCTGCTGTCCGGCGGGCGGGTGGTGCTCACCGTCGGCGCGGGGTTTCCCGGCCGGTTCGGCGAACCGCAGCACGCGCTGTCCGACGTGCCGTGGGAGCGCAGGTTCACCCGGCTGGACGAGACCGTCGCGTTGTGGCGCCAGCTGTGGGCGTCGCCGGACGGCGGAGGCTCGTTCCACGGGGAACTGCTGAATTACGACGACCTGCCGCCGATGACCGCGCCGTACCGGCCGGGCGGGCCGCCGATCTGGCTGGGCGGCGCATCCGACTCCGCGCTGCGCCGGATCGGGCGGCGCTACGACGGATGGCTGCCGTACCCGCCGGCCCCGGAGGCCTACCGGGACGGCCTGGCCGCGGTACGGGCGGCGGCGGCATCCGCCGGACGGACGGCGGACGAGATCACCCCGGCGCTGTTCGTGTCCGTGGTGCTGACCGACACCGTCGAGCGGGGCCGTGACCTGCTCGCCACGTTCAGCCAGGCCAGCTACGGCCTGCCGCTGGAGCAGCTGGAAACCATCCAGGCCCTCGCGGCCGGGCCAGCGGACCACGTCGCGGCCAAGCTCAGCGGCTATGTCGCGACCGGCGCCCGCCATCTGGTCGTCCGGATCGCGACCACGAGCCTCGCCAGCCAGCGCGAGCAGCTGGAGCGCATCATCACGCTCAAGAAGAGGCTCTAGTCCGCGGCGAACGAGGGGTGGTCGCCGATCGCGAAGTACTCGAAGCTCACGTTGTGCTCGTTGGGATCCAGCGTCACCCTGAGTTTCTTGAGCCCCTCGATGACCTCGACGTTGAACGGGCCGACCCGCGTGTCCATCCGGTCCGCGCCCAGTTCCCGCGACGCGCGCACCACTTGGTGCAGCGACCCGTGCCGCAGCAGCGCGAACGCGTCCGTGACGCCGAGGTTGGGATACTGGCCGATGCCCACGATCAGCATCACGTCCCCTGCCAGCGGGAACGCGTTGAAGTAGTACCGGTCGTAGAAGTGGCGGTCCGAGCTGCCGACGTGCCGCATCACCTCCGGGATCTGGTGCACCGGGTAGTCGTCGAGCGGCGACAGCGTCATTCCAGGCCCTCCAGGATCGCGTCGAGCAGCCGCGACGCGTTGTTGTTGTAGGGAAAGTCGCTGCCTGCCTCGAGCCAGTCCCAGTCGATCATCGCCTGGCCGATCCGCGACATGATGACCGTGAATTTGAAGCCAGACAAGACCTCGTAATAGCTCATGTCTCGCACCGGTCTGCCCAGCCATTTCTCATAACGGCAAACCGTTTTCTCCTGGTCAGGGAATCCGTCAAGACGGTCGGCGTACACGCCCTCGCTGTGGTGCCGGTCCAGGTACAGGTACCAGGCGAGATCCTCTTCGGGCTGGCCGAACGTCGCGGCCTCCCAATCGAGTACCGCTCGCGCCCTGGTCAAGCCCTGCCGCCGCCCAGCGGGTCGGCGACAGGCTCGACGGGCCTCGGATAACGTGGCGGATTTCCCCATCGTGGTAGCGGGACCCTTGGTTACGGGGGTCGATCTTCCACAAGGGGGAAATCGTCCACGTTGCTGGCGCGCAATGCGCCAGCCGGGCCCGATCCGGGAAGCGGAACTGTCCGTAATAATTTCGGATTGCCTCCCGGGCGGCGAGACGTAGGGTGCGAATGTGCTCGATTACGACAAGGAGGCGGCGCGGTACGACGCGACCAGGGGCGGGGACGCGCGCGCCGGCGCGGCGGCCGTCGCGATCACATCGCTGATCGGCGACGCCGCGGTCGTCCGGACGCTGGTGGATGTCGCCTGCGGGACGGGGATCGTCACGGCGCGACTGGCGGACGCGGGGCGCGTCGTTCTCGGCGTCGACAGATCACCGGGCATGGCGGCGGTCAACGGACGCCGCCCGGAGCGGCAGCCTGGTGGCGGCGAGCACGGCCTGACGCCGGCCACCGAGACCACGTTCGCCGGCCTCGGTCAGGGCAGCACCCCGCTCGCCTGGCGCAAGCGCCTGGCGAGCGGGAATGTGCCGTGGGCCGGCCGGGTCGGTCCCGGCCGGATGGCGGAACTCGACGAGCGGCTCGCCGCGCTGCCCGACCAGGACCGCGCCCGTGCCGACCCGGTGTACCGCCTGGTCGCGTTCCGGCGGAGCTAGGTCGCCGGCATCTGGTCGTTCGCGGCCATGAGCTTGAACTGGGTGCCGTTCGGGTCGGCCACCGTGGCCAGCCGGCCGTACGGGGTGTCCTCGGGCGCCCGGACCACCGAGCCGCCGAGTTCGGTCACTCGCGCCGCCGCGGCGTCCGCGTCCGTCACCCAGAAGTACACGAACCAGCCCATCGGCTCGTCCGGGCCGAAGGCAGTGGCGTCCATAATGCCGGCCAGCTGCTGGTTCTCGCCGTGGCTGAGCACCGTGTACCGCATGCCCGGCTCATCGGCCATGACCTCGACCGTCCAGCCGAAGACGTCGCGGTAGAACGCCACGACCCTGTCGTACTCCTTGGTGTACAGCTCGAACCAGCTCGGCTGCCCAGGGTCGCCGACGCCCGCGATGCCGGGGAACTGATCCGGCTGCCAGAACCCGATTGCCGCGCCGCCCGGGTCCAGCACCATGCCCATGGTGCCGGTGTCGCCCACCTGCATCGGCGGGACGATGACCTGACCGCCGGCCTGCGTCGCGGCATCGGCGGTCTTGGTCGCGTCCGGCGAGGTCAGGTACACCGACCAGACGTCTGGCGCGCCGCCCGGCATGGCCGGCATGCAGCCACCAACCGGTGCGCCGCCGGAGTTGAACATGAAATAGCCGCCGAAGTCCGGATTCGGTTCTTCCGCCGTCCAGCCGAACAGGCCGGTGTAGAAGTCTCGCGCGGCGGTCACGTCCGATGAGCCTAGGTCGATCCAGCAGGGTGCTCCTGCCGAAAGGTCACGTGCTCGCATTTCCGGTCCCTCCCAGAACACGTCGTTGTGCGCTGCTTGCGCATGGCACTGCTCATCCTCCCCCATATCTCCTGGCTGACGCGTCTTCTTGGGCCAGCCGGTGCAGCGCCACCAGCACCCGTTCGTGGAGCACCATGGCGGCCACGGCCGACTCCGCCAGCTCCACCCGGGACTTCGGGTCACTCGCCGCGGCCCCGCCGCGGGCCGCGTCCGGGACCATCGTCGCCACCTCCTTCGCGGCCAGCGCCGCCATCGCCGAGGCGTACCCGGCCAAACCCACCCCGGGCGGCGCGCCCGCCCGCCGCAGCGCCGCGACCGCCGAAGCCAGCAGGGCGCGGGCCGGGGCGTCCGGGTCGATCTTCCAGCCCAGTCCGGCGATCAGCTCGTCGACCTCCCGGCCAGCGGCCTGACCGTCGGCGTCCAGCACCGGCCGGGACGGCTGCGGACCGAGCGAGTACTGCACCGCGCCGAACATGTCGTGCAGGGTGACCGACTCGTCGTCAACCCGCTCGAGGATGTGCCGCACCGCGGCCACGGGGATCTCGCCGATCTCGATCAGCGCGCGGATCAGCCGGAGCCGGCGCAGGTGCTCGTCCGCGTACTCGGCCCGCGTGGCCGACGTGGCCGTGCCCGGCGGCAGCAGGCCTTCTCGCAGGTAGTACTTGATCGTCGCGACCGGCACCCGGCTCCGCCGGCTCAGTTCAGCCATCTGCACGAGCCACTCCCTCCGCGCGCCCGCACCGCGGGCTTGCATTAGATAGTACAACTATCTATATTAGACAGTGTCACTATCCAATCGTTGAGACGGAGGCTCGCGATGGAACTCCCCTGGACCACAGGCAGCCAGCAGGCAGCGGCGGAGCCGGCCGCATTCGTGATGGGCTCACGGTTCGAGCTGAGCTCGGCGTGGCGCTCGCCGGTGTTCTTCGTGCACTCGATGCGCATCTGGCGTCAGGCGCGCCGGTCCCCTGGGCTGCTCGGCGTGTCGCTGCGCGCCCATCCGGTGAGCGGCGTCTTCTGGACGTTGTCCGCGTGGACCGACGAGGCCGCGCTGCGGCAGTTCGCCCGCGCCGACCCGCACCGGACGATCATGAAGCTGGCCCGGCCGTGGACGAAGTCCGCGACGTTCCGGTTCTGGTCGGTGCCGTCTGACGGGCTGTCGCCTAAGGAGCTGTGGCGGTCAGCCGAGCAGCGAATCACGGACGGCGACCCAGCGCAGTGAGTCCCGGATGCCGTCCTCGATGCTGAACCGCGGCGCCCAGCCGAGCAGCCGCCGCGCCCGGTCGATGCGGGTGTACGCACCGGCGACATCCCCCGGCCGGGGCGGCGCGTCCGCCGTCGCCACCGGCTGGTCGCTCACTTTGTTGAACGCCGCCACCAGCTCGCGCACCGTGGTGCCCGTACCGGTGCCCAGGTTGATCACCAGGCTCGGACTCGTCATGATCTCGTCGAACTTCTCCAGCGCGGCGATGTGCGCGGTGGCGAGATCCCAGACGTGGACGTAGTCCCGGATGCCGCTGCCATCGCGGGTCGGGTAATCGGTGCCGGTGACGTGAAACACCGTACGTTCTGATGATGCTTGGATGATTTTGCCCAGCGCATGGCTCGGCGCCGGATTCTGCAATCCGGTGCGCAGCCTTGGGTCGGCGCCGATCGGGTTGAAGTAGCGCAGCGAGAGGATGCGCAGCGGCGTGGCGTCCGCGATGTCCGCGAACATGGCCTCGGTGATCGCCTTGCTGCGCGCGTACGGGCTGTGCGGGTCGAGCGGCGAGTCCTCGCTGACGGTCAGGTCGTCGCTGACCCGGTAGATGGACGCGGAAGAGCTGAAGATCAGCCGCGTGCAGTTGTTGCGCAGCAGGTGGGCGGCGAATTCCAGGCTGCCGGTCACGTTGACGCGGAAATAGCGGATCGGGTCGGCGACCGACTCCGGCACCACGACCAGCGCGGCGGCGTGAATGGCCGCATGGATATCCGGGTGCTCGGTGAAGATCTTGTCGATCAGCGCGCCGTCGGCGATGTCCCCTTCGTAGAAGTCGACGCCCGCGGCGAATTCGGGCCGGCCGGTGACCAGGTTGTCAAGCACGACCGGGGTGATCCCGGCGTCGGCGCACGCCAGCGCGATCGTGCTGCCGATAAAGCCGGCCCCGCCGGCGATCAAGATCTTCACGGGCAACTAGCTTAGCCAGCTAGCTGGCCTTACGCGGCACGCTGGCGTCCCGGGTGATCCGGACGCAGTTGCGGCCGTCCCCCTTGGCGCGGTAGAGGGCGGCGTCGGCGGCCAGGATGAGCTCGTCGAGGCCGTACCTGGAGCTTTCCAGGCTGGCCACCCCGACGGAGATCGTGACCTGGATCGAGCCGGAGCTGATCTGGGAAATCTTGCCGCGGAGCCGCTCGGCGATCTGAAACGCCTGTTCTGGCTCGGTATGCGGGAGACAGACGATGAACTCCTCGCCGCCGAAGCGGCCGAGCAGGTCGTAGTCGCGCAGCAGTGCCGCCATGGTGGCGGCCACCAGGGCGAGCACCGTGTCGCCTGCCACGTGCCCGTGCTGGTCGTTGACCGCCTTGAAGTGATCGATGTCCGCGATCATGACCGCCAGCGGGCTGCCGATGCGGGCCGCCCTGCTGACCTCGACGCCGGCCTCGTGCTGCCAGGTCGCGGCGTTCAGCAGTCCGGTCTTCGAGTCGATTCGCGCCGCGGTGACCAGCTGCGCGTGCATCATGAAGCGGCGCATGACGATCACCACCGGCAGCGCTCCGACCAGCAGGAACGGACTGAACGCGGCGGGCAGCGCGATCAGCACCGCGAGGCTGAGCTGGCACAGGTCGGTGACCGCGCCCTCCCGGTCGAACGCGTGCTTGCGGATCGACGCGGCCGGGTCGGAGAGCTTGATCGCGGTGACGATCAGCGCGTTGTTGACCACGAGGCCGGCCGCGCCGCACGCGGCCAGCAGAGCGAGCCAGACGATGACGTGGGTCCCCGACCGCCAGGTGGTGCCGTCCAGCGTGCCCGGGAACAGCGCGAAGAGCACCGCCGCGCCGCCGAACGCCAGGGCGCATGCCGAGCCGCTGAACACCCGCCGGAACGTGACGCCGTGCGACATCCGCGCCACCCGGTAGGGCGTCAGCACCAGCGGGAGCAGCATCGCGTACGACGGCGGGCACAACGCGGCCGCCGCGATGAACCAGACGGCCTGCATGTCGTACGACACTGTGCCGTACACGACCCGGACCCTGCGGGTGACCTCAATCGTTACCGAGCCGCAGACCACCAGCGCCGCGAGGACCCCGAGATCGCGGGCCTGCCAGCGGGTATCCACCAGGGCAACCGCCAGCGCGGCGAAGGCAGCGGCATGCACGGCGAGAATGTAATAGCGCACCCGCGCAGGCAGCCGCCAGAACTCCCAGGCGGCTGGACTACATCTGCGCCACAGGTCTGTGATCATGGTGTAAGGTCCGACAACGCCGGGAAGTTGTCGATAACGTCCGGGAATGGGCCGATAGCTCATAGTCGCAGCGCGGCGGGCAGATCGTCAAGGTCGTGCGCCCGCCGACTTGAAATAGATCACTTCCAGCCGCAGTCTTGTATATGTGCTGGTTATTGCCAGAGGGGGGTGCCCATGAGGAACAACTGGGAGTAAGCGGACGATACTCGATCGTCCGATTCCGCCGGGCAGGGTCAGCCGTGCCCGGCGGCCTCTGGAGAAGCCTCTGGCTGAGCAGGGAGCCGGCGCCAGGCCACGGCTAGTGCCGCGGCGACGACGGTGCCGATCAGACCGCTGGCCCCGACCACGACGGCCGGCGACATCGCGGATGCGGCTGCCCCCGCGGCGGCAAACCAAGCGCTCTGGCCGACGTTGATGCCGCTGTTGGCTAGGCCGTACGCGTGTCCGCGCCAGCTCGGCGGCACCGCGAGCACGAAAGCGGAGTTCGCCGCCAGCTGATAGGACGAGAACGCGGTGGACGCGGCGAAGATGATCAGTGAGGCCGCGAGCGGCGGGGCCGCGAAGCACAGGCACAGCACCGCCGGGGTACACACGGCCAAGGGTGCCATCCAGCGGAGCCGGCGTTCGGGTTCAACGAGCCGGGAGAAGATCAGCGTCCCGACGATCCCCCCGGCCGGGCCTGCCGCCAGCACCAGCCCGGTCGCGGTGGCACCGCCGTGCAGCATGTGCGCGTACGGCGCGGCCACGCCCTCCGGGACCGCGTAGAACGGCACCATCCAGCCCAGCAGCATGATCGTCCTGAGCTTCGGATCGCCGAACACCTTGCGCACTATGTTGATGCGTTCGCGGGTGCGCTCCTTGGGATGCGCGGGGCGGGAGCGAACGCCGAAGCGCACGACGAGTGCCGAGACGATGAACGTGCCGGCGTCGATGATCAGCGCTTCGCGTGCGCCGACAACTGCCACGATCGCGCCGCCGACGCCGAACCCCGCGGTGCGGCCGATCCGGTTGGTGATCTGCATCGTCGCGGTGCCCATCACGTAGTGATCGCCGGACAAGACGTCCGGCAGCATCGCCGAGCGGGCAGCGCGGAACGGCGAGTCGAGCAACGTCACGCAGGCCAGCAGCAGGACCATGACGAGGAGCGGCAGGCCGGGAATGGCCATGAGCGCGACAAGTACGACGCGGACGCCGTCGCAGGCCACCATCACCGCGCGCCTGGGGTACTTGTCGGCCAGCCGCGACAGCTGGACGCCGCCGAGCGCCCAGGGCAGGAAGCCGGCCGAGTACGCGAGCGCGGCCAGCAGGGGCGAGCGGGTCCGCTGGTAGACCAAGACGGTCACCGCGACCAAGGCCAGTTGGTCGCCGATCACCGAGACGAGGTACGCGAGCCATAGCGCCCGGAACTCACCGACTCGGAAAACGTCTTTAAAACCGGCACGCTCGCGCGTGGTCGTCAACGGCAGCACCCCTTGTCCTGGGTTCCACGTCTTTCGACTGCACGTCATCTTCGCGCATCTAGCGGGACAAATGCAAACAAAGTGCGACTAGTCCATGGCGTTACGTGGCGTCAGGTCCGCCCTATGACCAGCGCGACGCGCACGTGCTCGCGGAACGGCGCGTGTTTGGCCAGCCTTTGCCGGATGTTATCCGCGAGGATCTCGCGCTGATCCTTGTCGTGGGAGGCGGCGGAGAACACACCGCCGATGATCTGGTCGAGGGTGAGGTCGTCGTCATAGTCGACCGATTCCCTGAAGACGTCGTAACCGGCGTCGCCGAGCGCTCGCGCGTAGCGGTCCTGGGCTTCCTGGTCGGTGCCGCACGCGTAGCTGAGCTTGGTGTCCAGCCACTGCTCCAGCGTTGCCTTCAGGGCACGCGACCAGGAAACTGGCTGCAGCCACAGCGGGGTTCCGTTGGTCAAGATGGCGATCCCGCCTCTTGGGCGGAGCAGTGGTTTCGCGGCCCGGAACAGTGTCTCGTGGTCCATCCAGTGCAGGGCCTGGCCGACGGTGATCGCGGCGATCGAGTGCTCGCCGAGAAGGGCAGTCAGGTGCGGCAGGTCGGCGTCCGTGCCGAGGAGCCAGGAGATGTTCGTCGCACTGTGGTCCCCAGGCGCGTGACTGGCGCGGCCAGCCTCGCGACTAGCTACGCCAGCCTCGCGACTAGCTACGCCAGCCTCGTGGCTAGCTACGCCAGCCTCGTGGCGGGCGCGGCTCAGCATGTCGGGCGACGGGTCCATGCCGATGACCGCGCCGACGCGCCCGGCAAGCGGAACCGTGATCTGGCCGGTGCCGCAGCCGAGGTCGACGGCGATGTCGTCCTCGGTAAGGTTCAGCGTGCGCGCGAGTACGTCGAAGACGCCAGCCGGGTAACCGCGGCGATACTTGTGGTAGAAGTCGACGACGTCGCCGGAAAAGCCTAGGTCCATGATGAGTGCCAGTATCGGCCTTCAGCGTTGCGGCGCTCGGCATTTCAGCTCTCAGCAGCGAGGACCTGGAAGAGGATGTGGTCCTGCCACTCGCCGGCGATCTTCAGGTACTTGGGGGCGAGACCGAAGCGCTCAAAACCGTTGCGCTCCAGGACCTTCTGCGATCCGCGGTTGTTCATGAGCGTGCCGGCCTCCAGCCGGTGCAGGCCGAGGTCCTCGAACGCCCTGCGCTTGATGTCCGCGACAGCGGCGGTGGCCAGGCCGCGGCCGTTGAACTTCTCCGCGACGAGGTATCCCACGCTGGCCGACTGGAACGGACCGCGCACGATCGTGTTCAGGTTGATGCGGCCGACGACCTGGGTTTCGCCCTCGTTGTCGCCGGGTGCGAGGATCACGCACGGCAACGCGGCACCCTGCGCATAGCGCTCCAGCGCTCCCTCGATCACCGTGCGCTGTCCCGCCAACGTGAAGTAGTCCTCGTCCCTGACCGGTTCCCACGGCGCCAGGAAGTCACGGTTCTCTTCGAGCAGCCGGGTAATCGCTGGCGCGTCGTCGATGCTGATGAGCCGGGTAGGTCGCATCGATCCACTATCCCGCATCAGGTGCTGAAGCCGCCCATCGGCCGCGCTGGTCGCTTCGTAGCAGAAAAGGCCGGCGGCTCGCCGATCCCGGCAGCCTCGTCCCATATCAGGACATATACCCAATTCCAGGCGCGTCGGTGGGTGCGCCAGATTATTGCGGACACTTACCTACCCAGTTTGGGGGGGTAAGTGTCCGCAATAATTCCCGCATAGCCTTCCGGGCCAGCGCGAGCCCCGAAAGGACAAGGCTATATCACGACAAATCCGGGCATGTGCGCGACTCCACCGGAAGTGGCGCTGCATCTGCATCCTTTCCGACAAGGAGTCTTCTCCCGCAGTAAGAAGTAGTGACGTCAGCCTTCGTCGCCCGCGACGGACGCGCGAATACGCGCCACGATCCGCTCCGCTTCCTCCGCAGAAATCTCGATGAATTTGTTATCCAGATTCCCCCGCTCGGCGGAGTAGAG
>DASRFJ010000063.1:0-5528 GCA_035651595.1 Streptosporangiaceae bacterium | reverse complement strand
AGAGCACTAGCCAAACCGCCGGTGCGGAAGCTGGCTAAGGACCTGGGCATCAGCCTGACCCAGCTCACGGGCACCGGCCCCGCGGGGTCGATCACGCGGGACGATGTGCAGCGCGCGGCCAGTGAAACCACTGCTCGTTCGGAGCAAAAAAACGGGGCTGTGGCTGAACGGATCCCGATCAAGGGGGTCAGGAAGCACATGGCGGCCGCCATGGTCTCCAGTGCGTTCACCGCGCCGCACGTCACCGAATTCCTTCAGGTCGACGTCACCGAGACGATGTCGGCGGTGCGCCGGGTCCGCGAGCTGCCCGAGTTCGAGGGCGTGCGGGTGTCGCCACTGCTGTTCGTGGCGCGGGCGCTGCTGGTGGCCGTGGCCCGGCATCCGCTGGTCAACTCCAGCTGGGACGAGGACGCGCAGGAGATCCTGGTGCACGGGCGGGTCAACCTGGGCATCGCGGTGGCGGCCGAACGCGGGCTGCTGGTGCCGAATGTCAAGGACGCGGGCTCGCTGCCGCTCCCGGCGCTGGCCGGCGCGCTGGCGGAGCTGACCGAGACGACGCGGGCCGGCAAGGCCACTCCTGCCGACCTGGCGGGCGGGACGATCACGATCACGAACGTCGGCGTGTTCGGCGTCGACGCGGGAACGCCGATCCTGACCCCTGGCGAGGCGGCGATCCTGGCGTTCGGTCAGGTGCGGGACACGCCATGGGTGGTGGACGGGCAGCTCGCGGTGCGCAAGGTCTGCACCTTGTCTTTGTCTTTCGATCATCGCATCATCGATGGAGAACTCGGTTCGGCCGTGCTGCGCGACATAGGCTCGATGCTCGAGGACCCAGTGAGGATGCTCGCCTGGAGTTGATATCCATGGCCTGCTAGAGGAGGTCCGCCTTGTCACTCACCAAGGTGCGCGACGCACTGGCGGTGATGGTGGGCCTCCTCGTACTGCTGTGGGTCATTCAGGCGGCGAACTGGGCGGACGGGTACCGGTTCGACGCTGCCTTGGGCATCGAGCCGCACAGCCTCACCCATCTGAGCGGCGTCTTCACCGCACCGTTCCTGCACGTCTCCTGGCAGCACATCGAAGGCAACACCGTGCCGCTGTTCGTGCTGGGCCTGCTGGCCGCGTACCGCGACGTGCGGCGGTTCCTGGTGGTGACGCTGATCGTGATCGTGGCCAGCGGGCTCACGGTCTGGGTGTTCCAGAGCGGCGGGTCGCTGACCGTGGGCGCGAGCGGGCTGGTGTTCGGCTACTTCGGCTATGTGCTGGCGCGGGGCGTGTTCGACCGGAACTGGGTGGACATCGCGACCGGCGTGGCCGCTGGCGCGATGTACTACTACATCCTGGCCGTCGCGTTGCCGGGGACGCCGGGGATCAGCTGGCTGGACCATTCCGGCGGCCTGCTCGGCGGGGTGCTCGCCGGCTGGCTGCTGCGAACCCGGCGACCCGGCGTGCCGGTAGGGTCGTCGTCTCATGATCAGGCATACGGTCCTTTTCCGGTGGAGTCCTGAACCGTGACCGTTAGCGCTTAGAACGCCGCTTCCGGCAGGTCCATGATGTCGCCGGTGGTCTCCTGGGCGATCCTGCGCTCGGCGGCCAGCCGAGGCAGGACCGTGGCGGCGAAGAACCGGGCGGTGGCGACCTTGCCGGTGTAGAAGGCCTTGTCCGCGTCGCTGGCGTCGCCGTCCGCGAGCGCGCGCTGGGCCACCTCGGCCTGATTGATCAGCAGCCAGGCGATGATCAGGTCGCCGAGCGCGAGCAGCAGGCGGACCGCGTTGAGGCCGACTTTGTAGATCTCGGCCGGGTTGTCCTGCGACGCCATCAGGAAGCCGGTCATCGCCGTGGCGATCGCCTCGGTGTTGGCCGCCGCCTCGGCGAGTGCCTTCCGCTCGGCCTTGAGATCGCCGGCGTCACCGCTGGCCGTCTCGTTGATCGCGGTAAGCAGCTGGGTGAGGGCCTTGCCGCCGTCCTTGATGATCTTGCGGAAGTACAGGTCAAGGCTCTGGATTCCGGTCGTGCCCTCGTACAGGCTGTCGATCTTGGAGTCGCGGATGTACTGCTCGATCGGGTAGTCCTGGAGGAACCCGGAGCCGCCGAGCGTCTGCAGGGCTAGCGTGAGCAGCTCGTACGAGCGCTCCGAGCCGACGCCCTTGACGACCGGCAGCAGCAGGTCGTTGAGGCCGTTCTCCTCGTCGGCCGGTTCGCCCTTGGCCAATTTGCCCTGGATCGCGTCCTGCACGGTCGCGGTGTACAGGACCAGGGCGCGCATGCCTTCGGCGTAGGACTTCTGGAGCATGAGCATGCGGCGGACGTCGGGGTGGGCGATGATCGTCACCCGCGGCGCGGTCTTGTCCGTCATCTTGGTCAGGTCCGCGCCCTGGACCCTCGACTTCGCGAAGTCGAGTGCGTTGAGGTAACCGGTGGACAGCGTCGCGATGGCCTTGGTGCCGACCATCATCCGGGCGTCCTCGATGACCTTGAACATCTGCCGGATGCCGTCGTGCACGCCGCCGACCAGGGTGCCGACCGCCGGGTTCCCGGGATCCGCGCCGAACGTCAGCTCGCAGGTCGTGGACGCCTTCAGGCCCATCTTGTGCTCGACGTTCGTGACGTATACGCCGTTGCGGGTGGTTGGCTCGCCGGTCGCTGGGTCCACGTGGAACTTGGGCACGAGGAACATGGACAGGCCCTTGGTGCCGGGGCCGTGGCCCTCCGGGCGGGCGAGCACGAGGTGGAAGATGTTTTCCGCAAGGTCGCTCTCGGCGCTGGTGATGAACCGCTTCACGCCCTCGATGTGCCAGGTGCCGTCCGGCTGCTGCGTTGCTTTCGTTCGGCCGGCGCCGACGTCGGAGCCCGCGTCGGGCTCGGTCAGCACCATCGTCGCGCCCCACTCGCGCTCGACGGCCAGTTCGGCGAAGTGCTTCTGCTCCTCGGTCCCGAGGTCGTAGAGCACGCGGGCCATCGTGTGGCCGCTCGCGTACATCCAGATCGCCGGGTTCGAGCCCAGGATCAGCTCGGCCATCGCCCAGTTGAGCGAGCGCGGCGCGTTGGTTCCGCCCAGCTCGGGCGGCAGCGCCAGCCGGTAGAACCCGGCTTCCATGAACGCGCGGTAGGACTTGGCCAGCGACTCGGGGATCTTGACCGTGTGCGCTGCCGGGTCGAAGACCGGCGGGTTACGGTCGGCGTCGACGAACGACTCGGCGAGCGGGCCCTTGGCCAGGCGCTCAAGCTCGCTGAGGATGCCGCGTACCGTGTCCTCGTCGAGGTCCGGATAGTCCTCGGAACCCAGGAGATCCTGCCTGCGGAACACCTCGAACAGGTTGAATTCGATGTCACGGAGGTTGCTCTTGTAGTGGCTCATCGGATTCTCCGCTTCGGTCCCCGGGTTCGCGTGGTCTATGCCTCCTATGCTACCCGTCAGTAACAAGTTTTGCGAGAGCGGGGTTGGGGCGCTTCCTGGCGCTCCCTGGCGCCTCCGGGCAGCGGCGCGGCGCGGGGCGGGGGCGATGGGGCGCGGCCTAGGCAGGCTCGACGGGCCACGGTTAACGTGGCGGATTTCCCCATCGTGGTAGCGGGACCCCTTTCCACGGGGGTCGATCCTCCACGAAGGGGTAATCTTCCACCAGCGTAAGTCGGCGTGTGTCAAGTGGTGCTGGGAAGTTTCTGGTGCTGTTTTGCGCAGGGTGCTGACCTGGGTGGTTGTTGCTGCGGTCTGATGCTGGTGTGCTGGCTGGGGGCGGGGGCGGGCCTGGCTGGGGGCATGCCGGAGTCCCGCTCCGGCGGTGTGTGCCGGGCGGCTGGCCGGGGGCGACGGCGGCCTGGGTCTTCTCGCTCTACGTAGCGGTAAGCGGGCTCGGCCTGCCCGCGGGGTGCGGGCAGGCCTGCTCCAGCAGCGTTCAACCGAGCTGGTGAGAAGCCCCGGGCGACCGGGGGAGAGCTGCCCAGGGTGGAAGACGGGGCTGGTCCCCGGCGTTGATGCGGGCTCGTTCTCCCCCTCACCGGGGAGGAAGGTCTTCGGGCACCCGGCGAGGGTGCGGGCGGGCCGGGGGGCTGGTCAGGCTGCCTCCGGCTGGCAGGCGGCGGGGTCCCAGCCGGTGCCGTGCACGGTCATGGAGTAGAGCCAGCGCAGCAGGGAGGCGGCGCAGGCGACCCGGGCCTTGGCGCGCCGGACGCGGGTCTGCGCGGCGGTTTCCCGCGCGTCACCGGGGGTGCTGGCCAGCGCCTGGTACTTGGCGGCGAGCACCGGGTTGAACCGCAGCATCGGCCACACGGCGCGCCATACGGCCAGCCGCAGGCCGGGGCGGCCGCGGCGGGAGATGTGCGCCTGCCCGGTGACGTTGCCGGAGTCGTTGCTGGCCGGGGCCATCCCGGCGTGCTTGACCAGCGAGGAGGAGCTGTCGTAGCGGCGCGGGTCACCGGTCTCGGCCAAGATCGCAGCCGCGCCGGTCGCGGACAGCCCGGGGATATCACCGAGCCGGGACAGGCCCAGCTCACCGAGCACCGCGGCCATATCCCCCTCCGCCTGGCGCAGCTGGGCCCGGGTGCGCTGCAGGTCGCCCAGCTCATCGGCGACACGGCGGAACAGGCCGCGGCGGGACCAGGTGACCGCGCCCTCGGTATCGGCCAGCGCGGCGAAGATCCGTGCGCAGATGCCCCGGTGCACCTTCTGCGCGCCCCACCCGGCCAGCTCCCCGCGGACCAGCGCGGTGAACCCCTCCGCGCCCAGGGCGGCCAGCTTCTCCGGCCGCCCGCCGCACCGGGCCGTCACCGCCTGCACCGCGGCCAGCCACGTCGTCGAGATCATCGGCTGCGCGCACGTCTCGGTGACGGCCGGCCAGGCCACCGACAGGAAATCCCGGACCCGCAGCACCGACGCGGTCGCCGCGGTGATCAGCTGCGCCCGGCGCCGGCCCAGGTGCCGCAGCTGCGCCCACGTCTCATCCAGCACCTCCGGGACATAACAGTGCAACTCGGCAGCAAGCCGGGCGATCATCACGCAATCAGACTCATCGGTCTTGTGCGGCGTGTAATCCTGCTGTTCCCGGGCGATATGCGACACCAGCGGCTGGATGCACACCAGCGGCAGCCCCTGCTCAGAGCACAGCCGCTGCACCTGCATCCACCGCGGCCCCGTCGGCTCGCACGCCACCGTCACCCGCCTGAACCCCGCCGCCCGCGCCTGCCCCACCGCCCACTCCAGCGCCTCGCCCAGCCGGAACGCCTTCACCCGCACCGTCTTACGCGCCAGCACCCGCCCGTCATGATCGGTCACCGCCAGCGCCTGCTTATCCTCCCCCAGGTCAATCCCGATCACCGCGCCATCACGCGGCACCAGCTCCCGCAGCCGCTCCCGCCGCGCGTTCCGCCGCCGGTCACCCCGCGTCACACTGCTACCCTTGCCCATCAGAACGTCCTCCTCGCTGCGTTTGGGACACCAAGCCCGTACTACCGCACCAGGAGGACGTTCCCATCTCAGCCGCATCCCCGCTGAACAACGGCCTCCAGCGCGTTGTCCTATTACTACGTTGCTG
>DASRFJ010000062.1:0-10544 GCA_035651595.1 Streptosporangiaceae bacterium | reverse complement strand
GACGGTGCGCTCGTCGGCTTCTTGCTCGAGCAGGAGGCCCGCCTGCTGGTCGCCGCGGGCGATGGCGGCGGTGAGGGCCCACACGAGGCGCTCGCCGGCGTTGTCAGTGTCGGTCATGGTGGTCTCCGGGGTTCAGGCGGCTGCGGTGGTGCGCGCCGCGGTGATGAACGGGTCGATGACGTTGGAGGCGAAGTGCACGGCGATCGCGTCCGACGCAGCGCCCTGCGTCATGCCGGGCACGGTCGGGATGCGGAAGCGGCGGCAGGTCTCCAACTGCGCCGCGCTGGCCGGGCGGGAGCGCCAGCCGGCGTCACGGTGGGAGATCGGGCGGGCGCGGCGGTCGGCGTAAAGCTCGGCCCACCGCATCGCGTACTCCAGCGGCAGGTCACGGGCGTTCGGCGCGGCCTGGAACTTCTCCGCTTTCGTCCAGCGCCACACGCGCAGGGTCTCCGGCTCGGTGCCGGGCGCGAGCAGGTAGTAGGCGGTGCCGGCGGGGATGAACCACGCGCCGCCGCGGGTGCGCAGCCACGCCGAGGCGCTGGTACCGAACAGGTTCACGTCGACCCACCCGAGCGCGCCGGCCGGGTGCCGGACCGGTGTGCCGGTGCCGCGGGCTTCGGCTTCGGCGAGGGATTCGCCCTCCTGCGGCTGCGGAATCTTCCGGTCAGTCAGGTCGACGAGCGAGGCGAGGCGGTGACGGGTCGAGGCGCCGGTCAGGTCGAGCACCAGGGCGTCGCTCTTGCCGGGGAACGGCCGCAGCACCCGGCCGACCATCTGGACGTATAGCCCGACTGAGCGTGTGGGGCGGGCGATGACGACGCAGGACGCCCACGGGGCGTCAAATCCTTCGGTGAGCACGGCGCAGTTGGTGAGCACCTGCAGCTCGCGGTCGGCGTACCGCTTCAGCACATCGGCGCGCTCGTCGGCGGGCATGGCGCCCCAGATCGCGGCGGCGGGGATGCCGGCGTTGTTCAGTGCCTCGGCGAACGAGTGCGCGGTCTCCACGGTGGGTGAGAACAGGATCCCGGGCCGGTCCGCGGCGTGCTCACGGTAGGCGTCCGCGATCGTGGCCGCGGCCTGTGCGTGGTCGAGGGCCGCACCGAGTGCGCCGTCTTGGAAGTCGCCGCCGGTACTGGCCACGGTGTCGAGGTCGAGGCCGTCGAGCTGGACGGCTTTGCCGCGTACGTCGACCAGGAACCCTTCCGCGATCATCTCGAGGATGTCGCGGCGGTAGACCACCTGCTGCCACACCTCGGCCAGGCCGCCGTCTTGGCGGACCATCGTGGCGGTCAGGCCGGCGGTGGGCAGGCCGCGCCAGCATCCGAAGTGACCCATGACCTGCCGGTAGGTTTCGGCGGCGGCGTGGTGCGCCTCGTCGACGATCAGGAGCCCTATGTCGTGGATCTGTTCGCGGCGGTTGGGCCGGGCGAGGGTCTGGACGGAGGCGACGATGACCGCGGCGTCGGCGTGCTTGTTCTCGGCGGCTTTGACGACGGCGACCGGTGCACCGGGGGCGACGGCTTGGAGTTTGTCGGCGGCTTGGCGCAGGAGTTCGTCGCGGTGGGCGAGGATCAGGGTTCGGCGGCCTTGCTGGTGGGCTTGCTTGGCGAGGTGGGAGAAGATCACGGTTTTGCCGGAGCCGGTGGGGAGGACTGCGGCGGGCCGGTTGACGCCCTGGTCCCAGGCTTCGGTCAGGGCGGTGATGGTGGCGGCCTGGTAGTCGCGCAGCGGCAGGGACTCAGTCACGGCTGGCACCACCGATCCGAGGAAAGGTGGACAAGATGGTGGACAGGTGGACACGCGAAACCGGTCCTGACCTGGGGTGGACAGGTGGACAGGTGGACATGTCCCCCTCGCGATTTCCCACCCGCGCGAAAAAGAATGATGTCCGTTTTGTTGTGTATTACTTCTATTCTGGGTGGCGCCTTGCGGGAAAAAGAGAGGGGATAGTGGACATAGCGTCCACCTGTCCACCCCAGGTCAGAGGGGTGGACACAATGTCCACCCGGCGCTTTTTGTCCACCTCGGCGGCTCATGACCGTTGTCCCCCTTCCGGGTTTGCACCGGGGCAGACACAGATCTGGTCCTTCTCCAGGAACACCCACGCCTCGGCCTCCGCGTGGTCGAGGCCCTTCTGGAACAGGTCGCGGTCCCGACTCGCGAGGGCCTTGCGGCACGCGCCGTAGGAAATGCCGCCGGAACGGGATGCGTGGCGCCAGATCGCGAGGGCGATCCGCCGCACGTCGCGATCGGCTGAACTCTTCGCGTCGTGAGCCCGCACCGCGAGGCGCACCTTCGCGTCGTCTTCCCGCTCGCGCTGCGCCTCGGCCTCGCGCCGCGCGTCCTCGATCAGCGAGTCACGCACAGCACACGAGCAGGCCCACGCGATCTCAGCGAGAGACCAGTCATCGTCGGTCACCGCCGTGCGGTGGTCGAGCAGCGCGAACAGCGCGGCAGCCTTCACCTTCATCAGGCCGGCGTGGCCGTCAAGCTCCGAGACCTCAATCGCCCCCGTGGCACGGTCGAGCAGGGCGCCGCGAAGGTCATCCTTGATCGCCTGCGGGAACTCCACGTCCAACGGCTCGTCGCACGTGATGAAGTCCTTGCGGATCTCGATTCCGCCCGGCCACGAGAAGCCCTTGCGCGGGATAGACGGGTCGATAGACCAGAGCCAGAAGAACCGTTGCGGCGTGCCTTTTCCGGACTCCATGAGCAGCGGCAGGGCGGTGATGGGCTGGAACCCGATGAACATGCCCATGCTGTAGGACTCGGCGGCGATATAGCGCCTGCGCTCCTCTGTTGCGTTGGTCTGCCCCAGCGCCTCGCCGATCGCGGCACTGCGGATCGTCTCGCCGAGCGTGGAGCCGGGTCGGGCGGCGATCTGCGCGAGAGTCCCGCCCTCGTCCACGTAGTAGAAGACGTTGTGCCGCACCTGCTTGCGGACCTTGGCGATGATCGGCTTGCCCTTGTCCGGCCCCTTCTCGTAGGTCTTGCCGGTGTCCTGATCAACCAGGCCCATCAGCGCCTCGGCGAGCCCTTCGCCGCTGCCGATTGGAAGCCCGTCGAGGAACCCCTCGAACGGAGTGGGCATCAGCTTCCGTGCGATGCGCGCCCCGGTGGACTTCCCAGTCCCGGGCGGACCGACCGGCGCCGCGAACAGGTTCAGCGAGGCGCGATCGGCGATGTCCGTCTCCGCGCGGATGTTGTGCGAGAGCATCGCCGAAAGCCGGGTAAGCGTCGCCCAAAACGCCACGTCTCCCGAGCACGCCCGCGAGTGCGCGGCCAGGCGAATGTGCTTGAACACGGTCCGAGCGCTCCAGAACTCCTCCGGCAGCAGTCCAGCGCGACCAGTCGGCGAACTCGCCCACGGGTCGTCGTCGCCGAGCCCGTCCGTACGCAGCTCCTCGTCACCGGCCACTTACCGGCCTCCCGTCTTGGCGAGCGCCGTGCGCCACGCGTCGTCGATCTCGCGGCCGTCACGGTCTGCGGCATAGCCCGCGTCCCGGATGGCGTCGAGTGCCTGGTCCTCGGTGACGCGCCCGTCGATGACGAGGTGCGCGGCGGCCGTCGTCGCAGTGCACAGCTGGGCGTGCCGCGTGCCCTCTTCGGCTCGGGCGAGCTTGTCCGCGATGACGTCGAGCGCCCGCAGCCCCTCGGCCGAGTCGCCACCGCGCCGCCGGTAGTGCCTCTGCGGCATGGGCGGCGGCGGGTAGTGCCCGGTGGCCTTGAGGTGGTGCAGCAGCCACGCGGGGGCGGGCGCCGGTTCGTCGGTGCCGCGCCAACGGCGATACTCGCCCGCGGGCTTACTCGAGGTCGGCGCGACGATGTACGCGCGGGAGGACTTGACGTCGACGAGCGGCCCGAAGAACCCGTTGCGGGAGCGGATCGTGACGTCGTCCGGCAGCGCCCACCAAAGATGCAGGCCGCCGCTCGGCGAGTCGACGGTCATGGTCTCCGGCCACTGCTGCCGGTACTTGATCAGCGCGAGGGCGAACACGTCGAGCCCGTCGCTCACGCCCTCGATCTGGTAAGCGGGGTCGGTGATCTGCCCGTGCCTGCCGCCCGCGGTGTCGCAGTCGACGACGACCAGCCCGGCCGGTTCGGTGGCGATGCCGAGGTTCGCGTTCGGTACCCGGCCAAGCCAGGAATCGAGCTTGTCGTGATCGAGTGTCGCGGCGTGGAAGCCGTGGCAGTAGTCCGCGGAGTGCGGGCAGTCCTCGATCCCGTGGTGCGGCACATAGCGCGGTGACTTGCTGTAACACAGCTCGCAGGACATGGGGCGCGAGGTGCCGGGGGCGAGCATCAGCACGGGCCACTTGCGTTCGATGAACGCGTGGCCAGCTCGGCGCCGCTGCTCGGGAGATGACATCTCAGGCCACCTCGGCGCCGATGAGTGCCGTAACAACGAGTTGGTAGACCAGGCCGCACGCGCACTGACGCAGGCCGTCGCGGGTGTGGCGGCGGGGCTGCGAACAGCGGGGGCACCGGCTGACGAAGATGGAGGATGTGATCCCGTTGCGGTGATTCACGGTTCTGACTTGCGTGGTGGGCACCTTCGGCGGCTCTGGCCTGCCGTTTTGCCCTGCTGCTGTGGCGCTTGTCGGCGGCATCAGCTAGCCTTTCTATGTCGGCGGTGGCCGGTGCTACGGCCTCTGACTAGTGCGAGCGGCGTTTCCGGAGTGCGAGCCCGGTGACGCCGTTCGTGTTTTCGGGGACTAAGCGGCTCGCTGTGCGGCCCGGCGGGGGAGTGGCGCGGGCTCGGAGCTAACAGGCCGCAGAAGGATGCTGAGTTTGTCCCTGACCGCCCCGGATAGCGGGGGAGCGGCGTCGACGTCGGCTTTCACCTGCCGCCAGCGAGCGATCTGCGTCTCGCACCTGCGGGCCTCGGCCGTGTCGCCCTCGGCGAGGGCCTTCTCGCGCTGGGCTTGCGCCTCGACGATCATTCGGGCGGCGTGGCTCATCAAGCCGCCTCGGCGCTTGAGGCGGTGGCGCCGAATAGCGCCTCTTCCTCGGCGACCGGGAACAGCTCGCCGACACTGACACCGAGACGCCGCGAAATTCGAAGCTTGGTCTCCACGCTTGGCCTGCGCTGCCCTGTCTCGATGCGACTCAGCCCACTGGGCGAGTAGCCGGTCAAGCCGCTTGCCTCGCTGAGGCTCAGCCGGTGATCCCGACGCCAGCGGCGAAATGCGGTCTCAGCCATGCATCACTCCGTTGGTACTGATTCCATGCCGAACGGAACGTAGATCAGGTCTGATCTGCGTTAGACCGAAAATCCGGTCGCACGACCTAGCATGGCACCTCGTCAACGGTGGAGTCAAAGGATCTGGCTTCAGGTCGCGTCAATGGCTACGCTCGTGACTGTCACTGCTCACCGGATTAAGCGAGGGCCTGTTTCGTGGACATGTTCAAACTGCTCGGGGCGGGCATCCGCAACGTCCGCGAGCTGCGCGAACTCAGCCAGGAACAGGCTGCAGCGCGGTTCCGTGAGTGGGGGCTGATCACCTGGCGCCGTACGACGGTTTCGCAAGTGGAGCTCGGTGTCCGCAAGCCGTCGCTACCCGAACTGCTGCTTGTTGCGGGCGCGCTGAACACCACGCTTGCTGACCTGATCCCGGACGACACCGAGGGCCATGTCCAACTCGCCCCGGCCGCGAGCGCATCTGTGGACGTGATCCGCGGCGTTCTCTCCGGGGACCGGGACGCCTGGTTCGATGACCCGCCCAATACGCCCGGCTGGGATTACGCCGGCGAGGCGGTGCAGCGGGCGTACCAAACCGAACTTGAGGCGGCGAGGCTTGGCGTCAAGTTGGGGCTGTCCAAACGCGGAGAGCTTAAGCGGGCCGTGGCTGGCGTGGATGGCGAGGCTGAGCGCCGCACAGCTGATCGCCTCGGTGTGAGTGTGTTGACTATCTGCGTCGCTGCGGTCGCGCTTTGGGGACAGACGCTCACTCAGGAGCGTGAGGCCCGGCTGAAGGCGGCGGGCGGATTGAGCTTGTCGGCGGCTCAGCGGCAGGCGCAGCGCGGCCATACGACGCGCGTTCTGCAGCGCGAGATCCGCGATCTGCTGGTGTATCGAGGCGTGATCGAGGCGCCGAGCAGGACGGAGCTTGAGCCGCTGCTGCGCGCTGACCCGGCTATCGGCTTCGATGAGATCACGCCGGAGCCGCAGCCCGATATCTTCGCGGGCGGCCAAGAGGTGGGCCGGCGCATCGCGGAAGTTGGTCTCGTCGAGGACGAGGCTGCGGGCGCCTACGAGTTCGACGACGAGTCGGAGTCCGCAAGGAAGGGCGATAAGTGAATCGCCGTTGCCAGGCGCCTTGACCCGCGCTTCCCAGTAGTCTGACCCATGATAAGCTCACATATCATGGGTCAGAATCGTGTGGGGGAGTGACCAAAGTGACCGCTGTGAAACCGGGTTTCGATCTTGACGAGTGGAGTCCGCTCGCGCTCGAAGCGCTCGAAACCATCCGTGGCGGCAAGGGAGTCCTGAGCCTCGACGAGTTCGAGCTCTTGCTCAGCCGCGCCGGCCGTATCCCCGGCCCGGAGTTGCTAGCCGAGGCGTGGAGGCTGGAGCGGATCGAGGTCTCGACGCTCGCCGCGACGATCAGCGACGTCTGGTCAGACTGTGAGTTCCCAAACCTCGCACTCGATCACGACGTCTGGCGCGAGATGTTCCGGACCGCCGGCTACACCAGGGACGGGCAGCGCGTCGAGCGCCCTCAGCAATCGATGGAACTCTGGCGCGGCGCCCCGCCGCAGCACAGCCGCGGCTGGTCATGGACGGCCGATCGGGCGATGGCAGAGCGCTTCGCCTACGGAGCTCTGCGAAGGCGTCTGCCGGGTCGGCTGTACCGGGTGCTCGCACCGCCTCCCGCGTTGCTCTGCGAGAGCAGCGGCCGACAGGAGTCTGAGTTCGTGGTTGACACGGACGGTCTCGAGGTCGAGGAGGTCATGCCGACATGACTGGCGAACTGATTCCCCGCCAGCAGAGCGCCGCCGTTGCGGCCTATGACTTGGAGACTGCTGCGCGCCTCGCCGCCCTCGACGCAGTCAGCGACCAGCACGCCGCAGCGCTGCGTCCGCCGAACACGACCCGCGCCTATGGCGCCGACTGGCGGGCGTGGCTGGAATTCACCGCCGCGAAGGAACTGCCCGCCACCGCAGCCACGCGCGGCACGCTGCGCGCGTTCGTCGCCTGGCTCTGGGACCGCGGCGCCGCACCGACCACGATCGATCGGCGCCTGGCCGGCGTCGTCGTCACCCTGCGCCGCGAGCACCGCGTCACAGTTAGCCCCGACGACACCAGCGCGGCGCGCGAGCTGCTGAAGGACTACGGCCGGCGGGCCGCCGCCGAGCAGCAGGCCCCGCGCGGACGCGGCCAGGCCGCGCCGCTGCTGCTGCCGGACCTGCGCAGGATCAGCGCCGCGTGTCCCACGGACGAGAAGGGCGAACTAACCCTCGTCGGCAAGCGGGACCGGGCGCTGGTGCTGCTCGCGTTCGCCATCGCCGGGCGCCGCAGCGAGGTCGCCGGCCTCATGGTGCGCGACGTGCAAGACGATCCCAACGGCCTGGTGGTCGAGGTGCGCGTGAGCAAGACGAAGCCGCGCACCGTCGCCGTACCGTACGGCTCCAACCCGCTGACGTGCCCGGTGCGCGCATGGCGGGCGTGGGTCGAGGCGGCAGGACTCGACGACCCGGACGGGCCCGCATTCCGCCGCGTCGACCGTCACGGACGGCTGCTCGGTGGCCTATCCGGTCAAGCTGCGGGCGAGGTGGTGACTCGTGCGGGGGAGCGTGCCGGGGTCGAGGCGCGGCTGACAGGGCACAGCGTGCGCGCGGGTCTGGCAACCGCAGCTCGGAAGGCGGGCAAGGACCGCAAGGCGATCGCGGCGACGACCGGGCACGTGCCCAACTCCGCCGTACTTGACCGCTACATCCGCAGCGTCGACCGGTGGGACGGCGACGACAACGCGCTGATCGGTATCGGGCTGTAGGCGCACGCGAAAGGGCCGCAGCGCCAATGGTTGCCGCTGCGGCCCTCGTGCTTTCGGACCTTCGGGAAGCTGCCGGCCTTGCCGCGCCTCGCTCTGCCAAGATCTGCCATGCCAAGCCTTGCCCTGCCGAATCGAGCGTAGCGTGGCCGCCGACTACTCGGTGCCCGCCTCGGCCCGCGCCTCGTCCTTCCACTCGATATCGATGGTGGACGAGTCGAAATAAGTCTCGCCCGTGCCCGGCTTGAACCCCGGCCGCCGACCGCGCCGCGCCCGGTTGACGGTCACGGTCATGAGCGCATCGATGACCGCGCGTTTCTTATCGAGGTGCCAGCCGTCCCACTGATCCGCGATATCCGGCGTCCCGAGCGGCAGCGACGCGAGGATCGAACCCGACGCGCGGCGGGCGGCCTTGGCCTCGACCTGCTCCAGCCGCGCCCTGGTGTCCGCGGTCATCTTCAGCATTTGCGCCCGCGTGATCGCATCGGCCGCGTAGTCGGCGGCGATCGAGTCGAGCTTGGTCCGCAGCGCGTTCGCCTGTGCGGCGAAGTCCTCGACCGGCTCTAGGCGCGGGCGGGGGAGTAGCAGCTGCGCCGCGTCCTCGCGGGACAGGCGCTCGATCGCGCGGTCCTGCACGTACTGGTCGAGCGACTTCGCGTCACGGCTGGAGTGCTTGACGTCGACCGGGCAGCGGTAGGCCGGCCGCGACTTCACGCCCTCCGCCCGCTGCGGCCGGGTCGTGCCGGACGTGCTCATTTTCATCGCCGCGCCGCACCAGCAGCGATAGATGCCGCTGCCGAGCCACGCGCGGGCGTATGTGGTCGTCGAGCGGCGCTGCGGGTCGCTCAGTACGGCGACGCAGGCCAGCCACCGGGACTCGTCCACGATCGGTGGCCAGGCAGCCCGGCCGATGACCTCGCCGTCGTGGTCGATCAGCCCGGCGTTACGCGGGCGCATCAGGGTTTTGCGGATCGCCGTCCACTGCCAGGGGCGGCCCTCGGCCGGTCCCATGGATCCGTCCGGTTGCCGCTTGCGACGCTCGGGGGAGTGAACCCCGAGTTCCTTCCACTGGCGTTCGATCGAGCGCAGCGACTCGCCTGCGATCACCGCGTCGACCGCCTGCTCGAGGTGCCATGCCTCGCTGCCGTGGGCGTTGACCGCGGGGGAGCCGCACGTCTTGCACTCGCGGTCGACGGTGAAACCGTCCGGGGCGGCGCAGTGCGGGCAAGCGAGGGTGCGCACGGTGAGCCCGTCCGGTTCGAAGCCGAACGGGCGCGGTCCGCCTCGGTAGAGGCCCTGCGCCATGGCGTCGGCTTTGGCGTCGCGGACCCGTTCGCCGATCAGCTCGGACTCGTATTGCGCGTCCACGGCCGCACGCATGGCGTCGCGCCGACCGTCAGCTGTGCCCAGGTTGTAGCGGCCCTGCTTGACCGTCTCGACGTCGAGGCCGCGCTCGTTGATCAGCTTGAAGAACTCCAGGCCGTCGTCCAGGCGCCGATAAAGCCGGGTCGGGGCGAGGGCGTACACGCCGAGGGCTTGCCCGTCGCGCAGGAAGGCAAGCATTCTGAGATAGTCGGGCCTCGGCTTGCCCGAGTAGGCGCTACGGTCGTCGTCTACGAACACCCGCACGACGTGATCGCCGTTGCGTTCGGCGAGTGCGCGGCACTGGCGTTCCTGGCGGTCGACGCCGTTCTGCCGGCCTTCCCGGTCGTCGCTGATGCGGCAGTAGATCACGACGGGGCGGCCGGTGCGGCTCTCGGTGGGATGGGTCACAAGCCGAGAGTACAGCTTAAAGGCGTTCTGTCTAAGCCCTTGACTTGGCAATGTCAGGCTGAGACGCTGTTAGGGATCCGCCTAAAAAGGCGGTGCCGCACCGGACTCTCACCTCCGATGCGGCACCTAGGACCGCAACCCTCCTGGAAGGGTCACAGCCTTGACCAGCAACATTAGCGGTGTTTCCGCTTCCCGCGCACCCCGCGCCACCGAACCCGTTCCGCTGCTGCGCGTCGTGACCGGCGACGGCGGCACCAGCATCCCGGCCGCCGCGCTGGAGCGCTCCGCCGAGGCCGCGCTCGCCGACTACGAGAGCGGGCTGCGCGCCCGCCTCGACGCCGCCACGGCGGCCGCCGGCATCTACGCCAGCAACACCCGGCCGCGCCTGCGCCTGGCCCCGCCGCCCGGACCCGAGCAGCCCGCCACCCCCTGCCCGCCGTGGTGCATCATCGGCGACGAGCACGAGCACGGCGAACACATGCACTCCGGCGACGTGCGCCGCCCGGCCGACTGGCTGGCCGCGAGCCTGCACATCGACGACGACGACACGCTGTCCCTGCGGATCGGCGCCGACAGCGCGCAGGACGTCACCCTGAGCCTCGCCGAGGTCGACGAGCTGATCGAGGGCCTGACGCAGGTGCGCGCCGAGTTCGCCGACGCCCTGGCCGCCTACCGCCAGCCGACCGCCGCCGGGGGTGCCGCATGAGCGCCGCGCCCGTCGCCTCCGCGTCGCCCTGCCCGGTGTTCTGCCTGGGTCACGGCGAGCACGATTCCGAC
>DASRFJ010000061.1:0-1531 GCA_035651595.1 Streptosporangiaceae bacterium | reverse complement strand
TCGATCCGGAAACCCCGGATCTTCACCTGCTCATCAGCACGCCCCAGGTACTCCAGCAGCCCATCCCCGCGCCAGCGGGCCAGATCCCCCGTGCGGTACATCCGGCCGCCAGGAGGCCCGTACGGGCATGCGATAAACCGCGTCGCCGTCAGCCCCGGCCGATTCAGGTATCCCCGGGCCAGCCCTGCCCCCGCTATATACAGCTCGCCGGCGATGCCGGCCGGAACGGGGCGCAGCGCCCGGTCCAGCACGTAGACGTGGATGTTGGGTAGCGGTCGGCCGATGCCGGGCGGCGTGGTGGTGATGATGGGGGTGGCGGTGGCTTCGACGGTGCATTCGGTGGGGCCGTACAGGTTGTAGCTGGCGGTGCCGGGTGCCGCGGCGGCGAGGGCCTGCCACAGGCGACCGGAGATGGGCTCGCCGGCGGTCAGGATGATCTGGGGCCGGTGCCGCTCCTGTGTCAGGAGCCCCGCTGCGACGAGCTGCTCCAGGTAGGACGGGGTGCTGTTGACGATGTCGATGCGGTGATCTGCGGTGTACCGGGTCAGGGCATCGGGGTCGGTGCGGGTGTGGTCGTCGATGAGGTGGAGTTCGTGGCCGCTGGCTAGAAGCAGCAGTCCTTCCCATGAGGGGTCGAAGGAGAATGGTGCGGTCAGCGCGAACCGGAGCGGATGGTGACCGTCGGATGCGAGGAAACCATGCCGCTGCGCGATGCGGAGGTTGGCCGGCCCGGTGTGCGGGACGACGACGCCTTTGGGCTGCCCGGTGGAGCCGGAGGTGTAGATGACGTAGGCGGTGCTGGCCGGGTCGACCGGGCCGGCCAGGTCGGTGCCGGGCTGCCGGGCCAGTGCGGCGATGGTGCCGGGATCGTCCAGGCGCACCCGGGGGATGGCGCTGGACGGTAGTGGCGCGGCGCCAGTGGTGACCACGACGGCCGGGTGGGCGTCATCGAGCAGGTACTGGATCCGTCCGGCGGGCAGAGCGGGGTCGACGGGCAGGTAGGCGGCGCCGGTCTTGTGGACGGCGAGGATGGCTGTGACCATGTCGGCGGTGCGGGGCAGCGCCAGCGCGATCAGGCGTTCCGGCGCGGCGCCGGCCGCGGCCAGGTGCCGGGCCAGCTGGTTGGCGCGGACGTTCAGCTCGGCGTAAGTCAGCCGGGTACCGTCACAGACCAGCGCGGTCGCGTCGGGGGTGCGGGCTGCCTGCGCCTGGAACAGTTCGGGGAATGTCCCGGGCGGCACCTCGCGGGCGGGGCCGGTGCCGGCAACAAGCACCTCGGCTCGTTCGGCCGGAGTTATCCAGGGGAGCTGGTGCGGGGGCGCGGCAGGGTCTGCCGCGATGGCAGTGAGCAGGAGCTGGAGTCGGCGGGCGATGCCGGTGGCGGTGGCGTTGTCGAATAGCTGGGGGTCGTAGGTCACGTTGATGTGGAGCTGGCCAGCGGTGTAGGCGACGAGGGTGAGGGGGAAGTTGGTGGCGTCACGGACCTGGATGTCGCGGATGTGCAGGCCTGCCTCGGCGGCGGAGTTCTCGT